>NZ_JBHJXS010000004.1:0-658219 GCF_042269265.1 Nocardia sp. NPDC056000 | reverse complement strand
GCTCGCCTCCTGTCGTGCGCGGATTCGAATTCATACCGCGCATCGCGCTTCCGCAGGTTTGGGGCGGGTGGATGTGATGGGATCGAGGACTGCTATCCGATAGCGATCAGTCCTTGGTCCTCGTCCCGGGAAAGGTGGCACCTGTGTCTACATCCGACGCGCAAACGGTTCTGAAGGGTCTCGAGGGGATTCGCTCCGAGGTGGAGGGGTACTACCGGAGACTGCATGCCCATCCGGAGCTCGGGATGATGGAAGTCGAGACCGCTGGTCTGGTTGCGAAGCTGTTGCGCGAGTGGGGATTCGAGGTGGTCGAAGGGATCGGCACGACCGGGGTTGTCGGAATTCTGCGCAATGGGCCGGGGCCGTGTGTGCTGGCTCGCGCGGATATGGATGCGCTGCCGGTGCGGGAGGAGACGGGGCTGCCGTATGCCAGCACGGTGACTGGAAAAGATAGATTCGGCAATGAGTTTCCGGTGATGCACGCGTGCGGGCATGACATTCATACCGCCGGGCTGTTGGGTGCGGCACGGTTGATGGCCTCGGCGCGGGACATGTGGCAGGGCACGCTCGAGGTGTTGTTCCAGCCGGGGGAGGAGACCGGGGCGGGGGCCGCGGGAATGGTGGCCGATGGGTTGACCGATCGGATTCCGGCGCCGGATGTGGCGCTGGCGCAGCATGTTCTGCCGTTTCGGGCCGGGGAGGTGAAGATCTGTCCGGGGCCTTTCCTATCGTCGGCGCAGTTGTTCGACATCACGATCCACGGGCGCGGGGCACACGGTTCGATGCCCGAGGCGGCGATCGATCCGGTGGTGATCGCGGCCTCGACGGTGCTGGCACTGCAGACGATCGTCTCGCGGGAGTTGGCCGCGAAGACACCGGCGTCGCTGACCGTGGGCAAGATCCGTGCGGGAAACGCGGGCAATGTCATTGCCGATACCGCGGAGTTGCAGCTCAGCACTCGGTCGTACGACGACGGCACCCGCGCGCATTTCGAGGCGTCGATTCGGCGGATCGTGGATGCGGTGGCGCAGGCGGCGGGGGTGCAGAAGAAGCCGGATGTGGTGAAAATCGTCGATACCGAACCGGTGATCAATGATCCGGAAGTCAGTGGCAAGGTCGCTGCCGCGTTCGCCGAATTCTTCGGTGCCGCTTATGCGCAGACAGGGTCGGCGACGCCCAGCGAGGATTTTCCGGAGATCCCCAAAGCGTTCGGAGTGCCATACCTGTACTGGGTGATCGGCTGCACCGATTCTGCGCTGTTCGACAGCGGCAAGGACATTCCGACCAACCACAGTCCGCAGTTCGCCCCGGCCCTGCAACCCACGCTCGATACCGGCGTGCAGGCGATGGTCGTGGCCTTTCTGGTCTGGCTCGGGAAGAGCTGACGGCCCGCGATTCCCCCGATCGAGGGAGACGGATGTCCGCCCTGCGGGCGACGTGTGCGAGGGTCGGTGATCCGTAGCGTCGAGGGTCCCGGCAGGCTCGACGCTGATCATTCATAGCGGGATTCGCCTGTGCAACAGCCACGTTCACAGGAGGATCCTTGCTTTCCGCCCTCGCGCCCGCTTTGCGGACCCCGGACCTGCGGCGGAAGATTCTGCTCACGCTCGGACTGCTCGCGCTGTATCGGCTCGGGGCGACACTGCCGTCGCCCGGGGTCGACTACAAGGGGGTGCGCAGTTGTGTCGACAACGCGTCCGGTGGGCAATCGGGTGGGATCTATCAGCTGATCAGTTTGTTCTCCGGTGGGGCGCTGTTGCAGCTCACGGTGTTCGCGATCGGGATCATGCCGTATATCACCGCGAGCATCATCACCCAGTTGCTGGCCGTGGTGATTCCGCGGTTCGAGGAGTTGCGCAAGGAGGGGCAGACCGGGCAGAACAAGATCACGCAGTACACGCGGTATCTGTCTGTCGCACTGGCGGTGTTGCAGGCGTCGACGCTGGTGGCGCTGGCCGGGCACGGGCAGCTGCTGCCGGGGTGCGATAAGTCCGTGCTGGCGGATAGTTCGCTGTTCTCGATGATCATCATCGTGCTCGTCATGACCGCCGGTGCGGCGCTGACCATGTGGTTCGGCGAGCTGATCACCGAGCGCGGTGTGGGAAACGGGATGTCGCTGTTGATCTTCGCCGGTATCGCGGCGCGGATTCCCACGCAGGGCATGGCGATTCTCGACAGTCAGGGTGTGCTCGTTTTCGCCGGGATCTGCGGTGCGGCATTGCTGACGATCGTCGGAGTGGTGTTCGTGGAGCAGGGGCAGCGGCGGATTCCGGTGCAGTACGCCAAACGCGTGGTGGGACGCAAGATGTATGGCGGGTCGTCGACGTACCTGCCCTTGAAGGTGAATCAGGCCGGGGTTATTCCGGTGATCTTCGCGTCGTCGCTGCTGTATCTGCCGAATCTGTTGGCGCAGTTGACTCGGAGCGATTCGGGGAATCCGTCGACGTGGCAGGTGTGGATTTCGAAGTACCTGGTCAATCCGAGCAGTCCGGTGTATGTCGGGGTCTACTTCGCGATGATCGTGTTCTTCACCTACTTCTATGTCGCGATCACCTTCAATCCGGAGGAGCGCGCGGATGAGATGAAGAAGTACGCCGGCTTCATTCCGGGATATCGCCCGGGGAAGCCGACCTCGGACTACCTCAGCTATGTGCTGAGCCGCATCACGCTGCCCGGGTCGCTCTACCTCGGCGTGGTCGCGGTGCTGCCGAACCTGCTATTGCACTTCGGGGCTACCGACACCACCCAAACTTTGGCGCTCGGCGGCACATCTGTGCTGATCGTGGTGAGCGTCGGCCTCGATACGGTCAAACAAATCGAAAGCCAGCTGTTGAACCGGAACTATGAAGGTTTCCTGCGCTGACCCTAAGGTCGGAAGGTATGGCCACGAATACATCGGGACGTCCGCTGCTGCGGGCCGCGTCATCACTGGCGGTTGCCGTCACCGCGGCGACGCTGACGGTCAGCGGAACGGTCGGGAACGCGCCGCTGCCCGCTCCCGTCGAGGTCGCCAGTCTCGCCGAGCACACACCCGCGGCCCCCGATGCCGCATCGCTGTCAGCGATTTCGGTGCTGATCGCCGACGGACATCTGGTGTTCCGTTCGGGATTGCGCTCGGTGATCAGCGGCCAGCCCGACATCGAATGCGTCGCCGAGGTCGGTGACGGCGTGGCCGCCCTCCGCGAAATCCAGCGCCTGCAACCCGATGTGGCCCTGATCTCGCTGGACATGCCGGGCCTCGAGGCCGCCGCGACCGCACCCGAGAGTCCCACCCGAATCCTCACCCTCACCAACCACGAATCCGACGAAAACCTCTACCGTGCAATGAGTCTCGGTGCCACCGGATTCCTCAGCAAAACGCTTCCCTCGGCGGGCCTGCTCTCAGCCATCCGCACCGCCGCCCACGGCACCGCCCTCATCGACCCCAGCCTCACCCGCCGCCTCATGGCACGCCTGGCCACCGGAATCGACCCCTTCCCCGCAGCCCCCGAACTCGAATCCCTCACCGCCCGTGAACATCAGGTCCTACTCCTGATAGCCAACGCCTACACCAACCCCGAAATCGCCCGCATCCTTGGCGTAGGCGAACAGACAGTCAAAACCCACGTCTCCAACGTCCTATCCAAACTCGGCGTCCGCGACCGCGTCCACGCCGCCGTCTACGCCCACACCCGCCGCATCGTTCCCCGCGAGGTCATGCCGCCCGGTCTACGCGCTTGAATCCTCGGCTTCGACGGGGCAGGCGTCGGCACCGCGAGTCGTTTTCCGCACTGCGAGAGCAAGATTCGGTTCGAGGGCTCGGATCAGCCGGTCGAGCCAGTCGCCGAGTTCGCCGCGAACGTCAGGGTGGCTGGTGCGGAAATCGGTCCAGTCGACTTCCCAATCCCGCACGGCGGTGGGAGTGAGGTCGCGAGTTCTGGTACCGAGAACTGCGCGCAGCAGTCGGGCGGTGAGTGCGGTGTGCGGGGATTCGGCCAGCAGGACCGCGTCGTAGAGATCCTTGCCGTTCGCGTGGCCGGATTCGGTCGCATCGGTGTGCAGCCAGAGCAGTTTCCAAGCCAGGGATAGTTCTCTGGAGGCGGTCGGGACCGGGGTTGGTGGGCGGCCGTCGGCGCGAGGGATCGCGGTCCACACGGGTGGGGCGGGCAGGGTGTGGTCGACGGCGAAATCCAGGTGTAGCTGGCCGGATCCGTAATCCTCGCTGTCCCACGGCACAATCAGTCTGGTGCCGGTGCTGCCGTAGCTGTCGAAATACGGCCATTGCTCGTCGGTCCGAATGCCGCGGGGATTGAGTGTGACGTCATCACTGGCGAATCGATCGCATGAGATGGCGGCGGTCAAATCCTCCTGTAGCGAAGGGCGTTCGAATTCATCGGCGCGGATCCACCGCAAACCTTCCGGGGGAAGTTTCGGGCGCAGGCCGAAGGTGTCGAAGTCCTCGTCGGTCCAGATCTCCGAGCGGGCAGCGCCGTCTTCGGCCTCCGGCCACTGTTGAACCGTTTCGATGGAGTCCAGGAACGGGTAGGGATCGAGGGGATCGCAGAACTGCGGTTCGAGCACAATCCAGTCGAGATCGCCCGGTGGTCGAGCCTCGGGTCCGAGCCACGCCAGCAGAGTCATACTGCCGCGCAACACCATTCCCGCGCCCCAGTCCGAATTGGCCACCACGGCCAGGACATGATCCAGCGCAACCCGATGCGGATCAGCAGTGTCCATAATTCGACGCTCGCACCACTAGACGCTGGGCGGAACCGTCAAGCAGAACGGATGCCCCGACGGATCCAACAGCACCCGCCACCGATCCGGCGCAGGCTGAAACTCCGGCTTGACCGCCCCGAGCGCAACCGCCGCCTCCTCCCCGCTATCCAGTTCTGCCACAAACAGTTCCATATGCATCTGCTTGGGAACCTTGTTCTCGGGCCAATCCGGCGGCACATGATCGGCCACCCGCTCGACCGTCAACATCACCCCGTCCCCGCGCATCACAACCACATCCTCGGTCTCATACCGAATCTCGAACCCCAGCAACGCTTGATAGAACTGCCCGAGCTCATGCGGATCTTTGCTATCGAGCGAGATCGCCCCGAACTTGGCTATACCGGCCATCGTTCCCCCAGGAACTCAGTGCTCCGAGTCTCGCCCCGAGAGCGTCATCACCTGCCTACCACAAACGGCAAGCACGAGCGGTAGGCGATGCCTCGACCTAGCCTTGTCGCCATGACGAGTGAACTGCGGGATGAATGCCGGGTGACGGTCGACGGGGTCGCGCCCTCGCTGATCCGCATGCTGCGAAACGCAGCCGATATCGCTACCGGGGCTGGCCGTAACTGGGTCGGCATTGAAGACATATATGTCGCACTGACTTCGGACGAATTGGCACCGATGTGGTGGCCGCGCGAGGGTAAGGAACCCATCGTGAAGGGCCGGCGGGGCGGGATTGCACATTCGGAGCTGGAGGGTGAGACAGTGCCGTTGTCCTACAGCGCATTTCAACGGCTAACACGCGAATGGCTGCCGGGCCCGACACCGAAGGTCGGACCGACCTCGCCAGTGACGGTCAGTTACGAGCTGTCCGGGCCGCACGAGGAGGAATTCCGGCGGATGATCGAACGCCGGTAGCGCGAGAACGTCTGCCGATTCAGCTGATTGGGAGTGGGGGCTGTTCTGGCGCTGCACGTTGTCCCGAGTTCACGCTCGGGATCGGCCACGGTCGGCCGGGATGAAGCGGTAGACCCGGGAGTCTCGGGGGTGGAAGTCGAGGCGTTCGTAGAGGTGGTTGGCGGCGGTTCGGGAGGGGCGGGAGGTTAGGTCGAGGGTTCGGGCGCCGGCGGCGGTTGCGCGGGATTTGGCGGCTTCGATCAGGAGGGCGCCTACGCCTTGGCCGCGGGCGGTGTCGTCTACTACGACGTCTTCTACGCGGGCTCGGAGGCCAGAGGGGAGGGGGAACATCACCAGAGTTAGTGTGCCGACTATCTTTTCGTCGCTTCGGGCTATCAGGACGGTGGTTGCGTCGGCGGTAGCGAGGTGGGTCAGGGCGGTTCGGTCGAGGCGGGGGCCGTTGTCGAGAGTTGGGGGAGGAGGCGGTCGAATGCTTCGACGATTTCGTCATCGACCACGGTCAGGGGTTCCACGGTGACAGCCACCTGGGCACTGTACTTGCCCGGGCGGGACACCAGGGTGCGCTCACGCCGACGCGATCACCGACCGCGCTTACCGCACCCAACAGTTTGCGGTGCTTGCCCGGCGCCTGGTGACCGGCTTCGACTTGGCCCCATCCGTCTCGGCTTGGCGCGCACCGGGTGACACCGGGCGGTGAGTATCAGTCGGCCCGAACGCCCGAAACCGCTTCCTGCACAATGGGAATGATCCAGCGGCGCACGAGCGTGCGGACGCCGTCGGGGTCGGTCAGGTCGTAGATCGATACCGGGCTGAGCACCAGTGATTGGACGATGCGGACGATCAATTCTGCGGCCTCCTCGAAGACCTCGGGGTCCTGGTCGCCGCCTGAGAAACTTGTCGCGAGTTGGCCTGCGATCCACTGCCTGCCCACCACGAGCAGCGGGCTGTCATAGGCCGCGTACGGCAGTATCGCTTCGGGTTCGGTGCGGATAATCCGTTGCAGCAGTGCGTGATCACGCAGCCAGCCGTATCCGAAGGTGAACATTTCGACCAATCGCTCCACGGGATCGGTTTGCGCGTCGCCGATCGCGCTGACCGTCGCCAGCACCGCCTGGAGTTCGCGACTCACCAGCGCGGAGACGATCGCGTCCTTGTTCGCGTAGTGCGTGTAGATCGTCACCCGGGCCAGGCCCGCGTGTTTGGCGATCTCGTCCATGGTCAGCTTGCGGAAGCCGTAGATCTCCCCGGCGCGCAACGCTCCGTCGAGGATGCGTTCTGCCGTCGCCTCGGCGCGCTCACCCGCGCGTTCACGTGCCATAGCCACGAATCCTAGTTCAGCCCTGCGGTCGGATCGGTCGCCGGAACATTGTTTGGATGACAAATCGACGCAATCTGTCTATCTTGTAAGAATCTTAATGTCGTCGCGCGGAAGACCCGCGATGGAACCGCTGATTTCGACGCCGCGGCAAGCCCATCGCCCGTAATGTGCGCGCGCTCTGGAGGTTTGACCATGAGTAACGTCGCTCTCGACAGTTACGCGCCGCAGGATCCAGCGACCCGACCCCTCCCACCCGCGGTGCCGCTCTGGGCGGTTCCCGCACTCACCCGCGCGATGCAGCGCGATATCGTGCCCGAACTGCACGGCCTGTTCCGCAAGTACGGACCGACCATCAGGGTCAGCGGTCCCGGAGTCGAGATCGTGTTCGTGAGCCGAGCGCCCGAGGCCGAACGCGTATTCATCGGCAGGCAGGACATTTACAGCAAGGGACGCGAATACGATGTTCCCGCACTGGGATTGCGTACCGGACTGGTCACCAGTCGCGGCGAACGGTGGCAGCGCGACCGCAAAATGCTGAACCCGATGTTCACTCGCAGGCGTCTGGATCCCTTCGCGGACACCATGACTCGACGCACGCTCGCCATGCTCGAACGCTGGGACCGCAGCCCGGACCGCGCGCGGCGCGATATCGCGCAGGAGATGATGCGCACGACTCTGGAAATCGCGGCGGAGACGCTGTTCAGCACCAACCTCACCGATCGGGAAATCGCCGAGATCGGTGCGGCGCTCGCCGAAGTGCTGCACGACATGCTGTTCGTCGGAGCCTCGGCGGCCACCTGGGTCTTACAGGCGGTCCCCGGCGTCAGCCTGGGTTTGGCGGCACGGGCGCATTGGCGCACGCGCCGGATCGATCGCCGATTGCGCCAGATGGACAGGCTGATGCAGCGGCATATCGATGAGCGCACGCACGATCCCGCCGCGCCCACCGGCGATTTCCTCGGCATGCTGCTCGATGCCCGCAGCGGTGCGGATGGCACGCGCTTGAGTCATCCCGAACTGCTGGCGCAGGCTTTGACCTTCCTCGGGGCGGGGCACGAGACCACCGCGTCGGGACTCGCCTGGTTCTGGCATCTGCTGTCCGAAAACCCGGAGGCACGGCAGCGCATGCTCGACGAGGTCGACACGGTATTGCGGGGACGTACACCGACCGCCGCCGATATCGACCAGTTGCCTTGGACGCAAGCGTGTTTCAGCGAGGCGCTGCGGATCCACCCGCCGGTCTATCTGGCGATGCGCACCGCTCATCAGGACGACGTTCTCGGCGGTTACCGCGTCAAGGCCGGATCGATCGTGATCGTGCTGACCCACGAGATTCACCGAGACCCCGCGTATTGGCCTGACCCGCAACGATTCGACCCCTCCCGATTCCTGCCCGGCGCGGGCAAGGACCGTCCGCGCGGGGCGTATCTGCCGTTCGGCGGCGGGCGGCGGATCTGTATCGGTTCCCAATTCGCTTTCCTGGAAGGGACTTTGATCGCGGCGGCGGTGAGTCAGCGCTACGTTCTCGATCCCGTCCCGGGCTGGAAAGTCGTGGAGGAAGGCGCGACCTCGCTGCGTCCCAAAGGCGGGCTACCGATGGTGGTCCGCAGGCGTACCGACATCCCGGCGGGCACCCCCTGATGTCCCGTGTACTGCTCGCCGGCCGGACCGTGGTGATCAGCGGCGCGGGTTCGGGGATCGGCCGGGCGTTGGCGGTCCGGCTATCGGCGATGGGATGCCCTGTCGCGGTGAGTGATTGGAACGCCGAGGGGCTGGCGCAGACCGGTGCTCGACTGTCCGGACCATATCTGACCCGGGTACTCGATGTTCGCGATCGAGATGCTCACATCGATTGGGTGGGCGCAGTATCCGCGTGGGCTCCGGCTCCGCTCGGCGCGGTCGTGAACAACGCGGGTGTCGTGGTCTCCCAGACCGTCGCCGACGCGGAGTACGAGGACGACAAATGGCTGATGGACATCAACTTCTGGGGCGTCGCACATGGCACCCGTGCGTTCCTCCCGTACTTGCTCGAGCAACGCTCGGGGGCGATTGTCAACGTGTCCAGTATTTTCGGGCTATTGGCTTTCCCGACTCAAAGTACCTACTGCGCCTCGAAGTTCGCGGTGCGCGGATACACCGAAGCACTGCGCCATGAACTGCACGGCACCGGCGTGCACGCGATCACGGTGCACCCCGGCGGCATCGACACCCCCATCACCCGCGCAGGCCGGGTCCACGTGGACGCCTTGGGCAATACCGATCCCGAACTCTTCCACCGGAACTTCACCGCGCTGGCCAGGACCACTCCGGAGCAGGCCGCGGCAACCATCCAGCACGGTATCGAGAGGGGCCATGCCCGGATTCTCATCGGCGCGGACGCGCACCTGATGCACGCACTAGCCACCGCGGTGCCGACCCACTACTTCGATCTGATCCGGCCCGCGATGCCCCTCGCGCGCCGCCTGCTCAACACCATGACCAGTCGTCGCACCGCGTAGATGGCGGCGCCACACCCGATCACCAGCACACCGGACAACACCGATCTCTGTGGCAACGTGAAAGCCAATGCGAGACAACCGATCAGCCCGAGAACAGGAACAGCTCGCGGAGGGCGACGCTCGTCAACGGTCAATGTCCATGCGGCCGCGTTCGCGACCGCGTAATAGAGCAGCACTCCGAAGGAGGAGAATCCGATCGCAGCGCGCAAATCCGTTGTGGCGGCGGCGATTGCCACCACCACACCGACGGCTAGCTCGGCGCGATGGGGGACCTGGAACCGTGGATGCACGGCCGCGAACACCGAAGGCAGGTGTCGATCCCGCGCCATGGCGAGTGTGGTGCGCGAGACACCCAGGATCAACGCCAGCAGCGAACCCAGCGCCGCCACCGCTGCACCGACCCGCACAACCGGGACCAACCATTCATGACCGGAAACCCGCACCAACTCCGTCAGCGGAGCCGTCGCGGTCGAAAGTTGCTGTGGTCCAAGGACGAGCAGGGCCGCGACCGCGACCGTCGCATAGACGAGCAAGGTGATGCCCAGGGCTGCGGGGATGGCGCGGGGGATCGTGCGCTCGGGATCGCGGACTTCCTCGCCGAGGGTCGCGATGCGCGCGTATCCGGCGAACGCGAAAAACACCAGGCCCGCCGCCTGCATGATGCCGGTGACGGAGGTATCGCCGCCGATCGCGAGCCGTGCGGTGTCGGTATGGCCGCTGCTGAACGCGGCAGTGACCACCGCAGCCAGCACCGCCAGCACGACCCCGACAATCACCCGGGTCAGCCACGCGGACTTCTGAATTCCGCCGTAGTTCACTGCGGTCAGAGCCACCACCGAGGCGACCGCGACCGCATGTGCGTGCCCGGGGCAGAGATATGTGCCGACCGTCAACGCCATCGCCGCACACGAGGCGCTCTTGCCGACGATGAAACTCCAGCCCGCCAAATAGCCCCAGAATTCGCCGAGCCGCTCGCGACCGTAGACGTAGGTGCCACCGGAGGCCGGATAGCGGGCTGCCAGGCGCGCGGAGGATGTCGCATTGCAGTACGCGACGACTCCAGCGACGACCAACCCCAGCAGCAGACCCGACCCGGCCGCGTGCGCGGCAGGACCGAGCGAGGCGAAGATCCCCGCGCCGATCATCGCACCGAGCCCGACCACCACGGCATCGCCCGTGCCGAGGCTGCGAACGAGCTGCCCCGCCGACGAACCGGGGGACGCACTGTTCGTCACGGGCTGCTCCTCACCATCGACACGGCGCGACCCTAGCCGCTGGCACCGCGCGCTGCTACCGATGGACCGCTGCGACGTGGGGTTTGCCGGTCATACGCACAACCCGAGGGGTTTCATGGGGTCGGGATGATCACCCGGACGCCGCACTCTCACCACGCCACTCGCCGAGCTCGCGGTACACGCGAACCACGGAGCGGAGGATTACCGTGACTCTCACGGCGAGTGAGGGCGGCGGGGCGGATGAACCGATCCGTCATGTGTTCGGCAATCACGTGAACCGCTATCGCGGAGATGGCAGCAGTGACGGACCCGGACCCTCAGCCAGTGGTCCGATTGCACCTCCGGCACGTCGGTCCTGCGTTGACCGGCCCGAGCTGAACGGAACCCCATGCCCGAGAACCCGACTCCACACGCCGACGGTTTCGTCGACGCGTTCGTTCATCGCTTCCAGCGGGAACGGGCGCGAGATCTGCTGCGACGCTCTGGTTTCGGTGGATTGATCGCGGACGGCATCTACCGCAGCATCGACGAACGCTGGATCGAGCCGATCGCACCGGGACGGCAGACGGCCCCGGAGATAACGGCCGCGCTGCATGCTCTCGGAGCTCCCGCCTCCTGTGTCGTTCTCGACGGGCGTTCCGGTCCAACGGAAGTCGAGGTTCCCCTGGCGGGCGCATTGGAGTCGATCGTCGGCTGGGATGACAATGTGGTCGTCTCGTGCCTCGCCGGGGAACTCGCCTACCTCGAAACCGAGGGCGTCAGTGCGCGGTACATCCTGCACCGTCCGGCCTCACGCCGATGAGCACGGCCGGTGCGGCGACAGGGAACTGGAGATGATCACAGCGTTACCGGAGCCGGCGTCCCCGCAGAGCATTACCCGCGCAGCTCTGGAAATCCTCAATCCAGGAACTGTTCGAGCTCCGCGGTGACGAAGTCGGGATTCTCCTCGACCAGCCAGTGGCCCGCATGCGGAACATCAACGGCCCGAACGATATTGCTCATGCGTGGTGCGACTGTGGCGCGAATGGGCTCGAGTTGTCCCTGGGCGGTCATGAGCAGCGTCGGGACCGCTGTCGGGGCGTCAGCCACGGCGTCGCGGACATCGGTGTCGAGCGCGCGATAGAGCTCGAATCCGCCCGACAGTGCCGATGGCCGGTTGTAGGTGCGCGCGAATTCGTCGATGTCGGCATCGGTGAAGGGAGAGCGCTGGGAGGTGCCCCCGAATGCGGTGCCGCCGAAGGAGACCTGCGGATAGAACATCGCCAGATACTCGCGGACATGGTCGCCGACGATCGCTTCGGGAACTCGGCGCTGGGAGTGAAATGCGATATGCCAGCTCAATGTTCGATAGGTGGATGCATCGATCGCGGGGCCGGGGAGCGGTAGGTCGAGGTAACCGAGGCGGGCGGTGTCGGCGGGGAACTGGTCGGCGTATTGGAAGGCGACCGCGGCTCCGAAGTCATGGCCGACGACGCGCGCGTCCCGCACGCCCAGCCGATCGGCGATCAGGGTGTGCACGTACCGGGCGAGGGTCGCCTTGTCGAAACCGCTGGGTGCACCGACGCTGTCGCCGAGTCCCGGAAGGTCGATGGCGTAAACCGTATGGTGCTCGGCGAGCGCGGGCATGATCGGCCACCAGCCGTACCAGGTTTGCGGCCAGCCGTGGATCAGTACCACCGGGGTGCCCTTGCCGCCGGTCACATAGTGCATGCGAACGCCGTCGACGTCGGTGAATTCGTGTCGGAAAGTGTTCTCGAACCGAGGATCGTCGTGGGTGGCAGCAGCGTAGGAAGGGACCGCCGGTGGTGCAGTTGAGCAGGCTGCGGCCGCCATCGTCAATAACAGTGCCAGGACGATCGCGATGACCGCGCGCCCGGCGCTCAGTAGCCTCGAAAGACGAGTCACGTTATGGCGCTTGATGTTTGGCACGCTGTCCTCCTGAGCGGGTGCGGATCCGGCGATAGGCCGGAATGGCCCCAGTCTCAGTCGGCGCACCCTCGTCTGGCACGCGAACTTGCGGTTTCGGCAAGATGGATGCGTGGACTTCGATACCGATGAGGTGCTCGACGCGGTCGGCCCGCGCCTGCGCGCACTACGCCGCGAGCGCGGCATCACCCTCGCCGCGCTCGCGGCGACGACCGGCGTTTCCGAGAGCACACTGTCCCGGCTCGAGAGCGGCCAGCGCCGAGCCACCCTCGAACTGCTGCTTCCGCTTTCTCGCACCTATGACGTGCCATTGGACGATCTCGTCGGCGCGCCCCGTACCGGCGATCCCCGCATCCACCTCAAACCGATCCACCGGTCGGGGATGATCTTCGTGCCGCTGTCCCGGCGACCAGGCGGCGTTCACGCGTTCAAGATGATGATCCCCGCACGTCCGGCGCCACTCGAGCCGACGCCACAGACACACGACGGCTTCGAATGGCTGTACGTGCTCAACGGCCGTCTTCGATTGCTGGTCGGCACCCGCGATCTGACCCTGCCGCCCGGCCAGGCCGCCGAATTCGACACCTCGGTACCGCACTGGCTGGGCAGCGCCGATGGCGGAGCGGTCGAATTGCTCATCCTGTTCGGGCCGCAAGGGCTGCGATCACACGTGCACACCGGCTCGCAGGGGTGAGCGTCCTCGGCGGCCGCTATCGGCGCGGTGCGTGCGAGGAATCGGGCACTGCCGCAGAATCGAACGGGTCGACACCGGTGAGTGCCGCACTGGCGGTCCATAATTCGGCAGCAGTGTCGAGGTCGCTCATGTGCGGTCGCGGCGTTTCCCGATGTGGCTGTCCACGGAGACCGAAAACCCGTGGCCCCCACAGCTCTCCGCCGGAGATATCGGGGTCCAGCACGGCGCGGACGATGGGATGCGCGCCCGCGTCCTTGCCGTGCAGTGCGAGCCCGGCGGGCAGTCCAGTCAAACGTTGCGCTGTGGTGCGCGCGAATATCGGTGGCCGTGCCGGAGTCAACGCGTCCAACGCACCACCGGGGTGCACGACAATGCTCGCCATCTCGGCGTCGAGCCTTCGCAACCGGCGATCGAGCTCGAAGCCGAACAGCATCTGCGCCAGCTTGGACCGCCCATAGGTGCGCTTGGATCGGTAGTCGTGTTCGGATTCGAGATCGGCGAGATCGAGCTGCTCCGAGCGGGCCGCGAAGCTGCCCACGGTGATCACTCGACTGTCACGGGCAGCCGAGAGCAATGGCGCGAGGTGCGCGACCAGCGCGAAATGCCCGAGATGGTTCGTGGCGAACATCAATTCGTGGCCCTGAGCGCTCAGACGGCGTTCGGGACCGGACAGCAGGACACCGGCGTTGAGCACGACAGCGTCCAGGGCGTCGACGCCGAGCGCGTCCACTGTCGCGGGCAGCGACTCCAGATTCGCCAAATCCACGCGCACCTGATGAACCCGAGCTCGGTCGACCCGAGCCCGAATCGCGGCCGTGGCCAGCTCCGCCTTGCCTGCGTCGCGGCAACCCAGCACCACCGTCGCCCCGGCGGCCGCGAGTTGCTCCGCGGCGAAATACCCGATGCCTGTATTGGCACCGGTCACCAGAACGGTCTTTCCATCGGCGCGATAGCCGCTCTCCCACGTCATGCCATCAACCCTCACCCCGGGCTCTTGCACCGCCCTCACACCTCACTGGCGTGAGCACCCCGATCAGTCGCGATGAAGGACGAAGAACAGGAAAGCCAGGAAGCTCGAACCGGTCACCTGGCCGAACACCTCGGGGAACAGTTCGCGGGCGGCGGGCGTGGCAGGTGGTTCGCTGATGACATCAATGTGCAGACCCGCGGCGATGAAGGCATTGGTCATCGCGTGCAGTGGCCGGTCCCAGAAGCTCACCTTCGCGGTCTGCCCGCCCATGGTCCATTCCTCGACACGGTTGCGGGTATCGAAATAGTCGTTCTTCCGCCCGTCGGCGCGTTCGGCAAGATGGATCGCGAATGGGTGCTCGACCGAGACGATGAGGCGGCCGCCGGGCCGCAGCACCCGGCACAGTTCCGCCAGCGCCGGTCCCCAGTCGCGTAGATAGTGCAGCACCAGGGACGCGACGATGTCATCGAACGCGGCATCCGGAAAAGGCAGCGGCTCAGCCAGATCGGCGATACGCAGATCCGCATCGGGACCCAGTCGCAGCCGGGCCTGCTCCAACATCCCTGCGCTGGCATCGATTCCGGTCATGATGGCCCCGCGATCGCGTAGCTCGGCGAATAGCGGCCCCGCTCCGCACCCGGCATCGAGAATCCGCCGACCCTCGACATCCCCGGCCAGCTCCAGCATCGCGGGACGCTCGTAGTACGCGTTCAGCAGACTGTTCTCATTCTCGGCGGTATACCCCTCGGCGATACTGTCGTAGTCGCTGACCAGCGCGGAATCAGCTGGGAGCGAACGGCTTTCCGGTGTCGGAGTCATCGCTCCATAGTGCCGTGGCCGAAGTCGATGTGCGGGCGCGATGTTAAATGGCTCCATGACGATCGAGATCAACAACGCGGCGAGCCCCACGCCCGAGTGGCTGGCCGCGCAGGTCGGCGGCGATGCGCTATGGCGTCCGGCCGAGTTGCCCGAGCGACTCGAGCACGCCGAGTCACGGGCCTTCTTCACCGAGGTGGGATTTCCGGCGGTAGCGATCGACCGCGAGTGGTTCGACTCCGCGGACCTGCCGGAAAAGGGTATGTGGGAAGCGGATCCGGACGAGCTGTTCGGCCGCCGCTACCCCGACGATGATTCTCCGCCCGCGAAGTACGCCTACGGACTGGGCACCTTCTACGGGGAAATGACCCTGATGCTCGATGGCGAGACGGGCGTAGTGCAGGTCTACGCCCCGAGCGGGTGGGATCATGGCGAGGGTGATCAGGGCATTGCATTCGCCTCGGTGCGCGAGGCGGCGGGCGCGGTGGCGCTGATGGCGACTCTGGCCGCGCCGCTGGAGGATCCGGACTCCGACGCTACCGCGCGCGAGCTGATCGCCGCGATCCGCGCGCACGAGTGGGAGAAGTCCGCCTATTGGGCGTGGGTGGTGGAACGGCTGGAAGAGGACTACCTGAACTGATGCCTCGGCCGTTCAGTTCCGGCCCGAGGTGATGTAGTAGTACATCGGATCGATCATGTCGATGAGACGTTCGATCTCGTTGTCGGTGAAGCGATTTCGGCGACTGATGGTGATCAGGACCAGGTCGTTGATTGCTTTGGCGATGGTGTCGAATTCGCTGCCGGGAGGCGTGCGGGCGTCGTGCGATGGGTGTGCGCGGTTCAGGTTGGCGCCGGCGGCGGCGGCGATCGCACGGAGTACACCTATCGCGCCGCGTGGGCTCGCCGCGGCGGTGTGGTTGTAGAACTGGAGGGCGGCCTGGATGAGAGCGGCTGGGCGGGGGTGGACCAGGGAGCGCTCGACGACCGTGCGCTCGGCGGGGCGGTTCTCGTCGAGGCTGATGAGAGCGTGTGCTTTCGCGGTCAGGTAGCGCGCGACCAGGATGTCGCGGACGACGCCGTATTCCGCGGTTCGAAGCATGTCGATAGCCGCCTGTTCATCGCTGTCCAAGGGCGAAGGGACGCGGTCGAATTCGGCGGTGGGGTCGGGGCGGGTGAGATGGTCGAGGTGAAGAAGCGCTCGGATATTGCCTTCGTGGCGCTGGCGTTCCTTGCTGGTTGCGGAGAAGCAGGACAACAACTTTCGCGTTATGCTTTCGATGTTGTCGCCGAAGACGGCAGCGCAGAGCCGGCGGTGTTCGGGATGGCTCGCGTATGCCATGTGGATTCGGCGCAGTCCGAGGATGACATCGGCGAGTTCGCTGGCTCGCAGTGTGTCCTGCGGCTCCCGGGCGGCGCTCGGGCCGGAGCCGCAGAGTTCGATCAGAGTGGTGGCGATCGTGTGGAGCGAACGCATTTCGCGGTCCGGATCCTCTTCAGCGAGTGCGCGGGCGTGGTCGGCGTGGAATCGTGCCAACTCGTGGTGTAGCCGCCAGCCCAGCGTGTCGGCGAAGGTCATCTCGGTTTCCTTGATGGACCGGATTCGGCTCAGGCCGGTGGGCTCGTAATCGGTTTTCCTGCACAGGATTACCTCGGCTGCGGCCGCCGCACGGGTGCAGCGTATTCCCATCATGCAATCCAGGCGGGCCTCCGGATCGACCAGGGCGATTCCCCGGCGCGCCCAGTCTCGGGCAGCGACCACCGGTTGCTGATCCCCGCGCCGACGCTGTTGCAGGTGACGTTCGGCGAGCTCGGCCGCCCAGAAAAGCATGTCGGAGTGTTCATTGCCGGTCGACGCGTGGTCGAACTGTTCTTCCAGACGAGCGATGTCGTAGTGCCGGGCGGAGAATCGCGCCTCCAGTCGTTGCGCGTCGCCCCGGTCGAGCCGAGTGCCAATGGGCTCGTCGCGTGCGGTGAGTGCTGCGATCTGATCCGGGACGGGCCGATCGTCCGCTGTCAGATTTTCGATGACCGCTATCGCGAGCGCTTCGACGGTCTTGAAGTGTTTCCACATGGTGGCCTTGGGAATTGGGCCCTCGGTGCCGTCACGCCGAATGTATCCGCGGGCGGCGCCGCACACGTCGGCGAGGGTGAGTCGCTCGATCGAATTGCCCTGACGCGGTGAGCTGATGCGTTCCA
The DNA here is from genome assembly GCF_042269265.1 of Nocardia sp. NPDC056000. Lineage (NCBI taxonomy): Bacteria > Bacillati > Actinomycetota > Actinomycetes > Mycobacteriales > Nocardiaceae > Nocardia > Nocardia sp. NPDC056000. The sequence continues at coordinate 640,947 of NZ_JBHJXS010000004.1, read as the reverse complement.
TCATCACCCGCTCGGCGGCGGCGACGATCATCGCTTTGGTGTGTTCTTCGAGGGCGCGGCCCGCCCGTGCCTGGTAACTCGGTGCACCGCTATGCATTGCTGTGGACGACACGGCTTCGAGTTTATTGCAGTACACATAGTTGTGAACCGGTCTATTCCAGCTAGGGTCGGCCTCTGAAGGCGAAACCGGCAGCCCCGGTTCCAGGGAGGACACATCTGTGACGACCACCGGCGCGAAACACGCATTGCTGCAGCGGAATCTGGCGGAGGCGCACGAACCGACGGGCGCGGCCGGGATCGCCAAGCGAGCGGCGAAGAACATTCCCAGCCCGCGCCAGCGCATCGAAATGCTCGTGGATCCGGGCAGTTTCATCGAGATCGGCGCGCTCGTGCGCGAACCGGGCCGGGCGGATGCCCTCTACGGCGACGGTGTGGTCACCGGCCGGGGCACGGTCGATGGGCGTGCGGTGGTGGTGATTTCGCACGATCAGACCGTGTACGGCGGATCGATCGGAGAGATGTTCGGCCGGAAGGTCGCCGCGGCCATGGATTTGGCGGCCGATGTGGGGTGCGCGTTCGTCGCGATCAATGACTCCGGTGGAGCTCGGGTACAGGACGCGGTGACCTCGCTCAGCTGGTACGCAGCCCTGAGTCGTCGGCAACTGCGTATGTCCGGGGCGGTACCGCAGGTGTCGGTGATGCTGGGCAAATGTGCTGCGGGAGCGGTGTATTCACCGATCAACACCGATGTGCTGATCGCGACCGAATCCGCGTACATGTTCGTGACCGGTCCGGACATCATCCGCGAGACCACGGGGGAGGAGGTCACCCTCGAAGAACTCGGTGGCGCGTTCAACCAAGCCCACAACGGCAATATCCATCACATTGCCGTGGACGAGCGAGCGGCGTTCGACTGGGCGCGAAGGTATCTGAGCTTCATGCCGTCCAACTGCTTCGAGCAACCTCCGGTGGTGAATCCGGGGATCGAACCCGAAATCACCGACAGCGACCGGGAATTGAACGCTCTGATTCCCGACTCCGATCGCTCCGGGTACGACATGTACGACGTCCTGGCGAGGATCTTCGACGACGGCGACTTCCACGAAGTCGGTGATGCCGCCGCCCGCAATATCATCACCGGCTTCGCGCGCGTGGACGGTCGCAGCGTCGGCGTGATCGCCAATCAGCCGCTGATGTCCAGCGGTGCGATCGACGCTCGCTGTTCGGACAAGGCGGCGCATTTCATCCGGCTCTGCGACGCGTTCGGTCTCCCACTGATCTTCATCGTCGACACCCCGGGCGTGCTGCCGGGCGTGGAAGAGGAGAAGATCGGCGTCATCAAACGCGGCGGCCGATTCTTCTACGCCGTGGTCGAAGCGACTGTCCCGATCGTCACGGTCATCGTGCGCAAAGCCTATGGCGGCGCGTACGCGGTGATGGGGTCCAAACAACTCGGCGGCGATATCAACCTCGCCTGGCCGACCGCCCGCATCGCAGTCATGGGCGCGGAAGCCGCTGTCAGCCTGACCCAACGGCGACAACTCGCGGCCGTCCCCGAGACCGAGCGACCCGTCCTGCGCCAGCAGCTGATCGACTTCTACAACGCGACCGCGGCAACACCCTGGATAGCCGCCGAACGCGGCTATATCGACGCGGTCATCGAACCCGCTCATACTCGACTGGAAATCCGCAAAGCGCTACGCCTGCTGCGCGACAAGACAATTCGGCACGGTCCCCGCAAGCACCACCTCATGCCGCTCTAGCACCCAACCGGTCCGGGATCAGCTCGGGCGCCAGTTCTGTTCCTCACCGGGTTCGGGGAGGACGACGCCGCCCTCCATGATCCAGCTGGCGGCGAATTCGATCAGGGCGATTTCGACCGCTGATGGTTCGAGGTGGGCCGCGGTGGCGATGGCGGATTGCAGGGTGTGTTCCAGGCGGGCGAACAGGTCGGGGGTGCGATTGCCTCCGCCTCGGACGCCGGCGATCACCGACAGCTCGACGGCGGTGCGGATCGGCTGTCCGTGGAGGAAGACGACGCTGACGAATTCCGGTGGGGCGTCGGTGATTTCGCAGTGGGTCGTGGTGATGGCTTCGACGATGGCCTGGTGGGCTATGGCGTCGGGGAGGGCGCGGCAGGCGACGTTGTAGAGCGGCATGTCAGCTCCCGGGGTGGTTCGCGGCGATGGCGAGGTGGCCCCGGGTGAGCCGGGAAGTGATGAGGTGGGCGAGGGTGCGCAGGAGGAATGCCGGGCGGGCGGCGGGGCGGATTCGGGCGCGGTTGAGGTCGAGGTAGCGGCTGAAGAGGGCGCTGTCGACGAGGGCGAGCATGAGGTCGTTGGGACCGGCGCCGGTGATGGAATTCCAGGCTTGGCTCATCGCGCGCATCGCGTGTTCTCGGCGAGTGGGGTCGAGGCCGTCATCGGTTTCGGCGAGTACCCACGACATTGTTGAAGGTTTGTTCTCCGTGTAGGACTGGCCCTTGGGGATCTCGCACCAGACCACCGCGGCGCGGTCGCCGGTTCCGAGTGACTCGCGATAGGACTCACTCAGGGCCCGTTCCGCAGCTCGGAACTGCGATGACGTCAGGCTGCCCTGCTGGATCGTGCACAGTATCCGGCGCATACCCGCCTCCTTGCCCCGCAGCGACCGTGCCACGGCTGAGGCGAAATCTAGTACACCAATCGGTGTACTACAAGAACGTGTGCGAATCAGCCGCTGACCTTGCACGGATGCTTGTGGCGGCGCGACCCCATTACGGTGTTGGGGTTGTTCCGGCATGGACCAGAGGTGCCGGTCGGGTGAGGAGATGGGGCGCGATGACATCACAGGCGAAGACCGGCGGGCGCACCTACGTGGTGACCGGGTCGGCATCGGGGATCGGCGCGGCGACCGCCGAATTGCTGCGTGAGCGTGGCGCCACGGTGATCGGATGCGACCTCGAAAATGCCGAAGTCCAGGCCGATCTGGCGACGCCGCACGGGCGGCGATCACTGGTGGAGCAGGTCAGCGAGTTCGGTCCGATCGACGCGGTACTGGCGATCGCGGGCGGCGGCAAGACCGGCATGCTGGAAACCAACTATTTCGGCGCCGTGGCGACACTGTCGGGCCTGCGGCCACTGCTGGCCCAAAGCCCTTCGCCCAGAGCGGTTGTCGTATCGTCGACGTCCTCGCTCGCGCCCGCGGACGAGCGCATCATGCAGGCGTGCCTGAACGGAGACGAAGCCACCGCGGTCGCCCTGCTCGCCAACGATCCGGCCGCCGGGGGTGCGACCGCCGGTTACGGAGCCGCCAAGCGCGCGCTGAACCGCTGGGTGCGCACGTCCGCTCCCACCCCGGAGTGGGCCGGGGCCGGGATCGCGCTCAATGCCGTCGCCTCGGGCGTTGTCGACACTCCCGCCGCCGCATGGATTTTCGCCGACGACAATATCCGCCGAGCGGTGGAAACCGCTGCACCCCAACCTTTCGGCGGATTCCCGGGCCGCCCGGAATGGGTCGCCGAACTCATCTGCTGGCTCGCCGGCGAGTCCAACCGCTTCGTCACCGGTCAGATCATCTTCGCCGACGGCGGTTCGGAGGCAGCCGCACTCGGCGATCATCACTGGCGTTAGCCCCTCTTGGTGTGAGGTGCTCGCGGCTAGGCTGGTAGATGGAGCTCGAAGGTCACCATATGCTTGTGCGGGCCGTTGTAGTTCATGACCGGCCCGCCGACGTCGAAGCCCAATGCCCTGTGAAAGTCGATGGACGCGACGTTTCTCGGTGAGGTGATGGCCCGGATCAGTTGCCGCCCATCGGATTTCGCCGCCGTGATGAAATGGTGGTATAGATCGCGGGCCAAACCCGCGCCACGATGGTCCGGGTGAATGCCCGCGAAGTGGACGTAGGCCGTGCGCGGATCGTCCGGTGAGAAGAATCCGATCAGGAATCCCGCGAGCTCACCGCATTGCTCGGCGATCAGGCTGGTGCGCGCGAAATGTTCGAGGAACAGGCGTGGCAGGGATGCAGCGACCGGTCGGCCCCACCAGAGATCGACTACGGCGACGATGGCATCGTAATCCGCTGTCGCAGCTTGGCGTATCGCGAAAGTGCTCCCCACAGGCACAGTGTGCCAGTGGTGCTGGATCCCGCGCTCCCCGGCGGGCGATTCGACGACTCGGCCGTTCACCGGCAAGATCGGCAACCGAGGTGCGATTGCGCGGAATGTTAGTTGCCGGAGGAGTTACATGAAGTATCTGGTCATCGGGGGTACGGGGCGTACCGGACGGCGAGCGGTTGAACTGCTTCGCGGTCTCGGGCACGAGGTGGTCGTCGGCACGCGGCGTCCTCGGGACGATCGGAGTATCTCGGTCGATCTCGCGGGTTCGGTCGATGCTGGCATCGTGACTGGAATCGACGGCGTTATTGTCTCGGTCGAGCCGCCCGTGGACGATGCGGGTGCCGATGCGGTGATGAATGCCGGGGTGGGGCGGATTGCCGAACTCGCTGCGGCGCAGCGGATTCCGGTTGTTCTGCTCTCGCAGATCTACATCACCCGGGCGGACGAGCATCCGGAGCTTGCGGGGATCATCCGCGCTCGCGGGGCCGGTGAGCAGGTGTTGCGGGATAGCGGGGCACCGTATGCGATCGTGCGGCCCGGGTGGCTCACGAATTCGGCTGCCGGTGGTGTGCGTCTCGAACAGGGTGATCGTGGCGATGGGAGTGTGAGCCGTGAGACCGTGGCTCGGGCGACGGTCGCCGCGCTGCTCAATTCCGAAGCACACGGCAAGACCTTCGAACTGTACGACGGTCCCGCCGAGGTCGACTGGCCGACGGCATTCACCGACCTGAAGATCGACTGACCGAACTGCCTACGGCGGTAATCAATTCGCGCACTGGGCGCTCAGAATGCCGCCTGCACCGCCGCGAGTAAATCGTTGGCGGGTTGGGTGAGCGGACCGAGCGCGTCGGGTGTGAGCGGGGGCAGGGCCGCGATGGCGGACCGCAATGAGGTGACCGCTGTGTCAGCGGCGGGTGCGAGCGCGGTAACCGTGTCTGCCGCCGCCGCGATGGGGGCGGCGACCGGCGCAGCGGGCAGCGGATCGGCTTGGGGCGCTGCACTGTTCACGATGGGCGCGGCAGCGGCTGCCGGGGGCGCGTCGGTGCCCAGGGCATTACCGACGAGCCCACCGAGTGCCGCGCCTCCGGCCAGGCCCACCACATCCACCGGAATGGCCACGGCCAGACCGCCGATCAGGCATCCGGCCACCCCGCCGACGGCGGCCCCGACAGGCGCCCCCGCACCCACGGTCGGAAGCGCACCGATGACGCCGCCTGCTATCGCGCCAACCGTCGCACCGACTCCGCATCCGACAATCTCAAGCGGGAACACCACGACCTTGCCGATGATCGCGCCGATGACCTGGCCCGCCATTGTCGAGTCGGCCCTATTGGCCTGGACCCTGGGCAGCCCGATCCCGTTGTACGCGTTGATGATCTGCTGCTGCGCACCGTCCAGGTAGGTCTGGGCTTGCTCGCGGAGCTGCGGGTTGATTCCCTCCGGCAATGGGATCGACTGCGCTGCCATCCGCAGCGAGTTGGGATCCGGTGCCACAGCATGGACTTCCAGACCGTCCGTGATGGGCGGCTGGGCAGCGGCGGGTTGTGCTGTGGCCGTTCCCGATCCGAACGCGAGCAGGGCGGGCACTGCGGTCAAGACTGCGTAAGCGCGCAGGTCGGACATGGGCGCATCCCTCGGTCTGGCGAACCACCGTCGAGCCGCTCGAGAGTGGACCCGAACCTGCGATGGCCACGCTGGCCACAGATCTTACCCCGCACGCCTTACCCGACAGCAGGATTCATCGCGGCTCCGGATTCGACGCGCTTCGTGCGAGCGCACCGGCCGCTCCGCGATCAGGAGGCGGTGATCTTGATTGCCGGGGTCACCTTGTAGTCGGCGGCGAAGGTGACCGTCTCGCCCTGGGTGAGCAGTCCCTGACATACCGGGGCACCGCTCGCGGTGCCGACCTTGACCTTTGCCGTGGTTGCCTTCAGCGTGGAGGTCGCGTTGGCGTACGTCATCGCGGTCGCATAGGTGTAGAACCCACACTGGTGCGCGGTGTCTCTGCTGACGAAGGAGACATTGATCGGCACGCCGTCCGGACCATTGGTGATCGAGGTGGTCCCGGTCGCGGCGTCGTAGCCGTTGGCGACAAGTCTCGAGTCGCCCATCATGACGCCGGTGGCGTTCCATACCGTGCCGTCCGGCGCATTGCACGTGGCTGCCGCGGTGGTCTCGACGGTGCCCAGCCCGGGGGAGGTGCGGGTGCCGGAGACGATCTTGCCCTTCGATGTCAGGCTCGCACAGGTGAACAGCAGTGTCCCCGAACCATTCTTGACGGTGACCTTGCCGGACACCGCCGTGAATGCCCCGTCGGCGTTCGGGTTGGTGACGGTCCATGTCGTCGTCGACTCGGCATCGGCGGCAGCGGTTCCGGTGAGCGCCGTGACGGCCGGAACGACCAGCGCGATCGCGGCCAGCGCGCGGCGCATACGGACAAGACGCAGCATGGGGATCTCGTTTCGTGAAGCCGAGCAGCATCGGCGAACTGAACCAACGCCCGGACCGTATCAACGAAAGCTATTCAGTATCAGCGCCTTTGGTGCCCCCACTTCGATGGGCCCGGCAAAACGCGGGTATCGATGAACATCCGTAATCAATCCGGTTGTGACCCTAGCCACTTGACCTTGAAACCCAGAAGAATGCTCACTAACTTAACTCAGGTATCGGCAGCATTTTATGCACGTTGGGTGGGGTCTCGACATGGCGAATTACAGATAACTTCCTGCTTCTGAACCGCGCAGATCCTGCCGCGGCGAGCGATGGGGCTCGTTACCGGTCGACCGGGCAATTCCACAGTGCCGCCAGGCTTTTCGTGCCCGGCAGGTGCCATCATCACGCAGTTGGAGAATGGGATGGTTGCTTCGACGCGCCTGGACACAGGCACCGCTCCGATTTCTCGCCGTACCCTGCTCAAGATCACGGGGGTCGCAGCGGCGGGAACGGCGCTCGCCGGAACTCGGAGGAACACCGCGCGTGCGGCGGCCGACGCGGGCCGGGTCGCGGTGCTCGGCGGCGGCGTCGCCGGGCTCAGCGCCGCACACGAGTTGGCCGAGCGGGGTTTCGCCGTCACCGTGTACGAGCGAAAAGCCTTCGGCGGCAAGGCCAAAAGCATGTACGTGCCGGGCACCGGCACCGATGGCCGCCGGGATCTGCCCGGCGAGCACGGGCATCGCGGCTACTTCGGCTTCTACCGCCACCTGCCCGATACGCTGGGCCGAATTCCGTTCCCCGGCAACGCCAATGGCGTGCTGGGGAATCTGGAAACCCTGGCCGATGTCAGTCTCGCCCGCGCCGGGCGACTGCCGGATTGGGTCCTGGAAGACCCCATACACACACCCGGGCAGATCAATCTGGACAGTCTGCGCCAGATGCTGATCGGCACCCTCGCGCACGCGGTCTTCATTCCGCCGTGGGAGGCCGCCTATGTCGTGGACCGCATTCTGGTGTATCTGACCAGCTGCGATGAGCGGCGATACGGACAGTGGGAGCACGTGTCGTGGTGGAACTACCTCGGCGCACCGTCGCGATCGATCGACTATCAGCGGGTGTTCGGCGGCTCCGCGCAGATCATCCAGGCGCTCAAAGCCCATGTGGCCAGCGCTCGTACGGCCGGACAGGGCATCGAATCGATCCTGTTCTCCGGATACCTGCAGCTTCCGGGCAGCTCCGGACCGCTCAACCGGGTGATGAACGCACCGACCAATGAGGCCTGGATCGACCCTTGGGTCCGGTATCTCGAATCGATCGGCGTCGAATTCCGGATGCCCGCCGAAGTCGTCGGCTTGGATCTGGACGGTGATCGGATCGGCGGGGCGCGGGTGCGCGGTCCCCGGGGTACCGAATCGGTGCGCGCGGACTGGTTCGTGCTCGCTGTCCCACTGGAACGGGCCACACCGCTGCTCGCCGACTCCGAATTGGCCTCGCGCGACCCGCAATTCGAGAAGTTGAAGCAGTTGCAGACCTCATGGTCGAACGGGATCCAGTTCTATCTCAACCGCAAGCCCGCGGTGCTGCGCGGTCATGTCGCGCATATCGACTCGCCGTGGAAGCTGGTCTCGCTGCCGCAGGGGCAGATCTGGAAGGAGAACTTCAGCCAGACCTGGGGATCGGGCCGCGAGCAGGACTGCCTGTCGGTGGTGATCTCCGATTGGGTCGAGGAACCCGGTGTGCTGTACGGCAAACCGGCCAGCCGGTGCACACCGCAGCAGATCGCCGACGACTCCTGGGCGCAGATGAAGATGCATCTCAACGATTCCGGCGCGGACATTCTCACCGACGACATGATCGAGTCCTACTTCATCGATCCCGCGGCGCAGGATCTGGGCACCGATGAGCCCTACAACGATGAACGCTATTTCCTCAACACCGTCGGCTCGTGGGAGCTGCGCCCGAGTGCGCGGACCGCGATTCCGAATCTGTTCCTGGCCGCGGATTATGTTCAGACACCGAAGAATATCGACTTCACCTCGATGGAGGCAGCCAATGAAGCCGCCCGGCACGCGGTCAACGCACTGCTCGACGCGGCGGGCTCACGCGAGGCGCACGCGGCGCTGTTCGACGGCTATCGGCCGCCCGAACTCGAACCGTTCAAGGCGGTCGACCGGGCACGGTATCTGGCGGGGCAGCCGAACCTGCTGGACATCGGATGAGCCGCGGGCGGGGTGGAATCGTGCTGGTGCTGCTCGCCATATCGGTTGCGGGGACGGTGTTTTCGACCGGCCCGGCCACGGGGCAGCCGCCGAGCTGCCATGGTCACCCGGCCACCATCGTCGGGGCCGGGTATATCCACGGGACCCCGGGTGACGATGTGATCGTCGGGTCCGACGGTATCGACTGGATCGACGGCGGCGCGGGCAATGACATCATCTGCGGGGGCGGTGGCAACGACTTCGTCATCGGCGCCCTCGGCGATGATCTCGTGGACGGCGAGGCGGGTACCGATGCGGTCATCGGCGATCAATTCGCGCTGGTGGGCACCATCGATGCCGACGGCGGAAACGACGTCGTGCTGGGCGGTCCGGGTGATCTGGACATTATCGCCGGGGATAACGCGGTCATCGTCGGCGATGTCTCGGGCCACGGGGGCAACGACGTGCTCAACGGTGGCCCGGGGAACCTGGATATCCTACACGGAGACAACGCCTCGTTCCGGGGCAATGCCTCCGGCGCGGGTGGCGATGACCAATTGACCGACGCCGCAGGCGATCTGGAGATCTTCGTCGGCGACAACGGTGCCATCACGGGCGTCGCGAGCGGTCCGGGCGGCAACGACATCATCACCGATTCCTCCGGGTCGGTGTTCTCGATGAACGGTGACAACACCAGCTTCTACGGCGCGAATGGGTTGGGCGGCAACGACTTTCTCACCGGACCGCCCGGAGGGTCCGGGTTCGTGGTCGGTGACAATCAGTCCGCGCTCGGACCCACGGTCAGCAGCCCGGGCGGTGACGATGTCATCGTGCTGGGCGACGGGCCGAACGGTCTCGGAGCGCCGGTCAAGGGCGACAATATCGTCGCCGCGCTCGATGTCGCGATCGACGGCCTGGTGCTGGGACTGCTCGGCATGCCCGGGGTGCAGCGGATGCCGATTCCGGTCTCGGTGCTCACCGGGTATCTGCCGGGGCTGTTCGGCTACACCGAGGGAGGCGGCAATGACCGCATATCGGGTGGTCGCGGGAACGACAGCATCGACGGCGGCCCGGGCGACGACGTGATCGACGGCGGCGGCGGAGTCGATCGCTGCGACGGGGGAGCGGGGCGAAATGTGGTGCAAAACTGCACAATTGGTGCCACGACAGGCTGATCGGCACCTGCGGGGTCAGGTCACCCGGGGAGGAATTGACATTAACATACGCGTTGACTCGAGCCGTTCGCGCTGAGAGACTGAAGTGGAAACCATCTCAACGTCTCTAAGCGGCTGTGACGGCGCGTAGAGCCGAACCAGAGGGAGAGGAAGGCTCATGTCCCCGGTCACCGAGACCCGCAACCCGCTCGCGCGCGCATTCGAACCCGCCGTGGAATGCCCCGAGGAGGTCGAACTCGCGGTGACCGGCACGATTCCGCACGAGCTGCGCGGCACGCTCTATCGCAATGGACCGGCGCGGTTCGAGGCCGGGGGCTTCCGCGCCGAACACCCCTTCGACGGGGACGGGCTGGTGACCAAGTTCGTCATTGACGCGGGTACCGTGCGGTTCCGGTCCCGCTACGTGCGAACACCGAAATTCCGTGCCGAGGAGCGCAATCGAGGTGCGGGCGTGCGCGGCCTGTACAGCCAGGCCGCCGGGCTGCGCGCCAACCTCGGTCGTCCACCCGCCGATAACGCCAACACCCACGCCGTGGTGCACGCGGATCGGCTGCTCGCACTCAGCGATGTCGGGCGGCCGTGGGATATCGATCCGGTCGACCTGAGCACCAAGGGCCCCTGCGATTTCGACGGGACGCTCACGCGCCTGTCCCGTTTCTCGCCGCACCCGAAGATCGATCCCGTCACCGGCGAGCTGTTCAATTTCGGATTGGATCTGGCTGTGGGGCGCAAGATCTCGCCGTCACTGCGCTGCTATCGGGTGGATCCTGCGGGGCGGGCGCGCACGCTCGGAGTGATCGCGCTCGACGATGTCATCGTGCAGCACGATTTCGCGATTACCGAACACTTCCTGGTCTTCGCGCTCGCGCCGATCACGGTGGACCCCGTGCGAGCGGGACTCGCCATGCTCGGCAGGGGAACCCACGGTGATGCCGCCGCGTACCGCCCCGAGCGCGGCATGCGCATCGTGCTGGTGCCGCGCGATGGCGGCAGGCATCGGATCATCGAATGCGAACCCTTCATCTACGTGCACATCGACAACGCCTACGAGGACGGCGATGACGTAGTGCTCGATGTGGTGCGCCACGAATCGCTCGAATTCCTCACCGGCGCACTGAAGAAGTTCCGCGACGGACTGCCCGCCGTCGGACGTCCGGTGCGCGTGCGGATCACCCGGTCCGGCCGCGTCGAACGCGAGGATCTCGGCGAGTTCACCTCGGTCGAATTCCCCATGCACGATGAGCGGCGCACCGGCCGGGCGCACCGGTTCAGCTACTTCGCCGCCTATCATCCCGAAAGTGCCGGTGCGATAGTCAAATTCGACCATCGCACCGGAGGTGAACATCGCCATGAGTTCACCGCCGGGGAGTTCCCGGGTGAGCCGATGTTCGTGCCGCGATCGGCCACCGCCGCCGAGGACGACGGCTGGATTCTGGCCCTGACCTATCTGGCGGCCGAACATCGCACCGCGCTGATCATCCTGGATGCCAGAGACATCGAACGAGCTCCGCTCGCTATCGCGCGTCTGCACGGGCACGTATTCCCCGGATTTCACGGCAGTTTCACCGACCGCGTCGCTCCTGCCAGAGCTGCGCGCTGATTCGAGAAGGGACCACCATGACCCTGGACACACCGCGCTGGGAACCCAATTACGATGATCCGCACAGTGATTCGTATGTCGAGGAGGATCACGCGCCCACCGTGCATCGCCGTATGTCGGTCGCGAAAACTCCCGAGCCCGGCAGCACGCCGCCGCTGACCCTGGAGCAGACCCGCATCAATATTCCGTCCGTGCACCGGGTCGGCGGCAAACGGCTACCGCAGCTGCCGGACGCGCTCGATTTCTGGGGACTGTCCAACGCACCGGCGAATGTGGCCATGCAGATGGCGTGGCCGGAGGTCGGACGCGGCGTGGTCGAGAGCACGGTGGAATCCGGTGCGCTCATGAAGCATCCGTGGAAACGACTGCGCACCACCGCCTCCTATTTGGCAGTGGCCATCCTCGGCACCGACGAGGAGAAGCAGGCCATGCGCGCGGCGGTCAATGTCGCGCATCGGCAGGTGCGGTCCCAGCCCGGAGCGAAGGTCAAATACAACGCCTTCGATCGCAATACCCAGCTGTGGGTGGCCGCGTGTCTGTACGTCGGCTTCGAGGATTCCTACCAGATGCTGCACGGCAGAATGAATTCCGAACAGGCCGAGGCGTTCTACTCCACGGCCTCGGCGCTGGGCACGACTTTGCAGGTGCATCCGGATATGTGGCCCAAGACCCGAGCCGATTTCGACGCGTACTGGCTGGACGCCTGCCGGCGGGTGAGCATCGACGAGCAGGTGCGGCAATACGTCGACGACCTGCTACACCTTCGGATGATCCACTGGTATCTGCGGCTGTTCTTCGGCGGCCTGCTGCGCTTTCTGACCGCCGGATTCCTGGCACCCCATATGCGCGAGCATATGGGCGTGGCCTGGACCGCGGCCGATCAGCGCCGCTTCGAGCACCTCTTCCAGTTCGTGGGATTCGTCAACCGATTCCTGCCCAAGTTCCTGCGCAGTGTCGGCGGACCGCAGATCGGCTATGTGCGGCACCGGATTCGAAAGCACCAGCCACTGGTGTGATGATCCACGCCGGTCAGGTCAGGGATTGTCCGCCGCGCTGAGATGGTCGAGGAGGTCGTCGGCCGACTCGAATTCCATTGTCTCGACATCGTCCTCCCTGTCGTCCACCGCGACGCCGTCGACGGCGAGATCCTCATCGAGTTGGACTCGAATCCAGCTGTCGGGGAACTGTTTCGGGGCGGCGAAGGACAGCAGGGTCGCATCGTGGAAGACGACGGTGGAGCTGAGGGTCAGGTCATCACGTAGGTCGATCGGTTCGGCGATGGGTTGGTCGCCGACGGCCTCTTCGATTTCCTGTGCGATCGCATCGATGATCTGGTGCCAGCGTTCGGGGGCGATGGTGAGTAGTCGCTCGATCGCGGCCAGCAGGACGGTGGCATCCGGGTCGGGGTGGTCGGCGAGTTCGGGATCGACGTTCACCGCGACATCGACTCCGGCACTGGGGATTCGGGCGGTTCCGTGGATGAAGTCGTCGGCGATCTGCGGGTCGAAGAGCAGGCCGCTGCGGGCGATGTCGTTCTCGAGTTCTTCGAGCGGGGTCATTGGCGACACCTTTTCATGTTTGCGGGCTAGGCAGGTCAGCCGAGTCGGGTGGTGAGTTCTTCGACGGCCCAGCGTAATTCGGTGGCGAGTTCGTCGATCTTGGCCGCGGGGATGCGGAACGACGGGCCGGACAGGGACAGCGCGCCGCGGACGCCGCCGCGGGTGTCGTGGATGACCGCACCCAACGCGGTCAGGCCGGATTCGGATTCGGCGTGGTTGATGCCGTAGCCGCGGGTGCGAACCTCGTCCAGGTCGGTCTCGAGGGCACGCCGGGTGTGGACGGCGTCGTCGGTGCCACCGGTGAGGCGGGCAGTGGGGTAGCGGCGGCGAAGTTCGGTGGAATCCAGCACCGCGAGTAGGGCTTTGCCCGCGCCGGTGGTGTGGGCGGGGGTGCGGTGGCCGGTGCGCAGGCCCGCGCGGATGACCTGTTTGCCTTCGACACCGTCGACAAAGACCAGTTCGGTGCCCTCGAGGGTGACCAGGTGGACGGTTTCGCCGGTGCGTTCGGCGAGTTGCTCGAGAATGGGGCGGGCGGCGGCTTTGAGATCGGCCGCGCCCATGACGGCGATGCCGAGTTCGACCAGGGCCGGGCCCGCGCCGAAGGCTTTGGTGGCGGGGTCCTGGCGGAGCATGTCCCGGGCCTGGAGGGTGGTGAGCATGCGGTGCGCGGTCGAGCGGGCCACGCCCAGCTCACGCGCGACCGCGGCGATGCGGAGTTCGGGTTCGTCCTTGAGCATCAACAGGATTCGAATGGCGGTGTCCACGGATTCGATGGGATATCCGGCGGCTACGGCCACGGTTCCTCCTGCTGATGCGACCGCGGGCTCGGTCTAGGGCGTTCTGCTGACCAGAACACTGTACTCGGGCTGGGACGCGGGGCGAATCAGGACGACGAAGGCGGCGGCGATCACCGCGGGCACGATGAGGGCGTAGAAGCCGATGGCCGGCGCGGACCAAGTGCCGGTGACGGCGCTGACGTAGGCGGGTCCGGCGATCGCACCGACGCGGCCCAAACCCATGATCAGCCCGAGTGCGGTGCCGCGCAGGCGAAGTGGGTAGGAGGCGGTGATGTAGGCGTTGAGTAGGTTCTGGGTGCCGAACGCGCCGATACCGGCGGCCGCGGACATGAGCAGGATCAACCAGGTCGCTCCGGCCGCACTCAGCGCGAGCATGGCCACCGACGCGCAGGCCAGGCAGGCGAGGATGGTGGCCTTGGTCCAGCCGCGATCGGCGATCACGGTCGCGATCAAGGTGCCCGCGATCGCACCACCGTTGAAGGCGACGGTGAATCCCAGGGCGGAGCGCAGGTCGTGCCCGTTATGCACGAGCAGGGTGGGCAGCCATACCGCCACGGCAGACACCAGCAGCAGCACGAAAAAACTCGCGGTGGAGAACAGCACGGTGAGGCGGCGGAACTCCGGCGAGCGCAGCGCGCGCAACGGTGCGTGTTCCTTGGTGTGCAGGCCCGCGGCCAGATTCGGCACCAGATACCAGCAGGCCGGGATCAGCAGCAGGGCCAGCGCACCGAACAGGAACAACCATTGAAATGACCACTGCGGCAGTACCGCTCGGCCCACGAACGCGACGATCACCCCGCCCAGCGCGACACCGCATTGCGCGGCTCCCACATAGAATGCCCCGCGCCGCGCCGGCGCGGCATCGGCGACGAAGGTGATGGTCAGGGTGGTCAGCCCGCCGATACCGATCCCCGTCAGTCCCAGACCGAGTGCGAAGATCGCCAGTCCGGGCGCGAAGGTGCTGATCGACATGGCGATCGACACCCACACCAGGCAGACCAGCACCGGTGCGCGGCGACCCCAGGCGTCGGCCGCCCGTCCGGCCAGGAAACCGCCGATCGGCATTCCGACAGCCAGAGCACTGCCCAGCATGCCGATGGTGGCATCGGTCGCATGCCAGGGCTCGTAGTCCAGCAGCGATGGCCCGACGGTGCCGAGTGCGCCCAGGTCCCAGCCCTCGAGCATCATGATCAGCACGCCGAGGGCGAGTATGCGGCGTGGTCTGGCGGGGTTCGGCGGATTGCCGTGCGGGGTGTCGACGGTCGGTCGAGTGTCGGTGGACATGCGAGGACTACCTCTCGTACCAGGGTGGAGCGCGACGCTGCGGCCACCGTGAATGCCGAACCGGCGGTGCTGATTTCGGCCTGACGGGCGCGTTCGAGCTGGCCCGGGACGTCTTCTCCGGGCCGGAATCAGGCTCACCATGTGTTCTGCGACACAGAACGTATACCTGTGTGCGGAACAACGCAAGAGTCGCCATTCTTGACGCGACCCACAAAAAGTGACTACTGTGCAGAACATGATCCGCTCTACAGAACAGAGTGAGCGTCGATCGAGTGCGCCGGGGAGCTCCCGTGGCCCCGCGCACGGCACAGAGATCGGAATCGAATATGAATCCTCCACTGGCGCAGGGCGAATCCTCGCTGCGCGTGGTGATCGCGGGCGGTGGCCCGGTCGGTTTGACGGCGGCGAATCTACTCGCGTCCGCGGGCGTGGACGTGGTGCTGATCGAACGGAACCCCTCGACCAGCGATGAGGCCAAGGCCATCAGCATGGACGCCGAATCGCTGCGGGTACTGCACGGACTGGGCCTGGGCGCACGCCTGGACGCGGTGATCGCACCGGGGACCGGCGTGCGGTTCTACGGCCGTCGACAGCAGCGACTGTTCCAGGCACGCGGCGCGCGGCCGTATGTGTTCGGCTATGCGATCAAAAGCCAGTTCTCCCAGCCCGAACTCGAGCAGGTGCTGATGCGGCAACTGGAGCGCCGGGACCATGTCACGCTGCATATGAGCACCGAGATGGTCTCGTATCGGCAGGACGCCGACGGCGTCGAGGTCACGCTGCGCGGCGCGGGCGGGGTCGAGGACACCGTGTACGCGGACTATCTGCTGGGCTGCGACGGTGGACGCAGCACCGTGCGCAAACAGGCCGGAATCACCATGGCGGGCAAGAGCTTCGATGATGTCTGGCTGGTGGTCGACACCGTCGGCGACAGCCATGACGACCGGTGCAGCATGCATTTCGGCGATCCGGACCGGCCCCGGGTGATCGTGCCCGGCGGCGACGGCCGCTGCCGGTACGAGTTCCTGCTGCGCCCGGGCGAGGGCGATGCCCGCGAACAACCGCCCTTCGATCTGATCCAGCGGCTACTGGCCCCCTACCGCACCATCACCCCGGACCAGGTGGAACGGGCGGTCAACTACCGCTTCAGCGGGTTGGTGGCCGAGCGCTGGCGTGATCGACGGGTGTTCCTGCTCGGCGATGCCGCACACATGATGCCCCCGTTCGCGGGCCAAGGCTTGAACTCCGGTATCCGGGACGCGGCGAATCTGTGCTGGAAACTGGCACTGATCGATGGCGGGTATGCCTCGCCGACACTGCTCGATTCCTATGCGGCCGAACGCAAACCGCATGCCGAGATCACCGTGCGCGCCTCGATCCTGCAAGGGCGGATCGTGATGACCACGAACCGCGCAGCCGCGCGAGTGCGTGATGCCGCAGTCACGGCCATGCTCCGAATACCTTGGGGAAGACGGTATCTCGTACATCTGAAGTATCTCCCCAAGCCCCACTTTCGCAGCGGGCTGGTGGTACGTGACGGCTCGCCCGCCGATGAGCTCGTGGGCTCGGCGCTGGACCAGCCCTGGACCCTGCACCCGGACGGTGCCACCCGCCGCCTGGACGCGGTACTCGGTGATCGCTTCAACCTGCTGGGAGTCGATGTCACCGACCAGGAGTGGGAGCGCGCCATCGCCGCACTCCGTCCGCTTCCCATGCGCTGCGTCGATGTCGTACTCGGTGATCGACGCCCCCGCACCGGCGGATCGCGCCCCGCCATCGGTGATGCCGACGGCGAACTCGAGGCGCTGCTGCGTCCGGCGGCGGGCAAGTTCGTGCTGCTGCGCCCCGACCGCTATGTCGCGGCGGTCTTCCCCTCCGAACATGCCGGTGCGACCGCCGCGCGCTTGCGCGCGGTGCTGGGCACCGGCCGACTCCTGGACACCATCTCCGCAGCGAAAGGTAAGCAATGACAATCGATTTCACACCCGCGATCGCGGAACTGGGCCACGTCGGCATCCGCTGTTTCGATATCGCGCGCCAGCTCGAGTTCTACACCGGCACGCTGGGGCTGACCGTCACCGACCATGACGAGAAGCTGGGCGTCTGGTTCCTCTCGGCCCGTCCCGATACCGAACACCATGAGGTCCTGCTCGCCTCGGGCCGCACCGCCGCCGCCGATGCGCAACTGCTGCAACAGGTGTCGTTCCGCTGCGCCTCCCTCGAGAGCGTGATCGGCTTCTTCCGCCGCTTCCGCGAACAGGGCGTGCGGCTGGACATGGTGGTCTCGCACGGCAATGCCGTCGGCGTGTACTTCTACGACCCCGAGGGCAATCGCTGCGAGGTGTACTGGCAGACCGGATTCGAGGCGCGCCAGCCCTTCATCGAGCATATCGACCTCGATACCGATCTGGATCAGCTGCTCGAGCGCATCCGTGCCTCGGTGGATCGCTACGGCAGCACCGGATTCACCGAGCCCTCCTATGTCGAGTGGACCACCCAACACAACGTGACGGCTATCAACCCAGGAGAATCCGCGTGAAACTGACCCGTATCCGCACCGCCGCCGAAACCGTCCGCGTCGGCATCGTGGAATCCGATGGTATCCATCTGCTCAACGATCTCGACGATATCGCGCCACTGCTCAATGACCCCGAGCGCTCGCTCGCCGAAGCCGCACTCGCCCGGGGCACCTCCGGCGAGGTATTGAATCCCGCAGACGTGCAATACCTTTCACCGATCGCCACACCGCCGACGGTGCGAGATTTCTACGCGTTCGAACAGCACGTCCGGGCCGGGCGCAAATGGCGCGGTCTGGACATGGACCCGGATTGGTATCGCATCCCGGTGTTCTATTTTTCCAATCCCTATGCCGCGACCGGCAGCGGCGATATCCCTATTCCCCCGGGCAGCACCAAATTCGATTTCGAACTCGAGGTCGGCGCGGTGCTCGGCGGTTACGGCCGCGATGTGACCCCGGAGCAGGCCGAGGGGCTCATCGCCGGTTTCTGCATCCTGAACGACTGGAGCGCACGGGATTTGCAGAAACGCGAAATGACGCTGTCCATGGGCCCGGTGAAGGGCAAGGACACCGCCACCGGCCTGGGCCCGTGGCTGGTCACCCCCGACGAGCTGGCCGCGTTCAAGGAGGGCACCGGGTATCGGCTCGCCATGCGCTGTGAGGTCAACGGGCAGAAGTACACCGAGGCCGTCTGGTCCGATGTGTACTGGTCCTTCGCCGAGATGATCTCCTATGCCTCGCGCGGCACCGAGGTGCGCCCGGGCGATGTGATCGGCAGCGGCACCTGCGGCACCGGCTGCATCAATGAACTGTCCCAAACACATTCGCCCGAACAGTTCCCGTTCCTGCGCGAGGGCGATATCGTCACCGCCTCGATCGAGGGTCTGGGCGTATTGGAAAACCGTATCGTCGCGGGGGCTCCGGCCATTCCCTTGCGCGAGGGAACGATCTAACCGCCTGAATCCCGCCCACCGAAAGCCCTTTCCGCACAATGCGGAAAGGGCTATTCGGCGTTTGCCGTGAACGCTTTGTCAACGTCCATTATTCGCTCGATTTATACCCCTATTCCGATTCAACATAGGTTTGAAGTGTCGTAGGTCACCTGATAGTTTCGAATGTGATCCGGTACACGTCAAAGGGATCGGATCCCGAGCGAATTCGCATTACGCGATTCGCGGAAATCTCCGGCGCACAACGCATTGCGAGTCGTCGCGCGCGCCGAGAAGAGAATATCCAGAGAGATGGAGATGAGGCCGATGAAGACCTCGACGAAAAATGCCCGCCAGGCCGTCGTGATCGCCGCTATCGCGGTGTCCGCCGCGGTGGCAGCCGCGGGAACCGCGCACGCCGATGCGGCCCCGGCGAATACCGATCCGAGCCGCCTGAGTGTGGAGATCCTGCCGGGCGTGCGCTACACCAGCGATCTGTCCGACGGTTCGGTGGTGCTCAGCTCGCCGATCGGCACACTGACCACCCAGGGCGGCCAGTTCCAGGTGCAGGACCCGATCGGGGCCACCGTGGTCGGTGAGCAGTTCGCGGCACCGGTCGCCGCTGCGGCACAGGTGGATTCGGCCGCGCAGACCCCGGTCGACACCGTCGCCGCCGTCGCGCCGGTGGCCGGTCCGGGCGATGCGATCGACCCGCAGGAGCGCTACAACCGCGCCCTGGGCACCGCCGCAACCCAGTTCGGTTTGGCGACCGGTATCGGCACCCTGGTGGGCGGCACCATCGGTCTGGTGAGCGGTTGCGTGCTCGGTGCGTTCACCGGTGGCTCGCTGTTCATTCCGGTCAGCGCCGGGACGTTGACGCTGCCCGCGGCTGCCGCGGGGTGTGTCGGCGGCGGGGCGATGGCCGGTGGATTCGGCGCTGCGGCCGGTGCGGCGCTGGTCGGTATTCCGGTGGGTATCGCGGCGGCGTCGCAGTTCTTCAGCACCATCAACGCACCGCAGCCCGCGGTGCAGCAGCCGGTCGCACAGCAGCCGGTGCCCGTTCAGCAGTAACGCGTGAACACTGATGGCCCGCACCGGATTCCGGTGCGGGCCATCATTTGCGTCAAAGCGGATTCAGCTGAACAGACGCACCGAGTTCTCGTACATCACCTTGTCCAGCAGTCCGCCCTGCAGAATCTCGGCCGCGTCCAGACGCTTGGCGTTGATATCGATTTCGGGCAGCGGAGTGAACGGAAAATCGCTGCCGTAGTGGATATGTTCGGGATCGGCGACGCTCAACAGCGCGGGCAGCTGCTCGGGCACCGGCATGCCCGCCAGATCGAAGTGCAAGCGCCGCAACGCGGTTCGCATGGGATCGGTCTTGCCGACCATCTTCGCGCCGATGACATCCACGCGCGCGGTGATCATCGGCAGCACCGCGCCGGCGTGCGGCACGATCACCCGGATATTCGGATAGCGTTCCAGCGTGCCCGAGAGCACCAGATCGGTGACCGTACGGGTGGTGTCGAAGAGGAATTCGAGCATCGGGCGCGGATAGCGCAGCGGCTCTGCGGCACCCGTGCAGGCACCCGCCGGGCTGGTGGGATGCATGAACAGCACCGCGCTCCGCCGATCGAGTTCGGCGTACACCGGCGCGAAATGCTCGTTGCCCAGATACATGCCGTCGAAATTGGTTTCGAAGACCACGCCCGCGGCATCGAGTTCGTCGAAGGCGTAGGCGATTTCGGCCAGGGCGGCATCGATATCGGGCAGGGGAGTGGAGGCGAAGAATTCGAATCGATCCGGATGGGCGCGATGCAGGCGTGCGCCTTCCTCGTTCACCCGCCGGGCCAGATCACGCGCGGCGGCGTCATCACCGAAATGCACGCCGGGCGAAGAGATCGACAGGTATGACTTGCGCACGCCGAGGCTGTCCATGGCCTCGAGCGCGGCGTTCTCACTCCACTGCGGGATGAAGGGGATGCCGTCGGGCTGCGCATGACCGTTGGCGGCCAGGGCTTCTCGATAGAATTCGGGTAGGTAGTGACAGTGCACATCAATTCTGGTCATGGGTCCTCCTGAATAGTCTTGGGGTTACCGGTAGGTGTGGCCCGCATCGGTGAATTTCGGTGGGATCACCGGGATTTGCAGATACGCCTGGTACGCGCCACCGGTGTGCAGGATGTGCCGCCCGGTATTGCAGGTCTGCCAGGTCAGTGGTTCGAACCAGTCGCCGCGAATGTAATGCCCGGCGATCTGGACGCGAATGCGCTGGCCCGCGTGCCAGATTCGGCTGGTGGGCCAGATGGGGACGTCCACCGCCACGATCTCGCCCGGGCTCAGCTTGTCCTCGCCGCGCTGGGCCAGCACCGGGTGGAAGTCGGTCGACCTCTGCTCATCGAGGGCGCGCCGCGAGACGCGGAGCTTGCCCCACGCACCGGGATGCGGATGGTCCAGCACATGGGTCGGGATCCATTCGCCCGCGGTGCTGAGCTTCTGGATGTTGACGAACAGGTCCATATCGTCGTTGCCGTCGGCTTCCACGTACAGGCGCAGCTTCGAATACCCGGTCAGCTCGGTCTCTTCGGGCAAGGTCATATCGAAGGTGACCACGCCTTCGGCCGCGTCGTAGGACGTGCTGGACGCTGTGGCGACCGGTTCGGGGGAGAGCGAGCCGCTCGCGGCATCGAGGTAGAGCTTGTCGTATCGTGTGCGCGCCAACGGGAATTCGCGCTCGGGACGATTCACCTGGTAGTCGCAGTCCAGCGCGTCCATGACCTCGAGGCGTACGCGCGGGGTCAGTTCCCACCCGTTGTGGATGTCCTTGAGGTAGCAGTCGAAGAATCGCTTCAGATCTTCGATATTGCCGGGGGAGTACATATCCGGCCATTCGAAATCCCGGTGTGCGCGAATCCATTTGCGCTCATCGCCCACATGCCGGAAGCCCTCGAAAGCACCGTGCAGGTGGAAGTGGCTCCAGGAGGCGGTGATATAGCAGGGCACCTGGATCTGGGTCAGATCCGCGACCTTATCGCGCCAGTAGTTGTTGAAAAACGGGTAGCGGCGGCCCATTTCGCCGATGTCCTCGACCAGGCCCGGACCGGACAGGAATCCGGTGAGCGCCGAATGGAAGGTCAGACCCGGGACGCCGCCCTCGTACATGGCCTCGTTGAAGATGTCCGAGGTGCCCTCCCAGGGAGCGATGCAGGCCAGGTGCGGGGGCTGCTGTGCGGCGATCGCCCACTGGGTGACCGCGACGCCGGAGTTGCCCGCCATTCCGACTTTGCCGTTGCACCAGGGCTGTTCGGCCAGCCATTCGACGAAGTCGTAGCCGTCGCGGGCGTCCTGGGAGCCGTGGAAGTTGATATTGCCCTGGGAGTGCCCGATACCGCGCGGGTCCACATTGGCGACCGCGTAGCCGACGTGGCACCAGTAGCCGGGATCGACCGATTCGAACTTGGCCATGAGTGAAATCGTCTCGCGGGGAACGCCTTTGACATTCCACTCGGTCATACCGTCACCGGGGCGCTTGCCGAAGTAGCTCCAGGAGATGATCACCGGGACCGGCACGTCGGTGTCGGGGCGGTAGATATCGGTGTAGATGACGGTGCCGTCGCGCAGGGTGACCGGCTGGTCCTGATCGCATCGGATTCCGGGCGCGGCCTGGTAGCTGCGGGTGTGGAAGGGCGGGCAGTAGCCCAGGTAGCCGTTGCCCGCGAATTCGTCATCGCTGCCTTCGCCGAGGTCCGGCGGGCGGCGCGCGGGTTTGTAGACCACGTCGAACTGTTCACCGTTATGGGTTTCGGTGATGATCGTGGATTCGGTGCCGCGGTGTGTTTCCGCTGTCATGGCGCTGCTCCTTTCGGGTGTCTCGGTTCAGGCGTGCGCGTTGTCGACGACTACGACGCCGTCGCGCAGGACCTGGTGGATATTGGCCAGGGCGGTGATATCGGCGATCGGATCACCGTCGATGATCAGCAGATCCGCGCGTTTGCCCGCTTCGACCGTGCCGATCGTGTCGGCGTAGCCCAGTAGTTCGGCATTGGTCCTGGTCACCGCGACGAGGGCGTCGGCGGCGGGAATGCCCTGGTCGTGCACCATCATGATGAGTTCGTTGCGCAGCGCCCAGCCGTGCATGCCCGCCGAGTGGGCGTCCGAGCCGACACCGAGCGTCACTCCTCGGTCGTACGCGCGTTTGATCAGGTGGTTGCCGTATCGCAGTGTGCGAGCGTCGGTTTCGGGTGTGGACTCGTGCTGATGGGCGACCATGGTGGCGACCAGATACGTACCGCGTTCGGCCATGAGCTCGAACAGTTCGTCGAATGCGCTGGGGTCGAGGGGTTCCGGTGCGCGCATGAGCAGGTGTTCGATATCGTCCGAACCCGCGCGCACCGCCTGCAGGGCGTCGGCGAGGGTCTCGGTATGGGTGACCACGCGCAGTGCCCGGGCGTGCGCGGCGTCGATGATGGCGGCGGTGATATCCCACGGCATCTTCAGCTCGGGGCGTGGCGGGCCGAAGATCGCGTTGTTGGAGATGATGATTTTGATCAGATCGACTCCGGCGTCGGCCAATTCGTGCACCGCGTGCCGAGCTTCCTCGGCGGTCGTGGGCACCCGGGCCGCCTCGCGCAGTGCGACCGGATCGTTGAACCAGACGCTGCCGTTGGGGTGCCCGCCCTCGACCTGGAAGCTGGGGCCGCTGGTGAACAGGCGCGGGCCGATGAGCTCACCGCGTTCGATCTCATCGCGCACGGCGAGGCTGTCGGTGAGGAAATCGCCCAGGCTGCGTTCGGTGGTGACGCCGTGCCGCAGCGCGCCCGAGCGGGCGGCGGCGTAGTCGTCGGTCTCGGCGCGGCCGCCGAACGCGGGTGTGTTGCCGAAACCCAGTCCACCCAGGTGCACATGCGCGTCGATCAGTCCGGGCAGCACCGTCCTACCGCCCAGGTCCACGATCTTCGCGTCGGCCGGTACACGCACATCGGTTCCCGCGGCGGTGATTTCGCCGTCGGTGACCACGATGGTGGCATCCGCGAGTGCGGGTGTGCCGGTGCCGTCGATCAGCAGCGCGTGCGTGTACGCGGTGACTGGATTGCTTGTCATAGGAATCCTCTCGGTGGGTGTGGTTGGGCCGGAATGCCTTCGGTGAGGCGGGTTCATTGCGCCGGTTGCTTGGCGGCGGGGCCGCGCACGAGTCGGCGGATGAGTTTGAACAAGATGAGGGGCACCAGCAGGATCAGCAGGCCCATGCCGACGTAGATCGCGAACTTCTGGAAGAACGGCCCGGCGAAGTAGCCGCCGATGATGAACAGCGCGCTCCAGAGTGTGGTGCCGGTGGCGCTGAACGCGACGAAGCGTGTGAAGGAGTAGCGCGAGGCGCCGATCATCAGCGGAATGGTGGTGCGCAGGAAGGGAATCCAGCACGCGAAAGCGGCCGCGGGTGCGCCGTGGCGGCGCAGTGCGGCTTCACCTTTGGTGAGCAGGCGGCGGAATTTGGAATCGGCGGGACGGCTGCTGATCCAGCCGTCGAACCGTCGTCCGGCCGCGTACGCGCCGATCGGGCTGATGATCGCGCTGGCGATGATGACGATCAGCACCAGGGGTAGTGAGACCTGCCCGCTCGCGGCGAGAATTCCGGCCAGGACGAAGAAGGGTTCGCCCGGAATGATCATCCCGGTCGGTATCCAGAAGAGCAGCAGGGTCAAGGCGACGAACACGGCGTAGAGAACCGGTCCGTGCACGCCATCGAGCACGGCGGTGATGTCAACCATGCGTTCCAGTGTGATTACGCTGGGGTTATTCGTGAAATCATTGATCTGTATCCAGCCATCACCCAGACTGATACCCTTGCCGGATGTCTGCTCGCCCGGATCTGAATCTGCTGGTAGCACTGCATGCCCTGCTCGAAGAGCGGCATGTGAGCCGGGCCGCGGCGCGAATCGGGGTGAGCCAGCCCGCGGCCAGTGCCATGCTCGCGCGGTTGCGGCGGCACTTCGATGACGATCTGCTCGAACGCGTGGGCAACCACTACGAATTGACTCCGCTCGGCACGCAATTGCGCGAGCAGGCGGGCGGGGTCATGCAGCTCTCGGACCGGCTGTTCGACACCAAGTCCCAGTTCGATCCGGCCACCTCGGATCGCGAATTCGTGCTCACCGTCTCGGATTATCTGGTCGCCGTGCTCGGTCCCAGCCTGCTGTCGGCGTTCGAGGCGCAGGCACCGCATGCCTCGCTGCGGTTGCGGCAATTCATCAAACCCTCGGAGCTGCATTCCGACGCCTCGGCGCGATCCGAAGACGGATTGATCGCGCCACACGGTGCGTTCCCGCTCGGTGTGCCCAGTTCGAAGCTGTTCTCCGATGAGTGGGTGGCGCTGGTGGATAGGGACAATCCGATCGCCGAGCATCCGCCCACCGCCGAGCAGCTACCCGGATTGCACTGGGTGCTCGGACAATATGAGCCCGGTGAGCCGACTTTCATGATGCGCAGACTCGCGGAGCGCGGTGTGCTGATACGCCCGCGCGCGGTCATCGATCGCTTTGTGGCGCTGCCGTTACTGGTGGCGGGCACCGATCGGATCGCGATCATTCAGAAGCGGCTCACACAGGCGATCAACCTGCCGCCGACACTGCGGGTGATCGCGTGCCCATTCGATGCCGGGCCGATCAACGAAGCGCTGTGGTGGCATTCGGTGCACACTTTCGATTCGGGGCATCAGTGGTTCCGGACGCTGGTGCGCGATACCGCCCGCGCACTCGATACCCCGGCCGAGACCGGGGCATCCTGAAGCGAATTCAGCGTTGCGGTGCCAGCCGCCACAGCATGGTGCGCTCGAGTGCACGCGCGGCATGCAGCGGATCGGTGTCATCGGCCGCGCGCGAATGGCGGGGTGCGGTCTCGTGGGTGCCGAGCACCTCGAGACCGGCGGCGGCGATGCGGGCGAGCAGTTCCTCGCGGGTGCGCAGGCCCAGGTGTTCGGCCAGATCCGACAGGATGAGCCAGCCTTCACCGGGTGCGGTGAGATGGTCGACGAGTTCGCCGAGGAAGCGGTTGAGCATGTCGGAGGCGGCGTCGTAGATGCCCAATTCCAATGCCGAGGTGGGGATTCCGGGGAGCCACGGCGGGTTGCACACGATCAGATCCGCGCGGGTGGTGTCATCGGGCCACAGGTCGGCTTCCGTCACGTGGACCTGGTTGTCGAGGCCGAGCAGGCGGATGTTCTCGTGCGCACAGCGCACCGCGCGGGGGTTGAGGTCGGTTGCGAGAACCTGTCGTGCGCCGCGCCGCGCGAGCACTGCGGCGAGGACTCCGGTGCCGGTGCCGATATCGAAGACCAGCGGGTCAGCGACCGGAAAGGGAATGGCGGCAAGGAGATCGATGTATTCGTCGCGGGTGGGTGCGAAGACGCCGTAGGCCGGGTGCAGGCGACCACCGACGGCGGTGATGTCGATGCCCTTGCGGTGCCACTCGTACGCGCTCATGACTCCCAGGAGCTCGGGCAGTGAGATAACGGTTGTCTCGCGGGAGATTTCGCCGAGCTCGTGCGCGGGTTCCCCGTAGGCGTGTTCGCAGGCCGCGCGCACATCGGGTGCGCGGCCGAGGTCGATCGAGCGATCGACCTCGAGCTCGATCAGCACGCTGCCCAGGAGTGCGGCTCGCCGCGACCGGGTCTCACGCTGTGCGTGAAAGACCGCGCCGAGTTCCCCGCGCACCGACGCCGGGGGCGATCCCTTGGCGGAACGCCGATCTCCCGATGCCGATTTCCCGGACCGGCGGCCGGCCGGAGGAGTCGATTTCCCGGCCAGGCGTCGATCCATGGCGCGCAGCAGATGCCGGGCGTTGTGGAAGTCGCCGCGCCAGAGCAGTCCGGTGCCCGAGCGGGCCAGTCGCAGGGCGTTGTTCGCCGAGGTGCTGTCGTCGATGATGACGATCTGCGCCGCGGCGGGGGTTCCGTTCTCCGAATGCCAGCGGGCGGTGTGGAGGGTGTCGTTCTCGGTCCAGCTGATCGTGGACATGTGGCTCCCGTGCGGGTCGAAGGTGTCGATGGCCGACGACGCTTCGGTGGGAGCAGGGCGTGGCTACCTGAGGAAATGCGGCAACACCACGTGCTCCTGTGCCGAAGCGCGGAAGCGGCGGTCGCCCAAAACCAGGCCCATGTTCACTGCGGATCAGTACCTTCCGATCGGATACGGGGTCAATTCTCGCACGTCTGTGCTGATGGCCCGGAGCTGGGAGTGCTCAGCGCATACTTTCGAATGTTTGATAGATGTGCGTATTCTTCGCGACTATGCGCATAGATTTTCATAGTCACTACCTTCCACCGCGCTTCTTCGACACGATGGACTCCCTCGATGCCCGGGCGCGGGTGGACTCCTTCGCGCATTACGGCGCACATCTGACCGCCGCGGCGCGGCGGCAGTTCGCCGCGGGCGACGCCGCGTTCATCGAGCGGTGGATCGGCGATATGGATTCCGCCGGAATCGATCTCACCGTGATGAGTGTGGGCGCGGTGCAGCCGTACTTTCCCGATGCGGGCTCGGGGATCACCGCGACTCGCTACGCCAACGAGATGATGCGCGAGGCGGTGACTGCCGGTGCGGGCCGATTGGGCGCGTTCGGGAGCCTGCCGCTGCCGCATATCGCCGCCACGCTCGCCGAGATCGACTTCTGTTTCGACGAATGTGGTTTTCGCGGTGTGAATCTGGGCCCGTCGGTCGCCGGGCGCCCCCTCGACGCTCCCGAGTTCGACGATATCTGGGCGGCGTTGAACGAGCGCTCCGCCACGGTGTTCCTGCATCCGGGAGCGACCCCGCAGATGGCGCCGGGGTCCGCGGAATTCATGCTCACCCCCGCGTTCTGCGGGCCGACCGAGATGGCGATCGCGCTGTGCCGGCTCGTTGCGGCCAAGGTGCCGTTGCGTTTTCCGAACGTCCGGGTGATCGGCGGGATCACCGGCGGGACGATTCCGTACCTGTTCGGGCGCTGGGATCGCGGGCTGCGGGCCGCCGATCCCGAACTGCACGCCGAACTCGGTGGCGTACTGGGTCAGCTGCGCAGATTCTGGTACGACACCAGCCTCATCGAGGATCCGTATCTGTTCGGCACAATGCGGGATTCGCTCGGGCTGGATCGGCTGGTACTCGGCAGTGACACCCCGCGCGAACCCGCCACTGTCGCAGTCGATCTGGTGCGCAACGCCGAACAACTCACCGCGGCCGAGAAGACCGCGATTCTGGATAGCAACGGGGCCGCCGCGTACGGCCTGACGGAAGGACGCTGACAATGGATGCGGGACTGCTGTTTCTGCGGGTGGCACTCGCTGTGCTGATCGCGGGCCACGGGTGTCAGAAGCTGTTCGGGTGGTTCTCCGGCTCCGGACCGCGGGGCACCGGGGCAGTGTTCGAGAAATGGGGATTGCGGCCCGGGCCCGCGATGGCTGTTGTGGCCGGTGCGACCGAGGTGCTCGGCGCGGTGCTGTTCGCGGGTGGGTTGTTCACCGCCGCCGGGACCGCGCTGATCGTGGGCACCATGGTGGTCGCGGTGGCCATGACGGCGGCAAATGGGTTGTGGGCCAATAAGGGTGGCTGTGAGCTCGCGCTGCTGTACGGCCTCACCACGTTCGGGACCGGGCTCGCCGGGCCCGGCCGGTATTCGCTCGATCACGCGCTCGGGCTGGAGCGATTCGCCGGGCCGGGCTATGTACTGGGCGCATCGTTCCTCGCGCTCATCGGCGGCGCGGGCATGGTTATCCTTGCGCGGCTGCGGACGGCTCGGGAAATTCCCGCGCAATGACGATCTCGTCGGCCGCGCGTTGAATATGTTCGCGCAGTAGCGTTTCCGCGCGGTCGGCGTCGTGGGCAAGCGCCGCGTCCATCAGGTCGCGGTGCTCAGTCGTGATGCGCGCCAGTGCCTCATCGACGGGGCTGCGGATGGGGGACCAGCGCCGGTACAGCGCGGACACATCGCGCAGGCGCGCGGTGCCGTCGTGCATGTACACATTGCTGCATCCGGCCAGCAGCGTCATGTGGAAGTCGGTGTGCGCGGTATTCCATGCCGGGCTGAATGCCGTGCCGTCTTCGGCGAAGTACGGGGTGCGTTGCAGAACATGGTGCGCGGCAACGACTTCCGATTCCCAGCGCGTCGATCCCGCCTGCACCGAGACGCGGATGAACTGCGGTTCGATGAGCGTGCGGACCTGGGTGAGCTCGGCGAAATCGCGCGCGGACAGGGCGATGACACTGAAGCCCTGATTGCTGACCGTGGTGACGATGCCCTGTTCGACCAGCCGGGCCAGGGCTTCACGTAGTACGCCCACGCTCACCGCGTGGACCGCGCCCAGTTCGGGGAAGGTGAGTCGCTGCCCAGGGATCAGACGTCCGGCCAGGATGTCCGCGCGGATCGCCGCGGTCACCGTATCGGCACGTGAGCCTGCGCCTTTCACCTTGGACATGTGCGTACTGTAGCCGATTTCTCAGACGCGCATATTTTACTAACTTTCGAAACTTAGTTGACGTTGCGCACATCTGTGGTGTCTCATGGGGTGGCACCACAGTTACGGCGAGTTGCCCGACGGGGGAGATCCGGTCACCGCCACTTTCGACGGGAGAGTCATGCAAGACGTATTGGATCCTCAGCTCGGCGCGGTGCATCCGCTCGTGGCCCGGGCACAGGAGCTGGTGCCGGTGCTGCGGGCACGCATCGCCGAGACCGAGGAGCTGCGCCGGCTACCCGATGCCACCGTGGCCGACAGTGAGGAGCTGTTCGGGCTGCTGTTGCCCGAGGCGCTCGGCGGAGCGGGCGCGGGACCGCGCGAATTCGTCGATGTACTGCGGGTTTTGGCGCAGGGTGATCCCTCGGCGGCGTGGACGCTGTCGTTCTTCATCGCGCACGGCTGGATGCTGGCGCGCTGGCCCGAGCAGACCCAGCGCAAGGTATTCGCCACGCCCGGACCGCAGTTGGTGGCGGTCGCGGCGAATCCGCCCGGGCGGGCGGTGCGCGTGGAGGGTGGGTTCCAGCTCTCGGGGCGCTGGGCGTACTGCTCGGGCGTGCTCAACGCGAACTGGGTGCAGTTGGCCGCCAGGATCGAAGGCGAGGATGAGCTGCGGCTGTTCCTGCTGCCGCGGTCGGCGGTCGAGGTGCCCGACACCTGGGATATGGCCGGGATGAAGGGCACCGGCAGCAACAATGTCATCGTGGACGACGAATTCGTCGCCGAGGATTTCAGCCTCGAACTCCACGACTGGCTCTCGCGCGACAATCCGGCCGCCGCACTCTACCCGGAACCGTTGTACTCCTACGATATTCGCGATCTGCTGGTCTTCCTGCTGCCCGCGCTGCTGCTGGGCGCGGGGCAGGCGGTGGTCCGCGATTACCGTGAGCGCCTGGACAAGCGCCGCGAGGCCTTCGGCACTCGTCTGACCGGCGATACCGCCGCCGGTCAATTGCGTTACGCGCGAACGGTTTCCCAGCTTCGTACCGCCGAGGCCACCCTCGATCGCGCTGTCCGGGAAACCATCGAGGTCAATGCCGCGAGCACCGCGTCCATGAGCGATGAGATGCGTGCGAACATCAAACTCGATTGCCTGTCGGTCGGCCGCCTGGCGTGGGACGCCATCCAGACCGCCGTACGCGGCTCAGGTGCCGCCATCTACCAAACCCAGGACCCCACACAGCATTTCCTGCGCGATGTGGAGGTGATCCTGGGCCACCTCACCATCGACGAGGACGGCATGCTCGCCCAGGCGGGTCAGGTCCTGCTCGGCCGCGCCACCGGCGACACGGCCACCAAGAACTTCACCTGATCGGAGCAAAGATGCTGTCCGAGGACACGTTTCGCAATCTGATGGCCGGTGTCTGCGGCCCGGTCACCATCGTCACCACCACCGACGGCCAGGTGCCCTTCGGCGTTACGGTGAGTTCCTTCGCCTCGCTGTCCCTGGCCCCGCCCATGATCAGCGTGGCCCTGGACCACCGCTCCGGCCTGCTCCCGGCCATCTTGAGCACCGAGCGCTTCGGCGTCAACGTCCTCGGCTCGGACCACGACCGCATAGCCATCACCTTCGCCCAACGCGGTGCGGACCGATTCGCCGGTGTCCCTTGGCAATTCGACAACGACCTCCCGCGCCTGACCGACGCCCCCGGCTGGCTCGCCTGCCACCTCCACCAAGCCATAGACGCCGGTGACCACATCCTGCTCCTGGGCGAAGTGAAGGCCGCCGAAACCCGCACCGCCGCCCCCCTGGTCTACGGCTACCGCACCTTCGGTACCCACTCCGCCTACGCCAACCGCCCATAACCCCTCGGCCACACCTCGATCACCCCCGATCCCGTTGTAGCCGAACCCATCTCGCGCTCCGCGGCTGCCCCACATCACCGCGAGCGCGGGCCGGAACCGAACCGTCTTCATCCCGCCGCGCCACCATCACCCGCGCCCTGCCCGGCACCGGGCGATGGCCGGCCGCCGGAATGCCCCCTCGGTCCCGGCCACGGCGAGCTCCGCGACCCGGCTCGCCGTGCCCGATGTCCTCCCACCGCCCTTCTTGTTCCCGGTGGGAGGCCATCGCGGCAAATTCGCCAAGGCGCGAACCCGCCCTGGCCTCCACCCGCGTTAGATTCAACCGATGCCCGAACCTCACACCACGATTCCCTCAGCCAAGTACCGGCTCACCGGTGACGACGCCGACGACCTCTGGTGCGACGCCCTCGACGCGACAGGTTTGTTCACCCCGGATCCATCGATGCCGAACGACCCCTACACGCGCCACGTGGTCCTGCTCGGCTGCGCACCCCGGGAAAAATTGCGGCGCGCGACCGAACGGCTCGGTACCAAACATGCCGCGCTCGGCAACGCTCACATCGACTTCCTCGATCCCACCGGCCACCGTCTCGCCAGCTACTTCGCCAATCGGGTTACCGCCGAACACATCCGGCCGAACGCGGACGACCCCGCCCTGGCCGACGTAACGCTGAGCCTGTCCTGCCATGAATTGCGTCCCGAGGCGCAGCGGCCTTGGGAGCTGGTGCGATCCGGCCGTTTGACCCGAAATGGCCTGTGGCACAACATCGACCGGCCCGCGCTCCGCGCATGGTTGTCGGTAGCCCTGCACCGACGCACGCCCCTCCCCGACGACCCACCCGGCACCCGATACGAGCTCGACGGAACTCACATCGTTGACGAGGACACCTTCTACTGCGCCATCGGCGAGGCGGTGAACGGTCCGGGCGGATACTTCGGCTGGAATCTCGACGCCTTCGAAGACTGCACGCGTGGCGGATTCGGAGCGACCACCCCGTTCACGATCGTGTGGAACGAATCTGCCACGGCAAGAACTCATCTCGGCAGGCGAACCAATCGAGACGACAGCTCGATCTTCGACATCATCATGGAGATCTGCGCGCAGCACCGCATCGAGGTTCTGCTTCGCTGAACTCGCCACAACCTCACACGTCGGCAGGTTCCGCCGCCGGTGGTCCGGCACTCCCCGCCACATTCGTATTGTGCACCGAGCAGACCCACCAGTTGTCGTCATGTTCGGTGAAAACCCATGTCCCACGGTTGGTTACCGCGAAATCCGGGGTCCGCAGCGTCTGCTCGACATTGACGATCGCATGTCCACCGGCGAGCAGCCGCACGGCCAGAATGTCGTAATGCGCCTCGGCATCCGGGCTGTTCCGCATCGCGAACTGGTGATAATCGTGCAGCTCATCCCAGTTCCGAACCATCTCGCCCGCGGGATTGATGAACACCACGTCATCGGTGAACACACTGTCGAACACAACGGCATCCTTGGCCCCGAGCGCGGCCTCGAGCCGCCCGAACACCCCCGCGATCGCGCTGAGCACGGCATCCTGATCGGTTGCGACGACGCCGGCCGTCGGCCGCGCGCCGTGAGTATCGACAGTCATCGCTCCAACATACGTCCACCTGTCTTCACCGGTCCGACTCGATTGGCGTGCGACCAACTCACCGTCGCCTATTCGGTGTCGACCGCACCGAGGGTCCGTTCGATATCCCATATGTGATGGAACCCGTCATGAGCGTTGTTACGTGCCACGTCAGCGGCCGTTTGTCGACCGCGATCGGCGTGTACGAGAACGACATCCGCTTCGAGTGCGGCGGTGATCGACTCCACCCACTCTCGCGAAGCGTGCTCGAGTGACCACAGCGCGCCAGCGAGCGCGACGTCATTGTAGCGACGGCCGCGGCCGATCAGATCCGGGTCATAGCCGCTGACCTCGGTCGCACCACCAAGACGTGCCCCCGCCGATCGCTCAGCCCAGATTCTCAGATTGTCGACGATGTGACTGACATAGCCGGACACTGTCCAGCCCAAATCGGGGTGCAGTTCCGAGCCGGTCCGATCATGCAGCAAAGCCCGGCATCGCGATGGCAGCTGCCTGACCAATTCGATCGCCTGCTCAGTGGTCGTCGACCACTCGAAACCGCAACCGCCACAGGGATCTCCGTACAGATCCGCACCCCAGCGTTCCATGTTGGGCCAGTCAACAGCCCCGCAGGGGCCCGATCAAGTCCTCACCACCGTAGCAACTCGTGACTTGTCGCAGCGCGTACGGTGCCCGCCAATTCAGGACGGTACGACACCGACGCGATGTGCGAGTCTGCCGAGTTCACCGGTTGTGAGCTCTCGTCGCGCGGTCCGCATCATGTGTCCGACGAGCTCCTGAACAGTCACCATATTTCGAACATGTTGGGGCGCAGTGTGTTCGGCGCGCAGCAGGGCGTACAGGGAGTCTCGATAGTTCGCCTGCATGGCCTGGGCGCGACCGATCTCAACGAAATACTGCGCACGTCGTCCTTCATTGGGCAGCTCGTCTACTGACAGGGTCGGAGCGAGAGCGAGTACCCGGCCGGGCTCGCGGCTTTCCATCGCCGCGGACATCTGCCAGAGCGTGACATTGGCCGGGCCGAATGACTCGTTTCGTGCCACGGATCGATTGGGAGCGGTTTTCACATCGGCCAGTCTGCTGGCGTGATCGGCTGCCTCGGCCAGATGCGGCGCGGGGTCTTTTCCCATCGTGGCAGCCACCATGGACGCTTGCAGGTGCAGCATTCCGTATGTCTCGATCTCACCGATTGTTCGAACGTCAGCGCAGATTCGCTCGGCGGTGTCCATGGTGGTCGCGAGCGCAGCCGGCAGCGCGCCGGGGCGCGACAGCATGATTTGTCCTCGACTGAATGCGGCGGCCGCGATCTGCGCGATTTGACCGGTACGGTCGGCCGCACGTTGAGCTTCTTGCGACGCCGTCCATGCGAGCGCGTGATAGCCACGAGCGCGAAGCGCGGAGGCGACACCGTATGCGACAGTGCCGAATACGTCCCACGCACGCTCATCGTCGGTCTGGCGGACGTGTCGGTAAGCGTCGGTCAGCATCGGCACGAGCATCGGACCCAGTGTGGCGTAGTCGCAGTTGTCGCGAATTCGGGTGGCCTCGCGCGTCATTTCGAGTAGGCCATCCACACTGCGGGGCGGGCGGGTGTCCGTGGTGTTCCCCTGTGACCACAGCACGGTTTCGATATCGGGAACCACGGAGTGAAATCCGGCGGATGCAGGGTCGAGCTTCTCCTCTTCATGGCCGGTCAGATCGTTCATGGTGACGCCGAGTGCCTGCGCCAAGTCCAACAGTGTGCGGCGCGAATCGACAGGTCGCTCGCCGCTTTCGTACTTCGCCACCGCGCCACGTGACTTGCCGATCCTGTCGGCCAACACCTGTTGGGAAATACCTCGGCGTTTCCGGATCATGCGTACTCGCTGGCCGACATAGCGACCTTCGCGTTGCTGACTTTCGCTCATTGGTTGACCCCTCGGCGCTCGCCTTCAAGCCATGCTAGCGAGTGTCCCGGTGCGGGACGGTTCGAGCGACGAATCCTGACACCCTTCGATGTGGATCGGCCGCCGAGTCGAGTCTCCGTTCGATTGGCTCCTCTCTGGCACAACCTTCGTGAGAACCAAAGGATGACATGGTCATGCCTGCGCAGCGAGATTTGTGGCTTACTCAGTCCCGCAACTGTTTCGATGAACCCTCGATTTCCGAACTCGCTCATGCTCGGCTCCTATTGGGCGCTCATGGTGCGCACGGCCCGCAGTGTCTTGTCTATTTGGCGGCTGCTGCCTACAGCGCCGGGCTCGCCGAGGATTGATCGGCTATGAAGCCCCATGTGCTCTTTGTAGGCATGGCGATTCCCGTGACGCCACCCCGGGCGAATCTTCCCGATTGGCACGAGGTGCTTGCGGCATGCTGTGGCCACATCGGCGACGACCCAGATGCGCACCCGGTCACGAAGCTTTCGCGTGCTCTCGCCGAACTACACCTCGCTCGGCGACGATACCCGGGGCGGGGGAGCCTGGACATAACTCGGCAGCTGGTGATCACGTGCATCGACACCTGGGTGCAGTGCTGCGCGCCATTTCCCGAGTGCTGCAACGAGTCTCCGGGTGCTGCAATAGACCGACTCGCTGCCGCGCAAGTCGAGGCAATTGAACTGCTCCACACCTGTGAAAGCGCCTCCGATGAACTCGTTCACGAAGCATGGTGGCGGCTGGCCGAATTGGCGAACAAGTGGAGCGATTACGTCGGCGCGGTTGTTCACGGGCAGTCACTCACCCAGCAGGACCGCGCTCGAGCAAGGGAGGGACAATAGACTTCGGTTATTCGGCGTGTGTGGTGGCCTGGCGTCCATCGGAAGCGAAATTGGGCGGCTTGGGGTTATCGATCCATGACCCAGTACATGCCGCGACCGGATTCGGCGGGGGCACGCTTCGCACGGGGCTCGATCCGGTCTAGGCGGTAGCCGAGGCGGCGTGCGACGGCCGCACTGCGGACGTTGGCTTCGTCGCAGTGGATTTCGACCCGGTCGACACCTGGCAGTGCGATCGCGAGCTGAGTCAGCGCGGCCGCACTGCGGGTCACGACACCGCGACCGGTGTGCTCGACGTGGCACCAATAGCCGATCTCGACGGCCGGTGGGCCGAGGCAGTCGTGCAGGCCGATCGCACCGAGCACTGTGCCGTCGGTGTCGAAGATGCCGTAGTTGAAGGCTCGATCGGGAGTTGGCCACCCATAGGCGACGCGTTCACCGAATGCGCGTTGGTTATCGAGTGTGGTCGGCTCGGCTAGCCATTCCATCCACGGATGGATGTGCTCGTACGACGTCGTAATCGCTTCGAACCGAAGGATGAGATCCTCCGGTTGCCAGCGTCGTATCAGCAGGTCCTCCAGCATGATTCGCTGAGGTGGGCAAACGCCGGGTGCGAGAGTCGGAGGCATTTCAGGATCCATGTGAGCGCCAACTGCGAATGCGTCCACGTGAGTCTTGGTACGGGGCCTGAGAACCCGCATACCGCGACCCGACGAGTGTTGTCGTTCGTGAGCGCGGCCCCCACATCGCGCGTCCGGAGAACACTGTCACGTCAACGCTCCTCTGTCCTATGCCTACCTCGTCGAGTGTCCACGGTAGCCGGTCATGCGGGGTGGTTCAGGTCCGATTTCGCCGCGTCCGCACCCGAAAAGAATTGAGACAGAGTGAGTCTCGACGCGGGGCATCACAGGGATATCGGTGGCCGGACTCGGCGGTCAGTTGTTGGCGCGTTGGATGGAGCGGTGGACCAGGGTGCGGATGCCGGGGAGTTGGATTGCGCGGAGGGCTAGTTCTCCTGCCCAGACGTGGGTGCGTGTTGGTGGGGCGAAACGGGCGATTCCCTTGCGTGCCAGTGACTGTCGCTTTTTCACCTCGGGGCGCAGGGTCGTCTCCCAGGTGGTGAGGGCGGCCGGGACGTCGTTGTGGGCGGCCAGGGCGGTGCCCAGTTGGTCGGCACCGTCGAGGGCGAGGGCGGCGCCGTAGCCGGCGAATACCGTTACGCACCAGGCGGCGTCGCCGAGTAGGACGACTCGGCCCTGGCTCCAGCGGTCCATTACGATCTGGCCGACCGAGTCGAAGTAGGCGGTACCGGGGTTGGCGTCGAGTTGAGGGAGTGCTTCGGCGACGCCGCCGCCGAGATCTCCGAATGCTCGGGTGAGGGCGGGTGCGGGGCCGAGAGTGAGTTCGGTGTCGGGGTCGGGGCAGCGGTAGGCGAAGAAGGTCGAGGACCTTTTCGGTCCCAGGTTCATCACCGCGGCTGTGCGTCCGGGGCCGATGTATGTGGTGCCGAATCCGTCGGGCAGGTGAGCGGGAGGTGTTTCCAAGGGAAATGCGCCGACCATGTGGCCCAGGTCCACGAAATACTCTGACTCGGCACCGAATACGAGCTCTCGAACGCGGGAGTGAACGCCGTCGGCGCCGATGAGGAGGTCGGCGTGCAGGCGGGTGTCGTCGCTGAGGGTGACTGCGACCTGTCCGGGGGTCTGGGCAATGGCGCGCACCGTGGTGCCGAAGCGGATGTCGGCGGACTCGGCGACGGCGTCGTAAAGTGCCGACTCCAGATCGCCGCGGAACATGCTCAATGCGCGGTTCCCGACGGCGGCCTCGGTGACAGCGGCGGGGATTCTGAGTTTCTCGCGGCCGTCCGCGTGGACGAGGACCGAGGTGAAGAATCCGATATCGCGCGGGGTCAATGCCGGTATCAGCCCGAGCCGTTCGGCGGCGTCATATCCGGGTCCGTGCAGGTTCAGCAGATAGCCGCTGCTGCGGCGGCTCGGCGCGTGTTCGATCACGACGATGTCCCAGCCCTGCTGATGCAATCGCAGCGCGGCGGCCAGGCCCGCGATCCCCGCGCCGACGATGATCGCCCGCTTGCCCGATGACTCATGCTGGCGCGCAGCGCTTTCGAAGGCTTCCATTCCGACTCCTCGGCTCGATGTGCTGTCGGCGAGGACCACTCACAAACTCTCGCCGTGCGTCAACTAATAGTTGACTCGAGACGTATCGTCAACCATTGGTTGACTAGTCGAAGGGTTCTGCGTGCTGTCCGATGACGGCTCAGAGGAAGACTCGGGCGACTTCGAGCCACTTCTGGGCATCGGGGCCGACGGCGGTGAGATCCGTGGAGCCGAGTGGACTGCGGTGGGTGACTCGGAGGCAGAAATCCAGGGCGGTGCCGTGGACGCGTTGTTCGGCGTCTTCGGGGCCCCAGGTCCAGGTGTCGCCGGAGGGAGCGGTCAGCTCCACTCGGAATAGGGTTGGGGGAGTAGGCAGTTCGGCTGCGTAGAACGACAGGGGAACACCTGCTACACCCAGGGCGGCCACATGGCGGAGGCGGCTGGTCGGGGCGTGGGTGGCACCGAGGGTGTCGTAGATGTCCTGGCCGTGGGCCCAGGTCTCCATCAGGCGCAGCGGGATCATCAGCTGCGGGGTCAATTGCGAGCCGTACCAGGGGAATTCGTGGGTCAGGGGAATATCGCCGAGGGCCGCGGCCAGCTCGGTTCGGCCGGTTCGCCACCGGTGCAACAGTTCTGATCGTGGCAGGGCCGCTCCCTCGACGGCGACCAGGTCGGCATGGGCGGGGCCGTCGGCGTCGGCGCGTTTCAATTCGCCCTCGAAGGCTTGGGGGTCATGCAGGGCGTTCAGGACGTTCGCGTCGGCTGCGGCGAGATGGGCGATCTGGTGGGCGATCGTCCATCCCGCGGCGGGGGTGGGCATGGTCCAATCGGGGTGGGCCGAGACCAGATCGTCGAGTTCGCGGCCTTCGATTATCAAGTCGGGCAGGGCGATATCGCGCTTCACCTCGGATAGGTCGAGGCCGTAATCCAACATCGGGTACCACCTTCACACGCGTGGGCGAACTCGATCACTTCCACCGTAGTCGCGAATCGCGAGAGGGGCTGCAGGGCAGGGGTTCAGCTGCATCCGGCGAACTGCTGGACGAAGGTGCCCGCGGGCTTGGCCGGATCGATGCCGGGGCGGGCCGCGCCCGAGCGGACGCCGACGCCGAGTTTGGTGACGTTGCGGTCCAGGATGTTCGCGCGGTGGGTGGGGCTGTTCATCCACCAGGCGACGGCGGCTTTGGCGGTGGTGAATGACTCGGCATCCCAACCGGCGTAGAGGTTTTCGGACCAGCGGTTGACCTCGTGACCGTCGCCTTTGTAGTACGTGCAAGGGTTGTTGGACTGGACACGCTGCTGGACCTGGGTGTTGACCGGGACGCCCGCGAGGTCCGGGTCATCGTGGAAGTTCGCGCCGTCGGTCCACCATTGGCGGCCCTCGGCGTGGCGGGCGAACACGGCGGCGCTACCGGACAGGTCGTCGCTCCATTTCAGTGCGGGGACACCGGCATTGGCGCGTTCGACATTGGTGAGGCAGAACACGGCGCGCTGGACCTTGTCGAACTGATCGTTGAGGGCGAACATCGCGCCCACGGCATTCTTGGGGAACTTGTCTTCGAAGTGCTTGAAGCCGTACACCGGAAGGTCGTCGTCCGCGCAAACCGAGGATGCGGCCGCGGGCGCGGCAATGTGGGGGAGAGCGGTGAGGGCGGTGGTGGCGGTAATGGTCAGCGCCAGCATGGCACCGCCGAGAATCTTGCGGCTCATGTTCTGCTCCGAGCGATATGAGAACCAAAGGGCTCGCTGAGCATGCGCAGCCGGACCAATGGCCCACCAACGAGATTCCAATGAACCCGCGACCGGACCGGTGGAATGGCGAGCGCTACAGTCCACTGCGTGGACCAGAGTCACGAATTCTCGACAGCGCCGACCATCTTTCGATCGTCCTGGGTGCGCTGGGTCGAGTTGGTGGCGATGGGTCTGATGGCGATCGCGGGCGGCGCGCTCCTGCTCGTCACGACCGGCGACGGGTCGACGCTGACGTTTCCGGTGCTGGCTCCGATCCTCGCCGGAACCCTCGCGCTGCTGCTGGGACTGCACCACATCGTGCGTCCCGCACCCGATCTGGTCGTGGACGATCAAGCGGTGACGTTCAGCCCATTCGGGCGGATTCCGTGGGCCGCGATAGCGCGCGTCCATGTGATCACCGCGCACGGTGCGAGGTACCTGGCGATCGAGCCGGTCGAGTCCAGCCCGAAGCTCACCCGACGACGGTGGCCCCGATGGGTTTACGGCCCGGTCGGCAGGTTCACCACCGGTTACCCGATGACCATTTCCGAGCGCTGGCTGCGCCCGATATCGCTGGACGATATCGCCGTCGAATTACAGGCCCGGCACCCCGATCTGGTGGTCGAGCGATCCGAGCGCGGATTCTGGCGTGCCAATTCCCAGCGACAGCAACGACCTTGACCTCACCGAGCGGCTCCGCCCGCATCTGACGAGCGCACGCACCTCACGAGTTGTTCAGGCGCAGTGAGCTGATCATGTCCAGCGCGATCAGTCCCGCATCGTGGCGCGCCTGCGCGGTGTCGTCCGATTCGGCTATGCCCCACGCCATTTCGGTGAGCGCGCCGTAGATCGCGCGCACGAGCAGGTCGGGGGAGCGGGGCGGGAAGACTTCGGCCCGGATCAGCTCGTCGACCGAAGCGCGGACCAGGCCCAGCATGTGACGCCCGTCGAGTTCGCGCCAGCGAGCCCAGCCCAGCGCGACCGGTCCCTCCTGTAAAACGATGCGCTGATACGGGACGCTGGTGCATTCGTCCAGGAACGCGTCCAGCGCGCGCAGGCCGTCCTGCCAGGGGTCACCGCCGGTGAGTGTCGCGGTGAGGCGTTCGGTGAGTTGCTGTTCGATCTCTTCGAAGACCGCTTCGAACAAGCCCTGTTTGCCGCCGAAGTGGTGATACAGCGCGCCGCGGGTCAGCCGGGCCGCCCGCGCGATCTCCTCGGCCGACAGGTCCGTGTAGTGCCGTTCGATGAACAACCGTCGCCCCGCCTCGAGCAGGGCCGATCGCGTTGCTTCGGCGTATTCAGCGCGTAGTCCCTTGACAGCCACATCGGCAATAGTACTCTCACATACATCGTGTATTTGAGATGCAAGGTGTATGCCAAATGGTAGAGCTCAAAGATGTCATCGTTATCGGGGCGGGGGCTGCCGGGCTGACCGCGGCCCGCGCTCTCGCCGCGGCCGGACGCGAGGTGGTCGTGCTCGAGGCGCGCGATCGGGTGGGCGGGCGCACGCTCAATGTCGAAGTGCCGGGCGGTGATTCGCATGTCGAAGTGGGCGGTATGTGGGTCGGCCCGGGCCAGGATCGGGTGCTGGGGTTGGCATCGGAACTGGGAT
This sequence comes from Nocardia sp. NPDC056000, assembly GCF_042269265.1. Taxonomy (NCBI): domain Bacteria; kingdom Bacillati; phylum Actinomycetota; class Actinomycetes; order Mycobacteriales; family Nocardiaceae; genus Nocardia; species Nocardia sp. NPDC056000. The sequence goes on along the minus strand of NZ_JBHJXS010000004.1, from coordinate 600,244 downwards.
TCGGCACCTACCCCACTCATGACTCGGGCGTGCACCTGGGCGAATTCGGTGGGCGGATCACCCGCTATCAGGGACGCATTCCGCGGCTGAATCCCTTGGTACTGGCCGATATCGGCCTCACCCAGCTGCGCCTGGACAGGGCCGCGCGGCGGGTCCCGGTGGATGCGCCCTGGACGGCCCCGCGCGCCGCCGCGCTCGATGGCCAGACCTTCGGCACCTGGCTGGAGAACCACGCGCACACCGCGACCGGTCGCGCATTCTTCCGCCTGGTGACCAATGCGGTGTGGTGCGCCGAACCCGAGGAGATGTCGGCGCTGTGGGCGCAGTTCTACATTCACTCCGCCGGGGGTATCGACGCGCTGATCAATACGACCGGTGGCGCGCAACAGGATCGCCTGGTCGGGGGCACGCAGGGACTCTCGATCGCCATGGCCGAAAAGCTCGGCGAGAGTGTGGTTCTCGATGCTCCGGTCACCGAGATCGAGTGGAGCGATACCGAAGCCGTTGTGCGAGCGGGGAATCGGCAGTGGCGCGCTCGGCACGTGATCATCGCGGTGCCGCCGCCGCTGGTGTCGCGTATCCGGTTCTCGCCGGGTCTGCCCGCCGCGCGGAACCATCTGCTGCAACGGATGCCGATGGGCTGGACCATCAAGGTCAATGTCGTTTATGACGAGGCGTTCTGGCGCGCGCAGGGGCTGTCCGGGCAAGCCAACAGCGATCTGCGCGCGCTCGGCACCGTCTTCGACGCGAGCCCACCTGATGCGGAACCCGCTGTCCTGGTGGGCTTTCTGGAAGCCGGGCACGCCCAGGCCGCCGCACGACTGACCCCCGATGAGCGCCGCGCCCTGGTACTGGACGATCTGGCCGCCTACTTCGGCCCCAAGGCCCGCAATCCGGCCCATTACATCGAGCAGGATTGGGCCGCCGAGCCCTACACCCTGGGCTGCTACGGCGCGTTCGCCACCCCGATGACATTGACCCGCTTCGGTTCCGAACTGCGCCGCCCGGTCGGCCCGATGCACTGGGCCGGAACCGAGACCGCGACCCGCTGGGCCGGATACATCGACGGCGCCATCGAATCGGGGCAACGCGCCGCCCGGGAAATCCTCGATCACGCGCACGGCAGCTGAAGGATTCACACATGACTACGTTCACGACCCGCCCCACCTTGCAGGGCACATTCGGCATGGTCTCCTCCACGCATTGGCTGGTCTCGGCGACCGCGATGGCGGTGCTCGAGGACGGCGGCAACGCCTTCGACGCGGCGGTGGCCGGAGCCTTCGTGCTGCATGTGGTCGAACCGCATCTGAACGGCCCGGCGGGTGAGGTCCCGATCATCCTGGCCCCGGCAGGACAGGCGCCGAAGGTGTTGTGCGGGCAGGGGCCCGCACCGGCGGGCGCGACGATCGAGCACTACACCGGCCTCGGGCTCGATATGGTGCCGGGCACCGGTCCGCTGGCCGCGGCGGTGCCCGGGGCGTTCGATGCCTGGATGCTGCTGCTGCGCGATCACGGCACCAAATCCCTTGCACGAGTGCTGGAATACGCCATCGGGTACGCCGAGCACGGTCACCCCGTGGTGGAGAACGTCTCGGCCACCGTCTCGGCGATGCAGCACCTGTTCGAGACCGAATGGACCACATCGGTGCCGGTGTACCTGCCCGATGGAAAGCCGCCCGCGCCAGGGGAATTGCTGAAGAATCCGGTACTGGCGCAGACCTGGCGGCGCGTGATCGCCGAGGCCGAAGCCGCGAGCACGGACCGCGACGGCCAGATCGAAGCCGCGCGGCGAGTATGGCGCGAGGGTTTCATCGCCGAGGCGCTGGCCGCCTGCGCCGCGCGACCGGCCATGGATACCTCGGGACAGCGGCACGCGGGCACCCTCACCGGTGCGGATCTGGCCGATTACAGTGCGACGTACGAGGATCCGGCCACCTATACCTGGAACGGCTGGACGATCGCCAAGGCGGGGCTGTGGAGCCAGGGGCCGGTGTTCCTGCAGCAGCTCGCCCTGCTGCCCGAGGAGCTGGAGTACGGCACACCCGACTACTACCATGCGCTGATCGAGGGTTCGAAGCTCGCGATGGCCGATCGGGAAGCCTGGTACGGCGACAGTACCGATATCACCCTCGAGGCTTTACTCGAACCGGCCTATAACTCTGCGCGCCGGGCGTTGATCGGGCGTGAGGCGTCGTACCAGCTGCGGCCCGGCAGCCCGGGCGGGCGGGTTCCCGTACTCGGCCGGCATGCGAATCATGCTGTTCCCGAGGCGATTCCGCTGGGAGCGGGCGAGCCCACGGTATCGCGCACCGGTGCCACTCGCGGGGATACCTGCCATATCGATGTGGTGGACCGCTGGGGCAATATGGTTGCCGCAACTCCCAGCGGGGGCTGGTTGCAGTCCAATCCCGTTGTGCCCGAACTGGGTTTTCCGCTCGGCACACGCTTGCAGATGGCCTGGCTCGAACCGGGACTGCCGAATTCGCTTGTGCCCGGCCGTCGCCCGCGCACCACGCTGAGCCCGTCGCTGGCGCTGCGCGATGGTGAGGCGGTGCTGGCATTCGGCACGCCGGGTGGTGATCAGCAGGATCAATGGAGTCTGCATTTCTTCCTGGCGGTGGCTCTGCGCGGGACGGTGCGCGGTGGGTGGGATCTCCAAGGCGCGATCGATGCGCCGAATTGGCATCAGGACAGTTTCCCGGGCTCGTTCTATCCGCACGCGATGAATCCCGGTGGGGTGGGCGTGGAGTCGAGAATCGGCGATGACGTCATCGCTGAGCTGCGCCGGCGCGGGCATCAGGTGACCGTGGGTGAGCCCTGGTCCGAAGGGCGCATGTGCGCGGTGGCCCGCGATCCCGAGACCGGTGTGCTGTCCGCGGCCGCCAATCCCCGTGGGATGCAAGGGTATGCGGCCGGTCGCTGACCGCTTCGTCGAATCTCCGGCGAGTTCGCTCGCACCTCATAACTGAAAATCTCTCTCGAACAAGGAGTTCCCATGCGAGGCATGGCTCTCGCGGCGCTGGTCGCTGCGGCAACGACAGTGACTCCCGCCCTGGCGGCGGCTCAGCCGACGGCCGGTCCCGGAACGATCGTGCGATCCGAGCCTCTGGCCGAGTCCGATCTGATTCCCGGTGCGGCCCACGGCTATCGGGTCGTCTACCGCACCACCGGACAGAACGGTGAGCCGCAGATCAGCGGCGGCAGTATCTTCCTGCCTGCCGGAGCCGCTCCGCCCGGCGGGTGGAAAGTGGTGTCCTGGGCGCACGGCACCAGCGGTATCGCCCAAGGCTGCGCACCCAATCTGACCGGCGGCATGGCCGATACCTTCAACGAACGACCCGAGCTGACGCACTATCTGTCCCAGGGCTACGCGGTCGAAGCCACCGACTACATCGGACTCGGTGCACCGGGCTTCTACAGCTATCTCGCCGGGCGCGCGGACGGCCACGCGGTCCTCGACATCGTCCGAGCCGGGCACGCCGTGGATCCGGCATTGTCCGAATCCTATGTGCTGGCGGGACATTCCATCGGCGGGCATTCGGCGCTGTTCGCCGCGCATTTGTCACCGACCTACGCCCCCGAACTCGACCTGCACGGCACCGTGTCCTACGCCCCGACCAGCAATGTCGAACAACTCATCGCGGCGCTGGCCCAGCCGGGCCTGCCGGAGGTGTCGGTACTCGACGGGTTCCGCACCCGGCTCATCATGGTGCTCGCCGGTCTGGACCACACCCGCCCCGACCTGCGTCTCACCGACTACCTCAGCCCGCTGGGCCGCCATCTGGTGGCCATCGCCCAGGCCGAAATCGATTGCAAGGACTCACTCGAGGAGGCCGCAGCAGGCCAGCCCATCGGAGAGATGTTCTCCCGGCCACTGTCCGATCCGGCCATCACCGCGGCATTGATCGACTACCTCGCGGTCCCGGCATCCGACTACCACCAGCCGGTACTACTCCTGCAAGGCGCGTCGGACACCTTGCAGCCCATACCCACCACTGTGGCTCTGCAACAACAACTTCAGCAGGGCGGCACCGACAGCCGACTCCAGATCTATCCCTCGGCCACCCACTTCACGGTCCTGACCCAGTCCGCCGCCGACACCGAATCGTTCCTGGCCACCGTCCTTCCGACCCGATGAGTCGTGGAATCGACTCGTGTCCAATACGTGCCGACCGATCCGCCCGGCGGTCGATGGGTTGACAGCAGCGGGCCGCCGTGGGTCGCCTGTGGCAAGATGCGCGGCGCGGGCAAGGCGGGTGCCCTGCTCGGGGATTGAGAATTGGGGAGGGATTGATGTCCGGGATCAAACGCAGCTATCGGTGGCCGATCGGCTGCATCCTCGGGGGTATCGCGATGATCGCGATCGCGGTCGGAAGTCTGCAAAACGACGACCCGGTCTGCGGGAGTCTGACGATGCACGAGGGTGACACGTGCGTGTCCGGGAACAGTTCCCGGACTCTGGAGGAGAAGAAGAGCTCGGGCAGGACCCTGGGCTACATCTTTCTCGTGCTCGGCATCGCGACCTCGGTCGGGGGTGTCATCGGTACCTACTCGGCGGCCCAGCACAACGCGGGCGTGGGCCAGGCGGGAGTGGGCTCGACCCGGACCGCGAGCGCGGCGGAGCGTCGACGGCGGCCGGAATTCTTTGCCGGGCAACAACGTTCGAGGGCTCAGGCCCAACAGGACGCAGACGCCGATCGGATCGCCGGGGTGCGGGCAACGGTGATGGACGAGGGTGAGTTGCCACCGCCGGAGCAGATGTGGGGACGATGGGCCGCGATCGCGGCCGTGCTCGCGGCAGGTGGATACGAGGGCATTCACGTGCTCTCTGCTGCGGCTCTCGGTGTCGAGTTGTCCAGCGGCAGTGGAGGATCGACGTTGCATTTGCTGCCCGGCGGCGGGGTGGTGTTGTCCGGCGGGATGGCTTCCTCGCCGGAGATGGCGGCAATACAGGATGAGAGCCGTCCGCTTCCTGCCCTGTATGCCGGTGCGCCCGCGGAGATCTGCGATGAAGTGCTCGATCCGCGCGCTGCCCGCCGTGAATTGACGTTCGTGTACTGGTGGGATCCGGCGTTGGCGCGGTGGTGCAAGGGCGAGTCCGCGGCCGTTGCCGATTACGCGTGGCGGGTTGTGCCGGCATTCTGGGATACCCCGGGTGCGGTCAAGATGCTGGCGGCAATGGAATGTGTGCGCGGGCAGAACGCCACGTCGATCGAAGTGTTCGTCGACGCGGCCGTTTCCCGTTCGGTGACCCGCGAGCATCTGGTCGCGGTCCTGGACCCTATGACGGATCTCAAGGCGGGAATGCGCGCGCTCACGCTCGCCGGGGTCGCAGCAGATTCCGCGGCGACCTCCAGCCGTTAGCAGGGCTGTTTCGGCTGACCCCGGCTGATGTGGCGTTCGTCGAGTCCCGAGCACGCGCTCGCCGCCCCGGCCGGACTACGGACCAGCCCCGATTTCTGACCTCATGCCTGCGCGACATTGGCGACGGCAGCCAACTCGCCGTCTATTGGTGAACGCAAACGGATTGGACATCGTCGTACCGGTCGACCAAGATCGGGCCGTACTGTAAAGCGTTGTGGGAGGGGACTTTTCTTGAAGTCGACAGCACGAAAGTACGCTGTGGTGGTCATTGCGGCGGCCGCGGTCACGGTGATGGGTGGTCCGGTCGCCAGTGCCGAGCGTGGTCCGGGTGGGTATTACGGTGCCATCGCCGCGACGACCGATATGCAGGGCGGTAGTGGTTGGGGTGCGGCGTGGAATTATCCGAGCGCGGACGCCGCTGAGCGTGACGCGATGAGCGAGTGCAATGACCGGCGCTGTGAACTGACGGTGAGCTGGTCCAATGGCTGCGGCTCGGTTGCTGAAAGCCAGGGCAAGGTGTGGCATCGTGGCGGGGTAGGGGCCACGCGGGAAGAGGCTGAGCAGAACGCGCTGAACAAGCTGCGTGAGCTGACCAACCAGCCGTCCTCGGGAAGTGTCGCGGGCACGCACGACGACGGGCACATCCTGGTCACCAAGTGCACCAACTGATCACACGGATTCCCTTGCACCGCAAGTGATCTCCCGATCCGCCAGCGCCGGGACGCGGTCCTGGCGCCGGTGCGCCGTGGCAATCGTGACTGCGCCGCAGTTTCTCTATCGACACACGGCCGATAGGTCCTCCTCATTGTCGCCGACTTCATCGGCGATTCTGTCCAGGTTGGGGTTGCCACGGTAAAGCGTGACGCTTTACCGTGGTGGCATGGCGAAACTGAACATCAGCCTCCCGGACACGACTGCCGAGGCTCTACGCGAGAGTTCGGACGGCAACGTCAGTGCCGAGATCAACCGGGCCGTTCTCCAGCGGCTCGCGGACAAGGAGTTGCGGCGCATCGCCGCGCACGAGCAGCAGAACCCACCGAAGTACAGCGATGCGGACTTGGCGCGTATCGGCATGGGCATGCCCCTTTGAGGGAACTGCGCCAGGGGGATATCTACACCATCGCCGCTGGTGACAGCTATCTGACAGTGGTGATCGTCGACGGTCAGACGCTTTTGCGTCATCGTGATGTGGCGCTTGCGGTGCCGGTGGTCGATGCGCGCGAGATGCCGAAAGACCTGCGGATCTTCTCGATTGGCTGGGATGAGGGCCGCGTGCTCGCGGTGCACCGGTTCATTCCCTGCGTGCGAGCAGTGTTGGAGGCCGGAAGCTACGACGGCACGGCGTCCTCGGAGATGCTCGACTTCATCAAGATGGTGCTCGCCGTCAGGTTCGATCTCTGACGCCAGGGGCATCCGATCGATGGGCGAGTGCGCTGCGGTCCCGCCACCGGAACGCGACGCGACCGGGCTGCCTGGTCGCGGTTGCGGGCGATGCCTTGTCCCGCGCGTGCGAAATCAGGGTCGGGAGTTCGGGGTGGTGCGATCGCGGTGCGGATCGGGTGTAGTTCAGAGGTGGCGGTCAACGTCCATTCGTTGATGCAGGATGCGCACGATGTCCGCCGCGCCGTCGGTGAGCCGGTAGAACAGCACATGTGATCCGGCGGGGAGCTTGCGGTAGCCGGGTCGAATTTCGTCACATTCGCGCCCGATGCGGGGGTCTGCGGCAGCGCGTTCGATCGCGTGTTGCAGTGCTCGGATGTAGTCCTCGGCCCGGGCGAGGTCCCAGCGGCTACGGGTGTAGTCGTAGATCTCTTCGAGGTCGGTTTGGGCTGCGGGGGAGAGAAGGTAGCGACTCACCGGGCGTTTACTGCTCGTCGCGCTTGCGTGTCAGGAAGCTGTCGAAGTCGAAGGGGGTGGAGGCTCCGCTGCGTTCGCCGTCGTCGAGCGCACCGCGTAAAGCGTTGAGCTGAGTTTCGCGGTCTTCGAGCATGCGCAGTCCCGCCCGCACGACGTCGCTGGCCGAGCGGAATCGGCCCGACCGGACCTGCGCTTCGATGAACTCGTGGTAATGCGCGTCGAGACTGAATGACGTGTTCCTGCCCATCGAACGATAATACCAATCATTGGTAACAGCGGCGCTTCTATGGCGACCCGTAGCAAAACAAGGTCGGGTGGCACCGACGCGGCCTCCGGTATATCCCTCGGCCACCCGCTTCACGAGCCAGCGGCCACACAGCGCTCACGTCGTTTGTCGGTGCCCTGTGGCACGGTGCTGGGCAGACCATCCGTTGCAGGACAACGCATTTCGAAAGGTTTCGATATCACGTGAGTATCGACGATGCCATCGCGGAGCTCGAGTCGGCCGAGGAGCATCGCCGACAAGCGGCCGTGCGGACACTGATCGGCGCCGGCCGCCAGGCGATACCGGCCATGTTGCGCGGGCTGCGCGAGTCCGATTCGACGAGCACGGCCGATGCGTGCGCGCGGGTGCTGACTGGGCTCGGCCCGTTGGCCTACCGGCCGCTGGTGGAGTTGCTGGCGGGAATGCGAGCCGAGCCTGGTGCGGCCGCCATCGCTGCCCGCCTCGAGTCCCGTCTGTGCCGACTGCTGGGGCTCGCCACTCTCGACCAGGCGATCGAATACTCCGAGGGTATCCGGGTCGGCGCGGAATACTCGCCGCGCTATCGAGTTGCCTGCGATATCGGTGACAACGGCCGAACCGAATACGGTTTCGTGCTCGCGGCATTGCTCGACGATGAGGAAGACAACGTGCGCAAGGCCGCGGCGCGTTCTTTCGCCGCGTTGGGCACCGACGTGGCTCCGCTGCTGCGCCGGATCCGGCGATCACCGCTTCCGGCACGGCACATGGCGTTGCAGGCACTGGCTGAAATCGGCTGGCACACTCTCGATTCGGAGGATCTGAGGCTGCTGCATCGGTTTGTCACGAGCGAATCCGCCCGCGAGGCCCCGTTGAACCCCGTCGTGATGAAATCTCTCTGGTGGGCACTACCGACCGGGGATCAGGGCGCGGTGCTCGAGGCGTTCGGGCTTTCGGATCCGGTTCCGGCGACCATCGCGATGGGACGGGCCGTGGCCAAACGGAACGGCAGCATCAACGAGTTGGACTTCGAACGCGTCTACGTCAGTGCCGCTCTGGACGGGTGGACGCTGGTGTTCGGTGACCCGACCTCGCACATTCCCCGCGATGAACAGCGGATTCGCGAGTACCTGGACGACGAATTCACACGGGGGCTCTTCGAATTGCATTGCGATGATATGAAAGAACGTGTGCTGGAACGTGTGGCACGCCCCTCCATCGATGAGCGTTGCGCTGAGCTGAGCAGCCAGTTCGGGGCGGCGCACTATTACAAGAACTCCGACGCCTACGACTGGGGTGGCTGGTGTATCGCCGAGAACGGCGAGATTCTCAGAAGGGCATACCGCGGAGATGATCTCTGCGATCTGGATCTCGAGGGCGATCCGCATCCCTCCGAGCAGGGGCTTGAACTGGAGTCGGTGGGCGTGAGCCGGATCGCCGACAGTGCGTCGGTGGGACCTCGCAGTCTCGGTCCGGACTCTCGGGTGACCGGGCACGGGGTTCTCGCGTTGACCGCGCGTGGCCGCGAGGTCGGTGGACATCGCGGATCGCTACCGCTGACCCTCACCGCGTATGCGCCCTCGATACGACCACTGGGTTGATCGCCGCGTCATTGCTGCCCGCTCAGTGCTTTTCGAGGTTCGCGGCGGACATGATGGCGTGCCAGGGGGTCGGGTCGAAGATCAGCTCGATTTCGGTGATGCGGCCGTCGTGGAGGCGGAAATGCTCTGCGGTGCGCTGGATTCCGGCGGGGGAGTTGGTGTGCAGGTGGTAGATCAGTACGGCGTCGGTGTCGGTGTAGAGCTCGGTGATCATCTCGACATGGTCGGTGATGTGGACGAGCTGCTCGATTCCGGTGAGATGGCCTGTGGGACTGTTGGATTCGATGAATGGGCTGCGGAAGGAGAAGTCCGGCGCCAGCTGTTCGGCCGCGGCGGGGATGTCGGCGCGCAAACGTGCGCGGTGGTATGCCTGGACGATGTCGCGAGTGGGTGGGGTGGTGGGCATGGTTCTCCTTGTGGCGCTAGGACGTTGGGGGTTCGGAGTTGTCGAGGTAGTGCTGGATTCGGCGTTGGTTCTGCACTACTCGCAGGGACAGGTGGCGTAGCTGGGCGAGGTCGTCGGGGGTGAATCCGGCGAAGATGGCGGCCATGGCTCGGCGGGTGGGTTCGCGGAAGGATTCGAGCCATTCGTGGCCGGCCGGGGTGATGGAGACACGGACGCCGCGTCGATCGTGCGGGTCGGGGGTGCGTTCGGCCAGGTCTTTGGCGGCGAGGGTGTCGACCAGGCCGGTGATATTGCGGGAGCTGACTCCGCACATTCGCGCCAGTTCTCCGATGCTCAGGTCGTGATCGGAAACCGCCAGTCGTCCAAGGACATCCAGGGCTCCGGTGCTGAGTCCGCGGCCGCCCGCGCCGCTGGTTCGCAGCTTGTCCACGGCTTGCCAGGCCAGTCGCAGCGCGGCGGCGGCTTCCATCGCGCTGTCTTGCCCGTCAGCGAGTATGTGCATCGACTGCCGGACGCCGGGGTCGTAGATGAGGCCGTCGTCGCCGCTGGCCATGCCCGAATCAGAAGTATGTACGTCATTCATTATGAATGACTACGCTATTGGCTCGGCGACCGTGCCGCAACCCGAAGTCGCACAGCCCGTTGATCTTCGGCTGTCGCGTTGGTGGAATGGGGCATGAGCTTTTTCGTGCGCGCGCGGTTCGATGTCCGGGAAGGTCGGCAGGCGGAGTTCGAGGAGGCCGCGCTCGCCCTGCGTACGCAGGCGGCCGGGGAGCCCGAAACCCTCACGTACCGATGGTTTTCCGCGGTGCCGGGCAGCTACGTGGCCCTCGAGGAGTATGTCGATTCCGATGCCGCGCAGGCACATAACGAGCGGGGCGCCAAATGGCTCGAGAGCGTGTTCGACTGCGCTGAGCTGGTGTCGGCCGAGATCTACGGCCCGACGGGAGCATGGCTGCGCGAGTGGGCGGCCGAGCGGCCACAGGTGACGCTGTTCCCGGAATTCGGTTCCGAGACCGCGTAATCCACGCCTAACGGCGCAGCATCGCCAGGGCGATATCGAGGAATTCGCTCACCAGCTTGTCGCGGTTGTCCGCGGCCACGACCAGGCAGGTTTCGGTGCCGGGGGCGTCGGTGACCGGGCGGTGCGCCAGGTCGGGGCGGACGTAGGCGCGGGCGACGCTGACCGGGACCAGCACCAGTCCGTGTCCCGAGGCGACGAGTTCGAACTTCTCCTCCAGCGAGGTGGTCTTGCGTTTGGCGATATCGAGCATCGGCTCGGTGTCGAGGTCGGCCATGGTGAGTTCGGTGCGCGCGGCCAGCGGGTGCGCGGCGGGCATGCATACGACCCGGGGTTCGATATCGACCGGGATGACACGCATCCCGGATTCGTCGAAAGGCCGTCGCAGATAACCGATTCGGGCGCGGCCGTCGCGCAGTGGCGCGTCGCCTTCGCGCCAGCGCGCCGGGACCACGTCGGTCTCGACCTCGGGGTGGCGCCGGGAGAATTCCCGGATCGCTTCGGAGACATGGAGTCCGGTGGAGAAGGCGACCACCAGTCGGCGCACGCCGAGGTCGGCATCCTGCACGCGCCGCACGGCGGTGTCGACGGTGTCGAAGATCCGCTGTGCCTCGCGGTAGAGCTGTTCCCCGGCGGCGGTCAGCTCCACGCTGCGGGTGGTGCGCACCAGCAGTTCGCAGTCGAGCTCGTGCTCGAACGCCTTGATCTGACGGCTCAGGACGGGCTGGGCGATGAACAACTTGTCCGCGGCCCGGCCGAAATGCCTATGCTCGGCCACCGCGGCGAAGTAGCGGAGCTTGCGCAGATCCAGATCCATACCCTCAGGGTATCAATTGATGGAAAGGGTCTTGGACGGCGCGGGGGTTCTCTCAGCAGACTCGAATCATGATCGTCATTACCTCTCCCACCGGGAGCATCGGCAGTCAAGTCCTGCGCAACCTGCTCGAAAACCCTACTCACACTGAGGAATTGCGCGTCATCGCGCGCGATCCCGACAGGCTCCCCGCGCAGGTTCGCGCTCGCGCGGAGATCGTCACCGGATCACATCGCGATCCCGACACCGTGGACCGCGCCTTCGCCGGCGCGGACGCGGTGCTGTGGCTCATCCCGCCGGATATGCGGGCCCCGAGCCTGGAGGCCGCGTTCTCCGGATTCACCCGCGCGGCGGCGAAGGCGTTCACCGCTCACCGGGTCGGGCACGTTGTCGGGATTTCGGCGTTGGGTCGCGGGACTCCCGTGGCCGGTACCGCCGGGCATGTGACGGCGTCGCTGGCGATGGACGATCTCATCGCGAGCACGGGGGTGGCCTATCGGGCGCTGGCGAACCCGTCCTTCATGGATAACCTGCTCTGGCAGGCGATCTCGATTCGGGACGCGGGCGTCTTCACCGGCACCACGCCCGCCGACTTCGCGGCGCCGATGGTCGCCACACGCGATATCGCCGCCGCGGCCGCGCGCCTGCTCGTGGACCGCTCCTGGTCCGGTACCGGCGAGGTCGCGCTGCTGGGGCCGCAGGATCTGTCGCCGAACGATATGGCGCACACGCTCTCTGAGGTGCTCGGTCGCGAAATCCGATATGAGCGGGAGTCTCTCGACGACTTCCGCGCCACTCTCGCCGCGCAAGGGGCCAGCGGGGCGATCGCGACCGCGTTTGTCGACATGATGCGTGCCAAGAATGAAGGCTTGGACAACGGCGTAGTGCGCACCGCGGCGACCGCGAGCCCGACGAGCTTTCGCCAATGGTGCGAATTGGTTCTCGTCCCGGCCCTGCAGGGCTGAACTTCGCGGGCGCTGGCGAACGCCCTTGCGTTCGGCGAGCCGATGTCGCCGACGCTCGGATGTCAGTGCTGCAGTTCGGGAATGGGCTGCTCTTCCAGGACGACGATCTCGCACTGTTCGGCCCAGTGCAGGTGGTGGTGATCGCCGACCAGCTCGAGCGCCTCGTCCATGGACTCGGCCTGCAGGATGGACATGCCGATCACGCCGCTGTCGGTCTCGGAGGTGCCCGTCGGGGTGATGCGGCGGGCGTTGCCGAGTGGCTTGCCGCCGTCGACGAGGCCGGTGCCGATGCGCCGGCTCCACTCGACCCACAGCTGCATGCCTTCCGCGGCTTCGGCGGGTGTGGCCTGGGCGAATCGTTGCGCGACCGACAGGGGCGCGAGGTACAGGACTATGTATCGCTTCATGGTCCGGAACGATAGGTGACCAAAAGGTCACATGTCAACGGTCATGTGACCTTTTGGTCTCGTATAGGGTGGGGGTGTGGACGAGGACGCGGTGTTCAAGGCGCTGGCCGATCCCACCCGGCGGCATCTGCTGGACGCGCTGTTCGCCCGGGACGGGCAGACGCTGACCGAGCTCGAAACCGGGGTGGAGATGACCCGGTTCGGCATCAGCAAGCATTTGCGCCTGCTCGAGGATGCGGGCCTGGTGACCGTGGTGCGCAGCGGACGCCAGAAGTTGCACTATCTGAACCCCGTGCCGATTCGGCTGATCCACGATCGCTGGATCGACAAATTCACCGAGCAGCAGATCACCGCGCTGGCCGATCTGAAGAAGGATCTGGAATCGTGAGCCTGGACGATATCCGCTCGCGTGCCCGCCCGGAGACGACCCAGATCCATCGCGTCATCATTGCCGCACCGGCGCAACGCATTTGGGCCGCGATCACCGATCCCGAGTGGACCGTGCGCTATGGCTTCGGCGGCCGCAGCGTCATCGAACCTCGAATCGGCGGGGCCTTCACGGTTTTCGCGCCCACCGGGCCCCGGCCGATCGACGCTGACCCGGTGATCATCATTCGTGGCACGGTGACCGACTACGATCCGCCGACGCTGCTGGCCGCGCGCATCCGGTTCCTGGGCGATGAGAATCTCGTCGCGGAACCGGAAACGTACCTGCGCTACGAAATTCGTGACCGCGGCGATGATACGTGCGCCCTCACGATCATCCATGACGTCTCCGGCGCCCCGCTGATCTCGGTCCTGATCTCCGGCGACCTCGAGCCCGAAGGCTTCGGCGGCGGTTACCCCTTCATGCTCAGCGACCTCAAATCCCTCCTGGAGACCGGTCACTCGCTTCCGGTGAGCCGCCCCGGCCGCAAGGACTGATCCACCTGGCACGAAACCCGGTGTGGTGTGCCAGGATTCCCCCGGTGTCCCTCGAATTCTTCAACGGCCTGTCCGGCACGTTGCGCATCACCCTCACCGAGCCTCCCGAGCCCATCTCGCCGACCCTGTCGAACCAGCGCGCCACCGCAACGGCCGAGATCGCCGACATGACTCTCGCGGTACAGGTGTGGCACGAGGACAACGCGGACTTCCGCGACCCCACCGCCGACGAACTGCAGCAGGTGGCGCTGACCACGCCCGAACTCACCCTGCGCGGCCTGGGAGACCCGGTCACCCACCGCGCTCCCAACGGCCAATGGTTCACCGTCGCGGATCTGCTCGACGCGATCGTGCAGACCGAACGCGCCACCCGGCACCACACCTCCTGGTTCGACGGAATCGACGTGCACCACATCTTCTTCGAAGGCATCGGGTTCGGCAGCGATGGAGTCGGAGAGATCTACTGGGGGTCGTGAGCGGTCACGCATGGATCGGCCGGCGACACCGATCCCGAAGGCTCGGACCGTGCGGGCGATCGCGGGTTGTATCGAGGCCGGTGAGGGTTCCCAGCCAATTGCCAGGCTCGGCAGGGGATTTAGTGAGGTCGGGGGCGCGAGAGTGGTCGTGTCGGTCGTGGTGCGACCGGCCGGGCATCGTGGTGTTCGACTCCGCAGGAAGCGGTGCCCGTTAAGAGTCGGCGGATCGATGTCGCACTGCCCGTGACGTTCGCCGTGCTCGATGAGTGGCCGGGTGGGATGCCGCCTTGCCCGGCCACTTCGGAGTCGACCCTGCAGGCGAATGCCGTTGTGTGAGTAGTTAATCGCGGAGTTCGGGTGCGCCGATGCCGAAGATGCCCATGAGTTGGGACAGGGTTCGGTAGTAACCGGCGAGCGTTGTCACCTCGATGACCGAGGCTCGGTCCAGGATGTCGGTGGCGGGTAGGTCGGCGGGGGTGGTGAGGGGGTGGGTGGTGAGTTGTGCGGACAGGGTGGCGATCGCTTGTTCTCGGGGGTCGGGGGTGGTGAAGGTTCCTTCGTGCAGGGCGGTGAGTTCGGTGTCGGTCAGGCCGATGGCGCGGCCGACGGCTTCGTGGGCGTGGCGTTCGAAATCGCTTGCGGTGCAGCGAGCTACGGTGAGGATGGCGATTTCGCGTTCGCGGGCGGTCAGGGCGGTGTGGTAGCGCAGGGCGGCGCCGAGTTCTTGCAGGGGGCCGCCGATGTCGGGGACTTCGACCATGAGACCGAAGGGCCCTTGAAGGTGGCCTTGCGCGTCGAGCAGGGGGAAGTGCTGGGGGCCGGTGGAGCGTTGGCCGTGCACGATGGCCTGGTAGACCGCGCGTTGCTGGGGTGTCAGGGTCATGGTTGTGCAACGTACCGGCGGGCGGTGGTCAGGTAGCTGCGGCCCTGGGCGTCCTTGGAGGTGACGGTGATTCGGACGCCGTTGTCGTCGACGGCGGTGACTTCGCGGCCGAAGCGGATGTCGATTCCGTGTTCCCCGGCCCAGGCGGGCACGGGGGAATTCGGGTCGAGGGGGTGTTTGTCCAGGATGCGGACACGGGCACCGCGGGAGGCGATCTCGGCGGCCGCGGTGAGGCCGGGCGGGTCGGCGCCGACGACAATGACATCGACGTCGAAGGTGTGGTAGCCCATGATGTTTCTCCTGTCGATAGGACGGGCTCGGAAGGGTCCGGCGCTACCGGGACTCTGTGGGGCTGGGGTGCAGGAGTTCGGCGAGGGCTCCGGTGACCGGGGCGGTGGTGCGGTAGGCGGGGCGCAGGTGGGCGCGGAGTTCGTCGATGAGGTCGCCGAGGGCGGGTGGGGTGGGGGCGCTTGCGTAGAGGTAGAAGTCGGGGCGCAGGATGGCCGCGACGGCGTGGTGTTCGCGGAGCCAGGGCAGGTAGGCGTTGTCGAGGTCGGCGAAGGTGCCGTAGCGGCCGTCGGTGCTCAATTGCAGGACGGTGGCTTCGATTTCGTCGAGGAAGGCCCACTGATCGTCGGTGAGGACGATATCGGCGACGGGGCCGTCGGTGAGGATTTTGAAGCCGGACCCGGCGATATCGTCGAGCAGGCCGATGGCGTGGCCTTGGGAGATGCGGTGCTGGGGGACGAGTTGGCCGACGCCGGGGGCCAGGGTGCCGTCGGGTTCGCGGTGCAGTACGCCGTGGCCCAGCACCGGTGGTGCGCCCGCGGGCAGGACCCGGGCGGGATCGGCGTCACCGGCGATCATGCGCAGATCGCGTTGTGCGGCAACGTGTTCGTCCAGAACGCAGATGACTTCGCCCAGGGCGATGGACATCTCGATCGCGTGGCGCACGTGCGCGGAGCGTTCGGTGGAGTAGGTGTCCAGCAGTGCCGGGTCGGCGATGTTGTGCAGGACCAGGTTCAGTTTCCAGGACAGGTTCAGCGCATCGCGCAGACCCGAGCACATGCCCTGTCCGGCGAACGGCGGCATGAGATGCGCGGCGTCCCCGGCCAGCAGTAGTCGTCCCGCGCGCCAGGTGTCCACGCAGCGGGCTTGGAAGGTGTAGACGGTGTGGCGTTCGATGCCGGTGTTGGCGGGGGTGCGGCCCCACGGCTCGAGCAGTCGCCATGCCGTCTCGGTGGTGTTGAGGTCGGCGACGGTTTCGGTGGGCAGGCGCATGAATTCCCACCGCCGCCTGCCGGGTCCGCCCGAGACGATGGTGGTGGGGCGGACCGGATCGCACAGTTGCCAGTTCATCGGCGACCAGCGCAGATCGTCGTGCGGGAGGGTGTCGACGATGAGCCAGTCGAAGAAGAAGCCCAGATCGGTGATCGGCACGCCCATGGCGCGGCGCACGAAACTGTTCGCGCCGTCCGCGCCGATCACCCAGCGCGCGGCGAACACTCGCTCGCCGTCGGCGCTGCCCGCGGTGATCTCGACGTGTTCGCCATGTTCGGCGTGGTCGATGACCTCGTGCCCGCGCAGCACGGTGACCGAGGAGATCCCCTCCGCAACCTCGGCCAGCACCCGTTCGAGGTCGGGCTGAGAGAAGAAATTGGCTGTGGGCCAGCCGCTTTCGCCGGTGCCGCTCCAGTCGATGCGCAGCAGCGACTCTCCAGCGCGGTTGCGCCATTCGTAGAAGTCGGGCACCGGATCGGTGATGGCCATGACCTGCTCGGCGACGCCGGCGGCTTGGAAGATGCGCCCGATCTCGTGATCGAAGTGCACCGCACGGGGTTTGGGGTAGGGCTCGGGCCAGCGTTCCAGGACCAGCACATCGTGACCTTGGCGGCCCAGCAGGATGGCCAGGAGTTGTCCGACCGGGCCGAAGCCCACTACGGCCACATCGTGAATCTTGTTCGGCATCAGTGGTTCTCCCCGTTCAGCCCGCGTGGTGGGCGCCGGTCATGAGGGCCGCGAGGTCCTCGGGATGCAGGAACGACGGCGGGGGCGGGGGTCCCCAGTTGAACAGCCCTTGCGCGCCGTCGAAGACCTCGGGTTTCCACAGTTGGTCATCGACGATGGCGTCCATATCGGAGTAGTACTCGCTGAAGTTCCCGGCCGGATCCTTGAGGTACCAGAAGAAATTCGAGCCCGCGTGATGACGGCCCAGACCCCAGACGTGGCGTTCGGGATTGCCGTCGAGCATGGCGGTGGCCCCGCGCCCGACCTCGTCGATGTCCTGGACCTGCCAGGAGGTGTGGTGCAGAAAGTTCACCGGGGCGCGCAGCACCAGCACGTTGTGGTGATCGGTGGAGCAGCGCAGGAACGCGCCCTCACCCTTGATCTCGTCGCTGAGTTTGAAACCCATTCCCTCGCACAGGAATCGGCGGGTGGCCTCGTAGTCGACCGAGCCCATCACCACGTGCCCGAGCTTGCGCGGGCGCACCGGCCCGGTACGCAGCACCCCGGGTGCGCGGGCCCCGACACGTTCATAACGACCGGGTCCGTTGTAGGCGGTGGCGGGGGTTTCGGGTTGGGTGAGCCGCGCGGCCACACGCACCACGGCGGTGAATCCGGCGATCGGTTCCACGGTGGTGAGCGCGTCGAGGGTGCGGGTCACCGGCAGATCCAGGCGGCGCAGGCGCGCGGCGATGGCGTCGAGATCATCGGGATCGTCTGCGCCCAGGGTGATTTCGACCAGCCGCCGGGTGGGCGTGCACACCAGGCGCAGCTGGTCGCCGCCGTCGCGGGTGCCCAGCCAGCCGTCGGGGCGCGGGGCGAGGCCGAAATCGGTGTAATAGTCGCGGGTGGTGTTCGGGTCGGGCACCCCGATGGTGACCGAGGACAGTGCGTGCAGCGCCATGGTCCGGCTCCTTCGAAAAGCGGTGTGCGGGTTCAGTGCTCGGCGACCATGACGTGCCGCATCTGCCCGACGCCGCGCACGTAGCTGACCAGTTCGTCCCCGGGGGCCAGATAGCGTTCGGGGGTGCGGCCCAGGCCCACGCCCGCGGGGGTGCCGGTGAAGATGACATCGCCGGGGCTCAGCGCGGTGATGGCGGACAGGCGCGCGATGAGCTCGCCCACGGGGAAGACCATGTCGCGGGTGCGGCCCTTCTGCATCTGCTCACCGTTGATCAGGCAGCCCAGTTCGATGTCGTCGGGATTGTCGAACTCGTCGGGGGTGACCAGCAGCGGGCCGATGGGGCCGAAGCCGGGGAAGGACTTGCCCATGCTGAATTGCGGTGCCGGGCCCACGCGCTGGCGGTCGCGTTCGGAAAGGTCCTGTCCCACAGACAGTCCCGCGACATACGCCCAGCCGTCGGCGGCGGCGACCCGGTGGGCGGGGCGACCGATGACGACGACGAGTTCGACCTCCCAGTCGACCTTGCCCGGGGGCAGGGTGACGGTGCCGTAGGGCCCGGCAAGGCACGAGGCGAACTTGGTGAACACCGGCGGCTCGTCGGGCACCGCGAACGCGGATTCGGCGGCGTGGTCGGCGTAGTTGAGGCCGATGGCGAAGATCTGGCGTGGCGCGGGGGCGGGATTGCCGAACGACTCGGGCGCGATATCGGCCAGTGGCACACCGGGATCGGCGTCGAGGTCCGCGCAGAACCGCACCAGCTCGTCCCAGCGCGCGTAGGCGTCCGCGATCGCGGGACCGAAGGTGCCACCGCTGGCCTGCTCGATATCCACGACCCGGTCGGCGGTGGTGACCAGGGACAGTCGATCGGAAATGGTGGCGAATCGCACGAGGGAACTCCTGTTTCGAGAATGCGGCCCGAACCGGGCCTGTGCACTGGATCACTTTCGAAAGTAGACGTATAGTTTCGATTCTGCAAGATTGTTTCGTATAGTGATACCGTGCTTGCATGGCGAAGAGTGGCGGAACGACCCGTACCGATGGCATCTACCAGGCGTTACGAGCCGACATCCTGGGCGGACGCCTGGTACCGGGCGAGCGGCTGAAATTCCCCGACCTGTCCGAGCGGTACAAGGTCAGCGTCGGGGCCACCCGTGAGGCGCTGACCAAGCTGACTGCCGAGGGATTGGTGAGCACCAAAGCCCATCAGGGCTATGTGGTGCGTCCGCTCTCGCATCAGGATCTGGCTGATCTGACCCAGGCCCGCGTCGAGGTCGAATCGCTCGTGCTCAAGCTCTCGGTGCAGGACGGTGATCTGCAATGGGAATCCAATGCCGTTGCCGCACACCATCTGCTCGAGCGCACCCCGTTCCGGGACGCGGCCGATCCGGACCATCCCACCGATGAGTGGTCCGCCGCGCACGCGGCGTTCCATATCGCGTTGCTCAACGGCTGCGGCAATCGCCGCCTGCTCGAGACCGCGCGGGCGCTGCGCCAGGAGGCCGAGCTGTATCTGCAGTGGTCGGTCTCGTTCGGCAATGAACCCGACCGGGATCTGCCCGCCGAGCATCGCGCGCTGCTCGAGGCCGCGGTGGGCCGCGATCCCGCACTGGCGCAAGAGCTTTTGCGCGATCACATCGCGCACACCGCGCAGCTGTTGATCAGTTGCGCACCCGATCAACCGAATTCGGCGGAGGCCGATATCGAGTAGAAGGAGAACGTCCGTGATGGACAAGACGATCACCGATCCGGCGGCCGCGATCGCCGATATCGCTCACGGGGCATCGCTGGCCGTAGGTGGTTTCGGATTGTGCGGTATCCCCGAAACACTCATCGAGGCACTCGAATCGGCCGGGGTGGGCGATCTGGATGTCGTGTCCAACAATTGCGGAGTCGACGACTGGGGGCTGGGACGACTGCTCTCCGCCGGGCGGATCCGGCGGGTCACCGCCTCCTATGTCGGGGAGAACAAGGAATTCGCGCGCCAGTACCTGGCCGGTGAGCTCGAAGTGGAGTTGACTCCGCAGGGCAGCCTCGCCGAGCGCCTGCGCGCCGGAGGGTGCGGGATCCCCGCGTTCTACACCCCCGCGGGACTGGGCACACCGGTCGCCGACGGCTCGATGCCGTTGCGCTACAGCGCCGATGGCTCGGTGGGCGTGCACGCTCCCGCCAAGGAAGTGCGCGCGTTTCAGGGCCGCGACTACATCCTCGAACACGCGATCACCACCGACTACGCGCTGGTGCACGCCGCGATCGGCGACCGGCACGGCAATCTCGTATTCCATGCCTCGGCAGGCAATTTCAATGCCCTGTGCGCCATGGCGGGAAAGATCACCGTCGCCGAGGTGGAGCGACTCGTCGAGCCGGGGGAGATCCCGGCCGATCAGGTGCATGTGCCCGGGGTCTTCGTGCAGCGCGTGGTGCCGGTCGCGGCCACCGTCAAGCGCATCGAGAAACTGACTGTGCGCCAGCCGATTCCGGCCTGAGCGCCCCTATCCACCGACACACATTCGAGGAACACCCATGCCCTGGACCCGCCATGAGATGGCTGCTCGCGCCGCCGCCGAACTCGTCGACGGCCAATACGTCAACCTCGGGATCGGGCTGCCGACCCTGGTCCCCAACTATGTCCCCGACGGCATCACCGTGGTGCTGCACAGTGAGAACGGCATCCTGGGCGTCGGACCGTATCCGATTGCCGGACAACAGGATCCGGATCTGATCAATGCCGGGAAGGAAACGGTCACCCTGCGTCCGGGCGCGAGCTATATCGATTCGGCGCTCTCGTTCGGGATCATTCGCGGCGGGCATCTGGATGTGGCGATCCTGGGCGCGATCCAGGTCTCGGCCACGGGTGATCTGGCCAACTGGTCGATCCCGGGCAAGATGATCAAGGGGATGGGCGGGGCCATGGATCTGGTGCACGGCGCGCGCCGGGTGATCGTGCTGACCGAGCACACCGCCAAGGACGGCACGCCCAAGATCGTCGAGCAGTGCACGCTGCCGTTGACCGGGGTGGGCGTGGTGCATCGCATCATCACCGACCTGGCCGTGCTGGAGGTGACCGAAAGCGGTTTGGTCCTGGTCGAACTCGCCCCCGAGGTCACCGAAGAGCAGGTCCGTGCCCGCACCGGCGCCGCGGTGCGCACCTCAGACCATGGCGCGCACATGGACGGTGACCGCGGTATCGGTACCGGTGATCAGCACGGTGCGGGCCGCACGCAACTCGCTCAGGAGCAACTGTTGTGAGGCGGCGCAGTCGATGCCGAGTTCTGATGCCACCCCGAGGAGAGAGCGGGCCGCAAGGTCAGCGCAGGTGACGGGTCGAGCGGCGGGTTGGTCGGCGGTCTCGGGCGGCTGGGCCCGGAACACTGTTGGGTAACGGTCGAATTCGGCGGCCGGGCCGGAGAACGACCCTCGATAGGAGCAGGTATTGAGGGTTGTCCCGACATTGCAGATCGTGGTCATCCGCACCAGTGGCCAATTGTCGGGGATGTGCAGGTGGAAGTATCGGGCCAGATCGGCTCTGGCTTGACCATCGGACAGTTCGGTCGTCACATACTTGTCGTCGACCGTCACGTCGAGTTTGGACAGCATCGACACACAGCCTGTGACAACAACTGCCATCACCAGCGCGAACAGTGCCGCCACCCCGACGCAGGTGTATGCCAGTGCCCTGGCTCGGCGTCGCATCACCGCACCGGTCGACACATGCTCTCGTGTAACTGATCCCACCCCGAACCCCCCTTTTTTTCCGCACCCTACCAACGAATTGGCTTCGGCTCGAGGCGGGAGATTCCCCGCTTACACTGCGGCTGGGGAGAATTCGACGACCACGTCGTACAGGCCGGTGCTGGAGGTGACCGGGATGGTCCGGTCGTCGCGGGCGGTGGTGGCCTGGTTCTCGAAGGCGGGGTCGGCGGCGGCGTCCCAGGCCTCTCGGGTGTCCCAGTGGGAGACGTTGATGAAGGTGATGGGGGAGGCGGGGGTGACGTCTGGGGTGGGGTGCGCGGTTATGAAAGCTCCTGCGGGGTCGAGGAATTCGGGTGGTCGGTGTGGTCCAAGCCAGCGGCCAGGGCGCGTGCGGCGTCGGCGAAGTACTGCTCGTCGGCGTCGGAGGCCAGGCCGAGGATGACGCCCTGGGTCAGGCCGACGAACAGTGCCCGCAGGGCCGTGGCCAGTCGCTGGGCCTGTGCCGGGGTCACCGTGTGCGCGTTGTGGGATCGGCCGGTGAACAGTGCGGTCAGGTGATGTTCCTGTGCGCGGATGGATTCGGCGAGCTGGGTGCCGAGGTCGGGGTCGTGAACGGCCATGTCCAGCAACGTGATCTGCAGGGTCAGGCCCGAGAGGGCGTCGGCGGCGTCGCAGCTGCGCCGGTAATAGCGCGCGAAGGCCTCGACCGCGCCGAGCAGGTCCATCTCGGCGGTGATCGCCTGTTCGATCTCGGTGTAGTGCGGGCTCAGGTAGTCGGTGATCATCGCGACCACCAGGCCGTTCTTACTGCCGAACAGGGAGTAGATCGCGCCGGTGGTCACCTCGGCGCGCGCGGCGATCTCCTCGAGCTTGGCGCGGTAGCCGTCGCGGGACACGACCCCGAACGCGGCATCGAGCAGCGCGCGCCGATTGCGTTCCTTGGTCTCCGCTCTCGTCATTCGCATAATTTGATTATTACCGTAATCTGATTACGAGACAAGGTGACGGGCTTCAGGAGGAACGGTCATGACACTGACCAGAAAATCGACTCCGCTGATGACAGCGGGAATCGTCGCCGACGGAGTGTTCAAGGTGCTGCTGGGAGCGGGTGCGCTGCTCGGCGCCGCACCGCTGGGTGATCGGCTCGGCGTGCCGGTATGGCTGCTGATCGTCGCGGGTGTCGCGCTGATGAGCGGTGGCGCAGTGGAGATCAGGTATGTGAGCAAGCGCCCGGCGCGAGTGTTCACACCGCTCATGGTCGCCTACGACAGCGGCTGGGCACTCACGGCGATCGCGGGGCTTGTGCTGGCATGGCAGGGCAGCAGCGCAGGGGGTGAGATCTGGGTCGGATACCAGGTGATCGCGCCCATAGCCTTTGCCGCACTACTGATTTCGGCTACGTCAGGACCGGATCGGGCGTCGGACTTCCTTGCTGACCACAGATGAAGGTCCGCGCCGACCTTGCCGCACAGGACAACGGCGGCGAGGCCGCCGGGGCGCCGAACGGTCGGCGCAGGGGAGCTCGGTCAGCGGGCCGCACCTCGGCGCATGTCACCGGGAGTGAGCTTATAGTGATCCCGAAATGCCTTGTTGAAGACCGACATGGTCGAAAATCCGCTGTCGTAGGCGATGTCGGTCACGGTCCTGCCGCTGTGAAGGGGATCGGTGAGCCGTTCGGCGGCCCGCTGCACTCGGATTTTGAGCAAGTAGGCATGGGGGGTGGTCTGTGCGAGCCGCATCGCGCGTTCGAGCTGGCGGCGTGTGATGCCCAGATGTTCGGTAAGAGAGTCCACGCTCAGGCGTGGGTCGTCGGAGTACGCCCGGATGTACTGCTGTGCGTCGCGTGAAATCGCTGCCAGCCGTGTGCTTTCCGGCGCGCTACGTTCGTCGAGCGCAGCAGCGAGCAGGCCGACCAGATGCGTGCTGGTGGTGAGGAACTGGTCGGCGGTGAGTGTCGTGCGATGGCGGTGCAACTGCCCGGCCAGCGCCATCACCGACCCGAGCAGCGGATCACGCGGCTCCAAAGCCAAGCGCTGGCGGTTACCGCGCACGGCCCGCATAACGTTGGCCGGGACGGTCAGGATCCATGCGCGCACCTGATCGCCATGTGCCAGGATCATCGGCTTGCCCCAGTCGACCACGCCCAGCTGTCCGGGCCTCAACTGCGCCGTGCTCTCGGCCTGGGCCAGGCTGATCAATCCGCGTCGCGGGATCAGCAGACGTCCACTGCGATCACCGTCGCCGTCGATATGTGTGTCAGTGCGTTCGTAGGAGACTTCGTCTGAGGTGAAATCCACCGACTGGAAATCGCCGAGCCGGTAGGTGCTCAGCCGCTGAACCGTCGTCGATCCCGAGAAGCCCCGCGTGCGCGCGTATCGAATGCGCGTACCCCCGTGGTTGTTGTGCACATGATGTCGCCAGAAGGCAGGCCTGTCGTCCGCGTCAACTTCCGCGGTGGAGCCGCTCAGCAATTGCATCTCGGCCACTTGCACCCCCGTGTCGCATTTCCGGACAGCAACTGTCGCACATCCGGTCGATCCGATCATCCACGCGCACATACCCTTTCACCGGATGGCCGAGACGGCCACCTCATGACCTTCGGCACGGGGACATGGAAAAGGAAGCTGTGGTCTGCGACGCCATCGAGATCGCCCACATTCCCGCGGAAGTGGGTTGCTCTCACCGCCGAAGGGGGGCGGTAAGAGCAACCCGCATCCCGCGACACGAGCGAATCCACCACAGGGAAGTGCGACGCTGAGCCACCGCACAGCGCGCCTGACACCGTTGGCCGATCACAGGTGAAAGCCTGCGCCGATGCCGCCGCGGCGGTCGAGGTCGGCCAGGATGGCGGGCAGGGATGTGCCTGCGCCCCAGGACCATTGGTTGCCGATGAGGGTGTCGCCCATGACCACGGGGGAGCCGGAGTCGCCCGGGTATACCGGGACTGTGGTGAGGAGGTAGGGGCCGGCGGTGGTGAGGGTGTGTCCGCAGGTGCGGGCGCTGGTGGCGCCTTGTTTGCAGACCGGGGTGCCGGTGGGGGGTGGGGCGCCCAGGGTGCGGATGGTGGTGTCGCCAACGGTGGCGACGGGTTCGACCTGGGTTTTGTCGAAGACGATGACCGCGTAGTCCAGGCCGGGGCCGTTGGGGCCGGGGCCGACGGGGTTGCCGCCGCTGATGTAGTCGACTCGGCCGAGTTGATGCAGGTCGCGGGCTTTCGCGCCGGGGGTGAGAGCTTCGGATTCGAGTAGGACCAGATCGCCCGGCCATTGATGGTCGCCGTCGAATTCGCAGTGCGCGTTGGTCAATCCGATGAGGTTGTCCGCGGCGTCGTAGCCGATGGCGGTGAGTGTGCATACGAAGATGATCGAATGGTCGGTCAGCGCCGCGCCGCGCAGCAGGGCCAGGCCGGTGCCGCCGCCGACCTGGGCGCGCGGGCGCGGGGTGTCCGCGGTCGCGGCGGCAGTGCCGGTGAGGGTGAGCAGGGCCGCGAAAGACAAGGCCCACATACGGTGTCGGGTCACGACGCTCCTGGGCATGGTGGCTGGTAGGGGAGTCGGGGAAGGTGCGCGGCCCAGATCTCGCGGGTCAGCACGCCACGAGTCACAGCGCAGATGCGTTGGCGCGCATGGTTTTCGTCCAGGTCCCAGATGCTCATGACGCTGTTGCCGACGCCGATCAGTCGCCCGCCGGCGGGGTCGAAACTCACATTCCAGGTGGTGCGGCTGGGCATGGTGAGGGTTTGTCCGATGGGGCGCGGGTGCGCGCGGTCGCGAAAGTCCCACAGCCGCACCGTGGAATCGGCGCCCGCGGTGGCCATGAGGGTGCCGTCGGGGCTGAAGTCGACGGACTGGATATTGAACGCGTGCCCGATGATCGGCTCCGTGAGCGGGTGGGTGCGTGCGGGATCGGTGATATCCCAGACGCGAAAGGTGTTCGCGGACAAGGTGACCATGGTGCGCTCGTCGAGGGTGAGGCCGAATCCGGCCGGGGGGTGCGCGGGATCGCCGGTGATGCGGTGGATCTCGCTGGCGCTGCCGCGATGGGAGATGTCCCAGAGTTTGATCAAGTACTCCGGATCACCCGCGGCGTTCTTATCGGGGGCCAGGGACACCAAGAGGCGGCCGCTGTGCGGGACGGCCACCGCCGCCAAACCGGTGGGGGCCGAACCCACATCGATCGCGGGACCCAGGGCGACCGGATGCGCGGGATCGGCCAGATCCCACAGGCGCGCGTCCCACAGCGACTGCAGGGTGATCATCAGGCGCCCGCCTTGGCCGAACCAGCCCCCGATCGCGTCGGGGAAGCGGGATAGTTGGCGGATGTGCGCGGGATCGCTGGCGTCGAGCAGTTGCACACCCTGGTGCGGTCCGGCGGTGGTGATCGTCAGGCGGCCGTCATCGCTGAGTGAGGGGGTGGCGGCCAGGTCCCGGCCGGGGCCGGGGCCGAGATCGGCGAGCAGGCGCACCGATCGGCGATCGCCGATGTCCCACAACTCGATTCGGCCGTCCACCACGCTGGTGACCATGGTGCCGACCGCGCTCATGGCCCCGGAATTGGCGGACCAGCCGATGCGGCCGCCGATCACCGCGGGCGGCAGCGACCACAGGCGCAGTCCGCCCTGCGCGCCGCCGACCGCGACGGTGTGCCCGTCCGCGGCGAACGCCACGGCGCTGGGGCTGTCGCGGCAGGGTTGAAAACTGTTGGCGTTACGGCACGGTGGCGACGGGGCCGCTAGCGGTTCACCCAGGCGCGTGGGGTGGGCGCGGTCCACGACGGTCCACAGGGTGACCGCGTCACGGTCGCCGGTGGCCAGGATGGTGCCCTCGGAATCGAAAGCGAGCGAACGCAGTTCGGATTTGGTGGCGACCACCAGCGGGCTGCCGAGCTGGGTCGGCTGGGCGGTGCTCAGATCCCACAGGGTGAGGGTGGCGTCGGCGTTCCCGGTGGCCACGAACGCGTCATCGCCGCCACCGACCGCCAGGGTGCGCCCGTCGCGGCTCAACGCCATCGCTTGAATCTGCGGGCCCGGCACCGTGATCGGTGCGCCCACCGCGGCGGGAGCCGGGCCGGGGGAGAACAGTCGCACGGTGTGCGCGCCTGCCACCACCAGCTGTCCGGTCGGTGCGAAGGCGAGTGCGGTTACCGGATCGGCAGCGGGCAGGTGCGCGGACACGGTGGGGGCGGCGGGGTTATCGATACGCCACAGGGTCACGGCCGCACCGTCGCTCACGGCCAGGGTTGTCCCGTCCGGGCTCATGGCGAGCGCGTTGATCGTGCCCGCCGCCGGGGAGGACAGCTGTCGCGGATGCGCCGGGTCGGTGAGGTTCCAGAGCCGGATCTCGGTGCCGCACGCGGCGGCCAGCAGTGTGCCGTCGGGGCTGAATAGCGTTGCGGTGGAGCCGTTCACGCACGCCAGCGGCACTCCCACGGGTGCGGCGCGGGACGGGTCGGCCACATCCCACAGTCGCACGGTGCCGTCCCGGCCGGCCGAGGCCAGCATGCGCCCGTCGGGCCGGTAGGTCACCTGTGTCACCGCATCCTGGTGTCCGGGCAGGGGTGCGGCCAGGGGCAGGTTCTGGGTGCGTAGCAGGCGCGAGCGGATATCGGGATCGCCTGGATGCAGGCGATCGGCGACCAGGTCGAGCTGGGCCGAGAGGGAGGGATCGGTGGCGCGCACGCTGTCGGCCTCGGCCAAGGTGGCCACCAGGTCGGCATTGTCGCGTTCCTGAGCCGAGAGCCGGGTCTGGGCGTACGCCGCCACACCCAGGACCAGCACACCCACGCCCAGCAGCGCGAGCACGGTGCGGGTGGCCACCGCGAGTCGGCGGGTACGGGTGCGGGTGGCCTGTGCGGCGGTGAGGAATTCACCGATCACCCCGGTGGGCGTGCCTACCTGCTCGGCGGTGCTCAACCGCGCACCGTGATACAGCAGCGCCGGATCACGGTGCGCGCCCGCCCATTCGGCGGCATCGAGTTCCAGGCGCTGGCGGATCAGATGATCGACGCGGCCCTCATCGATCCAGGCGCGCAAGCGCGGCCACGCCTCGAGCACGATTTCGTGGGTGAACCAGACGATTTCGCGTGCGGGCGCGCCGTCGGGCTCACCGTCCGCCGCGGGGGAGCCCGGTGTGGTGCGGTCGGTTGTGGCGTCGGCGGTGATGAGTCGGGCATCGATCAGCCGGGTCAGCGCGGTCTGCGCGTCCTCGGAATCGCCGGTGCGGGCGAGCAATTCGGTGCGCGGTACCCGTCGTCGGGTATCGCGGCTGTCCACTCCGACGGTCACCAGATGCAGTAGCAGTTCCTTGGCCGCGCTCTGCTCGCCCGGCGTCAAGCTCTGCCATGCCTGCTCGGCGGTGGCGGCCACCGATCCGGCGACCCCGCCGGCTTTGCGATATCCCGCGACCGTGAGGCGCGCCCCGGTGCGATGCTGCCAGGTCGCGGCCATGACATGGGAAAACAAGGGCAGGCCGCCGGGGTCGTAGCTGTGGCGGTCATGTCCGGCGCCCATTCCGC
The DNA here is from genome assembly GCF_042269265.1 of Nocardia sp. NPDC056000. Taxonomy (NCBI): domain Bacteria; kingdom Bacillati; phylum Actinomycetota; class Actinomycetes; order Mycobacteriales; family Nocardiaceae; genus Nocardia; species Nocardia sp. NPDC056000. The sequence goes on along the minus strand of NZ_JBHJXS010000004.1, from coordinate 572,174 downwards.
ACAGTTCGGTCAGCACCAGCTCGGGCAGTCCCGGCTCGAAGTTCACTCCCGTGACGCGGGCGGGTCCGGCGATCGCCTCGCTCAGCTCATCGGTGCGCATCGGGCCCAGCGCGAAGCAGCGCGCGTTGATCGCGTCCTCGAGGACCGGATAGGCCAGACATTGGGGATAGAAGTCCGCGCGTACCGCCACGATCACCGCGGTGCCGGTGCGCTCATGCAGGGCGGCGATCTGCGCCAGGAAGTCCTCGCGTTCGGGTTCATCGCGGCAGAGGGTGAACGTCTCCTCGAATTGGTCGATCACCACCAGATCCAGGCGCGCGGCCTGCGGCGAATCCACCAGCTCGGCCAGGGTCTTGCTGGGCCGCACGCCGGGAGTCATGGTGCCCACCCGCCATTGCCGGTCGGTGCGCAACGCCGGGATCACCCCCGCGTGCAGCACCGAGGACTTCCCGGCACCCGATGCCCCGATGAGCACCACCGGTCCCGGGTCGGGACCAGTGACCGTCCGGCGCACCAGGTCTGCGATCTCGGCGCTCGCGCGGGTGCGGCCGAAGAACCACTCCCGATCGTCGGGGCCGTAGGCGGCCAATCCCAGATAGGGACACGCGGTGTCGAGTTCGGTGCCGCGGGCCTGGGCCGCGCGCCAAATAACGCGCCACGCAGTCACTTTGGTCAACTCGGGCGCGGGGTCACCGGTGGTGGTCGCCTTCTCGATGAGGGTGAGCAGGACCGGCAGTAGCGAATCGAAGTCGGCCGGAACGGCTTTGCCCGAACGCCAGTCGCTGATTCGCTGCATCGTGGCCGGGCTGCCCGTGCCTGTTCCCGCCATCCGGGCCGCGGCACCCGAGGCGACGACCCGCAGCGTCGGATTGCCCGCCGCCTCGAACAACGCGGTCAATCGCTCCGCGAACACCCTGCGCGGCGCCACACCGGCGCGCCGCCTCGGGACCTCGCCCGCACCGCTCGACACGCGCCCATGATCTCCCGAAACCGGTGCCACACCAAACCGTTCGAGACCGTACTGTGCGCGAATACGTCACCTGAGCTGCATAACCTCGAATCTGTGGGGTCTCGCGATACTCGGACTGCTCGCTTCGGGCGACATGATTTTTCCCCGTCACGCCGGCACGGGTGGCGCGGTGTGCTGGGTGAGATTGCCGCGAACCTGGGCATCGCGGTGGCGATGTGCCTGGGGTGGTCGCTCGTGGTCATCGCAGTGGGTCTGGTGATCGGTCCCGCCAGTCGCGGCGCCACGCATGAGGCCGAGGGTTGCGTGTTGATCGCTGCCTCGCCCGGAATGCTCGATCTGGACAGCACTTTCGTGTTCACCGCGACCGTGGACAGTCGCACGTGCGCTCTGCAATCCGCACTGAGCAGGCAGCCGTTGCGGGTTCAGGATGTGCCCGCCGGGCGGACGGTGGAGCTCGAATTGACCGCGCGCACAGAACTGTCGATCCGTGCGCGCGGATCCGTGGGCACATCACTGCTCGGGCAGCGCTCGACGAGCTGGACGTGGGAGCTTCGACCGAGCGTGGCCACTTCGTATGAGTTGTCGCTGGTGGTCATTGTGCGCGATCGCGACACCGGCGCGGTCCTCGACGAGAGCGAACCGCTCTACCTGTGGTTCGATGCGGTGCCGTCGAATCTGCGGATCGTGGCGACCTGGTGGGACCGGCTCGGCACGATTCCCGGTGCGATAGCGGCGCTGGTCGCGCTGCTGGTGATCGCGGGTCCGCTGTGGCTGCGGGTCCCTGCGCCCGCGCTGCCAGGGACGCGGGCACCGGAGTCGGCGGTACGGGTCGGTGCGGGTCCGCGGGCGGGGGCGCATCAGTGCGCCGCGGGCGCGGGGACGATCGATCGGAGTGCGGCGTCCGGAGTGCCGCGCGTGCCCGCTACTTGCGGCGGCGGTATTCGGCGATTTCGCGGGCGCGGAAGTCCATATTGTCGCGGTTGTGGAAGAACCCGAATACGCCCGCTGTCGCAATGCCCGCGAGAATGAGCATGGTCATGATGTACCGCCCTTCGTCGTTCGGAACCACTGGACCTGTGCTGAGCGTAGGTGCGCGCGCGGCCGGTGGGCAATGAGATGGGATCGACGGCACAACCGCTCGTGAGCAGCTCACAGAGGGCATCGACTGTGACCTGTGACTACCGGGACCCTGTCGCCGGGACGACCCCGCGCCCCGGGGCGCGAGAAATAGTTGCCGAATCCGATTCGACTCCGCCGCAGCGGGCATATGCCAGTCAGTCCGGAAATACAGCGGTGCGGAGGAGGAACATGTCCGAGCGACGCGAGTACACGACCGATGACGCCGGGATCCCGGTCCCCAGTGACGAGCATTCCCTGACCGTCGGGCCCGATGGGCCGATCCTGTTGCACGATGCATATCTGATCGAGAAGATGGCGCAGTTCAATCGCGAGCGCGTGCCCGAGCGCCAGCCCCACGCCAAGGGCGGCGGTGCGTTCGGGGAGTTCGAGGTGACCGCGGACGTGAGTGCGTACACGCGCGCCGATGTGTTCCAGCCGGGGAAGAAAACCGAGGTCCTGGCCCGGTTCTCCACAGTGGCCGGGGAGCGTGGCAGCCCGGACACCTGGCGTGATCCGCGCGGCTTCGCGCTCAAGTTCTATACCGAGCAGGGCAATTTCGACATGGTCGGCAACAACACCCCGGTGTTCTTCGTGCGCGACCCGATGAAATTCCAGGACTTCATCCGATCGCAGAAACGGCGCGCGGACAACAATCTGCGCGATCACGATATGCAGTGGGACTTCTGGACCCTGTCACCGGAGTCTGCGCATCAGGTGACCTGGCTGATGGGCGACCGCGGTATTCCGCGCACCTGGCGGCATATGAACGGCTATTCCAGCCACACCTATCTCTGGTATAACGCTGCTGGAGAACGCTTCTGGGTGAAATACCATTTCAAGACCGATCAGGGCATCGAGTTCTTCACCCAGGACGAGGCCGATCAGATGGCCGCCATCGACACCGACTATCACACCCGGGATCTGTTCGAGCACATCGCCGGCGGCCAATTCCCGAGCTGGACGCTGCACATGCAGATCATGCCGTTCGAGCAGGCCACGACCTACCGATTCAATCCGTTCGACCTGACCAAGGTGTGGCCGCACGCGGACTATCCGCTCATCGAGGTGGGCCGGATGACGTTGAACCGCAACCCTTCCGACTACCACACCGAGATCGAGCAGGCCGCGTTCGAACCGAGCAACTCCGTGCCCGGCACCGGACCCAGTCCGGACAAGATGCTGCTGGGGCGCTGGTTCTCCTATCCGGACGCGCACCGCCATCGCATCGGCGCCAATTACAAACTGCTGCCGGTGAATTCGCCGCACGCCGCACCCGCGCACTCGTATTCCAAAGACGGCCAGATGCGCTACACCAATGTCTCGGACCCGGTGTACGTGCCCAATTCCAAGGGCGGCCCGCACGCCGATCCGCAGGTATCCGGGCCGGTGGTCGGCTGGCACAACGATGGTGAGATGGTGCGCACCGCATACACGTTGCGCGCCGAGGACGACGATTGGGGCCAGGCCCGCACCATGGTCCGCGAGGTCCTCGACGATGCCGCGCGCGAGCGTCTGGTCGACAATATCGTCGGTCATCTGCTCAACGGGGTCAGCGCCCCGGTGCTGACCCGCGCCTTCGAGTACTGGCGCAATGTCGACAAGGAACTCGGGGATCGGATCGAGGCGGGCGTGCGAGCCAAGGCGGACGAGCTCGATCCCAAGGCCGCGCAACAGTCCAATCCGGCGCGCACCTCGGCTCAGCACAAGGCGTGAACGGGCACGGTTCAGACGTGCAGGATGCGCAGGGTTCTGGCTGATTCGCTGATCACATACAGGGTGTGCGTGGAGGTGTCCAGGGCGAGCGTCTCGGGAGGGTCCGCGACCGGAATGGTCGCGGTGATGAGGTGTCGGGTCAGGTCGATCACCGAGATCGACCTGGCCTGACCATTGGGCACGTACAAGGTGTGGGTATCGAGGTCGATGCCGAGTGAGCCGTTGCCCAACCCCTGCGCGGGTGTGTCGATGGTGGTGGTGACCCGGTGGTTCGCCAGGTCCACGACCACCACTTTCGAGCGATAGGTGTCGTCTGCGTAGAGGATTCGCGTGGTGGGATCGAACACCACCGTGCCCGAGCAGCAGTTCTCGACTGCGGTCTGGTCGGCGGCCGCACCGGTGGCGGGGTCGATCGTGAAGGCGGTGTAGCTGGCGATATTGACCCCGGCGAGGCCGTGATTGACCGCGTCGACCGCGTATTCGAAGGAGCCGGTCAGGGTGTGGGTGATGGTCCGGGTGACCGGGTCGATGACCGCGAGCCAGGCATCGAGGGTGTTGAAGGCGTAGACCGCGTGCGTGCCGGGGTCCACCAGCAGGCCGCTGGGGTAGTCGGCCATGCGGCCGGATTTGGGCGGTCCGACCTTGATCGTCGCGGTGACCGCCTTGGCGACCGGATCGACGATGTCGACGACCGGGTCGGTGCCGTCACTTCCGGCGGTGAAGACCGTATGCGAGACCGGATCCACCGCGACCGCGGACCGATCGGCGGGCAAGGCGATGGACGCGGTCACCGCGCCGCTGACCGGATCCACGACCTCGAGGCGCGCGCTCTTGTCCGAGGTCGTCACATACACCGCGTGGGTAGCGGTATCGACCGCGATGGCCTTGGGCTGCACCGGAAGTGCCATACCCGGCACCGCGCCCGCGGTCGCGGCGGAGTGGTTGGTGGCGCTGGTGTGCCCGCTCAGTGATTTGACCGCGATCACCGTGGACGCGGCGATCACCGCCACCGCGACACCCGCGATCACCGCCATCCGGGTGCGGCGGCGGGACCTGCGGTGTGGCACAGCGGGTTTCAGCGGCGCGAGGACGGGCTGCGCGGGCGTGCGAATCGCCGACGGCTGCGATACCGGCGCATCGCTCAGGTCGGGTGTGCTGATCGTCGTCGGTCCGGTGAGCGGCGGCGGAGTGAACCGGGGCGGCGGAGTCGAGTCCCGTACCGGCGCACCGTTTTCCGCGCTCACGCCCTGAGTTCGGGTGGCATGTTCCACCGCGTCGGCGAGCGCACCGCAGCTCTGATAGCGATCCTCGGGGCTTTTGGCCAACGCGCAGGCGAGCACCGCGTCGAGCTCGGGCGGCAGATCGGGCCGCACCAGCCGCGGCGAGGGCGCCTGCTCGAGCAGATGCGCGGCGATGACCGCGGCCTGATCCTTGCGCGGGAACGGGGGCTGGCCGGTCAGCAATTGGAACAGCGTCGCGCCCAGGGAGTAGATATCGGCGCGATGATCGGCCGGCATCCGCGAAAACCGTTCCGGCGCGGCGTATGCCAGCGTCGCCGAGACACTGGTGAGGGTCGCGGTGTCATCGAGGGTGCGGGCGATACCGAAATCGGTGAGCACCGCGCGCTCCCCGGCCCGCACATCATGATCGAGGAGCAGATTGGCCGGTTTCACATCCCGGTGCAGCACCCCGTGCGCGTGCGCGTAATCGAGTGCGTGCGCGGCATCGGTGATCAGCCGCGCTACCCGTGCCACGTCCAGCCCATCGGGCGCGGCGGACAACAGCGCGGTCACATCACCGCCCTCGATGTAGCGCATCGAGAGCCACAGGTCCTGATCACCGGGATGGCTGCGGTCGTACACTCCGACGATATTGGGATGCTCGAGCCGGGTCGCCAGCCGCGCCTCACGTTCGAAGGAGTTGCGGGCCTTGGGATCCGCGGCCAGCACCGCGTTGAGCACCTTGAGCGCGACCAGCCGATCGAGCCGGGGATGCGCGGCGAGATAGACCGCACCCATTCCGCCCCGCCCGAGCAGTCTGCGAATGGTGAACCCGCAGAAGCTCGTCCCCGCGCGCAAGTCCATTGCCGATCCCCTGTTTACCCGCACTCCGTGCCCTCCCCAACGAAGGCGGAGTACGGCCCTACAGCACTGTAGATCACCACATCTGGCCGTGCGCGAGATCGAGCAAGAGCTTTCACCTGGAACGATCGGGCCTCAACGGTTGAGGCGAGGCAACGTCGTGACGTAGCACGGCACCTACTCCTGAGAGTGTCCTGCTTCTCGCCGGACCACGCGACGCGTGACGGCCAGCGTCGCGCCTACCCACACCACGCACAGCACGACCACACCTCCCGGGACGATCATCCGCCACGGGTTGTTCTTCCACGCCAATTCTTGGTCGTAGGACTTGGTTTCGCTGGTGCTCTTGTACCCGCCGCACCGGTCGCCGGGCTTCATCGTCTGCCCACCGCAGGACACGGTGTCCCCGCGCGAGCACGCACCGATGAGGAAGAACACCACCGCCACCACCGCGATGACCCCCGCCAACCCCAGGTGCGTTACCGCCCGGTCCAGTGCGCGATCGTCACTTTCGGCCGACATTGATCCAATTCCTTTCCAGGACGGTCAGATCGAGGGCTGGGACCTAGCCGGTGCACTTGGTGACGATGACGTGGGGTGTCATTCCCGGTGTGCCCGCGACGCTTCCCGTGGCCGGTTGCGGGGTGAACAGAATGGGATCTTCGATCTTGATGTTGGCGATCGCGTTCTGCTCGGCCTCGGCGGGTGTCGCGCCGACACCACCCGCGACGGTCGTCTCGCCGTCACTGCCCACCACCGAGGCACATCCGTCGGACCAGCTGATGATCACCCGGCACGAGCCCCCACCGCATTCGCGCAGTGCGGCGTTCTCGGCAGCGGATTGATTGGGATAGTTCCAGGTCGCACCCCATGAGGCGCGCGGGTTGCCGTTGATTTTCGTATCGACGGCGATGGAGCCGTGCAGCGACCCGGACGCTCCGGCCAGCGGCGCACCGGCCGACAGAAACGCCACCCCCGCCGCTGCGAACGCAGCGGCCTTCCCCGACATAGACATTGTGAATTCCCCCCTTGGACAACAGCTTCAGAAACAAAGCCGTCCCGATCCTGAACGACGATGCGCCGCTTTGTCCAATCGAGTCACCCCGGTTCGAGAGCGATCTGTACGAGCACCTGAGGGTGCATAGCCCGACCGCCGGGCATAGACATGGGCCCTTGCCGAAACCGTGGAAGGGCTACCCTCGAAACCATGGCCGCGAGCACCTCGTCGAGCGCAGCCGGTAGCAGCGCTGCCGTACTGGCCGCCTGGTACCACGACAACGGGATGGACAGCGATGACGCCTATGCGGCGCTGGCCGCTGAAGATGCGGCCGCGTTCGCCGAGATCGACGCCGCCCGGTGACCTTCCCGCATGCCGATGCCGCCCGCCCGCGGCAGGTGACGATGCGTGAGGTCTTCGCCGCTGACATCCAATATCGTTGCCCTGAACCGGAATAGACCGCACCGATTCAGCTGGTCGGCGAATTACGCTGCACCGCAGGCGCTGCGGGCCAGATCGCGGGGCCGGATGTGTGCGGGATCGGTCTTGGTCGCCGATCCCGATGCCCCACACGATGTCCGGACCGCGCATGCGCGCGCCCGCGCCTGCCGGGCTCACCGCGGATCGGCGGGTCGAACCCTCGGCTCTGCCGTCGGCCGCTCACCGATATCCCCAGGTCGAGGCGGTCTTTGTCTGGTAGCATCCGCGCGGGAACGCCAGCGCAGGCTGCACGAGAACGAGGGAACCGAGGACGGGAACGCGGTGGTATCGGCGGAGTCGTTCGGTGTCGACGATGAGGTAGGTCCGGACCTGGCGGTCGTGGACTGGGCCGCGACCCCGCTGGGTGTGCCGGCGAAGTGGCCGCAGAGTTTGCGGACCGCGGTGGATATTCTGCTGTCGTCACGGTTTTCGATGTGGATGGCGTGGGGTCCGGAGCTGACGTTCTTCTGCAACGCCGCGTATCGGCACGACACCCTCGGGCAGAAATATCCGTGGGCGTTGGGGCGTCCGGCCGCCGAGGTGTGGGCCGAGATCTGGGACGACATCGGCCCGCGGATCGACGGCGTGTTGAAGACGGGACGAGCGACCTGGGATAAGGGTCTGCTGCTGTTTCTGGAGCGTTCGGGATATCCCGAGGAGACCTATCACACGTTCTCCTACAGTCCGCTGCGCGATGACCACGGTGTGGTGGTCGGCATGTTGTGTGTGGTCACCGAGGACACCGACCGCGTCATCGGCGAGCGGCGCATGGCGACACTGCGCGATCTGGGCTCGGACCCGAGCGTGATCAGCACCGAACAGGAGATCCTCGAATTCCTCGGTGATCAACTGAACCGCAACCGGAGCGATCTTCCCTTCACCGCGACCTATCTGTTCGACCCCGACACCACCGCGCGGCTGGTGGCGACCACCGGAATCGAGGGCGGGCACGCGGCGGCACCGACGCGCATACGGGCCCGGGACCTCGAGCAGGTGTGGCCGCTCGCGGCGGCGGCGCAGGGGGAGTCGGCGCTCGTGGACCTCAGCCCGGAGGTGTTCGCGGGGTTGCCCACCGGAGCATGGTCTCAGCCTCCCCGCCAGGCGTTGGTGATGCCGCTGGCACAGCAGGGCGCCCTGCCGGTCGGATTCGTGGTGGCCGCGCTCAATCCGTATCGGCTGCTGGACGAGGCGTACCGCGGGTTCGTGGAGTTGGTCGCCGGGCATATCGCGACCGGGATTCTGGTGGCCCGCAGCTATCAGGCCCAGCAACGGCGGGCCGAGGAGCTGGCCGCGTTGGACCGGGCCAAAACCACGTTCTTCTCCAATATCAGCCATGAGTTCCGCACGCCGTTGACCTTGATCTCCGGTCCGGTACAGGAGCTGCGGACCCGCCTGGCCGAGGCCGAACCCGAGGTGCGCGAAGAGGTGGAGGTGATCCACCGCAACGGGCTGCGACTGGGCAAACTCGTCAACGCGCTGCTGGATTTCTCCCGCATCGAGGCCGGGCGCATGCAGGCCCGGTACGAGCCGGTCGATCTGGCGACGGTGACCGCCGAGCTGGCGAGTGTGTTCCGCTCGGCGATCGAGCGGGCGGGGCTGCGGTTCGAGGTGGACTGCCCCGGCATGCCCGCGCCGGTCTACCTCGATCGGGGCATGTGGGAGAAGGTGGTGTTGAACCTGCTCTCGAACGCGGTGAAGTTCACCTTCGACGGCACCATCACCGTGCGGCTGCGCGACCAGGGCGAGCACGCGGTGCTGACGGTGATCGATACCGGTGTCGGGATCGCGCAGGCGGAGATGCCGCGCCTGTTCGACCGGTTCCATCGGGTCGAGCACGCGCGCTCGCGCTCGACCGAGGGCAGCGGTATCGGCCTGGCACTGGTCAAGGAACTGGTCGGCCTGCACGGCGGCACCATCGAGGCGCAGTCGCAGGTTAACCACGGCACCACCTTCACCCTCGCGCTGCGCTACGGTCACGCGCACCTGCCACCGGAGGCGGTGATCGACGCCCAACCGCTCACCCCGGAGATCGCGGCGGGCTCGGCCGAACCGTTCGTGCAGGAAGCGCTGCGGTGGCTGCCCAGCACCGAGCCGGACCCCAACACCGACGCGATCACCGGCTCGGAGACGCCCCCGATCGTCGGCACCCCCGTTCCGGGGTCGCCCGCGCGCGTGCTGGTCGCCGACGACAACGCCGATATGCGTGAGTACCTCACGCGTCTGTTGCGCGGCGCGGGCCATCAGGTCGAGAGCGTCGCCGATGGGCAGGCCGCGTGGGAGGCGATCTGTGTCCGGCTACCGGATCTGGTGGTCAGCGATGTCATGATGCCCCGGCTGGACGGGTTGGGGCTGGTGGCGGCGTTGCGCGCGGATCGGCGCACCGCGGGTGTGCCGGTGCTGCTGCTGTCCGCGCGCGCGGGCCAGGAGGCCTCGATCCAGGGACTGGACGCGGGCGCGGACGACTATCTGGTCAAACCGTTCTCCGCCGCCGAACTGCTGGCCAAGGTCCGCGCCGGGGTGCAGTTGGCGCGCCTGCGCGCTCAGCACGCCCGATGGAGCACCGCGCTGATCGATTCGTTGCAGGAGGGGTTCTTCGTCTGCGACGCCGACGGCAGCGTGGTCGAGATCAACTCCACGTTCACCGAGATTCTCGGCTACGGCTCCGACGCGCTGCCCTACCGCCCGCCGCTGCCGTGGTGGCCCGCCTCCGAGACCGATCCGCAGGCCCATCAGCAGGCCCTGCGCGAGTTCACCCGGCTGGTGGAGACCGACAGCGGTGAGGCGACGATGCCGCTGGTGCACCGCGACGGGCACCGGGTCTGGGTGCGCATCACCTACAACCGGGTGCAGGATCCGACCGCGGGCCGCCACGCCATCGTGGGCACGGTTCGCGATATCACCGCCGAGCATTACACCGCCCAACGCGACACCGCCCTGGCCGCCTTGGCCGAGGCTCTGGCGGCAGCCGATACGGTGCCGGACGCGCTGCGGGCCGCGGCGCGCGAGCTGCGCCGCATCTGTTCAGCCCGCCGGGTCATCCTGGCCACGTTCGCGGACCCGCCCGGGCTCGACCCGGAGCCGGAATTGATCCACGGCAGCGACGCCTGGGACCGGCTCGAGGCGGGCCTGCGCGAGTCTCTGGTAGCCCTGGTCCACGCGCCGGTGTCGACCCCGCAGCTCGATCAGCCCGGATGTGTCGGGGTCAGCGCGAGCTATCCCCGGCGGCGGCTGGTCGCCTGGCTCGATCTGGGCGTGCGACCGCCGATCGAGCCGCAGGATCTGACCTTGCTGTCGGTGCTGGCCGCGCGCCTGGGCCAGGGCCTGCACCGGGTGCAGGAGATCGATCAGCAGCGCGAGGCCGCGGTGGCTTTGCAGCACGCCATCCTCGGTCCTGCCCGGCTGCCCGCCGGATTCGCGGTGCGCTACCAACCGGCCACCCGCCCCTTGCAGGTGGGAGGCGACTGGTACGACATCGTGCCGTTGTCGGATCAGCGGATCGGCATCGTGGTCGGGGACTGCGTCGGGCACGGGCTGGACGCGGCGACCGTGATGGGCCAGCTGCGCAGCGCCTGCCGGGCTCTGCTGCTCGAACACGCCCGGCCCGCCCCCGCGCTGGCCGGGCTCGACCGGTTCGCCGCGCTGCTACCCGGGGCGCGGTGCACGACCGTGTTCTGCGCGGTCCTGGATCCGATCAGCGGGGAACTCCTGTACAGCAGCGCCGGGCATCCTCCGCCGATCCTGGTCCACGCGGACGGCACCATCACCACCCTCGAAGGCCCGATCCACGGTCTTCCACTGGGAGTGCGCGTCGACCGGCCCCGAACCCAGGACCAGCTGGTGTTGCCCGCGCGCGCGACGCTGCTGCTCTACACCGACGGGCTCGTCGAACGCCGCCGCCGATCCCTGGACGAGGGGATCGCCCGGGCGGGCACCGCGGTGCACGGTGGCCGCAACCAACCGGTCGAGGACCTCGCCGGGCACGTGATGAGCACCTTGACCCCGACCGACGGCTACGAGGACGACGTCGCACTGCTGCTGTATCGCCAGCCCGGCCCGCTGGAAATCGACTTCCGCGCCGATCCGGGCGAGCTGGCCCCGGTCCGGCACGCCCTGCGCGACTGGCTCAAGTCGTGCGGTCTGGACGCGCAGCAGATCAGCGATGTGGTGATCGCGATCGGCGAGGCCTGCGTCAACGCGGTCGAGCACGGCCACCGCGACCGCCCTGCCGGAGTGATCCGGTTGCGCGCCACCGCATTAGCCGACCAACTGTGGTTGCGGGTCACCGACAGCGGCACCTGGAAGAACCCCGATCCTGTCGCCACCGCGGTCGGGCGGCGCGGGCGCGGCATCACCCTGATGCGCGGCCTGATGGACCGGGTCACCATCGTTCCCGGCCGGACCGGGACCACCGTCGAGATGTACGCGAGGATCGCCCCATGAGCACTCCGCTGACCCTGCGCACCGGCCTGCACCGCGACGGCCGCCCGATGCTGACCGTGCAGGGCGAGATCGACATGAGCAACCTGGCCGCGTTCGACGACGCGCTGGTAGCCACCCTCGCCGAGGCGACCTCGATCGTGGTCGACCTCAGCGGCGTCGACTATCTCGACAGCGGCGCCATCAACGCCTTGTTCGCCCACGCCGAGCGCCTGCACCTGATCTGCAACCCGCTGCTGGTGTCCGCGCTACGAATCAGCGGACTCACCGAACTGGCCACCGTCGAGCCCCTGGGCACCGGGTCCTAGCCGATTTCAGGTCAACGGGCAGCGCTGGCCGGGCAATGGCTGCGCACATCTCGAATTTCCTGTGATACCACCGGGTGTGGTGGGTCTCAGCCCACGCGGCCGAAGAGCCAGGCGCCGGGTTTGTCGGGGGTGGGGTCGAGGCAGAAGTCGCGGATGGCGGTGATGAGTTCGTCGGTGGTGATGGTGTCGGAGTGGTCGGTGTCGAGGCGGTCGAACAGGGCGCAGGCTTCGGTGCGGGTGTGCTCGCACCCGGTGAGCAGGGCGATGAATTCCTCGCGATCGAGCACGCCGTTGCGGTCGGTGTCGGCCAGGTCGATGACCGCTTGGGCCAGGGGAGTGATGTCGCGGTCGAAACCGTCGTCGTCCCAGTGGGTGTGGAGCCAGATGAGGAATTCGGTGGCGGTGATGCGCTGGTCGCGGTTGGTGTCCGCGCGCGCGGCCATCGAGTGCCACAGGGCGCGGTAGCCCTCGCGCACGGCCAGGGCGCGGGGGGAGCCGGGGGCTTCTCCGAAGGCTTGGACCAGGCGCAGGCCGAACGCTTCGTAGTCGTCGATGGTGAGGTAGCCGTCGCCGGTGGTGTCCAGCAGCCCGAATCCCCGTCGGGTCAGGGGTGTTTCGGCAATGTGAGGGGCGTTCATGCGTTCGGCGACCCAGGCGAGCATGTGCGGGGCAGCGCACAGCATGCCGGTGTGGTCGGCTCCGGCACAGGAGATCAGTTCGATATCTGTTCCGGCCCTGCGTATTTCGGCGGCGAAGTGTTCGACCGCGGCCAGGGGCAGGACCTCGTCGGCGGTGCCCGCGGCCAGCAGCACCGGTTGATCGAAGCGCGCGCACGGGACTCGGCAGTCGCTGAGCATGGCCTCGATTCCGGGGCGCGCGCTCAACCCGGTGGTGCCGATGTCCTGGTTGGTCAATACCGCGACCGCGTAATGGATATCGCGCACCGGGGCGTGTTCGGCCAATTCGAGCAGGCGCTGGCCGAGGCCGGTCATGAACTCCGCGGTGGCCAGCCCGCGCGTGGTGCGCAGCCCGGCGAGCAGATACGGCAGGAACAGGGTGACCGCGGCGCTGTCCTCGGCGGTTTGCAGGTCGATGATCATCGGCAGCTCCACCGGCGGGGCGAGCGCGACGGTGCCGCGAAAGTCGAGTTCGGGAGCGTATTTGCTGGCCATCAGCCCGGTGAACAGGGCCGCGTGCCCGCCCTGGGAGAACCCGACCGCGACCCAGCGCGGACTCACCCGATGTCCGAGCCCGTGTGCGGCGCGCACGATATCGACCACGTCGTCGGCGGCGGCCTCACCGTTGAAGTACGGGTGCGGGCCGGGGGAGGCCAGGCCCTCGTAGTCGGTGACGGTGACCAGGTATCCGGCCTGCAACCACAGGCCCACGTGCCGGGCTTCGGGCCGCGAGAGTCCCGCGATCGAGGGTGCGGTGCGGTCCGAGAGGCCCGTCGTGCCGTGCGCGTAACTGACCACCGGCCAGCCCTCGAGTGGGGGATCGCCTTCGGGCACGAACACCGAGCCCGAGACGATGCGGCCCGACCCGTCATAGCCCACGCCCTGATACCAGATGCGATAGGCCGCGCCGGTGTGCTGCGGCCGGAACGAGACCGGCAGATCCTCGCTGCGCACCAGGGTTCCGGCACGAAAGGCGGTGTCGGGCACCAGAGTTCGGGCTGTGATCATCGTCCGCTCCGTTTCATGACCGATAGAGTCGATGCCTGGAACTGCGGTAACGCGATCGTGTAGAAGCAGTGTAGAGCCGGGGGCAACCGCGTCAGTGCGCGGCACCGAACAGCAGGTTTCCCGGAGCTCCGGGTTCGTCGCTGGTGAAGTAGTCGCAGAACGCCTCGTCGAGTTCGTCCAGGCTCAGCACACCGTCGTTGTTGGTGTCCAGGCGCAGTGAGACCGCGTGGATATCGGCGGTGTCCACGCGCAACGCGGTCAGCAGCGCCCGCAACTCGTCCACATTGAGCACCGCGTCGCGATCCTGATCCGCGGCGGCCAGGATCGCCGCGATCGCGGGCAGCACATTGCGCTCGTATCCGGCGGTATCGGTGGTGAGCCGGGCCAGCGCCGCGACATACCGGTCGCGATCGAGTTCGACGCAGTCCGCGACCCCGGCCTCGCGGCACAGTCCGGCCCAGAAGTCGGTGAACGCGCCATGCACGCGCGCCCCGGTGCCGCTCTCGGGCGCGACACCGAACGCGGCGCAGATGCGGTCCGCGGCGCGGGCGTATTCGCGGTCGGTGACGCGCTGGTCGCCGTCGAGATCGAACAGGTCGAAGAACCGGGTGAGTTTGGCGCGCACCAGCGGGGACGCCGAGGGCGAGGCATCGCGCACCCGGCGGGAGCGGCGGGTGAGGGTGCGTGAGCGGATGGTCGCGGTCTTGCGTTCCTCGGTGGCCTCGAGATAGGCCACGGTGCTCTCATAGCCGGCCCGCACGCGCCGATCGAACACCTCCAACTGCTGCGCGAGGGTGGTGTGCAGCCCCGTATCGGGCGGCTCGAGCAGATCCTCGCCGGTGGGCAGCAGATGCACCGTGACCCCGGCCGGGCGCATATTGATCACCTGCCCGAGACGATGCCGGCGCGACACCTCGAACACGGTCTGCCCGAGCTGCCACGGCAGGCGTGGGGGTGTCAGGGCCAGCTCGCGCTGGCGCAGGCGCAGCACGTAGATCTCGCTCGCGCCGAAGGACACCGCGCGGGTGAGCGGCACCGTCTCCACCACGCCGCCGTCGATATAGTGCTCGGCGCTGATCCGCAGCGGCCGCCACAGTCCCGGGATGCAACTCGAGGCCAGCAACGCCGGCACCACCGGGCCGTAGTCGAAGTAGCGGGCGGTGGAGCGTTCGATCGAGGCCGCCACGCATTGGAACGGTACCGCGAGGTCTTCGATGCGGGTGTGCGCGCCGATATGGCGAATCAGTACCTCGCGCAACGCATCCTGGGTCGCCAGCGCCGGGCGCAACCGCACCAGATTCGCCAGCAGCGCCCGCACCGGCACACCCATGACCTTGTGGGTGAGCGCGTCCTGCCAGAACGAGGTCAGCGCCCGCACCACCGCGGGGGTCGGGTCCGCGGCCAGGATCGCACCCTGGATCGACCCGACCGAGGTGCCGATGATCAGATCCGGGGTGATGTGATGTTCGAGCAGCGCGCGCAGCATCCCCACCTGATAGCCGCCCAGCATGCCGCCGCCGCCGAGCACGAACGCGGTGTGCGGCACGGAGTTTCGTGGCGTGCTCGCAGTGGCCTCGGCCATGGGTGTGTCCCTTCGGGGCGGCGGTGTCAGGTTCGAATCGAGGGCGCGGCAGGCTCGGTGAGCGCGGGTGCGGTGGGGTGCTCGCCGCGCCGGGCCGCGGCGATCCACGCGTCGACCTCGCACCAGCGCTGGCTCAGCCACAGCGCGAACACATCGCGCTCACGCGGTATCTGATCGGCGCGAAAATGCCACCAGCCGACCTCGACCACCCCGCGACCGCTGGGTGGATAGCCCAAACCTGTTGTCCCCGAAGCCAAATCCTCGAGCCCGGTCTGGGCCAGCACCACCACATCCGCGGTGGGAGCGCTGGTGACCAGCGCCCACGCACCGGCGGGATGAATCGGCATCACATGCGGGCACTGCTCGGCGCGGCGCGCGTGGGCGTCGCGGCCCGCGGCGCGCAGCGCGGCGATGGCCTCGCGCCAGCGTTTGGCCGAATAGTTGGTGCCCTCGGGAAACAGCAGCAACGCGTCGGTCGGCAGCGCACCGACGGCCTGGTCCCGAAGTTGTTGCACCGCTTGAGTTTTGCCTTGTTCATCGAACCGACAGAACACCACCCCCGAGGCCTCATACGCGCGGCGCAGGCCCGGGGTGAACGCGGCGCACCGTTTGGCGATGGTGTAGGTGTCGCGGCCCAGATCGCGGGCGATCAGATGCGCCATCAGCGCACTGTTGAACGCCCCGGCATGGCGCGCGAGCACGATCACCGGCCGATCCGGTGCCACCCGCGGGGGCGGCGCACACTCGAGGCGGACTCCGGCGGCGGCGAAACCCCAGCCGTAGAAGCGCCGGTTCAACGCCGCCAGGCGATCGCATCCGCCTTGGCGTCCCGCGCGCTGCCCGGGGACCGCCACGCTGCCCCCGAGTTCGTACACGAGCACGAACGCGGCCGCGAGCATCACCAGCCGGGCTCTATTGCGCACCGCGATCGGGACTCCCGGTATCGCTACCGCCAGTCGCGCCATCGCCAGCACGGGTGCGCCGATGACCAACGAGATTCCGCCGATAACTGCCGCCACCAGACGCAGTAAGACCGGAGTCATACCCAAGTGATATCAACGCTGGTAGGGCAAGCGCGGGACCCGAAGGCGGGATCGCGTGTCGCAGGACAGAGGTGTACTGGTCCACCTACGGCGACACCAGCGCCCCGCCGCGACGCGACAGCAGCAACTCGACCGTGTGAGCGGCAGCAGCGATGTTGTGGACCGCGGCCTGCAACTCCGCGCCGATGGCACGGATGGCGGCGTGGCTGCTCAAGAAGATGCTGTCGACGGGATGCCGAGCCAGCAGCACCTCATAGACCCGATCCGCACGCCCCGCCACCTCGGCCAACTCGACCCAATACGGCCGCACCGGCGCCGAAACCTCCAGCGGCGGAAGCGATTGCGCGGTAATCCACGCACAATCCACGACCAGATCGATCAGCACGCACACCTGCTCCGAGAGCACTATCAGCCCGTAATCGCGCGCGATCCGCCCCGCGGTGGCCAAGCGATCAACCGCATGAGCGAAAAGACTCCCGACCCGAAACAGATCCGTCCGATCCCCCGCGGACATCGCACCCCCGTGCAACGACCGAACCAGCCGCGTGACCGCTTCCCGGCCACCGGCATCGAGCGTGCCCAGCCGATCCTGCATCTGATCGAGATCCATCGCGCGCAGCCGATGACTGCTCCACACCATCGCCGCTGCCACCACGGTATTGGCCCCGGCCCGCAGGCACAGCTCGGTGTCGGAAGGACAAACATCCTGCATAGCGGTTCCTGTCATCGAGGCATCTGCACGGCAACCGAATGCCCTGGCACGACACGCGATCGCGATCAGTCCACGACACCAACCTCAGGGCAAACCACCTCTGAAACTGAGAACGCGGGACAGTACCCGGCGCCGAGACGAATTCCCGCCAGCATGGTTATGGCGAATTGCGTTGCGGCACAATCGGCCACACGAGGTCGTACAGCCTGCGCGCCCGCGCCAAATCACTCGGCTGCGCATCATGAAGGTCGAGAAAGTACTCACACTGCCATGTCTGCGATCGACTCGCTTGCCCCTTCGCGGTCACCGACCACGGCGGGTACACCCGAAATCCCCGCTTACCCCCTCTGCCCGCAGTGGACACGATCCCGTGCTCGGCCAACGCGGAGGTGGGAAACACGAACTCCCCGAACCGCTTCCCCTCACGGACCGTGACCACCAAGACATCGGTGCCATCCTCGGCAGCGAACGGTTCGGTCGACCCATCGCCGACGCGCCGCCACACTGCCACGAACAACCCCACCTTGGTCGGGGTCACCTTGCCCACTCTGAATCTGACTGTCCCACAACCCACATCGGCCGCACACGCCCCGTACTCGGCGTTCGTGGCCTCGGGAACCGCAGCCGAGAACTCCACACCCATACAGTCGAAAAGGTTGCACGCCTGCACCACATCAGGATGCACACCAACACTTTCCATACGCACCATCTCCCGCCACCACCGATGTCCAACCCGTGGACCCATGAACAACTCGCTCAGCGTCGCACGATCGGGCACCCGCCCGCGATGTCGTGACATGCGACCGCGGCAGCAATGTCGCCGCGAGGCAGAGGAGAGCAGCGCGGGCTGTCATCGGCCTGCCGGGCCCCACTTCGCGCGGCGTCACCTGCATAGATGGCACATCGGTACGGCTCGCCTTCGCGCAGAAGCGGTCGCGAACACGAGGTAGGCGAACGAAATCCGTTGGCCTGGTGTAGAAGTCGCCACGAACCTGCCACGGCTCCGAAACCCGGCAGGATGCTCTAGCTGAGGGCGGGGTCTTCCAGTCTGGGGCGCTGAGCGGGGTCGACGTAAGCTGCGACGAATTCTTCACCCGATTCCATGGGTTGCGCCCAGAACTTCAGCCCGAAATGAGACGGGAATGCGCGTGCGTCGACGGTGAATGTTCGCCTGGTGGTCTCTATATGGACTGTGGGGAGTCGGTCCAGGAACCGCAGAGTCACGAATTCGGTGCGGCCGTCTTCGGTGTGGGAGCCGCCCCCTTGTACCGGATCGCTCTCGGTCGGCAGCGGCCCGCCCCAAGCCCACCCTTCTGCGTGTCCGTCGGACCCCGTCACGTCGATTCCTGTCATGAGGATGTCGTCGTGAGGGTGGGCCTCGGCCAATGGAGCCGGGGCAGGACCGGCCCACAATTGCCAGGTGCGGCTGTGGTCTCGTTTGCGGTCGGTGACCGGAATTCGTTCCTGCACGGACTCGCGACCTTTCTGTTGCGGGTCTGGACCCGGGTCCTGCCAATCGCCTGTTCAGCGCTTGATATCGGCGCACGCTACTCCAGGTTTACCGATCCATTCCGCGCAAGCAAGTGTTCCCGCTTGAAAGACACCGGTCGTGCCCGTGGTGTCGTAGTAATAGCCATCATGCGACGAGTACTTGTCCGGTGTGGGGCAAACGTCGTGGTAGACACCGGTCGCGGTCGACATGCCGGCGAGGGTGTAGAAGAAGTGCGCCTGCAGGCACCCAACCGGCGGGCTGTAGTAGTAGGCGGCGAACTTGTCGACGAAGATCGAGTCACCCCGGATATGGACGCAGACCTCAGGGTGAGAGTTGTCGCAGCGCAGTGCTTCCGCAACGGCCGGGCCAGCTGCGCCGATGTCGATTCCGCCGGTTCCGAGCACTGCGGCAGCGATGATGAAGCCGCCAAATTTCTTGCGCAACATCGATTTTCCTCATCTCGTTCGATTGTCCTGGCGCGTCGCGGAGCTGGCGCACTGCGTGGAATATGCTCTGCAACAACCGAATCCGATAGGCTGAACACTTAAATCGATTCCGTTGATCCGATGCCCGAGCACATCCACAAAGGTATGCTGACCAGGCTGGATGCTGAACTGACCTGGAGTACGAGTTAACCGACGCCAGGGCGTGAACGCAGAGGACAGCCCATGGGCACCCCCTTCGAAACCCCACTTCCGAGTCAGAGTTCACGTTTTGGCGCGGTGTCCGGGTTTCTGCTGAAGCTTCTGCGCGAATCAGCGCAACTGACCCAGAACGACTTCGCTGAACTTCTGAGAGTGGATCCGAGCACCGTCTACGGGTGGGAAAGCGGTCGCCGACCGTTGGCCGCATTGCGCGCCGGTGATCTGACCCGCATCCGGATGCTGCTCATCCGTCATGGAGCACCACCGGCGGCCAGCGCGCTACTCATCGATTCACTCGAAGCTGACATCATCATCGGCGACACCCTCGAAACCGCTTTGATCAGGACCGACACTCATCCGCTTGCGATCAACGTGCACCAGCGCACCCTCGCGAACCTGATTACCTGGCCGATGACTGGACGCCCACCGATGCAAGCGATCGGTCTGCTCGGACGCAAGGGCCGAGGGCCACGCCCGGACCGCCCACTCCTCCCAACGGATGATCGTCGACGATTCTTCGACAACCTGCTCCTGCTGGCTGACAAATGTGGCCAGCCCAGCAACGCGCTGCTGCGCCGGCAAGCAATTTATCTGCTCGGATTCGACGATCGCACCGATTCCACAGGCTGGTTGGCCGACGAACTCGGCCGGGCACTGCGGTGTGCCAACAACACCGGCGCACCGGGCTGGCTCCGTGTGCGCTCCTCAGCTATCGCGCTGGCAGCTACCGGTGATCGAGAACCGTTGCACACCTACCTCACTCGCGTGCGCAACGACGATGCCCAGGAAATCACCAACCTCAACTACTACGCGTACTGGGTTGGCGAACTGGGACCCGCAGCAGTCACTGACGACAGCACGATGATCCGCATCGCGCCCTCGGCGTGGTCTGGAGACCAATTGCTGCGGCACCTGCTCGTCCGACTCCGGCCAGGTACCGACCAAGCAGATCTCTACGCCCGCACACTCGCTGACCTGATCGCCAGCCATCCGCACTTGCTCGCCGCCAATCCCACAGCGCGCGAGACACTCGCCATAGTGGTGGAGCAGATGCGCGGTGACTCCGAGTTAATGCCGCATGCTCAACGAGATCTGGCTAACGTGGCCTACGCAATACGTCTTGCACGCCGATGACGCGGAGGACCGAACCATGGATACACCCCAGCTCGGCCCCGAAGCCGCTGCCGAGATCGCCGCCTTCGCATTCGAACTCGGTGGACTCAAACGTGAATCACGCAAGGGTTGGAACGACGCGCTCGTGGCCAATCCAGAATCGGTTGCCGACCATACCTGCCGCACCGCTCAGCTGGCTGCCTTGATCACCGCCTTGGAAGGTGGTGATCCTTCCAAGGCAGCGCATATGGCCGTCTGGCACGACTCCCAGGAGACGCGCACCCGCGACTTGAACAAGGCCGCAAAGCCCTTCCTGCCGTCTGTCGATCATGTGGCCGTCACAGTCGCACAAGTCGCGAATATGCCCGATCTATTGCGAAATCTGTTGCACGACACAGTGTCCGAATTCGAGGCCCAGGCCACCGTTGAAGCGGTCTGCGCCCGCGACGCCGACCGGCTCGAATGCCTATTCCAAGCGCTCGAATACCGCGCGGGCGGCAACACCCTGATGCAGGAATGGATCGATGACTCCTACAGCAGGCTCAAAACCACGAGCGCCATAAAGATCGCCGACGCTGCCCTGACGACCTCACCACTGAAATGGCGGCAGTAGCAACACGACTCCTGGTCATCCCACTGGAGCGGGACCTATCGGATCGCAGCAACGGCAGCACCCTGTCTCGTATGAGCGTCTGAAGCCATAGCAGGGGTAGCGCCTGCTATGGCAGATAAGCCGGGAGTGACAACGCCAGGGACGCCCGGCCATATGGGACTTCGCGACACCGTCTGACGCCAATGGTCTAAGTCAAGTCCGAGTCGGCAAGTTCGGTGCCGCCGATCGGCTGCTCCCAGGTGGTGGGCCAGCTCGCTCACCGCGGCCCACCCGATCACTGCCGAACGATTCGATACCGGCCCGCGATCTCCTGAAATGCCACTGCGGCAGCGATATCGGTGTCGGCGAGTTGGCATCCCTCAGGGACAACGACGAGTTTGTCGTCATCGTCTCCGGTGCGGTGCACGATGGCGATGCAGATCCCGCGGGCACTGTGCCGGGGTACTGAATCACCCAGATAGTAGGCGTCGAGTTCCTCACCGTCGGGTGCGAGAGTTCCGGGGACGTAGCCGTAGTTGGCTTCGTACCGAAAGCCGTACGTGGGGTGCAGACTCCCGCACGGTCGGTCGATGATGAGCTCGACGGTCTGCCCCAGGTACGCGCGCGCCATGCGCAGTGACTGTGAGTCCGGGCAGTCGGCGGCACTCATCGGTCCACGATATCGGCCCGCACTCACGCGATCGCGGGCGAGTGACGTGCCCTGCCCTCACGGGCTATTCGTCGGCCGGGTCCGCAGTGGCAGTCGGTGTGCGGGGGAGCTTTCGGCCCAGTATCTCCTCAACTTTGCGCATGCGCGCCTCCCGCTGCTCCGGAGTCAGGTACCTGCGCACGGGACACAAGGTGTCCTGCGTGAGAGCGCTCATCACACCCCTTCCTGGAGCTGCGCGCTGCCGCATACGGTTGTCGCAGCCGCGATGCCATCTATTATGGGCGCCAAGCCATTTCGAAGAGGCCGAAGACGGACATCGATAACCGGGAAGACAGATTCATGAGCGCACTGACACAGGAGTCGTGGCAGCCGATCATGCGCACGCTGACCCTGGAGCAGGCGCAGAGGTGTCGTCGTCAGGCCGAGAAGGCTCTCGGCCGACCGCTGCCTCCGATTCCCGACACCAAGTCCACCACCCGATAGCCGCGCACCGACGTACTCTGCGCGGCGTGAGTCCGATGCTGTCAGTGCAGGTGCCCGCCACCATCGCTCTCATAGGTGTGGTCGTCAACGCGGTAGTCAGCCAGCGCCAGCACCGAGACAAAGAACGCGCAGCCCTGCGAGACCGAAAGCGCAAGGAAGCTAGTGACGTTCTGGTAGAGGCGCTCGGAGCCGCAACCGCGTACTGGGACCTGGTCGAAGACTTGGGCGCGGACTTCAGTGGAATCGGTGACCGGATCCCAACGCGGGCGGATTTAGGTCAAGCTGTCAGAGCTGTGTTGGCGGCGGAACTGAAACTTGAACTGCTTGACCTTGACCCCAAGCAATCGTTGAAGACGCTTCGCCAGGCGGTCCAACATAATCAGACTGCCCTTGAATCTGGGAACGATCAGCGAACGGACCACGAGGCGACCCAGGCTGCTCGCACAGAGATGATCAAGCAGTTCCGCGCGACGCTCACCCGTATCGACGCTGAAGCAAAGGCTTCTGATCACTGATCAGATGAGCGGTGCTCGGCCGCACGTTGGAACCTATGTACGTGGATCATGATCAGACCGCAAGCCGTCCATCGCTGCGGCGATCATGGCGCGTGCTTCCTGTCCGTGGATGGCCTGATCCTTGAGCCGGTGAAATGCCTTGGTGTACAACGCGATCTCGGCGGGCTGGGTGATCGTCAGCTCTGCGGACACGGTCTCGACGCGGACCTCTCGCTCGTCGTAGATGACGAAGTTGTTTGTCGGCGCGAGGTATTCGTGCTCGGACGGAATGATGGCCAGCACGACGCGAGGCAGCGACATCGCCGTGAGCAAGCGGTCCATCTGTTCGAGCATCGTATCTGCGGTGCCCACGCGGGTGTGGAGAACCTGCTCCGCGAGGATGAAGAAGAACCGGTGATTGCCTCGGTACAACACCTGCTGCCGTTCGAGGCGCGAGGCAAGACTGGCTTCGAGATCGTTACCTGGCCCGTCGTAGAAGTCGAGTACCCGGTGAAGGATCGCTTCGGCGTAGGGCGGTGTCTGCAAGAGACCGGGCACTAGAACCGGCTCGTAGCAGCGCATGAGGTTGGTCTTTTCCGCGACAGCTACGGATTGTTTCTGCCTGTGCGGCAAGCGCATCCGACGCCACTCGAGGTATGCGGCTTCGACATTGCGCAGACTGGCAATGAGGTCGGGTACTTGATCGGCACTGCGGGTGTGGATGCACCAGACGCGGATGTCGTCATCGGTCGGCACCTGCCTGCCGTACTCGATCTTCGAGACCTTGGAGCCAGGCCAACCGGCAAGCTCGGCGAGTTGCCTACCGGTCAGCCCAGCATCTTTACGGAGGTTGCGCAGACGCTCACCGAACGCCTCGCGAGCCTGTTTCGCGGTTGTAGTCACGCCCGGATGTACTCAGCGTGGGGGACGGCTTTGTCCCACACCCGATTCCACACGCCACTGATGTAGTCGACTATTGCAGGGTCCGAGGTGACCGCACCTCCACCCGCAGCGCCCTCGGGCGTGAAGGTAGTGAAGGAGACGAGGTTGTCATCGAACAGCCAGAAGTCGTCCGCAGACAGCTCGGACGGGTCGATCAGGTGCCTAGGCAGGTACCGGATGTCCTCGCCGGCCTCGATGTTGCGGTGGGCGACAACGAGACCCCAACGGGTGTAGTCCACGTTCGGCTCGGTGACCACACGAGCCCGGTGCATCTTCGTGCCGGATGCGGTCACCTCGCGGACGAGGTTCGTCCAGTCGTTGAACCATTCGAAGTCGTCGGGCTCTCCGGCGAGGAACCTGCGAAACGGCTCAGACTCTTCGGGTGTGGAGTAGGTGTCGACTACTTCGAGGTGATACGCGCTGTGCTTGCACGAACGGAAGAGGTCGTAGAACGCCTCATGCCGCAGGAGCTGCATACTTCCTGATCTCCTTCCCCTGCGGTACCTCGATGCAGGTCTCGTGGTCCGGGATGTTCATCTCTGCCAGCGCTTCCGGGTCGGTCACCGGCTCACCGCCAAGGATGAAGGTTCCGTGCCCCGTGTCCTGAAGCAGTACGCCCAGGCACGTCCCCGTCTTCAGGAATGCGAGAAGCGGGTGTGAAATCTCCACCTGGTCGTCGCGCCCTGGCACCTTCCAACCCTGGACCACATAGGTCTCTCGGTCGGTGGCGTACAGCGTGGGGGAGTCGCCGCCCTGAGTGTGTTTGCCCAGGAACGTTATGCGCAGAGAGTGGTTGTCTGACGGGAGGTTTCGCATGTTTTCTTCCATGTTATCGATCGTCAGACACCGGGAGAAACCAGTCAACGGAAATCGTCCCGACGAGAAAACAGTAGCAAACCTGTTCAGATTTTCGCACTGAGGTTCTTAGGTTCGACTGCAACGGGTCGGGTGAGGTGAGCTGGACTCCTTCACCCGACTCGGAACCAATCGTTCACCGAAAGGTTCTGGCGTGCAAGACAATCAGTGCCACGTGCGCATCGTGTTCGGGTCTCTCGTCTTCGACTACTGCGCGGTGCGGCAAGCAGCGATTCTGTACGCGCACGACGTAGGTGAGTGGCTCGGGGTTCCCGTGCTCATAGACGATGAAGTCCGCGACGATATGCCGCATCTGCCTTGTGAGTCGTTATGGTCGTGATCATCCTCAGTCTCGCCGTAGTCGCGGCATTCGCACTCGGCTTCATGCTGGGCCGCGATCGCTCCACACCCCGCGCGCCAGGACAGCACAGCGTCGCGTACGTCGAGATGTCTTCTGCGACAACGATGGAGCTCCCCGCGGTCACCGATGCGCGTCGCGCGATTCGTTGACCTACTGTATCCGTTCCTGAATCGTCGGCGGCGATGGCGGTGTCGTCGAGTTGGCGACCGGGCGGGACGACGATGAGTGCCGTGCTGCGTGCTGTGATCGCCGGTTAGTCGGGGCGGTTGAGTCCTTGCGCGGTGCGCAGGCGCGCGTCGAGGGCGTCGAGTTCTTCACCGGTGAGTTCGCCGACCTTTTCGGTGACCCAGGGCCGGTAGACGCGGGTGAGTTCGAGGACATCGGCCCAGCCGTGGCTGGTCAGGGTGGCCAGGACGTGTCCGGGGTCGGCGTCGCTGATCGGGACCACGTGCAGCCACCGGTAGGGGCTTTCGATGATCATCTGATCGGAGATGATGGCTACCAGGTCACGGCGAGGGGAGACGGTGGTGCCGAGAGTTGGTGCGTGGAGCCAGATTTCGCCTCGGATCATGCGGCGTCGCGTGAGCGGCGCCGGGCGTCGGCGTCGGCTGCCGCGAGGTACTGCTGGGCCGCGAGGGCGGCGGCGAGGTCGGCCTCGGGGTCGACGTTCAGCTGCGCCAGGGACGCGCGGATCGCGTCGGGGCTCAGGTCTGCATCATCGTCCACACCTCAGGTGTACCAGATCCGGGCGCGCACGGCGATGGCAACAGCGTTCTCATCCCCTTCGCGACGCCGCAATTGCGTGGCATCGGAGCGATGCCGGGGCTCTGTCAGATCGGCAAGGCGCGATGTCATGGCGTTGCCGCGTATTGGTGTTCGTGCGCTCTACCTCGATAGCGACCTGGTCGGGTGGTCGTTCCGCCGGGGTATATGGGTGAGCGTGTCGAATTCGATCAGCCCGTGGAGCCGGTGACCATTCGGGAGCCTGACCCGCCGTTCCCGAGCGATTCGGGTGTGGTGTGGTGGGACGGGCGTTTGCGGTGGAAACGGTAATCGGTAGCGGCTCAGCGGATTTTGCCCCACCGCTCGTACGCGAATTGGCGGAACATGCCCGCCCGACCTCCCACGATGTGCCCTCGGCGCGTGCCTGGTGCACGACACCGGTGAGCCGACATCGTGTGCGGTGGCGAGAATCTCCTCGGCCGCGGCCTGGACCGCGTTCAGAATCACGAACGGCGCGACGGTGGCGGCCGGAGAAGCCTGGCGCGCCGATCGTGTGTCCCAAAGAATCGTTGTGGCACAAACGATTTCGGCGATACCGTCGCTGTACCCCGTACAACGGCGTCGGGTCAGTCGCCCTCACCGACCCTTGCCGGTGAGGGCGGCGCACTGCTGCGCATCTCACTGCGGATCCGAAGCATCCCCGCGCCGGGGCGCGTCCCTGGGACAGGACTGCGCCGTCGGACTCGGCCCGTTGCGGGGAGGCCGGGAACTGTTCAGAGACAGCTGTCTCCGTGCCAGATCCCGATCAAGGACAGCGAACCCGCTCGGCGATCCGAACCGCCTCCAGGGACTATCTGCCGGCCTCGCCCATTACCAGGTTCCGGAGTTGACCGTACCGATGAGCCAGAACTCGGCCCAGTAGCCGTTGGCCCGTGGATTGCGACTGTGCTCGGAATCCACCGCCCTCGCCAGAGGCCCGCAGTTGAAGGTACTGAGCCCAGTGCTGGCACACGCGGCGGTGCCGCCCTTCTGCTCGAGCTCGCCGCGACCGACCTTGAGCCATGCGTGCGTGGGGTAACCAGGACCGGCGATACCACCCTGTGCCGCCGCGGCTGTGCCGCTCCCCGCGAGCACGAGGCACGCGAGGGCGCCTCCCATCGCAGCCGTACCCAAAATTCTCTTCATAACCGTCTCCGCTACTTAATTCAGGAATTACCGCCCGGTCGAAGCCAGGCATTTGCCAGTCTCTCGTGCTCACGAACACCTCACGAGTTACACGGGCGAAGTTGGCACGGACGGTCGCCCCCGACGGTATGTAGCTCTGCGTAGCAGTTTCACCAGCGGTAATGCAGCTCCTCCCAGCAGGGAGCGACTGGTCCGCCATCGAGCAGGTTTGGCACACCCACACCCGGGCGGCGACGGCCGACCTGGCTCCTGCGCTCCGCGTCGACGCGTGAGAAGCGCTCGGTTGGGCTTTCCTCATCGGCGTCCACGGCGCACTCACAGGTGGCAGGTCGGAACCGAAGTGGCCGAGACGATGGTGAGCTCGGGTGCCTGGGTCGAGGGAGCGTCGACCTGGTGAACCGCAGCATGATGGCGATGGAGGGCGTGCTCGACGACCTCCTCGAGGTGGGTGCATGCCGTTCCCCATCCCAGAAGATCAACCCGCCGACCACCGCGGCCGCGACGGCTCCGATGAACTTGCCCGGGTCGAGCCAGGCGCGCCCGGTGGCGGCGCATGGCGTAGACCCCAGCGATGCGGACCGCGACGTCGGTGGCGCCGAGCTGGGCAGCGACGGCGCCGAAGAGTTCGACAAACCTGCCTTGCTCGATATCGCGCAATCGAGCGATGCTCGTGTGGGTGGGAAAGTGCAACAGGGCAATTGGTGGCTTCGTCACGCGGATCGGCCTGTTCTTCGCGATCTTCCTAGCGTTGTGCGGCAACCTGGGCATCGCGGTCGCCGCCTACGAATTCCTGCGTTGGATCACCCGGTCGATACGACCGAGCCCGCAGCCCAGATCGACCTCACCCGGATCGCGTTGACCGTCGGAGCCGGTGTCGGTGGTGTGGTCGCGTTGGTGATCGCCTACCGCCGCCTGTGCTCGCAACCCTGTCCGCACCGTTCGCGATTCGCCGGCCATCTGTCCCGGTTGATGAACGGGCTTCCGAACACCTCACCTGCGGAGACGCAGGATTATCAAATCGATGCCCACCGCGTATGTCAACCATCGTTTTCCGAACGCCAGGCACTCGAAAACGTCCTGCGAGCCGCGCTTGAGACGGTCAGCCCCGACCTCCTCGGAGGCCGGGGCTGACCGTCGAACTCAGAATCAGTCCACGATCCAGAGCAAGGTCCATCCGCCGTTCGCGCCGAAGTCCCGGCACTCGTACTGCTTGTTGCCCCTTCCCGCATAGTCGAGCATCCAGTTGACGCATGCCCATTCCGAAGAAAAGCCGGAATGGACGGGGAACTCGGTTCGAGCCGAGGCGACCCCGGCCGCGCTGGCCCCTGTGAGTGCGAGTCCGGCGATCATGGCCGCCGCGATTGCTGTTTTCATGGTGCTTCCCCCTGTGTGACGAGCGTCGAATCGGTGATCAGTCCACGACCCACAGCGGGACCCATCCGCCGTTCGGGCCGAAGTCCTGGCACTCGTACTGCTTGCCATCCTTGCTGGCTTGGTACAGCGTCCACCTGACACATGTCCAGTAGTCGGCGAAGCCGGAATGGGCGGGGACCTTGGTCTGTGCCGCGGCCACTCCCGCGGTGCCGGCTGCTCCTGCGAGTGTGAGTCCGGCGATCATGATGCTGGCGATTGCTGTTTTCATCGTGCTTTCCTTTGCGAAATTTCCGACAAGATCGGTATGTCGGGAGATCGTTGGCGATCCCGTGGATTCTGCGTACCGGCCCGGTGTGCAGGTCGGCATCGGTGACCGTTCCCAGTGAAGCCGCCTGGTGCTCGGCACGACACCGGAGCCGGGTCGCCGAGCATGCAAAATCGCTGCTGGAGGCGATGATTCGGATTCTCCGGACCGGAGATCGACAGTGCGATCGATCGCAGTGGGCACCAGCTCTACACGGGATCCTTCAGGGCCCGGATGCATCCTTCCCTCACCATTCCGGCCAGCTTGTTCCTGCAGCGAACGCGCCAGACACTGCTCTCAAGACCGGGTTGTGGGACTGATCCAGTCAGCGAAGTCCACTGCTGTGCAACGGTTCCCGAAACGACCGCTACCGAGACAGTGGAATCCCTCGGATACGTCCGTTCGACAGCGCGTGATCTCTGTCAGATGTCGAAGTCGTCTTCAGTGATTGTCGAAGTCTTGTTCAGTGGAGCGGGAGTCGCTCGACCGGACCACGATCTGCACCGACCATGGCACCCGGCGGCCGCCGCGCCAGATAAGAACAAGTCAACGAAGAAACAGCACGAACGCGGTGTAGAGGACGAGCATCACCCCTAGCCCTGCTGAGAACCCCGTCCAGCCGTGCCGAAGGGCGGTGGTCCAGACTTCACCCTCGCGCCGGAGCAAGGCCGTCTTAATGGAAGCGGCGATCGCGAGCGCGAGCAGGGCGAGCAGACCGGCGACCAGGGCAATGGTGAGAATGGACATGTCGCCTAGCATCTCGGATCAGTCCACGACCCAGACCACAGTCCATCCACCGTTCTCACCGAAGTCCCGGCAGTCGTACTGCGGCGCTGGCGACTACTGCTTTCATCATGTTCCCCCTGGTAATCGTTCTGACAAGATCAGTGTTGCGTCGAATCATTAACATTCCCTTGGACTTTGCTGGCGATACCCTATGCGTCCAGGACAGCGATATGTCGTGGTCGGTGTATCAGTTCTGGAGGTCGGACCTTGTGCGGTGCCGAGCGGCTTCCAGTGAAGCCGCCAACGCTCCCGCACGAAGCCGCACTAGCCCGTCGGACACGTAAAACCCCTGCTGGGTACCATGATTCGAGTTATCCGGACCGGAGATCGCAGCGCCTTCGACCACACGCGGCGATGAAATGGTGCGGTTATGACCTTCACCAGCGTGTGAAAGATTCCACTCGGGACGTTTGATGCCCAGACCCAGTTCCGGGACCGAGCCGTCCAAGGAATCTGGCTGCTGTGCAACGGGTCCTGCAAGGGACGACTCAACGACTGTCGATCGGATCCGGGTTACCGAGAAGGAGGTACGAACCCTGGCGGCCACGTGACGGAATCGTAAGGGCCACACTGGATTGCAGCTTTGTCCAGGTTCCGTGCAGATCCTCCTCCAATGCTACTTCCCGCAATGTCAAAGCGTGCATGTTCGAGGTGGCAGTCGGCGAAGTACGCATTTTCAAGGTCGGCCTGCAGGAAGTAGGCACCTGTGAAGTTCGTTCCTTGCGCGGTCGTTTGCCGCATATCCGCGCCAGCCAGGACCGCGTAACTCAGGTCGGAGTGGCTGATGTCCGCCGTCCGCAGGAAGGCGCCGTGAAGATCTGCGTTGCGGAGGCAGGCGTGCCGCAGGTCAACCCGTAGATCATCATGTCGGCGTGTTCCGAGGACGGTAAGCGCCGCCTGAATGTCGGTGGGCACGGTCCGCGAGAGGTCTTCTGTGCAGGTCTCCGGGTTGTTGGGCGCGTGTGTTCGCACGAACGCGCTCAAGACCGATACGACAGTCGGCTGGTCATCGGGGGAATCGTGCGCTACTCGCGCCAAAGAGTAGATCCCGCCCAATCGCACATCGAGGCTGTTCGTGTTCCCGATCTGTTCGATGGCTTTGGAGTATCGCGTGGTGATCTCAGTACGGACGGCGACATCGGACTGGCGAGACGCGACGGCCAACGAGTGTGAGGTGAGCCAGAGGCCGCCGAGCACGCCGATCGCCGTTGCCATCGCACCGAGTTTGAGCCACCCGTCCCAGGTGATCACGCTCAATGTTCGGGATTTCAGTCGAGCGCCGCGGGATGTCGTGGCTGGCGTGATTGCGGGCACGCGGGTGGGGCGTCTGCGTTTGGGTCGTGGTGATCGCGGCGTAGTGATGGGTGGCCGATGTCGTCTGCGCACCGGCCGTCTCAATTGTGTTGTGCGAATTGGTGTTACGCGACGCCACGCGGGTCGGTTCGCTGCAGAACTCACCTAGCCATGATCTATCACTCGAGGCCAACCTGAATCACCTGCGCACCCGTGAAGGCATGGCCAAGTGCCGACTCAAGGGCAAACAGCCGAATTGCCTCTCGCAGCACGCAAAACGCTCCACCGCCGCTACCACGACCCCGATGACGACGCGAGCCCGGCCGACCTCGCGGTTCGAGACACTCTTCCGCCACTGCGGCCAGGACGGTGATCCCGGCCGAGCCCAGGAAACTGACCCCCGTCATATCCACCACCACGGTGCGCGTGCCCGCCCGCAATGCTCGACGCAGTACCCGCTCCAGCACCGGAGCCGACGTCACATCGATTTCCCCGCTCGCGGTCACCACCGGGATCGCGGCGTTCTCATCGAGCTCCACCTGCAGGAGCTGGTCCGGATCGTTCATCAGCGAGCCCCTTTCGCGCCGGTCCGATTCCCACCATTCGATAAAGGGTTTACCACTCGCGCCATCGGTTCCGATACCGGGAGTCCCCCGCCCGGCATGCGTAGCGGCGCACGATATTTCACACTGGAAGCACCGGCGACGCGCTCGCCGGTGTCAGCCCCAGGCTCGTGCCCTCTCCGGGTGTTGGTCGCCGCGCGGAGCTCCCGCACTCGCGGGTCCTCGGGTGGTGCACCGAGCTCCCACCACCGGCTGGCACGCGCCGCTCGGCGACTCGACATGAGCGACTGGGAATGATCACGGCCGCGAGCAGACAGGCCCGAACGCACCCACCCCCAGCATCCGGGCCGCCCGGCTCCAGACCTCGCGGTGCACGGTTCCCACTCACCCACACCAGCGCCCGGTCCTGCCCGCCGAGTCCACTCTCGCGCAAGAGATCCCGGAAATGACCGTTCAGAGACACGGTCATCGGTGCCGACGTCGCCACAGGGTGACGATCGCACCGACGAACGCCGCCACCGCGCCCAACATCGGGGTGTTGACCCCGGCCATCGCCATCGTGATCCCCGCCGCCAGCGCCAGCGCCAGCACGAACAGGTCCGACGCACCGGACCATCTCGGTCGGACAACCGCGGCGAGACGGGTTGCGGTCGTGCGCTGGTCGTCAGCGCGGGACTGTGGGGTCGTCATCGGGAGCCTCCTGGGCAGGGATCGAATGAAGTCCACGGTGCCGACCGGCAGTTCAACTATCGGAGATCTGTGAAAACAGCGCGGTGGTCGAGGAGTTCAACTATCGCCACGACCGGGCACTCTGGTGGAATGAACCCAGAGATCGCCGAGTTGGACGCACAGCTCGCCGCTGCCCGCACCCGCGAGGACTTCAGTGCGTGCCTGCGCGTGCTGCGGGAGCTGGTGGCCCCGTCACCGACCTACAAGGCATTGGCCCGCGCCGCCCTCGACGACGCGGCGAAGGTAACCACTGTGCGCAACTGGCTGCTCGGCAACAGCCTGCCGAACGAGTGGGAGCCGCTGTGCGAACTCATCGGCTACCTGCTCAACCGTGTTCCCGGCACGGCGGTGCAACGCTACGGCGTGATGGGCACGTTTCAGCAGGTCTACACCCACATCTCGGAGGACCGGACGCAGGCCAGGAGGGTTCGCGTTCCCGGAGCGTACCGACTCCTGGAGGGCATGCGGGTGCGCTTCGTCGGCGGCAGACCGGTGTATTACGACGAGCACGGTTCGTTCTCGGTCAGAGAAGACATCGGGGCGATCTACGGCGGCTCGGGCAGGTATTACGGCGGGTGCGGCCTCTAGCGCTCGCGCTGTCGCACGACGGGCCGCACGCTCGCGTCGACCACAGGCACCTGGGACACCCACCATCTGCGCCGGTCACGCCATTGTCGTTGTTTTCGCGCGACTACCACCGGGTCCCCGACACGCCTGGGGGAGCGCGCACCGGTGAATCAACGTTTCAATCACTGATTGAATTATCGATTGAAACGTGTTTCACTGCTGTGCATGGGTGATGGAGCCGGGGCCGGAACGCGGCAGCTACTGCTGACCACCGCCGAATCGTTGCTGCTGAGCGAGCCGTACGACGAGGTATCGGTGCGGGGAATCTGCGCCGCGGCGGGAGCGAACGCGGCTGCGGTGCACTACCACTTCGGGTCGAAGGAGGCCCTGGTCGCCGCCTTGATCGAGGATCGCCTGGGACCGCTGTGGGCCGAGGGCCTGGCGCAGGCGACCCCAGGACGCAATTCGCTGCCCGCGGTGATCGAGGCGATCCTGACACCGTTCGTCGACCTCGCCCGAGATCCGTTGGGCCGCTTGCATCTTCGACTGCTGGCGCGCTTCGTGATCGGCCGCCACCTCACCACCTGGCGCGGCCCGTGGTTTCGGATGGACACCTGGGCCGCGCTGCTGCCCGAACTGAGCGAAAAAGAAGCCCGCCGCCGATGGATGCTCGCCTTCGATCTGATCATCATGCGGTTCGGCAGCCCGGAAATCGAAGAACACGGTATGGCCGAACCCGAACTCGGGACACTGCGGGACTTCGTGGTGGCCGGTCTGCTCGCGCCGATAGGAAGAGAACGGCAATGAACGACATATTCACACCCGCCCAGCTGGGTCCGATCACGTTGCGCAACAGGGTGATCAAGGCCGCGACCTTCGAAGGCCGCACACCCGACGCCCTGGTGACCGATGAGCTGATCGAGTTCCATCGCGAGGTGGCCGCCGGAGGGGTCGGCATGACCACCGTCGCGTACTGCGCGGTCGCGCCCGGCGGCCGCACCGACCGGCATCAGATCTGGATGCGCCCCGAAGCCGTTGCCGGACTGCGCAAACTCACCGATGCGGTGCACGCCGAAGGCGCCGCGGCGTGCGCGCAGATCGGGCACGCCGGACCGGTCGCCAATGCCGCCTCCAACGGGGTCCCCGCGCTCGCGCCCAGCCGCATGTTCAACCCGCTGGGCATGAAGTTCACCAAGACTCCCACGATCGCCGATATCGCCGACACCATCGCCGCGCACGCCGATGCCGCGCGCCTGGCCGAGCAGGCCGGATTCGACGCGGTGGAAATTCATTTCGGCCACAACTATCTGGCCAGCTCGTTCCTGAGCCCGGCGCTGAACCGGCGCAAGGACGCCTACGGCGGACCACTGCTCAATCGAGCACGCATGGCACGCGAAATCGCCTGCGCGGTCAAGGACGCGGTGGGCGGCAGGCTCGCGGTCACCGCCAAACTCAATATGGAGGACGGCCAGCACGGCGGCCTCACCATTCCCCAATCACTGCAGGTCGCCGCATGGCTCGAGGCCGACGGCGCGCTCGACGCCCTCGAACTGACCGCGGGCAGTTCCCTACTGAACCCGATGCTGCTGTTCCACGGCACACCCCCGCGCCGTTCCTTCGCCAAGGCCCTGCCCGGACCGGCCCGCCTGGGCTTTCGACTGATCGGAGGGTCCTTCCTCAAGGACTACCCCTACCAGGAGGCGTATCTGCTCGAGCGCGCCCGTCACTTCCGCCGCGCACTCTCGATGCCACTGATCCTGTTGGGCGGCATCACCACACTCGACACCATGCGCCGAGCCCGCGAGGAGGGATTCGAATTCGTGGCCATGGGCCGCGCCCTGCTGCGTGAACCCGACCTGCTGCATCGCATCCAAGCCGACTCCGCCACCCGCTCGGCGTGTGTGCACTGCAACGAATGCATGCCCACCATCTACTCGGGAACCCGCTGCATGTACCGGCCCACCCTCTCGCGCGAGCCCATCCAACTCACACTCGGCTGACACACCGCTCGGCAGACCATCGCCGGCACCACAGGAGACACGCAGTGACTGAACGACTCACCGGACGTGTCGCGCTGATCAGCGGCGCGGCATCGGGAATGGGCGCCTCCCACGCCCGCGCCTTCATCGCCGAGGGCGCCTGCGTCATGATCGGCGATATCGCCGACACCGCCGGACAGCAACTGGCCGCCGAACTCGGCGACCGCGCCGCCTACATCCACCTCGACGTCACCAGCTCTCGCGACTGGGACGCCGCGGTCGCCGAAACGATCAGGTGCTTCGGCAAACTCGATGTGCTGGTCAACAACGCCGGCATCCTCGATGGCGGACCCATCGGCGAATACACCGAAAAGCAATGGCAGAACGTGCTTTCCATCAACTTGACCGGACCGTTCCTCGGCTTGACC
The DNA here is from genome assembly GCF_042269265.1 of Nocardia sp. NPDC056000. NCBI lineage: Bacteria > Bacillati > Actinomycetota > Actinomycetes > Mycobacteriales > Nocardiaceae > Nocardia > Nocardia sp. NPDC056000. The sequence continues at coordinate 537,470 of NZ_JBHJXS010000004.1, read as the reverse complement.
GCCGCGCGTGACGCCCTGGTGGCGGCTGCTCCCGCCGCCGTGGTGAACATTTCCTCGGCCGCCGGAATCCAGGGCGTGCCGGGCGTGCACGCCTACACCGCCTCCAAATTCGGCGTCCGCGGACTCACCAAATCCGCCGCGCTGGAACTGGCCCCGCATGGGGTGCGGGTCAACTCGGTGCACCCCGGAGGCATCCTGACCCCGATGCTCGGCGCGAGCAGCGACGCCACCCTCGATCGGGGCGCGAACCCGCTGGCCCGACTCGGGCTGCCCGAGGAGGTCACTCCGCTCGTGGTCTTCCTCGCCAGCACCGAATCGAGCTACTGCAACGGCGCGGAGTACGTCGTCGACGGCGGAATGACCGCGGGCCGCGCCTGACACGCAGTCAAAGCGCGGCGCGAGAACAACCAGTCCCGACCCCACCGCATCCCCGCGATCTACCCAACCGATCAGCACTGACGACGCCGTGACGCTACGGTGGGCGCGAGGTTCGTGGGGGAGGGGGTTGCGTTTCGGCTCGAATCACGAAGTCCGCCAGCGAAACCCGGCTCGACCGGCCCGCCAGGCCGCGGTGGCACGCGTAGGTCTGGCCGAATACATCCGAGCACGCGAGAGCCGTCGAGTTGTGGCCGCGTTCAGGGCAGTTCACCCTGGGCCGTGGGTCGTTGTCCACGAACATCATGTCGTGGAGGGGATTTCGGCGTTCGCGGTCGAGATGCGCGAGCTCCGACAGTTGATCTAGATTCAGCATATGGTCTCGACAGGCAAAGCCGGTCTGGTGGTAGTAGCGCTCGGGTGTCTGGCAGCGGCCGGATGCGGGACCGACGACACCCCGCGGCCGTGGTACTCCCCGCAAGCGGGCAGCGGCACCGAGGACCGGCACGCGATCATCCTCGACGGGACGACCGACGGATCGACCACGGCAACCATCCACGCGACCTACCGGTGTCCGTCCACGGAACTGCCCGGCGGAAAGATCTACTCCTCGCTGAGCTACGCCGGCAAAGCCAACGGACCGCGCGGCGACAACAATGACACGGCGGTCACCTGTGACGGTGCCGAGCACACCGTCGACATCAGGATCTCCGGTGCGTTTCCGGCCGACGACGACCACATCTACGCCGATGTGATGATGTGGCTGCCCACAGGCGCCTCCACCACGATCCCCGGGCCGGTACCCGGCGCTGGCGCGATGGTGTCCACTGCCCTGCGGCAAGGCCCGAGCGATGACGGGCACCACCTCGCACTCAAGTCCACGCACTGACGGCGTCAGGTCGACTCTTGTCTGAAGCTTAGTGGCGCTCGATCAACGTGAGGGCCCCGATACGTAGTCGCAGGCCAAGATCGACCGATCCGGTGCGGCATGCGAGCCCGGCCATCTCGGTTGCCGACCGGTTGGCTGTGCCGGTCAATGCCGATGTCGATCATCGGTCAACTGTGATGCCGTGCAGCGCCGTCGAGATCACCTGGTATCGGCGCAGACTGCCGTCGCAGGGTGGCGGCGTGCGTTGACGCTCAGGCGAGTCTGCTGAACGCACTACTCTGCCGAATTTCGGGCGATCTCGTGGTGGGCGAACGAAGAACTGGTGAGCTGGGATCAGTGGTGTTCGGGATGGCGGTCGTGTAGCCGCCGAGCGAGGGCGTGGGCGGTGCGCTCGGCCCACTCGACCGCAGCGGCGTTGCGCGCGGACTCAGCCATACGTGCACTCCACACATCGCCGAGTCCGATGTTGCTGGTCTGGCTGTGTATCGAGGTCAGCCTTCTCAGCCGATTTAGCGTCGGAGCACTGACGATGCTGGCGGGTCTGCAGATGACAGTTGTCTGGGTCCGGTCGAGGTCGGCAGCGATCGCTGCCGGCAATGGCACTCCCTTATCTCCCAGTCGGTACATCGCCCGACAGCGCGCGACGTGGACGGCGCGCCGTGCGCGCCCGTCAGGAGACCTCCGGGTCATATCCGTTCGGTTCCCCGGGCTCGCACAGCATGCGGTCCTCAGCTCTCGTGGAGGTATCGGTATTCCCGCGCTGTTGGGTCTTGTCTTGAACCCTCTGGCGGTAAGCCCGTTGTCGGCACGGGCTGCCGCAGTAGAGCGGTGGTCGGCCCCGGTCCGCTGGCTGAATTTCACATGGGCATTCACGGCATATTGGTCGACCTTGGGGCGAACTCCATCCGTGGTGCAGGCAGTACGTCAAGGGCTCCGAGGCGGGGCTGCGAAGCGGAGAGTCGGGCAGCAGCTTCACCATCGTTCGGAACGCGTCGTCGAGCTCGTGACCGTACAGGCGAAGCCCCTCGGCGAAGGCTTGCCGCGACATCCCTAGCGCGACCCGGTACCTGGAGCGTGCCATCCCGATTGAGCAAGGTTCGAGGTAGGTCTCCTCAAGCCTGTTGGACCACAGAATATCCCCGACTACACGTGCGGCGTCGCGCCAGTTTCCACCGTTGAGCACACACTTGATCAGCTCGATTCTTTCCGGCGGCATAGACTGGAAAAGTTTGGTCACTTCGTGGCTGAACTGGATCGCATCGAGAGCCGCGGTTGCTTTCTGCTCCACAGGGTTTCGGAGGTTCCGGCGCCGACTCATGCCTCGCCCTCCGACCGCGCGTGCTCGTCCTCGCTGGATGTAACCGCATCGCTGGTCTTCGCCGAGGGTCCACTGGTCAGCCGATCATGGCCGTTGGCGAGATCGTTGTCCATGCGACCGCGCTGGCGCGGTGAGCGGAAGCCGAACCCATCGGCGAATGATTCGAAAACCCTTGGGACATCAGCCCTGTTGGCTCTCAATAAGGCGATTGCCGTCACGGAGACCACCGTTCCTATGAAGAGCACCATGGGCAAGACGCTGGCGGTAGCGGACTCTCTGAGGACAGAGAGCACAGTCGTGGACACGAAGCCTCCAGATACGAAAAAGCCCCCGGCGTTGCGCCGAGGGCTGAGTTGGTGGATGCGGTGAAACAAAAAAGACCCAGTCACCTGACTGGGTCGAACCGGAGATACAACTATCCCGTGCAGTCGACAGTATCAACGACGACCATGCATCGCAAATAACCAGCTCAGGGCGGGTTGAAACCCTCGAACATTTCGTAACGCAAGCGAACTCGCTCCTACCGAAGTCCATGAGGTCGCCAATGAGGTACAGGCCAACAGTGCATTCTGCGACGCGCCCACCCGGTTGGCGAACTGGAACCTCAAGCGCCCCAATGCGTCCGAGAAGATACGGACAGAACTGATCGTCAGGCGCTCATTGACCCTGGTCTCCACTTCGATGATCCGAACACGTGGGAGCAATCCGCGTGACGTCCCTTCGGCGGGCGCATGCACATGAGCTATAGATTGTCCCGGAACTTGCTCCATAGACTCTGCTTGTGCCGGTCGTAGCGGGTCTTCCGACCTCGAGCCGCTCGTGCTTCGTCGAGCTTCTGCCGCCAGAGCCTCGATTCTGCTCTGTCACCACGCCTTTCGGCCAGATGCGCTAGCCGGATCATCGCCGCTGTATCGCCCTTCTTCGCCCTCTCACGGTAAATGCGCTCGGCTTCGGCTTTCTGGCCGCGGTCGGCGAGTACATCGGCCAGAAGTGTCCGCGCATCGGATTTGCCGGCACCGATCATTTGATGGCACAGCGCTTCTGCCTCGTCCAACCGCTTCTGTGTCCGGAGTAGGCCGACGAGTCTGGATCCACTGAGGCCGTGGTCCTTGTCATAGGCTCTCCGATACAGTGCTTCGGCGCGATCGAGGTAGCCCAACGTTTCCAAAGCCCCTGCGCGCTCGTAGATGTCCCAAGGTTTCGTCGGTTTCAGGTCGTTGTCCGCATCGTCGAGAACGAAGATCTCGGATGACGGCACAGTGACGACCGCAGGGTGCGGGGGATCGTGCTGGAGTGATTTGCGCAGGTCGTCAACGAGGTCGGCGCAGGACTGGTAACGCTCGTCGGGGTCCTTCGCCAGTGCGTTCGCGAGCACATCATCAAGTGCCGTGGGAAGCTGTTCGCGTACCTGGCTCGGCCGGGGTGGCCGCTCAGTGAGGTGCGCCGAAATCACTTGTTGCGGTGATGGATAGGGGAACGGTAGCCGCCCGGTGAGGAGCTGGAAAACGGTGCAGCCGAGAGAATAGATATCTGCGCGTTGGTCGACAGGCTGTTGCGTGAATCGCTCGGGCGCTGCATACGCGAAAGTTGCTTTGATGCTTGTGAGTGTCAGCGGCGCATCGAGTGTTCGGGCAATGCCGAAGTCGGCGAGTAACGCACGCTTGCCATGTCGCGGATCGTGCTCGATGAGTATGTTTGCCGGTTTGACATCGCGGTGCAGGACACCTTGATGATGGGCGAAGTCCAATGCGTGCCCGATATCAGTGGCTAGATCGGCGACCTGGTCCAGCGGCAGTCCCGCCGACGCGGCGGCGAGGATCGTTTTCACGTCGCCGCCGTCTATGTGGCGCATGGACAACCACAGTGCGGCGTCCGCTTGTCCGCTGCGATCAAATACCGTGACGATGTTCGGATGCACCAGCTGAGACGCCAGGGCGGCCTCACGGTCGAAGGCGCTCCGAGCTGCGTCGTCCGCGCACAGCTCCGGGTGCAGAATCTTCAGCGCGACAACACGACTCAACCGAGGATGCTGGGCCAGGTAGACCGATCCCATCGCGCCCCGACCCAGCAGCCTCAGCACCCGGTAGCCTGCAACCACCGAGCCAGGGTGATGATTCACAACGTCCGCCCTCCTTCGATCGCAGCCCTCACACCACGTTCATTGCTAGGAGACACCACCGGGCCTGCGATTCGCTTAAGAAGGAGAAATCTGCGACTGCGAACAGCTTCGGTTCCCCACAAACCACGCGGTAGTGCGTCAGCGGATCCGGCAGCTTCGGATCTCATCATGTTCTATTTATCCGGCGGGCTGGGCGGTGTGGGCGATGTCGATGCAATTGCTGGCGCCGCAGGTCGTCGGATTCGTCGGCGACGCCAGCCATGGCGACAGACCCGGGCGATTCTGTAAACTGCGGCCGTCGCTCATTTGTATGGTCGGCACCGCCGGGCTTCACTGGATCTACGTCACCCTTATGGGTTGGCGGGGACAGTTGCCACCTCGTCAGGAGTCGCGAAGATTTTCGCGCGGAGCCGCTCGGGGGATTTGCGTAGCCGGAGTACGAATTTCGCGAGATTTTTCGCTGCGTCACGCTGCACTCGGTAGTTCCCGCTCTCGCCCATCAGCACCATCAGACATAGGAGAGCTGGGATGAGCACATAGAGGCCTTGCCGCCGGTTGAGTTCGGTGAACAGAGTCTCGCTCACACCCAACGCGACGAACGCGAGAGCATTGCACAGAGCGAGGGACAACAAGATCGGACCCTGCGGCCCGAAAAGCGGTTGCCACTGACGCTGTTTCGCCGCGGCAGGCATGACATGGCGTTGCAGGAACTGGTGGATCTGGTCGATGGCGACGAACGAGGCTATGAACGCCCCGGCGATGAGCAGTCGGCGGCGACCTTCGAACGGCGGACCGATCACCCAGAAACCGGCGGCGAGTGCGGCCACGGACATCACCAGCATTAGATGTGACAGGGTGATCGGTTGTCGGCTTCGCGCGAGGTGCACCAACCGCGGGACGAATCGCTCGGCGGTGATCTCTCGCATCGTGTCGGACCCCTCGACCGCGATGCCGAGGTCCGGAGCGACGCGACCCTGGTATCTGGGAAGTTGACACTCACGCAGTTCTGCGGTGTCGAGCGCAGTGATACCGCCGCGCGGCAAGATCTTCGAATCACGCAGCACAAACACGAAATGCGGCTTGACCAGCAGCCTCTTGTCAGCTTTTCTGGCCGGCACCGTCGCTTCCACGAAACTTGTTCCCTCGGTAGCCCATTGGTTCTTCAGGAGGAAGTACTCGGAAACCCCGATAGCGGCCGTCAGGAGTACGCACAACGTCCATCGAGGCGCGGTGAAGGACGGCACGGTCGCCACGAAGACGAAGCCGACCCGCAGGCTGTACCCCGAAGCGCAGAGCACTACCAATGCTCGAGCGGCCACCGGGATCCGTTCCCCGAGCGATGGCATCGGCTTGCTCTTGAAATGCTTCTTGAGCTGCTCGTACAGCCATGTTGATAGCGCCAACGCCGCACTGAACCCAGCCACCCACAGCCATTCGACCCTTGTAAGCCCGTACAGGACGCCCACGGCAACCCCGATCACGACTCGATCGAGCATGAGGATGGCAACGACACGTTCGCGGTTGCGCGTCAGAGTGAACGGGGTTCGATTGCGGGCCGCCCAGGCCGGGTGCCTACGGTCCGTCTGGTAGTCGCGAATATCGTTGATCTGATACCGAATCGGGTACAACACGAATTCTACGAATAACCAGGCGAGCACACCACGCGCGATTGCGGAATGACCGTCCGCGCTCGAGAGAACAGCCGCCAGTATCGCGGAGAACGAGATGGCCAACTTGACGAAATGATCTCCGATGGGTCGTGGGTAGATCAGAAATCTGATGAAGTGCCGCGCGTCGGTGTTCAGCGTGTGACGCGCGGCGGAGGTGCCGGCGGCGTCGAGGGCGTTCGACCACAGCTCGTGCGCGAACATGCGGGGCTGACTGGTGTAGGAGACGGTGAAACGTGCGATGAGATAGATCAACTGTGCGTAGAAGACTGCGCTGACCACCTGCAGCGGTGTCGATTCGATCAACAGTATCGGTATGACGATGGCTGCTACCAGGATGGTCAGGCAGGATGTCCAGAGGATGACGTTGACCGGTCTGATGCTGAACCGGCGCCCGTTCTCGGATACGAAGCCAGAAATCATCTGCTCTGACGAAGGGATGAGCCGAGTGACCCAGGCGTGCTTATTCGCATCGAACGCGGCGATATGGACCGGCTGAAATCGATTGACCTGACGCTCGATATCGGTCGCGTAGATGCCCAGCGCGATCAATCGCGACGTGGTTTCCATGATGATGACCGCCACCAGCACCGATAGCAACGGCATGATCGCATAGACCGGATTCCAATCGACTGGAACGCATTTGCCACTTGTATCCCCTGAGGAACACGGCCGCGGAAGGTTGAACAGGGCTGCAGCGATCAGCGCTGATCCGATCGTGGCAGAGGCCAGAGCGGCAGCGAAACTCGCGGTGATCTTCGCGTTCGCCTGCGCCAGCTCTTGATGTAGAAACTTGACTCGTTCAGGGTCTTTCAGGTCTTCGGCCGAAGAAAGATCCCCAACGGTCGGTACTCGCTCGATATTGGCCGGATCGGATTCGTTACGATGCAGAGCCACTCGACAATCATGCGCCGGAAGATATATGCCCACACGGGATTTCGCATAACTTCGCAACCATGGGCGAACCGGGGGGAATCTCGAACTCGAATCCCGATTTGACGATACAGCCCCTCCCGCGATCATGGAGGACTTATACCCGACCGACCAGTGTGATCGCTGCGCAGTCAGGATTGCGAGGCCGAGGCTCGCACACGGATCTGACGGGAGTGCAACAGGTTTCAGGCAGGGTAACCGAATTGAAGCGGCCGATAACAGATTTCTGCGACGCTCAGTCCGGGTTAGCTCTATCCGTAAATATGGTGCGGGCGTGCCAGGTTAATCATTTTGGTGGCGAGTACGGGAGAACGTTCCGGATTGGCGATGTGATTCCGCGTCAAACTGTACATTGCCGTGGCGACGGATCGGATGACCACGAAATGATACCGACGAGCGCCCATACTTGACCCAAATCCGAATGGCGGTTCCGACCGCAAACAAGGACAAGACAACTTCGACCACCGTCGAAACGGCATCCTGGCCATCTACATAGCTTCTGCCACAGAACATCTCGGCCATCCGTCCTTGCGGGTTCCGCGCGCCGAAGCTGGCTGGTGTCCGCTACGTTGATTGCCGAGTCTTGTCGTGCCGGTGTGGTCGGTGTGATCGTGGTGTCGCTACCCCACGTTTCAGCAAGGACAGAATTCTCTCGAATCTTGAACGGCTGCTTGGACGCCCACTGCGGGCTCGTCGCGACAGCTCGCGAAGGTCGACGCTGTCGAGAGGAGAGAGCCGATGTGTCCTGTGGAGCCGGGCGGGGCCGACGATGACGCTGTGCAGCACGCTGCCGCAGACGAATCTCGGGGCCCACTCGCGGGGTGGCGACCGAATGAGGGTGCCTTGTTTTGGCGGGAAGTGCGGATGGTGTTGTGCATCCTGGATGTGCTCACCGTGGTTCTCGGACAAGACGAGGCCCTCACCGTTGCGGTGAGGGCGCTCATAACCATCGGTGACGCGATCGTGGACGCCCGCCAGCAGAACCGATCCTGACCCAAGGTCCGGCCGTAGCACCGCGGCCGGACCGCCACCACCTCCAGGAAACAACGATGCCCACCGAACGCCCAACCCCTGGCTCGCTTTCGCTCCCAGGCGCCCAGCACGAAACCGGTTTCGTGCTGGATCAATCCGGACACGTCGAGCTGCGGCATTCTGATGCGCTCGCCGACACCTGTTCTTCCTGCAATCAACAACTGCCTCCGGCAGCGGGGACAGGCCGACGGCGAAAGTTCTGCTCGACCAAATGTCGTTCGACCGCCAGGCGCGCGCGCCGCCGCGCGGAGTTCCTGATCGAGGCCGACCGTAGCTGCCACTGCTGCACGCGCTTGGCTGACCGGACGTGCGGCCGCGACGTCGAATACGCAATCGTTCTGGAGGGCACCGAATTCCGGGTCTGTGCCCGGTGCCGTGAACTGACTGTGACCTACTTGATCGACCATGCAATCCCCGCCGAGAACGTCCAGGTCACGCGAGTGGTCTCCATTCAGGCTGAAGGCTCGCAAACATCACCACCGATCCATATCCCGTCGCGAGGAGGGCGGATTCTGGTGATCGATGACGATCAGGCGTTGGTCGAGATGTTGTCGATTGTCCTTCGCGGTGAAGGATATTCGCCCACGTCGGCTGGCGACGGCATGCAAGGCCTGCGCGACGCCTACGCGCAACGTCCGGACCTCGTTGTACTGGATCTGATGCTCCCCAGCCTGAATGGCTTCGATCTGTTGCAGAAGCTACGCCGTGTCAGTGACGTTCCAGTGATCGTTTTGACCGCGAAGAGTGACCTCGACGACAAGGTTTTCGGCCTGACGCTCGGCGCTGACGACTACCTTGTAAAACCGTTCAAGGTTAAGGAGTTGATCGCTCGTATCGCACGAACCCTGCAGCGGCACAGCTCTCAGTCGTGGGCGCAGGAGGTCTATGACGACGGGCTGCTGCGCCTGGACTCGATGACTCAACAGGTCTCGGTCAACGGTTCACCGCTACCGTTGACACTGCTACAGTTTCGGCTGCTCGAGATCCTTGTCCGCAACGCCGGCGTCGTCCAGCCAGTGCGAAAGATCCTCGCCAAGGCCTGGGACGACCCCACAGGCCAAGATGCCGACAGGGTAAAATTCGCGGTCACCAGGCTACGTCGCAAGCTCGACGACACCGAACTCGGCAGTGACGCAATCGTTTCAGCGCGAGGAATCGGCTACCTGTACCAACCGCCCGGGACACGAACCAGCATTCGACGCCGTCCGCAGCACTCAACCGATAGCAGCTACGGCCATGCCGCCCGACTGCTCAATGCTGATGGCGCAGCAGGCCGCGCTGGCGCCTACTGACCATTCATGGTCGCCCCAGGCAATGCTCGTCTCGGCTGACCTCCGTGTGTCATTCGAGACTGGCTGCGGCTTCGTCGCCGACATACGCTGCCCAAAGCCGTCGGTAGGGCCGTCGGCGGTGATCAGATCAGCGTGCCTTCCGGTTTGAAACAGGCGCACTTGGCCGACAACGACAATCAGGTCGGCGTCGGCGGCTGTCGCCAGGCGATGCGCCACAACGATTGTCGTGCGGCCGGCGGTGAGCAGGTGGGATGTCAGGTGCGGGGCTGCTGGCCTACGAGCGAGGCGACACCGAGGACGCGATCGTGTGGTGGCGCCGCGCCGCGGAGGCCGACGACGGGGCCGCCATGTCGAATCTCGGCTGCGCGCTGTGGCAGCAGGGGAACATCGACGAAGCGCAGGGATGGTTGCGTCGTGCCTGCGACGGTGGCGTGATCGCGGCGACGGTGAACTTGGGCAATCTCCTTGTCCAGCAAGGCAATCTCGTCGAGGCTCACCAGTGGTTGCAGCGACGCGCTGACGCCGGATCGGCGGCCGCGATGGTGAGCTTGGGGGCGTTGCTACTCGCTGAGCAGGACACCGGTGGCGCCGAATGGTGATGGCGGTGCGCGGCGGCGTTAGGTGAGACGGACGCGATGTTCAATCTGGGGCTGTTACTGCAGGGGGGCGGTGCGGGGGCTGAAGCCGAACAGTGGTGGCAGCGAGCCGCTGCGGGTGGTGATGAGGGCGCGGCGCGAATGCTGGGCGCACAGGATCGTGGCGAGTAGGTCGTGCTGAAGAGATCCGGCAACCCGGACGCATCGTCTACTGCCTCGCCAGGCCGTTTTCGGACAGGGTGAGCGGAAAAACGACGCTGGGTTCCAACGCGCATGGCTCTGCTGTTGGCTGCGCCGATTTACGCACGCGAGGCGTCTAGGTGGGGTCGTGGGGTGCCTGTGACGCCGGGTCGGTGGGATGTGTGGTGGATGAGATGTCGCCTATGTCAGCGGTTTCGGACACCGATGCAGCTTGAGCAGTGCCTGCGGGAGAGGGAGCCGGGGTCGGTGGTGGGCCCAGAACGTAGGTGCGGACATGGAAAGTCATTGGACGAGCGGTGATCGCGTCATGTTCGAGCTCGATCAGGTCGGGGTCGCCCGGGCAGCATCCCACTGCGTTGTTCATCGCGGCCACCGCCGAGAGGTACTCGCGGGTGTGTTGATGTTGCTGTGCGGTGCGAACCCACAGCGCGGCGTCGATGCGGGGGTGGAGTTCGAGGGGACGTTTGCGCTGTAGTTCGGTGGCGCGTTCGTCCGCTAGTTGCTGTAGTTGGGTTGCGGTCCAGTCCGGGTGTTGATCAAGCAATGCGGCGATCGCGAAGGACCAGATGTTCGGGGGCGTCAGTTCGGTATGGGCGGTGTCGAGGAGTTTTCGTGGTGCGCTGCAATGCAATTCGGGCGGAGTCAGGGCGTGCCAGAGGTAGTAGATGGCCAGCAGCGGTAGCCGTACGTGCGGGGTGCGGTTACCGGGCAGGATCTGCTCGATCCGCGCCAGGGCCGGACGCATGTCGATGTATTCCTGCGCGCGTCCGGAGAGCGCTTCGATCAGGTGGGCGATGTATTCACCGGCGCGGGTGGCGGCGGTGTCCTTGGTCATGGCCTCGGCTCCGCCGAGGTAGTACTGCGGTGCCAGACGCATTTGGATGATGTTGGGCAGGTGCTCACGCCACCGGAAGTCGGTGTCGATCTCGGTGCCCGCGCGGGAGATGTAGGTGCGTACGACGTGGCGGGCAAGGCGGTTGAGGCCGCGGTGCGAGAGCATCATCTCCGCCCCGACAGGGTCGACCACTTCGGTGTCCAGGGTCATCAGCGATGAGACCGACGCCAATTCGCGCAGCTCGTGCATGTTTTTGGATCGGGCGTCGTACGCGGTGCCCACGAGCCGACGCAGCGCTGTAGCGCGCACGGGTGAGCCGATCGCGGCGGCTTCCTCGCGATAGAAGCATGGGCGTACGTGCGAGAGCACGAATTCGATGTAGCGGTTTTTGATTCCGGCGCGTTCGGCGTCCAGGATCGCGGCCCGGACGGTGGCGGCGGTGTCGGGGTCGAGGGTGGACAACACCGGGTTCAGGATCTTGCGTTTGCGGGGGTCGAGTCGGTCCCACTCGAGCAGGGGGACTGTGGTGTCGGCGGAGAGCGATTCCAGTGCCGCGACGTAGTCGGTGTAGGACAGAGTCGGGTCTTCGCTGACTCGTCGGCTCGCGGTGACGATGCGGCGCATCGCCGCCATCGCGGCCTGGAATCGTGGGCGGTGCAGCGCGAGCAGTGTGGTCACGAACTGCTGCAGGTCATCGATCTCGTGCTCGTGCAGGTAGCGGTGTGGGGCGAACACTCGCGGCAGGATGTCGGCGGGGATGGGATCGTGGTGGCTGCCCGAGGGGCGGCTGATGAGCCGTCGGGCGGTGTCGGCGTTGGTGGTGACGGTAGCGTCGAGAGCGAACGACAGGACGGTGGCCAGGTCCTCGAAAATCGCTGTGCCGCCGGTGGAGATCATGAACTCGTCGGTGCCGTCCTCGCGCACAGCCTCGAGCCGTTCGGTGAGGCACGCGAGCATCGTGGCCACCGGCGCGCCCCAGTCGGTCGCAGGTATCAGGTGCCCGATCGCGAGGTCGATCCGTGCGCACTGCCAGGAGGCGGTCACATTGGTGTAGAGGGTGCGGCGATGTTCGGTCTGGTGGAGTTCGACCTCACGGAAGTACATGCCGGTGATGACTTGCAGCATCGTGTCAGCATCGCATGGGCGGCAAGCGATCTGAATCGCGCCGCTGCGTGCCGCCTGTCGAAGCTGGTATGTGTTGCTGTTGAGCGTGTTTCGTGTCTATTCGAGGGCACCGATACGTCTTGCCTCATCGCGACTTCGCCGAGCAACCAGTCGCAAAATGCGGACCGAAACAGTGCCGAGTGGGCAAGAAAGACACTCTGAACTGCCAATTTTATTTGTTCCGCTGCTGCCAAGACTCCGGCGAAACACGCACGCAAGTAGCGGCAGTACACGCACGCGCCAAAGACCCACCCCCACGGACAGCCGCTGGCAACTTCGATCTACCACCGAGAAGCTCACGCGGGTTATGTGCGCGGCACCCGGCGCCAGGGGGGAGTGGGGTCAACGCTCCCCAGACGCCGAGATGACAAGTCTCGCTGTCCCGCGGTCGCTGGGAAGCCTCGATTGTGGCACCGACGCCAATAGTTGTCCGGCCCCGCCTGTTTCACCGCCGCCTCGGCCGCGCTTCGGAGGGGAGCCACCCCATAATCCGTAACTTGACATAAGGTATATTATCGGTGGGCGAATGGAATGGGGCCGTAGAACTTTCACCGCCGCATCATCGGCCGGCATGAATGCTCACACGGGCCAGCCCTTGCACTGACCCACGCGGCGCGCGCAATCGAAGCCGTTGCCACACAAGGTCATTGCGATGAGTTGAGCGGCAACGAATTGCAGATCTGATTTGGAAAGCTACCACCCAGCCATACCCCGCCATTTCGTCACTGTGACGTATTATGGTGTGGCACAAGGTTATTCGGTCATCGAGAACCAACAGACTACGCGATGAATCTGCAACGAATTGTCCCGACCGGTTGGGCGTGATGAGTCCCGCGCCTGCATTCGCAGCTTCCCAGCCATGGTGAGGCTGTGGCACTCAATTACGCTGGGCATCCGAGTAATTCGCGAATCAATTTATTGAGAGCGTAGTTTGTGTGAGCGGTCCATCGGATGCTCACTGAATTCGAATGTTGTGACATGAGGGCGCAATGAACGCGAGACTGCGAACCATGAGGGTTGTGCAAAACTCAGCCGGTGACGGTGAATCCATATGCGGTGTGTTGGACGGCCGTCAACTATTGCTGGCGATCGCCGGAACCCTACGGGCCGGTTCACCATTGATCGGCTGGGCTCGCGAACTGGCCGACCTGCACGCGACCCTGATCACCGCGTCGCTATCGGCGACCAGGCGCCCCGCGGACTTCGACGCCGCAGCAACACGAGACCGCCTCACAACCCTCACCGCCCTCATCGACGACTGGTCCGTCCGCCACCTGCCACGCCCCCAAGGCACTCGTCGCCACACGCATTCCCTCGGCGAAGTCATCAGCCATATCGCCGACGCCTATGCCCAACTCCAATGGACCCTGCGCCACAGCGCCAATACGATCCACCACCATGGCGCCGCGCTGCGCTTCGCGCAAATTCAAGAGGGTTACACCGACCTCGTCGACGATATTCGTGGCCTGCGGGTAACCCTCCCGCTGGGCTCGAGCGGAATCATCCGCCTATCCCCCACTACGCCACACACGCCGTGAGTTGCCCCGGGCGACCGGGCAACTTCGACCGAACTGCACGGCTACCGTGCGCCGGAACGGCCGTGGCGCGGAAAACCGATCTTCGCGTTGGGGATGGTGCGCGGCGGCAGCGGGCGGGCGAAGGGCTGCTGCTGCTTGTTCTGAATGGGGAAGGTACGACGCTGGTTTCGCATGTGGGGCTGAGCCTTTCGAGATGTTCGGATGTGGGGTAGGAAGAAGTGATCAGGCTCGGTCGAGCCAGGTGATCTGGCAGCCGTTGTCGAATTCACGGCGTTCGGTGACCTGGAAACGGGTGGGCTGGAAGGCGCCGTCGAAGGCGCGGATGCCGTTGCCCGCGATGACCGGGTAGGTCTTGATGATCAATTGGTCGATCTCCTCGAGGAGCTGGCCCGCCAGGTTGCCGCCGCCGCAGAGCCAGATACCCAGGCCCTCTTGCTGTTTCAGCTCTGCGACGACGTTGGCAGGGTCGCCGTCGACGATCTCCACATGCGGATGGTCCGCCGCCGTGAGAGTGCGAGTGAAGACGTATTGCTTCAAGTGCGGATAGGGGCCCTCCGCGCCGGCAACGAGGCCGGGTTCGTAGGTGCCGCGTCCCATCAAGACGGTGTCCCACTCCTTGTTCGGGGTATCGAGTGGCATGCCGAAGTGTCCGCGGATGTGGGCCGGGACCGACTCCGGGTACCGCGCGTTGACCCATTCGGACTGGTCCGCGCTGACCGGGTAGAAGTCGAATTCGCCCTGCGGGCCTGCGATGTAGCCGTCGAGGGAGACCGCCACGTAGTAGACAAGATTTCGCATTGCAAACCGCCTCTTCTGTAGTACTCTGCATGAAGTGATTTGAAGATAGTACTACGACTGGAGTGGTGTCAAGTGGTTCGTCACAACCGGATACGCCGACAAGCCCTACTGGATGCGTCGATCGAGGTCCTGGCCGCAAGAGGCGCTCGCGGGTTGACCTTTCGCGCGGTCGACGAACAGGCGCGGGTCCCCCGTGGTACCGCCTCGAACTACTTCGCCAACCGCGATGACCTGCTCGCACAGATCGCGTGCGGCCACGTACTCGACTCTCGCAGTGGCTATCTCGCATTCCTCGAGCTCCGACTGGAAGCCACGCGCCGGCCCGGCCTGCAAGCCTTGATCACCGAACGCGTCCGCGCCGAGCTCGACACGACTGCGTCCGACGACGCGAACGCCGTCATCACCTACCTCGTAGTCAACGGGCTGATCCTGGACAACCTCACTCTCCCAGGCATTTTCACCGACGATCAGATCGAAGAGCTGATCCGCTCCATCGCTCCCCCATTGGCCTGCCTCCGCGGCCAAGTGGCGCGCGATCGCCTCTTTTCAATGGGCTGCCTTTAGTCGAACCTTCGGTTCGGCCTGAGCCGGGCGCCGACGCGGCCGGGACACATCGTTCAATGCGCATATTTCCATTTTTCGATCTAATACATGGCGAGACTCCCATCGACGGGAAGGCCGCACGACGACGACTGCGTAGCATTTGGCTTGCACGACAATAGTTTTCGATTGATTGGAAGATCCCTTATGAACACGAATGACCGTGCCGTGGTGTCCGCCGTAACCGATCTGCGGGATGCGCCGTTGGGGCAGCTGTCGGGGCAGAGCCTGCCCGAACTGCTGTCGAATCTGGCCCACTCCTCCACTACCGGCATCTCGTTCAGTTCCGCGATGATGTGATTTGACCCAGCGCACCGGCTATCCCGTGAACCGTAAACCGCTTCCTTTTCGTCAGTTTGTGATCAAGGTGCATAGCCGGTGTGATTTGGCGTGCGACTACTGCTACATGTACGAGCACGCCGACCAATCCTGGCGTGGCCGTCCGATGGGGCTGGCCCCGGAGACGGCCACCCGGATTGCGTTTCGCATCGCCGAACACGCTGCGGCACATCAGCTTTCCGAAGTCGCGATTGTGCTGCACGGCGGCGAGCCGCTGCTGCTCGGCGTCGATCGCACCCGGGAGTTCCTCGCCGCGTTGCACGCGGCCATCGCTCCGGTGGCCCGGCTGAATCTGCACATCCACACCAATGGGATTCTGCTCAGCCCGGCATTTCTTGATCTTTTCACCGAATACAATGTGCGAGTTGGTGTTTCACTGGACGGTGATCGCACCGCCAATGACCGGCACCGGCTGTATCGCAATGGCCGCAGCAGCTATGACCAGGTGAGCAAGAGCCTGGAGTTGCTACGCAGGCCGCAGTATCGGGCGTTGTTCTCCGGCCTGTTGTGCACGGTGGATATCGCCAATGACCCGATCGCCGTGTACCGCGGACTGCTGGAGCAGGACCCGCCGCGCATGGATCTGATTATGCCGCACTCGAATTGGGAGCATCAGCCACCCGGCCTGCGATCACGACGCGATCCCGACAACCCGACGCAGGGTGGCGGCGAGTACGCCCAATGGCTCATCGCGGTCTTCGATGCCTGGAACGCCGACGGCCGCCCGATTCCGCTGCGCACCTTCGAATCGGTGATCGCGGCCATGTACGGCCGCCCCAGTTCCGCCGAGGCGATCGGCCTGGATCAGGTGGATCTGCTGGTCATCGAGACCGATGGCTCACTGGAGCAGGTGGATTCGCTCAAGACCGCGTTCGAGGGCGCGGCCGCGACCGGGCTCAATGTCTTCGACAACAGTCTCGACGAGGCCGCTGTGCTGCCGGGGGTCACGGTGCGCCGCGACGGCATCGATGGCGTGAGCGCGGTCTGCCAGTCCTGTTCGGTGGTGCAGGTGTGCGGCGGCGGTTTCTATCCGGATCGGTACCGGCCGGGCGCCGGTTTCGACAATCCCTCCGTTTACTGCTCGGATTTGAAGGAGATGATCGATCACGTGGCTGAGTCAGAAGTTGCCGCGGGCAGAGGTGGCGCGCAGACCTCCGCGCATGAGGCTCCCGCACATGCGCACAGCCTGTCCGATGATCAATTCGACCAGCTGGCAGCAGGTTTCGGCGATGCCGCCACGATCGATTGGCTCGCGCAAGCGCAATCGTCGCTACAGCGCGAATTGCTGGCCGGGGTAGGCAGGTTCGGGCCGCAGAAGGACGAGAAGTTCACTGCCGCTTGGGATGTGCTGGTTTCGCTGGATGCCTCGGCCCCCGATGCGGTGGCCACGGTGCTCGCGCATCCGTACACCCGGGTGTGGGCCACCGCCCTGCTGGAGGGGGTGAGCGCGGGTGAGCCGGCGGCGGTGGATGTGCGTCATCTGCAGGCGGTCGCCGCGAGTGCGGCCCTGCACGCGGGCCGGGATCTGCGGTTGCCGATTCCGGTGCGCGATGGTGTCGCGCCGCTGCCGACCTTCGGTGCGGTGAAAGCGGGTGCGGAAGACCAGGTGTGGATCGAGACGGGTTCGATCGAGGGCTTGGAGTTGATTCAGCCGCTGCGCCGCCTGACCGCCACGGGTCTGAGCGTCCCGCTCGAGGACACCGACCCGTACCGTATCGGTCATACCTTCGCCGCGGATCGGCTCGACGATGCCGAGGCGCGGCGGTGGCAGGCCGCGTTCGCCGCGGGTATCGATTTCCTCGACGCGCATCTCCCCCGCTACGCACCGGGCTTGCGCACGGGTCTGCGCGCGGTCATGCCGATGGAGCCGGAGGAGAGCTACGACCGAAGCGCGTCCATGCGTGCGGCGTTCGGCGCGGTCGGGATCGCGCTGCGGCAGTCGCTGGTCTCTGCGGCGCTGCCGTTGATCCACGAATTCCAGCACGTGAAGATGGGCGCGATCCTCGATATGTTCGCGCTGTTCGATCGCGCCGATACCGCGCCGCGCTATTACGCGCCGTGGCGGCCGGATCCCCGCCCGATCGAGGGCCTGTTGCAGGGCACCTACGCCCATATCGGGGTGACCGACTTCTGGCGGGTGCATCGGACGGTGGCCGAGGGAGCGCAGCGGCAGGCGTCCGAGCGTGAGTTCGTGCGCTGGCGCATGATGACTGCGGAGGCGATTCGCCAGCTCCAGGGTTCGGGATCGCTGACCCCGCTGGGCGAGCGGTTCGCCGAGGGGATGAGCGCGACCGTGCGCCCCTGGCTGGACGAGCCCGTCGACGCCGAGGCCGAGCGCGCGGCCGTTGCCGCGGCGCGGGCGCATCGGGCGGCGTTCGAGGAGCGGGTGCAGGTGCGTGATGACGTCAACGCATAGTCTGCCCGAAGCCCAATTCGTCCAGTTGGCAGCGGGTTTCGGTGATGCGGAGTCGGTGCGCTGGCTGGTGCGGGCACAGGCGTCGGTGCAGCGTGAATTGTTGTCCGCGGTAGGCGGTTTCGGCCCGCACGATGACGCGCGTTTCGCCGCCGCGTGGAATGTGCTGGTGGGTTTGGACGCTGCGGCTCCCGACGCGGTCGCACGGGTGCTCGCGCATCCATACACCCGGGTGTGGGCATCGGCGTTGTTGGAGAACATCAGTCGCGGGGAGTTCGTCGCGGCGGATGTCCATCACTTGGAGGCGGTCACGGCGAGTGCGGCGATGCTCGCCGGTGTGGATATGCGATTACCGGTGCCGGTTCGCGATGGCTCGGCACCGCTGCCGATGTTCGGCGCGCTGCATGGCACCGATGATCGGGTGTGGATCGAGACCGGCAGAGTCGAGCTGGATGAGCCGGTGCGCACGCTGACCCACGGGGAGGTGAGTGTGACGCTGGAGGATATCGATCCCTATCGCGCACTCCCCTACGCCGGCAGCGAGATCGAGCCGACCGGCCGATTGAGCGAGGCTGAGGCCGCGCGCTGGCAGCATGCCTTCACGGGCGCGATCGATTTCATCGAGACTCATCTGCCCGCGTATCTGCCCGGCCTGCGCGAGGGTCTGCGCACCATCCTGCCCCTGCGCCCCGACGGTCCAGTGGACCGAAGCGCTTCGGCCAGATCGGCTTTCGGCGCGGTGGGGATCGCGGCGCGGGATCTGAACGCGCAGTCGCTGGCGGAGCTGCTGGTGCACGAGTTCCAGCATGTGAAGCTCGGGGCGATGATGGATGCCTTCGAGTTGTACGACCGCGACGATATCGAACCGCGGTATCACCCGCCGTGCTTCTCGCATCCGCGCCCGATCGAGGGACTGCTGCACAGCACGTACGCCCATCTGGCCCTGACCGATTTCTGGGAGGTGCGTCGCGCCATCGCGCCCGAATCCGGCGCGGCGGCGGCCGAGCAGCGGCATGCCGAGGTTCGGGCTCTCACTATCGAGGGTGTCGCGTTGCTGGAATCGGCGGGCTCGCTCACTCCCCTGGGCACGACGGTGCTGGATGCGATGCGGGACAGGATCGGCGGTTAGAGGCGCTGTCCGGCCGACCCACGCGACGCTGTCGACGATGGGACGCGTTCGGGCCAGCCCCAGGCGGTGCTGTCGACGGCGAGGAATGGTTCGTCGACCACGGTCGCGGGGGTCAGGCCGGTGAAGGCGCGGATCTCGCGGTGCAGGTGGGATTGGTCGGTGTAGCCGGTGTCGGCGGCGACCTCGGCGGGCGGGCGGCCCGCGACCAGGCTGTGGACGGCGTGGTCGAAGCGGATGAGGGTGGCGGCGCGTTTGGGGGTGAGGCCGAGTTGGGCGTGGAATCGCGACCAGAGGCGTTTGCGGGTCCAGCCGAGTTCGGTTGCCAGGGGCTCGATTCGGATGATGCCGCGTCCGGAGGCGATGCGCTGCCAGGCCCACATCACCTCGGGCTGTATCCGGGATGTGGCTGCCAAGTAGCGGCGGGTGAGCCAGGCGTCGGCCCAGGCGAAGCGCTCATCCCAGGACCGGAAGCTGTTGAGCTGCTGGCAGATTCGGTCTGCCTCGGGACCGAGGAGGGCGTCGAGTGGGACGACGGAGTCATCGAGGTCGGCTGCTGCCGGACCCAGTATCGCGCTCGCGATCATCGGCGGCAGGCGTATCTGGAGGCAGTCGGCGACCTGCACCTCCAGTGCACGCAGCACGTCCCCGAAGCCGGGTCCGATGACGAAGCTGCCCCGATGCCGTTGTCCGGCAGTGTCTTCCACGGCGATCGTGCCCCCCAGGACCAGCAGCAGAGTGACCGCCGGATGCGGAATCAGGCGAAGGTCGGGTGGGGTGAGGCCGCGGTCGATGAAGCCGGCCATGGCGACTCCGGGCAGGCGGCTGGGCCGGGGTGGGCAGGCGATGTCCCACAGCATCGCATCGTCCTGCACGGGTGCGCCGAACCCCATGTCGCCATGCTATGCAACCGAACCCCGTGGTCGCCACCACCACCGACCGACCGAGCTTCGTGGCCGCCGGTGTCGACCGTTCCGCGATCGTCGCGCCGGATCTCGGGCAGTGTCAGGCTCACGCTGGCGCTTACTCGGGCGGTGGGGAACATTTGTCCAATCCACAGGCGTACTTCGCGAGCGACAGTTCAGGTATGACTGTTTCCGGCAATAACTTACGAGGGGCCACGGAGTCGGATCGGCCCTCGGACGGTAGTGAACTCCGTG
This sequence comes from Nocardia sp. NPDC056000, assembly GCF_042269265.1. Taxonomy (NCBI): domain Bacteria; kingdom Bacillati; phylum Actinomycetota; class Actinomycetes; order Mycobacteriales; family Nocardiaceae; genus Nocardia; species Nocardia sp. NPDC056000. The sequence goes on along the minus strand of NZ_JBHJXS010000004.1, from coordinate 517,075 downwards.
TGACTCAGGACGGACCGCGCGATGCCCCGGCGCTGCTGCTGATCCACGGCACGGCCGCGTCGGGGCGGTCATGGGATCCGATGGTTCCGCTGCTCACCGGGTCACATCGGGTCATTCGAGTGGACCTGCTCGGTTGCGGTGAATCGGCTGGGCTGGGCGCTGTGGGCTATAGCGTTCCGGATCAGGCACATCGGGTCGCGGCGGTGCTGGATCGGCTCGGGGTCGAGCAGGTCGTCGCCGTGGGTCATTCCAGTGGCAGTGTGGTGGCCACGGCGCTGGCCGAGCTCCGACCGGATCTGGTGAGCGCGGTGGTGGTCATGGATTTCGGGCCGCATATGCGCGCCTATCTGGACCCATTGCTGCCCGCGGTGTCGGGGCCGTGGTCGGAGCTCTCCGATGATCAGTTCCGTGAGCTGATGCGCTCGGGCTTCAGCCCGGACTATGAGATCCCGCAGGAGTACGTGGATCAGTTCCGTGTCATCGATCCGGTCGTGTTCGCCGCCGCGTCGCAGGCCAATCTGGCCTATATCGATGAGCGTTCGCTCCCCGAACGCCTTGCGCCCCTGGGCAAACCGCTGCTGGTCATCTTCGGCGAGGACGACAGCAGATTCGATCCCGCCTTCACAGTCGAGTACCAGGTCGTGCCCGATACGACGGTGGCGCTGCTGCCGGGCGTGGGCCACTCCCCCAATCTCGAGGATCCGGCGCGCACGGCCGCCGCGCTGCTGGCTTTCACCGGTGACCACGACACGGCCGGGACGGACCGATGACGCAAACCCAATTGTCCGGGGTGCCCGAGACGGCGCTGTGGACCCTGCGCAACCGCGCCGAGGAAGCATTGCGCCCGGATTCGGTCTACACCGACGATGAGTCGATTCGCCTCTACCGTGCTCTGGCCGCTGAGGATTTCGACCGATTCGGCCCGCCCAGCCAGGTGCATTCCCTGCGCGCGATGGTGATCGACGAGCAGATCACCGACTTCCTCGCCATCCATCCGGCCGGGCCGGTGGTGGCACTCGGCGAGGGATTGCAGACGACGTATTGGCGCGTGGGCGCACCCGAGGTCGCCTGGTACTCCATCGATCTGCCGGAGATGATCGCCGCGCAGGAACGCCTACTGCCACCCGCACCGGGCATCACGCGACTGGCACGCTCGGCGCTGGATCGATCCTGGTTCGCGGAGGTGCCGCGTGGACCCGCGGTGATCACCGCGGAGGGCCTGTTCATGTACCTGCCGACCCCCGAGGTCCATCGGCTTATCGCCGATCTGGCCGAGCATTTCCCGGGCGGTGTCCTGATCTACGACTCCATCCCGCGCGTATTCAGTGCCATGACCATGCGCGGCAGAGTGCGTTTGAGCCCCCGCTACACCGCCCCGCCGATGCCGACGAGCCAGAGCCCCCGCCAGGCTCGCCGACTCCCCCGCATGATCCCGGGAGTTGTTGCCTCCCAAGACCTTATCCCGCCTCCGGGTCGCGGGCGCTGGGGTTCTCCGCTGATGCGCCGGGCCGCGAACACCCCATTCGGCCACGCACTGCGCCCCTCACTCACATTGCTGCGATTCGGGCGGTAGCGCTGTCGCGCGCGAGGTGTTCGATCACGCACCGGATCCCGCCCGGGTCACCACGGCAGGGATCCGGTGCTGTCGTAGTAGCCACCGGTCGGACCGTCCGGGCCCACCTGCGCCATGCGCACGATGATCTCCGCGCCCTGGGCCACCGTCTGGGTGCCCGCGTGCGCGTTGAGGTCGGTGGCGGTGTACCCGGGTTCGACCGCGTTGATCCGCATCTGCGGCAACGCTTTCGCATACTGCACCGTGAGCCGGTTGACCGCGGCCTTCGACGCCGGATACGACAGTCCGGGATAAGCGAACGCATTGGTCCCCGGCGTGGTGCTGCGCGTCATCGAAGCCAGCGAACTGCTGACATTGACCACCACCGGAGCCGCCGACCGATGCAACAGCGGCAGGAACGCGTGCAACATCCGCACCACCCCGAACACGTTGGTATCAAACACTTCTCGCATCATCTCGGCAGTAACCTCACCAACCTCCAGCGCACCGTTCCCCTCCATATCGATCCCCGCATTATTGATCAGCACATCAACACCACCCTCGGCGTCAATACGCTTGGCGGCCGCCTGCACCGAACCCTCATCGGTGACATCCAGCAGCACTGACCGCGCACCCAACTCCGCCGCGGCCCGCTGCCCCCGTTCGGCGTCACGGCTGCCGATATACACGATGTGCCCGGCCTCGATCAGGCGGCGAGCGGTTTCGAATCCCAGTCCCTTGTTCGCACCGGTAATGAGTGTGGTTGTCATGGCTTCAGATTCGCGCGGCGCGGGAAGATCAACCAGTCGTCCGAGCGTCCTGGGACTACCGATACCAGGCTGATGCTCCCTGTCGCGCTCCCGCCGCTTTCACCAACGCACACACCGATTGGGAATGACCGCGCTCGACTAGCGGTCCTGCGCGAGGGCGTAGAGCGCCTGTTCGATGGCTTTGGGCTGCTGACGAATGTCGGCGATGATGTCGGCGACATCCTGCAACCCGGAAGCCACCCACACGCCGGGGCATCGCGCCAAAGTTCGAGCCCAGCTGGTGACGGCTACGACACGATCGATGAGCACGACGGGCCTGCCGTGTTCGACAGCCTTGCGGGCGTGAATGCGTGCCCCGCAATGTTCGCCGGCTTCGACCACGATCGTGGCCAAGCCATATCCCGACATCACTGCGTTCCGCATCGGGAACGATGCCTTCGAAGGCGATGCCCGGGGCCAGAATTGCGACAGGACCGCACCCTCGGACGCGATCCGTCGTTGCAGATCTCGATTTTCCGGCGGGAAGTAGTTCAGCGACCCGGTGCCGATGAAGGCCACTGTCCGGCCTCCCGCCGCCAGCGCGGCAGTGTGCGCTGCGGTATCGATACCGGCGGCCAGGCCGGAGATGACGGTCAGCCCGGTCTCGACAAGGTGAGTGGCGATCGTTGCGGCTATCGCCCGGCCTTGTTCGGAGGCGGCGCGGGAACCGATCACCGAGACTCCTTCGTCGACGGGGTCCACTCGTCCTTGGGTGATCAGGAACGGCGGCGTCTCAACGACATCGAGCAGGCGACGTGGGTACAGAGGGTCCAGCACCGAGACGAACCGCAACCCGCTTGCCGCCCAGGACCGAAGATCGGCGGCAGCGTCGCTCAGCATGCGTTCGTGGGCCTCGTCAGGAGTCCACCGGGCGCGAAAGTAGTGGTCCCACACCTGCAGCGCGCTGCCCGACTCGCGGACCTGCTCGGTCAGCTCACGCCATGTGGTGTTCTGCGGCTGGGCGCGCAGCAACGCCACGAGCGCCACCTGCTCATCGCTCACTCGACCATCAACTCCCCACCGCGCCATGGTGGACCACACGCGTTCGCGGGGACCCCAACTCCCCACCCAACCTACGACGAGCCGCCGACAACTGGCCCCCACGACCGCAGTTGGGACACGTGGTCGGAGGCGATCGCGGCTGGCCGCGATACCGAGCGGCCCGGTTCCGACGGGGGTACAGTGCCCCAAGGATTCTCGGCTTGCGCGAATCGGGGTGATCCGGGCTCGGCGTCTTGTACACTCCCCGCGAAGTGAAACTTTCACACTTCAGTTTTCGATTCGAGGATTCTATGACGCTCCATGCCCCTGGTGTTTCGATCGCGCGTACCGCGGCGGTACTGATCGGAGGGGTTTTGCTGATCGCCGGGGTGGCGGCGTGCGGAAATGACGACACCGCCGGCGGGTCGACCGGCACGAGTACCACGACCAGCGCGGTGATCGCGCCCGTCAGCAGTACCGCGGCTCCGGTGAGCACCCCGGCGCCGGTGAGCAGTACCGAAGCGCCCGCTCCGGCGCCCGCGCCCGAGGTGGTCGAACCGCCCGCGCCCCAGCCGGTCGCGCCGAAACCGGCGCCGCAGCCCGCGCCGCAGACCCAGGCTCCCAAACCCGCACCGCCGAGCCTGGACGTGCCCGGGTTCGAACCGCGCGCCGGCTACTAGCGGGACCGGGGATACGACGTGCTGGGTAACAGCGGTCGGTGGCTGTGTGCTGCCGCGATGGCGGTCGCGGCTACCGTGACCGGGACCGGAAGTGCCGTGGCGGATACCGCGCGCGAGGGCAAAGACCTTGTCGTGCTGGGTGATTCGTTTTCGGCGAATGTGTGGAATCCGCTGTCGGAGGTCGGGTCGTGTGAGCGCGGGGCCACCGCGTGGCCCGAACGGCTCAGCACCCTGATGGGTGTCGCGGGCACCGACCGGGTGGAGAATCGATCGTGTCTGGGTGCGTCCATCGACACCTCCGGATACACCCTCGGCGTGGAAACGCGCGATGCCGATAAGGCGGGCGCGTTCGGGCCGCGCACCAAAGTGGTGACATTGCAGTTCGGGCTCAACGACCGCTGGGGCAGCGCGGACCAATCCCTGTGGGCCGCAATGCAACACTGCGTGTTCGACCTCGCCGAAGGGTGCGGAGCCGATGCCGTCGCGGCCGGGCGTCTGCCCGACTCCCGCGATATCACCGGTGCGTCCTATGCCGCGCGCATCCGCAACGCGGTGACCTATATCCGGTATTACGCGCCCAACGCGCGCATCGTGCTGGTCGGATATCCCGAACTGTTCCATTCCGAACAGGACACCGTATGCCTGGACTTCTTCGGCGTCGTGCCGTTCACGCAACCGCGCGGACGCACGGTCGTGGAGTACTTCAACCGCATCGACCAGGCACAGCGCGAAGCCGCACAGGAATTGAAGATCGAGTTCCTGGACGCGCGCGCGATCACCTCCGGGCACGGCCTCTGCTCCCCGCAACCGTGGGTGAACGGTGTGCTGGATCCGACCGTCAATATCGAAGGACTGCCCTTCCATCCCTCACCCGTTGGTGATGACGTGGTCGGGAAGGCGATCTTCGACAGGTACGCGCGGTGACCGAAACACTGCCCGCGCGTGGCACTGCGGCACAACCGATTTCGGCCGACACGCAGGCTCCCGCCCACTCGGCGGAGCATCGGCCCGCACTGCCCTCGCTGACCGGTGCGCGCTGGTGGGCCGCGTTCGCGGTCTTCGTACTGCACGCGCTGGTGTTCCTGCCGGTCTATCCGTTCCAGAAGTCCGAACTGTTCCGCCATATCCACCAGTGGATTCCGATGCAGTTGGGGGCCGCGGGCGTCACGTTCTTCTTCGTGCTGTCGGGCTTCATCATCTACTGGTCGTTCCGGCCCGGAATGTCGGTGCGCGGGTTCTATCGGCGGCGGGTGCTCAAGATCTATCCGACGCATCTGCTGGCGGCGGCAGCATTCGTGGTGGTCGCGAGTGTGCCGCTGAGCCGCGCGGTGGTGTGGGTGCCGAATCTGCTGCTGGTGCACACCTGGGTGCCGAAATGGACCACTGTCGGCGGGCTGAATGTGCCGTCCTGGTCACTGGCCGCGGAAATGCTGTTCTACCTCAGCTTTCCCCTGGTGCTGCCGTTGATCCGGCGGATTCCCACGCGGCGACTGCTGCTGGCGATGGTGCTGCTCATGCTCGGTATCGCGGCCTTGCACACCGGATACTTCCTGTGGGCGGACGGACCCAAGGGCATCGCGAATGCCTTTGCGCCCCGGCTGGTTCCGGGCAACACCTCGCCCTACTACGAGCTGCACGCCTCCCCGGCGTGGTTCGCGCAGCCCAATATCCCGGTGTCGCCGTCGTATTGGCTCAGTTACACCTTCCCGCTGTCACGGCTGCCGGAATTCTTCCTCGGTGTGCTGGCCGCGCGCATGGTGATCGAAGGACGCTGGCGCAACACTCGGCTCACGCTGCCGCTGCTGGCGCTGGCCATCGCGTACGCGGCGACCTGGGTCGTACCGGTGAACTACAAGATGTCGGTGCTGCTGCTCGCGCCCATGACCGCGGTGGTGGCGACCCTCGCGGCACGGGACCTGCAGGGCGTCAGCGGGCTCACCGCACATCCGCGCATGGTGTGGCTGGGCAATATCTCCTTCGCCTTCTACCTGATCCAATTCCCGGTGATGGCGCTGATCACCCGGCATCTGATCGGCGGCAAGGAGTTCGGCATCCTCGGCTGGGCATTGTTCTCCCTGCTGAGCCTGGCGGTGTCCACCGTGATCGCGGCGGCGCTGTATCACTGGGTCGATCTGCCGATCATGCGGCGCTTCGCCCGGCCACGGGCCGCGGCACCGGCGAGATCGGCTGTGTCTGCGGAGTCCGGGGCGAGCGCGTCCCCGTAGGTTCCTCCCGCTGCGGTCGGTCCCGGTTGCGGTCCCCGATGACTCGGTGACGACAATTGAGCCATGGCGACAGCGGAATTCGGACTGGCGGTGCGGCGCTGGCGTGATCAGATCCCACCCGATCCGGCGCGCCCGGTCGCGGGTGGGGTGCGCCGCGCACCCGGGCTGCGCCGCGAGGAATTGGCCCTGCTCGCCGGTATCTCGGTCGATTATGTAACCCGGCTGGAGCAGGGCCGCGCCTCCAACCCGTCACCGCAAGTGGTAGAGGCGCTCGCGCGGGCATTGCGGCTCTCGCCGGACGAACGCGCACACCTGCACCAGCTCGCGGGTCTGGCGCTGCCCGAGCCGGGCGCGGTTCCGACCACCATTCCCCCAGCCGTGCAGCGCATGCTGGATCGCCTGGTCGGCATTCCGGTCGCCGTCTTCGACGCGTCCTGGACACTGCTGCAAGCCAATCCGGCCTGTGTCGCATTGCTCGGGGACCCCGAGAGCTGGCAGGGCAATGAACGCAATCGGATCTGGCGGCATTTCGTCGCCCCGGGCGGGGTCGGCCGCTACGCCCCGCCAGATCTGGCCGCCCTGGAACTCGCGCTCGTCTCGGACCTGCGCGCCACCCGGTTGCGTTACCCGGCAGATCAGCGACTGGCCCGGCTCGTCGACGAATTGCGCAGCCACAGCAGCGAATTCGTCGCCCTCTGGGACTCGGGCGTCGTCGCGGCCTTCGACACCACGGTCAAGACCATCGCCCATCCGAAGGTCGGTGACATCACCCTGGACTGCGCGGTGTTGACGGTCGCGGGCAGCGACCTGCGCATCATGATCGACACCGCCGAGGCGGGCAGCCCCGACGCCGACCGCTTGGCCCTGCTGCTCGAGTAGTCGCGGCACGGCCGTCATCGGGCGGCATCGGCCAGCGCGCGAAAAGCCTGCAAGGCTTCGGCCATATGGTCGGTGGAGTTGAGGTCTTCACTGGTTTTGACGATCACGATGCCGTCTTTCGGTGAGACGTAGATGAATTGACCGAGGAACCCGACCGCGGCGTAATCACCGCGGTCGCCATCTCCGAGCCACCACTGGTAGCCGTAGCCGAAGGCGTTCTCCGACGCGTTCGGCCGAGCCGGAATCAGCTGATGCGGCTGTAGATACGGTTCGGCGCTGTGCGTGGACTCGTCGATCCACTCCCGAGGTACGACCTGCCGACCGCCGACCTCACCACCGTGCAGATACAGCAACCCGAACCGCGCGAAGTCACGAACGGTCGCGTGATAGCAGCAGAACCCGACGGTATTATCGGCGTAGTCGTGCCCGACCAGCGCTTGGCTCGCCATCCCCGCCGGTCCCCAGATCCGGTCCCGCACATAGCTCGACAGCGGCACGCCCGTCACCTTCGACACGATCCAGCCCAGCACGAAACTGTCCATCGAGGCGTAATTCCATTGCGTCCCCGCCGGGCGCTCACGCGCCATCGCGCGACTCTGATCGGGCAGCGAGATCCCCGCGACCATTCGGATCATCGTATTGGTCGAGCCCTTGGTCGGATCGGTGTTGGTGGATTCGTCATAGGCGATACCCGAGGCCATATGCAGGACATCGCGAATGCGCACACCGTCGTAGCCGCTGGCCGCGAGTTCGGGCACGTACTCGGTGACCGGATCCTCGACCGAGGCGATCTTGCCCTCGGAGATCGCGATACCGACCGCGGCGGCGGTGATCGACTTGCCGACCGACCAGGAATTGAATCGGCTGTCGGCGGAGTACCCGCCGAAGTAGCGCTCGTCGAGAATCCGGTTGTCCCGCAGCACCAGAAAGCCCCGCGTCGACGATCGGTCCAGGAACTCCCCGACGGTGTGACTCTGCCCGTTGAAGACGTAGGTGGCATCCGGGTGCGTGCCCCGCTCCGGTTCTCCCAGTAGGGGTTCGGGGTGAGTGGACGGCGACATGGTGTCGGTTTCATAGAAAGGGATGTGCGGCAGCAACGGCAGCGGTAACGCCTGAGCCGGGGCGTTCCACGCGAGGGCGAGTGTCATGGTGATCGCGTTGACCGCGATTCGCTTCAGCATTCGTTCTTCCTGTCTCACAGTGCCCAGACCGATTCCGCGTGAATCGGCCGACCGTGCCCCGGAAGCAGATGTGCCACAGGCAAATCCCGCAGCCGATGCTCGGTGCGCATCGCGGCCTCGGCATCGACGACGTCCGGGGCGAAACACGGCCTGCCTTGGATCGAGACGACGGCGTCCCCGGAGAGCAGCGTGCGGGTGCGCTCGTTCCAGAACACGATGCTGTCGTCGGTGTGCCCGGGACTGTCGAGGACGGTCCACTCCGGCGCATGCGGCAGCGACATCCCTTCGGACAGACCGCCGGTGGGAGGAGGTCCGGTCCACACCATGCCGCGTGGGCCACCGAATCCGGCTGTGCCGGTGGCAAGTAGCGAGCCGACCGCGCCGCCTCGGTCGAACGGTTGCCCGAACAGCAGCGGCCACGCGCGTGCCATCTGCGCCAGGGACGGTGTCCGGGGATGCGCTCCGTCGAGATAGCTCAGGGTGAGCGCGGGCAGATGGATCGCCGCATCGCTGCGGCGCGCAAGATCCACCGCACCGCCGACGTGATCGCCGTGCCCGTGGGTAGCGGTGACGACCCGGACCGACCCGCGCAGCTCGGTTGTTAGCGGGGCCAAATCCTGTGCGATCCGCGGCATTCCGGGATCGACCACCACCAGCGCGTCATCCTCACCCCTGAGCAGGTAGCAATTGAAGAACCATCGCGAAACCCGCGTGAGCGACAGTTCCGGCATTCGCTCGATCACAACACTCAACGAAACTCCCTGTACCGGAATGCGATTCGAGCAGTCAGCGATCGACGCGCTAGCACGGTCACCCCTCGCCGCCCGTCCGCTCGGCCCCACCCAGCCCGCGCACGGCCTGCACGGTGAACGCCCGATACGGCGGCCGGGCCAACATCCGAGGCACCCGAATGCGCGGCGTCATCGCGACCCGCACGGTCAGCAACGTGGAACCCTGTGCGATCGGCTGTAATTCATAGGATTCGACGGCGGAGACCAGCGCCGGAATCGACATGCCGACGAAGGTGTAATCGAGGCGTTCCCCCGCGCGGTAGGCGGTGAACTGTTCGCGCACAGCCATCAGCGGATTGAGCAGCACCCGCGTCGCACCCAGGCCGCGATCGGGTGAGTCGTACCGGAAACCCGATACCCCTGGAAGCCAGGAGAAGCAGGATTCGTCGAGCAGTGCGTCGAACACCGCCGTCGGCGGTATCGGCAATTCGGCGTAGACCGACGCCGTGACCGGTGCGGTAGCGAGGTAGTGATCGGTGCGTTCAGCGGCGATCGGCTCCAGAGCGAACCGTGACGCCGCCTGCGCCGCACGCCCTTTCGGAATGTACAGCGCGGCCGCGGCCGCGATAGCGGCACCGGGTAGCAACCAGGTGCGGACATCAGATCTCATGATTCTCCTGAATGAAACGCGCCATCTCGGCGATGGCAGGACCCGACTCGGGCAGAACGCCGAAGACGGGAAAACCGTGTGGCTGGCGGTCCCACAGCTGCAGACGGCAGCGCACGCCCGCGACGGTCAGTCGCCGAGCCATGAGTTCGGCGTCGCAGCGCAGCAGTTCGGTGGTACCGACCTGAATCAGCACCGGCGGCAGCCCGCGCAGATCCGCATCGACCGGCGACACCGGTTGTCCGCGTTCGTCATTGACCAGGAAGCGATCGACCAGGCGTTGCACCGCGGACGCGGAGAAGAAGACCTCGGTCCGGCCATGGGGCGATGCCGCTTTGCCCGCGCCGTCGAAATCCGTCCACGGCGACGCCGCGACAATGCTGCCCGGCAACGGCAGACCCGCGGCCCGCAGCGCCAGCGGCACCGCGAACGCCAGACATCCTCCGCTGGAGTCCCCGGCGCAGACAATGCGGTCGGGCCGGAAACCCCGCGCCACCAGGTATCGATGAGCCCGCACCCCGTCCGCGACAATCGCCGAGAACTCCGCGGGCAACTGTCGATACCCCACCAGGCACACCGGCAGACCGGTCGCGCTCGACAGTCGCGCCGCCATACCGCGGAAGGTCCGCACACCGCCCGCGGCGAACGCACCGCCGTGGAAATACAGCACCGCACCGCGAGCCGATTCCGGTGATGCCGCGGTCGAGCACCACACCCATTCGAGGTCGAGATCCGGCAGGTACACCGGCCGCCGCGAGACCCCCGCGGGCATGCGATGCAGGAGTCCCACATAGTCGGTGGCCGCGGCCAGCCGCACATTCCACGGTCGTGCGAGCATCGAGGAAACCTCGATGACCGTGCGCACGATCGGCCGTAGGGCCGTGCTCACCGCCCGGGTGCGCCGACTCGCGGGGCCGAACTCCTCGACCACCAGGCCGTCCGCCGAGGAACCATCCACGTTCACACTCATGAACGGCGACAATATGACAGTGCCGTAAGTTAGACAAGAGCGCGCCGGTCGAATGGCGAAGAACCGCCGATAGCCGGGTGATAAGGTCGCATCGCCTGTCAACAGGGCATTGTCAAAGAGACGAACTCGAAATTCGAGCGGAAGAGGTGGCCGTGACGGCGGGGCGAAACACTCGCGCCAAACGGCGATACGCACCGCGCTTGAGCGTCCCCGAGCGCCGCGAGCAACTCATGGACGCCGCCATGGCCCAGATCGCCGAATCCGGCTTCCAGTCGGTGAATGTCATGGCTGTGACCCGCCGCGCCGAGGTGACCCGCCCGGTGTTCTACGACGCCTTCGAAGGCGTCGACGACCTCTTGCGGGCGCTACTGCAGCGTGAGAGCCTGCGCGTCACCGAGCAGATCGACTCGGTCTTCCCCGCCGAAATCGCCGACCACGTGGACGATTTCGACCTCGACAGCATTATCGGCGACTTCCTGGCGATGGTCGTGCGCCATCCCGATACCTGGCGGTTGGTCTTCTCCGGCGCCGCGGGCCTGCCGGACAGCGTGCGGCAGTGGATCTCCACGCATCGGGAAACCCTGCGCACCCGGCTCGCGGCGGTGCAGACCCAGCTCGCCGCGACCGGCCGGGTGTCCGCCGACCTCGATATCGAGATCGCCTCGCATCTGGTGATCGGCTTCGCGGAGATGGCGAGCCGACTGGTGCTCGAGGATCCCGACCGCTATCCCCCACACCGCGTCGTGGACTTCTACACCACGACCATCACCGCGGCGGGCAAGCTACTCGCCACCGATCCGGACTGAGGGGGTACGCCGGCGATGCCACCGGTCGGCCGCACCGAACGCACCCGTGCCACCGCACGTCAGCGACGCGAGCAGATCCTCGACGCCGCGCTCGATCTCGTTGTCGAACAAGGCTTTCCGGGCTGCACGATGCAGTCGATCGCACGCACCCTCGGCGTGACGCGTCCCGCGCTGTACGAGTACTACCGCGATCATGAACAGCTGCTCGCCGACCTCTGTGCCCGCGAACATCAGAAGATGGTCGAACTGGTGGTGCGCTGCACCACCGTCACCGCCGCCGCGGCCGACCACGAGGATCCGGCGGGGTTGTTCGCGGCGTTCCTGCGCGAGTATCTCGATGGTGTGGCCGCGACGCCGCGCACCTGGCATTTCATGCTGACCTCACCGCTGGGCGCGCCACCGCAGGTCCGCGACGATATCGACGCGCTCCGCCGCCTGGTGCTCGAGCAGGTGCGATTCGCGGTGCGCTCACTGCCCGAACCGTACGGCGGAGCCGATCTCGACTCCGAGATGGCCGCGCTGTCGATCATCGCGGGCGCGGAGTCCGCCGCCCGGCTGATCGTCGAGGACCCCGAGCGATTCCCACCCGAGCGGGTGGCGGCGGTGATCTCCGCGCTGGCCGCGCACATCGCCCGGGCCTGGCCGCGCTGAGGGCATCGCCCTCCCGAACGAATTCCCCCTGTTGACCTACCTGACGGCTGCCTCTACTGTGCAATTTGACACAGCCGTAAGTAGGAGCAGTCGTGATCGCAGCAGCTTCGCCCGCCGAGACGGGCCCACCGCATCCATCAGCCGATTACGAGGTGGCCGTTCTCGGCGGGGGGCTCGGCGGACTCGGCGCCGGAGCGATGCTCACCCGCGCCGGAATCGACGATTTCGTGATCATCGAAGGGACCCATGCCTTCGGCGGCACCTGGCGTGACAACGTCTACCCCGAGGTCGCGGTCGATGTGCCCGCCCTGGCGTATCAGTTCTCCTTCGACAAGTATTCGCAGTGGACGCGGGTGTTCCCGCCGGGCGAGGAAATCCTCACCTACACAGCACATTTCGCCGAGAAGTACGCGCTGACCGAACGCTGCCTGTTCGACTCGATGGTCGAACGACTCGACTACGACGAGGACAACCAGTGGTGGCGGATACGGACGTCGCGCGGGGTGATCACCGCGAGGTATGTGATCTCCGCGCTCGGCGGGCTCACCGAGCCGAAGCTGCCCGACCTCCCCGGCCTGGATTCCTTCGGGGGGCCGGTGGTCCATTCCGCCCGCTGGCCACGCGATCTCGATGTCCCGGGCAAGCGGATCGCGCTGATCGGCACCGGGGCCAGCGCCGTGCAGATCGTGCCGTGGCTGGCCGAGCATGCCGCGGCCACGTATGTCTATCAGCGCACACCGATCTGGGTGATGCCGAAGGCGGACCTGCCGATCCCGCAGCCCGCGCGCACTGCCCTCGACCGCGTCCCGGGCCTGCATTCGGGGCTGTACCTGCTGGTGTCGGCGGCGACCGAGGCGCTGATGACCCTGGGCGCGGTCTACAACCGACAGTTGAAGCCGTTGACCCGGACCGTCGAGGCGCTGGGACGGCTCTACCTGCGGACGCAGGTTCCCGATCCGGGGCTGCGCCGACGCCTGACCCCGCACTACGGTTTCGGCTGCAAGCGACCGACGATGTCCAACAAGTACTTTCGAGCCTTCGGTCGCGGTGCTGCCGATCTGGTCACCGCGCCGATCACGCACGTCACGGCCGATGCCATCCATACGGCCGACGGGATGCATCGCGAGGTCGACGCGATCGTGTGCGCGACCGGATTCCTGGTGACCGAAGCCGAGAACATGCCCAAGGTGCCGACCATCGGCCGTGCCGGGCAGGACCTCGGCAAGTTCTGGGAGGAGCGGCGGCTGCAGGCGTATGAGGGCACCACGGTCCCGGGATTTCCGAACCTTTTCCACACGTTCGCGCCGTATTCGGTGATCGGCACGTCGTGGTTGTTCATGATCGAATACCAAGTGACCCATGCGATTCGGGTTATCACCGAGACCCGGCAGCGCGGTGCGGTCAGCGCGGAGATCCGGCGCGAGCATCACGACGAATACTTCCGCCGCACGCTGCGCCGCATGCGCAACACCGTGTTCTTCGCCGGTGACTGCGCGGGCTCGAACAGCTACTACTTCGATCGCCACGGTGACGCACCCCTGCTGCGGCCCTCGACCATGTTCGAAGCCTGGTGGCGGGCACGACATTTCGACCTCGACCACTACCGGTACCGGACCAGGTAGATCCGGAAACCACAGGAAGGACACGTACGACGTGGGTGTTTTCGATGGGATGAACCGCCGCGACTTTCTCGCCAAGGCGATGGCGGCGGGCGGGGCGGCAGCGGTCGCATCGTGGGCCGGGCCGATTATCGAGCGCGCGCACGCCGCCGATCCGGCGGGCATGGGCGGGCTCGGCGATATCGATCATTTCGTACTCCTGATGCAGGAGAACCGGTCCTTCGACCACTACTACGGGACATTCGCCGGGGCGCGAGGTTTCGATGATCCGTCACCGGCATGGCGGCAATTCGGCTACAGCCCCGGAATCGGCCCGACCGCCGAGGGCTATCTGCTGCCCTTCCGTCTGGACACCACGCGCGGGCCCAGTCTCGACGGTGAGTGCATCAACGATCCCGATCACAGCTGGGGCGGTATGCACCGGGCCTGGAACGGTGGCCGCAACGATCAATGGATGCCGATGTCCATCGCCAAGGTCGGGGTCGGCAACGGCCCCGCCGCCATGGGCTACTACACACACGAGGACATCCCGGTCCATCACGACCTGGCCGATGCGTTCACACTCTGCGACGGCTACCACTGTTCGGTGCTCGGACCGACCGATCCCAATCGCCTGTACTGGATTTCGGCGACCATCGATCCCGACGGCCGCCACGGCGGGCCACAGGTCATGACCAATCCCCTGATCCGGCAGAACACGTTCAGCTGGCGCACCATGCCGGACAATCTGTCCGAGGCCGGGGTGAGTTGGAAGATCTACAACAACCGCGATGCCGGGCCGATCTCGCAGGTGTTCCTCGACGGCATGCTGGGCTCGTTCGTCCAGGCCGCCGATCCGCTGTCCGAACTGGCACGGCGGGGTAAGGCTCCGGTCTACCCGAACGATTTCGCCGCCGATGTCGCCGCGGGCACCCTGCCGTCGGTGTCGTGGGTGATCCCGCCGCTGCTCAACTGCGAACATCCCGCGCTGCCACCGGCTTTCGGCGCGGTGGGCATCATGCAGGTGCTCGATATCCTCACCTCGAATCCGGCGGTGTGGGAGAAGACGGCGCTGATCGTCTCCTATGACGAGAACGGCGGCTTCTTCGACCATGTCACTCCGCCGACGCCACCGCCGGGCACTCCCGGGGAGTACCTGTCGGTGGAGTTGAATCGCGTCTGGGATGCGCAGGGCATCGCCGGTCCGATCGGCCTGGGCTATCGCGTGCCCTGCCTGGTGGTCTCACCCTATTCCCGCGGCGGGCTCGTCGCATCGGAGACCTTCGACCACACCTCCCAATTGCGTTTGCTGGAACGACGATTCGGTGTCGAGGTGCCCAACCTGACGTCGTGGCGGCGATCGGTCACCGGCGATATGACCTCCACCTTCGACTTCGGCTCCGCACCCGACAGTGTGCGACCGGCGCTCACCGACCCCGCGAGTCGCGCCGATGCCGCGCTGGCGCAATGCGGACCCAATATCGGTCTTGGGACCGCCACGATCGGCATCCCGTACCCGGTACCGCCCAATGAGATGCCCGTGCAGCGGCCGGGCACGCGCCGACAGCCCAGCGGCATGGTCTGAATCCTTCACCGGCCCCTCCCCCCCGCGCGAATCTGTCACCCCGGCTCACTACTGTCGGCGGCAGAACCGAACGGGGAGAGGGAATATGGGTTACGACATCAGTTTTCATCCGATCGATCTGCGCGTGGCGCAGGAGCGGATCGCACCGTTCCTGGCCGGGCACGGCGGGGATGATGATCTCGATGATCTGATCGCGGACGCGGTGCGCCAGGCCAAGGTGCGGTTCCGCGCCAACGCCTGGGGGCTCGGGGTCCGAAAGGCATACACCGGAGCCGATTTCGATACTTTTCTGTACATCTGGGGGCGGCCGTTCTTCGTCACCGCCGACGATCCGGCGACTGTCGCGGAAACCGTTGTGCGCTATTGCGATTCCAGCCTCGACGCTGTCGACGATCTGGCGCGGAGTCAGATCGCCCTGATCGACCCCGCTCTGGTGAAGCATGTCGAGCCCGAGGTCAGCGGCACGCTGCCCAGTGATGAGAACCTCGCCGCCGGCTTCCGCTGGAAGCTCGATCTCCTGCGTGAGGCGTCGACCACGATTCGCGCGGGCCGCTCGACCATTCGCAATGCCGACGGCGATGACATCTCCGCGGCGGGCGCGCTCACCGGCAACGCGCAGTTCTGCCTGGTCGAGTTCCTGGCCGCGCTGCTGCCGGGCTGGATCGAGCGCGGCAAGGTGTGGCCGAGCGAGCTGGCCGAGCAGGCGAGCACCGAAGGGCCACTGCCGATGTCCGATAACGCACCACTGCTGGGAGCGCTGACCACCGAATTCCCCACGCTGGATTGGGAGGTGAACTGGACCATCCGGAGCAACTATGAGATCGGCGGTTACGCGGCCCCCGATCAGATCGCACCGATGCGGAAGTGGCTGTCCCGCAATGCCGAAGCGCTCATGTCGGTCGGCGATCGATGGGATGACCGCCCGTATGTCGCCAAGGCGATGATCAAGATCGACGAGGCGCTGGCGCTGGCCGAGCTGACCGGATCGGCGTTCGTGGAGGCCGCCGAGATCTACATTCCCATGCAGGGCACCATGAACTGAGGCGGATCAGATCCGTACGGGGGCAGCGCCGCCCAGGTTCCCGCCGCGCGCGGGTCCCAGGCGCGGCACGCTCGTCACCGCGATGCTGATGCGGGCCAGACTGACCAGCGCGCCGAGGGTCACCGGTAGGACGACCAGGTCCCGGGGATTCTCGGCGAGCAGGGTCAGCAGCGTGATCAGCAGGGTGCCGTCGATCAGCATGGTTACCACCGCGGTGACGAGTAACCCCTTGGCGGCCAGGCGAGTTGGGATGCGGACCATTCCGCTCGCCCGGCCGGTGGAGGCGATGGCGAGCAGGGTGAACGGCACGCTCGCAGTCACCGCGATGGCCATCACCACCAGGCCCACGATCGTGAGCGATCGCGGGACCGCGCTGAATGAGCCGAGCAATGCCGCTGTGCCCCACAGGGTTCCGATGAACGCGCCCATGATGGGGAAGGTCAGGCCGTAGCGGTGAATACGTTTGGACGCCAGCACGGGGACGAATTCCTGGGCCAGGGTCGCGGGGCCGCCGAATTCCTCGATGGCGGCTTGACTGGCGTGCTCGAGCGAAAGCCCTTGCGCCCGATGGTGTTCCACCGATTCCTGCAGGCCGTCGCCGATTTCGGCGAGGATCGCCTGGCGTTCCCACCAGGTGCCGGTCAAGCCGGTGCCGAGGTCGTCCAGATATGCGTCGATTACAGTGCGGGACAAGGTGTTCCCCCCATGTCGGTGTTCCCCTCCATCAGTGCGCCGACCGCGGAGACGAAGTCGCGCCAGGACGCCCGCTCCTGCGCCAGCCGCCGATGTCCGGCGGGGCTCAGGGTGTAGGTGCGTCGCTGACGGCCCCCCTCGGTGGACCAGGCCCCGTCGATCACCCCGGCCTGTTCGAGCCGGTGCAGCGCGGGGTAGATGGTGCCCTTGGGGAGGTCGAATTTGCCGCCGGTGCGGGTGCGAAGCGCGTCGATGACGCCGTAGCCGTGCCGCGGACCGTCGGCGAGCACGGCCAGGATCATGCCGTCCAGGTGTCCTTTCAGCACTTCTGCACTCATGGGTAGTAAGCCTACCCTTCGGGGGGAAAGTGTCCTAGCCTATGGATAGCGTCCCTACCCATAGGAGGTTGCCGGTGCGCTACCGAATTTCGAGTGCGGTCCTCGCGCTCGCCCTGGCCGGTGTGGTGACCGGGTGCGCGGACGGATCGGGCGGAATGCCCGATGCCGGGCTGATGATGCGCGATGCCGCGATCTCCGCCGGTGCGATGAGCTCCGCGCATCTGGTGCTGCAATCCGAAGGCAGCGTGCCCGGATTCCCCTTGCGCACATTGGAAGCCGAGGTCTCGGCCCGCGACGGCGGCAGTGCGTCGGGTACCGCGACACTGCCCACCGGATCGGTGACCCGCTTCGTCTCCGATAACGGCAAACTATTCAGCAAGTCCGACAATGGAACCCTGACTCCGCTGCCGTCCGGATTCCCCAGTCCCAGCGGCCTGGTCGGGCGCGACGGCGGACTGGCGCAATTGCTGCGGTCACTGCGCGATCCGAAAACCACTGCGCGCGAACAGTTCACCGGAATCGACGCGTTCAAGATCGAGGCGATGGTTCCCGCCGCCTCGCTCGCGGCGATACTGCCCGGCACCACCAAGGACGCGACCCTCACGGTGTGGGTTCGCGTGCGGGGAGCCCATATACCGCTGCGCACCAGCCTCGGTTTTCCCGAGCATCCGGACGCGCATCTCAATGTCACCGTGTCCCCGGCACAGTCGCCCCGCAAGGGCGGTCGATCGTGAAGGATCCCCAAATGAGCGACACCGCAATCGATGTGCGGGAGTTGAGTGTGACCCGCGGCAAGCAGCAGGTGCTGCGGGAGATCAGCTTCGCGCTGCCGCCGGGCAGTGTGACCGGACTGCTCGGGCCCAGCGGATCAGGCAAGACCACGCTGTTGCGCGCCATCGTCGGGGTGCAGCGCATCCGGTCCGGCAGCGTCACCGTACTGGGTCATCCCGCCGGGACCGCCGAATTGCGCAGGCGCGTGGGCTATGTGACGCAGCAGCCCTCGGTCTACGGCGATCTGACGATCCGCCAGAACGCCCGCTATTTCGCCAAAATCCAAGGCACCGGGGCGGCTTCGGCCGATGCCGCCATTCGCGATGTGGGGCTGGCCGATATCGCCGACCGCATGGTCGATGACCTCTCCGGTGGCCAGCGTGCCCGGGTGTCGCTGGCGTGCGCGCTGCTCGCGCACCCCGACGTGCTGATCCTGGACGAACCCACCGTGGGCCTGGATCCCGTTCTGCGCCGAGACATCTGGGCGCAATTCCACGATCTCGCCGAGGCGGGCACCACGCTACTGGTGTCGAGCCATGTCATGGACGAGGCCGACCGCTGCGAGCGCCTGCTTCTACTGCGCGACGGCCGCCTGCTGGCCGACGAGACTCCCGCGGATCTGCGCACCGCCACCGGCGCACAGGATCTCGAAGAGGCGTTCCTGCGCCTGATCCTGCAGCAGTCCGACACCGCGACCGACCGAAAGGTGCTCGCCTGATGTCCATTTCGCTCACCCTGGCCACCACCGCCCGGGTCCTGACCCAGGTCCGGCACGACCGCCGCACCATCGCCCTGGTCATCACCGTGCCCAGTCTGCTGCTGGCGCTGCTGCGCTATATCTTCGTGGACCGCCTGGACATCTTCGACCAGATCGGCCTGATGCTGCTCGGCATCTTCCCCTTCACCTCGATGTTCCTGATCACCAGCGTCGCCATGCTCCGCGAACGCGTCAGCGGCACCCTAGAACGCCTACTCAGCACTCCCCTGCACAAACTCGACCTGCTCTTCGGCTACGCCATCGCCTTCGCCGCCCTGGCCGCGATCCAAGCCAGCATCGCCTGCGCCATCGCCTACGGCCTCCTCGACCTGCGCACCCAAGGCAACATCGCCACTGTCCTACTGATAGCAGTCAGCACCGCCATCCTCGGCTGCTGCACCGGCCTGCTCACCAGCGCCTTCGCCCGCACCGAATTCCAAGCCCTGCAATTCATGCCGGCGATAGTCTTCCCCCAAATCCTGCTCTGCGGCCTAATCTGGCCCCGCTCGGACATGTCCACCCCCCTCCAACTCGCCAGCGACATCATGCCCCTGCGCTACGCCGCCGAAGCCATGAGCGAAGTAGGCACCTTCCCCCTCCCCACCACCACCCTCTGGCTAGACCTCCTCATCCTCGCCCTCTTCGCCATAGCCACCCTCCTCGGCGGCGCCGCAACCCTCCGCCGCCAAAGCAATTGACCGGAATGGGCTACTCCCCGAACCACTGCACAAGAAGCAAATGAACCTCACGGTCGGCATCCATCACCAGATAGATGACTTGGCCCGCGAGCCCTGGGCCGAAGGCCCAGCGGCGAACCGCCCCCTCGGGGTTGGCTGCGGACTGTGGCGGCCCGTTCCACGGTGCAACTTCGAGCGTCGCCAAGAGTTCGAGGTAAGCCACCAAAGCCGCGCGCGGGAGTGCCTCGACCTGCTCGGCGATCGAGGGGTCGGGAATGATCTGGTACACAGGTCAGTCGGCCTGCAGTCGACGTTGAATCGCGGCTCGGTGCTCTTCGATGGTGACCGTTTCAGCGCGACCACCAGCACGCTGTATCTGTTCGGCCTTCGCCAGCACGCCGAAGTACGATCCGGGTGAACGCCACTCCATGACGACGATGTGCTGCCATTTGTTCAGAAGGTCGAATACCTCGGTGAGAGCGTGGGTCTGCTTGGCCTGCTCGAGCACCAGATTCCACTCCCGGTCGAACTCGGCAACGAGTGTGGGAGTTAGCGCCGCCCTGATAGCCCCGGGGTCAGCGGGAGGAACCCCCGAGGCTGGTTGGTGATTTGATGCGGGTGCGGCCATGCACCCACGATAAACCGTGGCACCGACCATGTCCGCCATGTGCGCCCTGCATCTCCAGCCCGACCGCCCGTGCATTCGCTGGCGTCAGCGCGCCCAGGGGGCGATGACCGGGGGCTGGCCGGGGATCAGGCCCTGGCCGCCGACGGGGAGGACCACGATTGCCTCGAAGGGTTTGGGGTGGGGGTTGGCCATCGCGAATTGCTGGTGGGCGGGGACTATGAGGGCGTCTCCGGCTGTGACGGTGAGGGTTTCGTCGTTCATGATGACCTGCATCGAGCCGGAGAGGGCGATGAAGATTTCCTCGCGGTCCAGGGCGTGGGGTGGGGCGTCGACGCCGGGTTTGAGGGTGAGGCGCCAGGCGGAGTTCTCGGTTGATCCGCGACTGGGGGCGGCCAAGCCGATGAAAGTCGCGTGGTCGTTGTCGAAGCGCGGGGCCTGGGCGGCGGTGATGAGGGGCATGACTCTCCTGAGAAAACTGTTGTGTGCGTGGACTATTGGGCCCAGGGCGGGCTCACGCGGTCGCCGCCGGGGGCTTGGGCGTAGGCGCCCACCGGGAGCACCGCCACCGCTTCGAACGGCTCATCGCCGGGGACGCTGAGGTGAAAGACGGTGTGCGCGGGGATGATCAGGGCATCCCCGGCGGTGAAGTCGTGGGTGTCGCCGTCGATGGCGACCCGTGCCTGCCCGGACAGCGCGATGAAGATCTCCTCCCGTGACACCGCGTGTGCGTGCCCGGGGCTGCCCGCTTCCAAGGTGAAGCGCCACACGCTGTTCTCGGTGGATCCCCGGCTGGGAGCGGCCAATCCGACGGCGGTCATGAGCGGGGCCTGGAAGGTGGGTGCGTCGGCGGATTTGATGAGTGGCATGCTCTACTCCTAGATGTTCAACCAAGGTGTTCAACTGTGGTGTACAACTTGAGTTGAACATATCGACATGAAGGGAGTCAAGGATGGATTTCGGCGTCCTGCTCGGACAGGCATACCAAGGATTCGTCCAGGAGCTACATGCCCACCTGGCCGCGCACGGCCACGAGGTACTCGGCGCCTCCTACGGCTACGTGCTCCGCACCCTCGCCGAAAGCGCCCTGACCGCAAGCCAACTCGGCGAACACCTCGGAATCACCGCCCAGGGCGCGGCCAAGGTCGTCGACGAGATGGTCCGGCACGGTTACGTCGAACGCCACCCCGACCCCACCGACAAACGCGCCAAACTCCTGCACCTGTCCGACCGCGGCCGCGACATGCTCGACACCGTCCGCGCATTCCACGCCGACTACGAACGCCGCCTGATCGCCCGCGCCGGCGCTGACCAGATCGCCAGCGTACGCGCGGTCCTGGGCGAAATCATCTCCACCGCAACCGATCCCGCCGCCACACGAGCCTTCCGCCCACTCTGACGACCACGCTCTGACCCACTGACTCCATTTCGCATGGTCAGGCGGGTGGCAGGACGAGATCGCGTCCGTCGAGGACCTCGATCCCGATTACCTGATGAGATGGATCGGATGGTCCCGCAGGATGAATATGCAGAAACATGACGGATTCGCCGTCGGATTCCAATACCAACACCCCGCCATTCGGCGAGCCGAGCGGCGCGGTCAACAGCATCGGACAGGTGGGCGTGCAGGTGCACCGACCATAGAACCTCAGGTTACGGACCGTCCGGACGAGATTGCCGTCCGCGGGTTCCAGCAGATCAACGATCTCGATCACAAGATCCGGGAATACCTCCGCCAGGCGCGGGAACTGCTCCGCCGTCATCCGCCGAACCCTACCGCCGACTTCTGCCGCACACCGCGCTGACCGAACCGGCCCGCCAGCACCCCGAAAGATCCTCGGCGATCCGCAGGTGTCGGCGCCTTGATCCGCTACCGATCAGGTCGTTTCACCGGCGTGGCCGATGAGTTTGCGGCTCCCGATCGGTCAAAGCTTGTGACACCCGAGGAAAGGACTCTCAATGACCAAGTCAAGCCGCGGTAGCGATGGGATTCGGTGTGTCGAGGGTGAATTCGCGGCCGTCGCGCAGCAGTGCCCACAGCACGTCGACGAGTCGCCGGGCCAAGGCTAGGAGGGCTTGGGTATGGATGAGTCGTTCGCTGCGCTTTCGGTCGTAGAACTTCCTCGATGGGCCGTCGCGGTATGCGGGCCCGATGCTGGACAGGGCTGCCATGTAGAACACCCTGCGAAGTCGCCTGTTGTAGCGTTTCGGGCGTCGCAGGTTGCCGCTGACGCGGCCGGAATCGCGTGGGACAGGCACCAACCCGGCGTAGGACGCCAACCGGCCGGCGGTCGCGAAAGCTGCGAGGTCGCCGCCGGTGACAACAAGGAATTCCGCACCGAGTCCCGGACCCATCCCAGGCAGGGATTCGATGATCTTCGCCCAGGGATGTTGCCGGAATCGGGTCGCGATGAGCTTGTCGAGCTCTTTGATCTCGTGGTCGAGTTCGAGCAGTTTGGCGGCCTGGCGCTTGATCAGCATCGCGGTATCGGCCTCGCCGGGAAGTGCCAGGTCCTGGGCCAGGGCCGCCGCGTGGGCCGCGGCCGCGGTCTTGCCTATTCCGGCGGGCCATGCCTTGTTCTGAGCGAGATAGGTTGTGAGGCCGTCGATTCCGGCCGCACGGATCTCGGCCGGGGTGCACATCCCGGCGACCAGGATCAGCGGAGTCCGCACCGTGTAGTCGAACGCGGCCTCGAGCGCGGGAAAGATCGATCCGAGCAGCGACCGCAGCCGGTTGACCCCGGCAACCCATTCCGACATCAAGTCGGTGCGGTAACTGGTCAGCTGGGTCACCGCGACGACCAGCTCGTCGGGCATGGCGATCTGGCTCAGATCGTTTCGCAGGCGCGCGGTTTGGGCGATCACCCGAGCGTCCTTGGCGTCGGTCTTGCCTTCACCCCGGAACCCGCGGGCCATGCTGTTGGTGACCTGGCCGGGCACATAGGTGACGTCCTGGCCAGCGGTCAGCAGCACGGTGATCAGCAGCAACGCCATCGGGCTGGTCAGATCGACCGCCCACCGCACCTGCTGCGCCGACTTGGCCGCGCGGGCGATCAACTCCTCGACCGCGTGCTGGTCATTGCCGATTCTCTGGCTGAACACCACCTTGCCATCGGTGTCGATCGCGCACGCATGATGCGCGGACTTTCCGACGTCGATACCCACCCAGATCTGAGGGCGAACCGTCACCCATCCACTCCTGTCACCGCACGTCAGGCCCGTGGACAACCCCGCCGACAGATCCCTAAACAGCGACGACCCGCAACAGCTCTCAATCAGCGAACGGAGCGTCCGGCGCGGCAGGGCAGCCAGTCCTTTCGAGCCTCAACAGCAGGCACACGACCATCAGCTACACCCCACCACCCCGGGCATCCGGGGCACCAACCCCAGAGACTTCAACCTTAGGGACACCACCATGTCGGAACTTCTCGTCGACTTCATCACCTCTCTCGACGGCTATGCCTCGGGCGAAGGCTGGCCCGGGTTCTGGGGCCTCGAGGGTCCGGAGTACCTCGCATGGCTCGGCGAGCAACCCGAAGCCACCCACCTGATGGGCGCGAACACCTATCGACTGATGTCGGGCTTCGCCGCCGGCCAGGTCCCCGAAGGCCAGGACGACTTCAGGCCCGAAGAAGAAGCCTCCGTCGACGAACTCACGAAAGCATCCAAGGTGGTGTTCTCCTCCTCCCTCGAAGACCCGCTGACATGGGCCAACTCCACGCTGGTGCGCGGAGACGCCGTCGAAGCGGTCCGCGCCCTGAAATCGAATGGCTCAGGACTCCTGACCACGATCGGCAGCCTGAGCCTGTGCCGCTCCCTACTCCGCGCCGGACTCGTCGACCGATTCCGGGTCATCATGTTCCCGGTGATCACCGGCGCCACGGGCTCCGAACGCATCTACGACGGCTATCCCGATATCGCCCTCGAGATGATCGAACACCGCACCTTCGACGGCCGCATCCAGTTGGTCGAGTACCGGCCTACGGTCCTCGAGCACCCACCGCTCGGCGCCCCGGCCTGACGCCTACGTCACCACGGAAGATCAACGGCCCCGAGGCAACTCGGGGCCGCTCCTCCATCCGCTCGTGCCGAGTTTCGGACGAACGACCCTTGCTCTGAACGGCTTGTCCGACGGGATCGCATCTCTTGGGTCGTGCCGATATCGTCCAGACATGACGACGAGCTGGGCCAAGGGCGACAAGTGCGAGCTACCGGCCATCGTGGATCACTGGCTTTGCGATGAACCACAGCCGGGGTTGGTCCTGGTCGAATTCGTTGACGCCCACGGCCGACCGCATTGGCTGGTCGGCAAGAGCGTCTATTTTGATGCCGACCTGCTGTCGACATCGACGTACCCGCGACCGGCCTCCATTCCATGCTCGATCGAAGAGATCGACGGTGACATAGCCACGGTCAGCCCATGGTGGGTCACCAGCCGCCGCGGTCTGCCGTTCCTCTTCGACGTTCGGGCGGAGGTCCTCGGTCCATGGACAATCGTCGGACAGTGACCCAACGGCCCGCGCAGATCCGAAAGCCCTCTATTGCTACGTCCCGGGCGTTGGTCAGCCGTCCAAACGGGTTGGCCGCCAGCGCTTCCGGGTGCGCGGTAATACCGGTTCCATGACCTTCGTGCGATCCGTTCATGATCATGGGCATGAGCGAATGGCAACTGCACATATCCCTGGCTGAGCTGCGCCGGTCGTTCGAGGTGTTGCTCAAGCACGCCGAAGCCGCCGCGGGCGGTGACATCGTTCGCTTGAACGAGGACCACTTCTGGTCGATTCCGAGACAAGAGTTGTACGACCCCACCAGCGTGCCGACCAACCTGACACTGGGGGGCAGCTCTCGTGGTCGTGGCAACACTTGACCGATCTACTCGCTGATCCGGAGCAGGCCATTGGATATCACCTGGTGTGGTCTCGGAGGTCCTCCGGGCAATCGGCCAGAACACACACTGACCCGCCACCTCCCGCTCGGACGCCAGGCGAAACCCGATGCGCGACAGCTGATCATGGACGGACTCGGTCCAGTCGTTCAATGGACTTGCCGCAGCACGATAACGACGGCGGCGACCAGGCGGAGAGTAGTTGCCCCGTGGGCACGCAACCACAACAGTGGGTGCGATGGTCTCGGCTCCGAGAACTCATCCGGGAGTTCGGGCGGCCAAGGCGCGGACGGGAACAGCGTGGTGGCCGTCAAATCGACGAACGGAATCTCCCGCCCCGGAAACCGTTCGATCGAAAAGTAGTGGACATCACGAATGGACAGACTGACCCCACCATCGGGCCGCAGCGCAACCAGGCTGATCTCTACCGCGTCGACCGCGCCGGTGATCGACAAGCTCAGATGCTCCAACTCATACGCACGAAGCGGTCCGGGACTGGAAGGGTTCCGTGACTGGCTCCTGGCCAATCATCGTCACTGCCAGAGTAACTTCGCCTGGCCCGGCTTGATCAAGCAGATCGCGCTGCCCGAGTGGGACTTCGTCACTGATCTCACTCCCGAGCAGGAAATTCACCTCATCGGTGTGCTGTTCGACCTGCTCGATCGCTACCTCGCGGAACACGAAACCGCCAGCTGAACATCCCGCTCGTGCGGCCAGACTCAGGGTGGTCAGCCATCCAATCTGGTTGGCCGGCACCGCTGCCCGGCGCCCGCACGACGGAACAGGCACAATCGCCGTCGTGGATTCGGACAATACACACTCACCTATCGAGCTCTCTGGCGGCGGCGATTCGGTTGCGGCTCAATGGAATCTACTCCGAACCGAAAAGACCTACTACCGTCGCTTCCTGGACCACGATCTGATCGAGGCCGTCTACGCCCACCCACGGCTACGAGTGCTTTTTCCGTTCACCAGTGTCACGACCCTGCACCTGAGCAGATGTACTCGCTACCCATTTTCGTTCGATATCCCTTGCGTCGTCTCCGATAACGCCGGGGGCTTCGACGTCATACGCACACCCCAAATGGCGGCCGGGCCGAGAATGATCGGAGTAGGTGTGAGCGTCGCAGACGCGGTGGCGTTGATCGCCGCTCATCTTCCCCACGGGTGCGGGCGTGCGATCGAGGGCACAGCCGAGAATCTCCACTGATCCGACATCCGGAAGCGTCCAACCATCTCGCTGATCGATCGGTTGTGAGGACTTCAAGAGCGTCACAGAGTCCTGACGCATGGGTAGAGGTTCACCTCGTGGTGCACGAGATCCCGGATCGCACGCCTGCTGGAGACCTAGCTTCGGTCGGCCATCACCACCACACGGTCGGCGGCGGGGTCGAACCCCAGTACCGGGGATCGAGACTCGAAGGAGTCGAACTCTGAGCACATCAGCACAGGTTTACCCAACCGCCGCCCGATCGCGCACAGAACATCACACAGAATGTCCACCCCGGCCTGGCCCTGCAACTGGCGAAGGTCGACATCGAAATCGATCTCGCCGAGCCACGGACGAAAGATCATCCGCACGTTCGAGACCGGCCACACCCCCAGCGTGACGCAGTCGGCATCGGCCGGGCGAGACAGCACGTCCACGGCCGCGGGCAGCTCTCGCTTGCGATCACCCTCGTAGTACTCCCACGCCCACCCCTGCGTCCGAATCAGATCGAACACCGCCTGCCAGTCCTCGACCGATGCCTCCCGCACGTACACATCCGGCAGGGAACCTATCGTGTTGGGGTCGAGCAACTCCTCGAGGTCATCCCATTGCAAGTCCGGCATCCCGACATGCTGCCAGCCAGCGCATCGAAGCGCAGCCCGAATTCGTGGTCATACGAGGGTATCTCGTCCTCCGTCACTCTCTGACAGGCCCTGACGAAACACCGGCGCGATGACCGCTTGAGCCCGCACCGCATACCGCGCTGACCGAGGAGGTCAACGCAAGGGACGGAAAATAAACGGACACAGCACCTTACGCTGTCGCCAAGGCGGTGTGAGGGCCAGTCGTCGGGCATCTCGTCGGCTTCGACAGTCCGATGCCGGTCGAGTCGGTTGCGAAGGCGGTCAACGCCTGTCACCATCGACTCTCATGATCGAAAGAATCGAGTTTTCCACCGCGCGGTGAGCGCGTTCTCCGGCTCGGCTCGGCCCAGCCCCAAAACCACGTTGTACGACCATGCCGTCGCCCTGGCTCGCCAGTATCCGGACGTACCGCTACCTGGAGACGGCGAGCCGTACCCGAACGCCGACGAACGGGACGTTTCCCAGCTCAGCGACGAACGATCCGACAGCGACGGCACCCGCACGAGTCAGCTCAT
The DNA here is from genome assembly GCF_042269265.1 of Nocardia sp. NPDC056000. Lineage (NCBI taxonomy): Bacteria > Bacillati > Actinomycetota > Actinomycetes > Mycobacteriales > Nocardiaceae > Nocardia > Nocardia sp. NPDC056000. The sequence goes on along the minus strand of NZ_JBHJXS010000004.1, from coordinate 489,603 downwards.
CGACGACTTCTTCTCCACCCCGACCCAGCATCGCGACACTGCACAGCTGTATCGGGCGGTCATCGAGTACGACGTTCCGATCCACCCCAGCCCAGCGATTGTCGAGGCGATCGGACGCGCGGACCCGGACCAGGTTCGACAGCTCGGTCGGCATCTAGCCCGCACCAGCACCGACCCGGAGCCAACAGTGTTCGGCATGGCGATACTCGCCGAAGTCGGTACCGCAGAAGATGTTCCGTTGATCCAGACGATCGGTCTGCTGTCCAACACCTTCGGTCCACTGTCCGCCAAGGCCCTTGCCCGGCTTCCCGATGCCACGACCAACCTCATCTGGCTCGCCGACCGTGCTGCCGGTTGGGGGCGCGTATACCTCGTCGAAGCCATCTGCAGGCTCGGAGATCCCGCCGCCGAGCCGTGGCTACTCCGAAAACCCTGCGACGGTGACTTTCTCAACGGCTACTTCGCCCACAAAGTCACCGAAGCCGCACCGGTCCATGAAGCGATAGCACTACCGGACGCCGACGAGGAGCTCGTCGACCACACTGGGCGTGTTCTGTCCACTCTGGTGTGGAGTCAGGGCATGAGCGGCACCATCTGGGACTACGACCACGCCGAACAGGTCCTGGCCGACTACCTCTCGCACGTCACCCGGCTCGCACCGAACTTGTCTCGCTACAGCTCGTTGTGGACTCTTGCCCGTTTTCTGGACGGTCACGCCGACTTCCCTCCACCGGACTGGGCGACCTTGGCGGCGCTGCGAACCCGGTACCGGTCGCTTCTCACAGCACCGTCGTGGCGCTCCGTACTGACCGCGGCGACAAACAGCGGACACGAACGGACACGCGAATGGGCGTCATACGTTCTGCGCGAGCTGGATCGATGCGCTACCGACCCTGACGAATGAGAGCGACCGACCACCGGATCCAGGTTTGACCGAGGCCCACTGAAACGCACTACATTGCCGCGACCCGCGCGTTCGGAATCGGGGTAGCCGTAGCAGCGGCACCCGCTCATCCCACTTTTCCCGGTCAGCCCCAGATGGCTTGGGCCACTGTGGAACCGAGGAAGATCGCACCGAGTCCGGTGACAATGCTGGCGACCACGTTCGCTGCGGCATAGAAGCGGGCACGGGTTTGCGCCAGCCGCAGGCTCTCATAGGAGAAGGTCGAGTAAGTGGTCAGCGTGCCGCAGAACCCGGTACCGACCGGCAACTGGAGATGAGCATCGGCGGCACCGGCGGTGACCGCGCCGGTGAGCGCACCCAGGATGAGACAGCCAACAGCGTTGACGGTGAACGTAACCACCCTCGAGCACCTCCGTGGCTCCGCCCTCGGTTTCCGCAACCTGACGAACTACATCGCCAGATCACTCCTCGAGTCCGGCGGGTTCAGGCCGCAACTACACCCTCGAGTGGGATGAGCCCCTATCGTCGGTCCATGACCACTCGACTGAACCCCTACCTCAGCTTCGCGGGTGATGCCGCGGCCGCCCTGGCGTTCTACCAGGACGTGTTCGGCGGCGATCTCACGATCAACCACTTCGGCGACTTCGGCACCGACGACCACGGCATCGGCGACCACGTCATGCACGGCAAGCTGGAAACAGGGTCTGGCCTCACGCTGATGGCCGCCGACATGCTGCCGGGCGAGACGTTGCGGCCCGGGAACAACCTCGCGGTCAGCCTCGGCGGGGACGACACCGAGGAGCTGCGCGGCTACTGGCAGGCACTGTCGGAGGGAGGGACCGTGACGGTCGAGCTGGCCACCCAGCCGTGGGGCGACGAGTTCGGGATGTGCGTCGACCGGTTCGGGACCTCGTGGCTGGTCAACATCGCCGGGGGCCGCTGACCTACTCGATCCGCGCTGCGCCCGGTCGGCGATGCCGCAGCCGGCGGCAGTCCCCTTGCGCTCGAACCTCGTCACCGGCCGCTCGGCCCAGCGATCGACCACGCCACCCTCGAAGGCCCGGCTCGGCATCGATCTCCCGCACCATCTGCTAGGCGTAGTCGGCCCAGTCGGTGGCCTGCCGCCACACGGCCCCCGGACGGAGGCGACTCGCCGCGAGGGCCGCGCGCGGCCACTTTTACGCTGCCTGCGCGCCTGAAGCGCTCGATGGCGAATTCAGTGTAGTGGGGCCCACCGGAACATCGTGAAGTCCCGGTTCGTGTGCGCGGCACCACGCAAGATCAACGGGCTGAACGTCACTCGACCTTCGACTGTGCACTCGACACTCCCGAGTCGAGGTGTTGGCTATTGGCTGGTTCGGGTTCGGTCCGAGTATGGATCTGCCAGCGTTCGGACTCCCGGTGATAGGTTGTGGCGGACAGGGATTGGGGGGCAATGCATGTGGGCATGAGTATCGTCGGGACATTGCGGAAGTATTGGTTCTTCTACGCCGTGTACGTGATCCTCACTGGCGGGTTGCTCTTCTGGGGAGTCTCCGGGCTGCTCAATGAGACGGTGACCTGCCACAACTGGAACATCTTCGTACTCGACTTCTCCGAGTACGACATGTCTCCGGATCAGACGGACGCGATCTGCAATCCTGGCACCAAGAACGGTGGCGGTCTCGCAAAGACGAAGTTGGGCAATGACATCTTCGACTGGATCAAGATCGGCGTTGGGGTATTCATGGTGTACATCGGTGGCAGCAGCTTCATGAGCCTGGCACGCGAACGTGCGGAGAAATACTCCAGTTGAATGCACGTCTGCGGGCCGGGGCAAACAGTCAAGCGGTGGCAATTGCAATTATCGAGATCAGTGCGCGGGGTAATGGCGCATACCGCGCCGAGTGAACCAGTGACCGCCGCGCGACGGAAGAGCGAGCAGCAGTAGCGATCTGAGCGCCTGGCCATCCGCTCATTCCGAAGAGCGTGTGCAGTGCTCCGCCAAACCTCCTCGCAGCCGCACGGTTGTTGATCAGTTCGCGTGGGCCATGCAGCGATTCACCGGTCTGACAATCATCATGATTGCTGGTGGTGGCTCTGGCGTGCGCGGCCTTCGGCGCGGATCTCCTGGGGAGTACGGCCGTACCAGCGGCGGACCACGCGGGTGAGGGCGGATTGTTCGCGGAGGCCGACGAGGGCGGTTACTCGCCCCATGGGGAGATCGGTTTCGCAGAGTAGTCGGTAGGTGGCGTCTCGGCGTGCGGTATCGAGGACGGCAGTAAAAGTTGTTCCCTCGCTTGCCAATGCGCGCTGCAGGGTGCGAGGGCCGGTATGCAGCATCTGGGCGACGGTTGCGATGTCCGCGGTGGATTCGAGCAAAGCACGGTCGATGGCGAGGCGGACCCGGGCAGTCATGGTGCGATCGAGGTCGGAGTAGTTGCGGGCCAGATAGTCCATCGCCAGTCTGTGCAGCATCGGGTCGCTGCCGAGAATGGGGCGGGCAAGTACCTCGGACGGGAGGCGCAGCAGGGTCGTGGTCATGTCGAATCGCACTTCGGCACCGAAGAATTCGGCATATCGCGACGCGGGCGCCCGTGGCGGATGCGGCAGGTACACCGTCCGTAGGCCGTAGGCGTCGCCGAGGCCGTGGCGCAAGAGCCGATGCAGAATGCCTGCGGCGTGGTCGATGCACTGGCTGAAAGTACTTACCTCCGCGATGTCGCGGTAGTTCATCGCGATCACGCCAGGCTGATGCTCCGGATCAGGGCACAACTCGATGGAAATTCCGGCGTGGTGGGTGAACAGGTAGCGCTGCGCGCACACCAGTGCCTCTCCGACGGTAGGCGCATTGAGCATGGCGACGGCGAGCGGACCCAATATGCTGAAGTCTTGGCGTTCGGCCAAGCGCAAACCTAGGTCGGGACAGCCCAATTCGATCGCGGCGACCTCCAATGCCCAGCCCACGGACTCCGCGGTGACGACCGCATCATCGGAATCCAAAGCCTCGGGTGCGATGCCGAACCGCCGCAGCAGCGCGACACCGTCGCCTCCGAGTTCCTCGACCAGCTCTCGATACCCGCGCAACATCGCCGCATGCCCCATGACTGCCATCAGCAACCCACCAACCATTCCCGAGTTGGTTCCGCAGCGTATCCAGCGTCGTGCCCCGAGACAAGATCGCGCAGCGATTGTCTCAGCCACGATCTGCGGTTTCGAGCGGCCCGGATGTATGAGGCGATCAACAAGGGGCACACCCGTTGTCGCGCTGGGGTAAAAGTATGTCGCCCAGGAACGAGTCCGTATTACTCATCGGTAGCAACAATCTGGCTCAGGAACCGAATGAGAGGTGGAACACACGCATGAGGGCTCGGAAGCGGACGAAGCGGTTCGCGGCACGCGGCATGGTGGTGGCATCGGTGGTGTTGGCAAGCGCACCGTTCCTGGCGCCGGTGGCGTTCGGTGCACCGAATGGGGGGTTCACCGCAATCGACGGTGGCGATCATGCGGCACAATGGAATTCGGCCTTGAACGAACCGCAGCCCTACAACGGTGTCGCGCCCGATCTTGCGGTACCGATCACGATGAGCGATGGCACCGTACTCAAGGCGGACATCATCCATCCGGCCCGTGACGGGCAGCGTGCCGATGGCCGTCGCCCGGTGATCCTGCAGATGCAGGGCTACGGCAAGCTTCCGATCCTCATCGGGCAGGCGCTGTTGAGTTCTGCTGACGGTCTCGGCATCAAAAAGCCTCTCGAAGACTGGATTTCCTCGATCAACCTGCCCGGGGTCGGCATCGATGGGCTATTCGACCTCACCCGCCAGGCCGACTCCGGCGCGATCGAGGCCGCGGCCCAGGACTGGGCGCTCGCCGAGGCCGGATACACCCTGGTGCAGGTCGATCTGCGCGGTACCGGCACTTCCGAGGGCGACTGGCAGGTATTCGGAGACCGCGAGAAGCAGGACATCGCTGAGGTGATCGATTGGATCACCCGGCAAGGGTGGAGCGACGGCAATGTCGGGACCATGGGGGTCTCCTTCACCGCGATCAGCGCGCTCGAGGCGACCGACCGGATGCCGCCGGGGCTCAAGGCCGTTTTCGCCTACGAAGGCAGCGCGGACATCTTCAACGATATTGCCGGACCCGGTGGTGCGGTCGGCGTCGGCTTCCTGGTGCCGTGGCTGCTCGGCGTCAACGCGCTCAAGATGATTCCCGATATCACTGCCCTGGCAGTCGGAAAGTTCGATCCCGCACAGCAATTGCAGTGGCTCAAGGACCGCATCGCCGACCCACTGACGCTGGTCGATATCGTCGCCAATGCCTACACCGCGCTGACACCGGACCAGCTGACCCCGCGGACCCGCGGCCTGATGGATCCGAATTCGCCCTTCCGGCAAGGACTTAAAGCCAAGGTCGGCAACATTCGGGTGCCGACCTTCATGGTGGGCGCGTGGTTCGACATCTTCGGCACCAGCCCGACGGATACCTTCAACTCCATCCCGCTGCCGGCCGAACAGAAGAAACTCATCATGGGCGACGGCTACCATCTCGGTTCCGGCGTAGCCGGTTTCGGTCATCCGGGGATGCCGCCGCGACTGGATGTGTTGCAGCGAGCCTGGTTCGACCACTGGCTGCGCGGAATCGACAACGGCATAGAGGATTACGCGCCGATCGTGGTCAAACAGCAAGGTGGCGGCTGGACCGACGCCTCGGAATTCCCGCGCACCGAGGCGACCTACCGGCGTGTGTACCTCAACGACACACCTTCCGGCACCGCCGCCGGTTCGCTCTATGACGGTGGGCTCTCGCAGAACCCGCGGCAGTCGCAGCCGCGCGACCTGACCGTCGCACCGGGCCTGCTGAGCATCTGCGGCCGTGACGTCGCCAGGATCGCCGCCGGTGCGACGGCAATCCTGGACGCCTGCGGCAAGGACTCCCGCATCTGGGAGCACAACGGCCTGAGCTTCACCAGCAGCCCTGTCACCGAGGCAACGACCGTATCGGGGCCGATCAACGTGCACCTCAACGTGGTTCACGACGCCGCCGACGGCTACTGGGTGGCGACCGTCAATGATGTGGCTCCGGACGGCAGCTCCAATGAGATCGCGACCGGACAGCTCGTCGCCTCACTGCGCCAAATCGACGACGCGGCGAGCAAGACCTCCGCCAACGGCGACTACACCGACCCGAGCTACCTCCTCGACCTCGATCGGCGCCAGCCCACCATCCCCGGTACGCCCGTCACCCTCGATATCGCCGCCACCCCGATCGACGCGGTGCTGCAGCCCGGCCATCGCTTGCGTGTCGATGTCTACGCCAGCAATTTCCCCAAGGGTCTGCCGCCCCTGATGTTCGTGGCTGACTCCGGCCTGAAACCTGAACACCTGCGCCTGGATCCCGACGCGCCGAGCTGGATCAATATCGCCCTGACCGCACCTATCCCGGACTGACCCGCAGCGCGCAGGCTGCTGATCAGCTTCGCGCGTTCGGTCAAGTCAGCGTGGCCTGCGGACATACGAGCGCTCACAGCGCGGGCTCGAGGGGTTTGGATGAGTCGATGCTGTGCTGACCGAACCGGCCAGCACAGCACGCCGACGGATCAACGGGCCCGTTCCGGGAGCGCTCAGCTCTCGCCGAGCAGGGTCAGCACGACCAGTGGAATCGGCCGGTCGACCTTGGACTGGAAGTCCGCCAGCAACGGGTTTTCGGCCAGCACCCAGGCTGCGAACTCGTCGTATTCCGCAGCTTCGAGCACCTTGCCGATCGCCCGGTGGGTCTTGTCCCCGAGCTCGATGGTGACCTGCGGATTCGCCTTGATGTTGTACCACCAGGCCGGGTACTTGTCCTCGATGAATGAGCTCACGTACATGATGTTGTCCCGGTACAAGGGGCCCAGCGGAGTCGTGTGCCGCTTACCGCTCTTGGCTCCGGTGGTAGTGAGCAGGATGAGGTCCCCGCCCGCGTACGCGCCGCCCACCCTGCCCGAGTTCTCCCGGAATTCCTTGATCACATCATCGTTCCAGTTGGCGATGCCGCCGTCCTGGTCCCACGCTTGATTCCATGGTGCGTTCGGATCGTTGTAGTCGGTGATGTCGGCTTGATCCGGCTGTCCCACAGTCGATTCGGTTTCGCTCATGAATAGAGTATGTCCGCGAATTAGGACAGATCGCGTCCTAGCTCGACGACGATCTCGAGGAAATTCGCAAGGCATTCTGCGAGCCATAGCGTGGGATGTCAGCGCAGGACGATCAGCGGCTGGTCGCGTTCGGTGTGCATGCGCCACAACTGCTGGGCCACCGCGTCCGGTTCGTGCCGGGCACCGGGTCCCAGCGGCCCGACGATAGTGACCTGTGCGGCGTGCACTGCCTGGTTGGCGAGTGCGTCGTGAAGCATTCGCACGTACGCGGATTCGGCCGCGTAGGCGATCGCCGACACCGCGCGATCGCGGTGGGGTTCGACGGCCGCGCCGCCGGTGGTGAACAGCAGGGTGCTGTTTCGCTGGTTGACCATGTCGGGCAGAACCGTACGCACCGCCGCCGCCGCGGCGACGACATTCAACGCCACCGCGTTCGCGATATCGGAGGGCTCGGTGTCGAGCACCGGCTTGATCCACGACAGGCTCGGACGCGGGCTGAACAGCGCCACCTGAACCGGACCGAGTCGTTCGCGGAGTGCGCCCAGCGCCGCCTCGAGTTCGTGGGGGTTGGTGATATCGGCGGACTCGGTCGAGGTAGTGATGCCTTCGGAGTTCAGCTCGTCGGCCATCGCCGCCAGGCGTTCGGCGTCCCGGGCGATCAGGCCGACAGGATGTCCCGCGCGGCCGAACCGGCGCGCCGCCGCGGCACCAAGACCGGGCCCGGCGCCTATCACGACGAAAGCGCCCGTGCCGCTGATACTTTCACCAGATCCGTACTCATCGTCAACGCCTCGTCGGCGTCGATCTCCGCTCGCAGGTGTTTCGTTCGTCATGCCTCCCATGGCACCAGCGGGCCCGCGACCGTGCCACACCCCTATGAGGGTGGCTCTCGGAGGGTCACCTACGCGAATTCCACCCGCCGGTAGAGTCGCTGGCGATGGCTCTCGACGACAACCAACTCGGCTCCTTCCTGCGCAGCCGCCGGGAGAAAATCGATGCCACCTCCGCGGGTGTCATCGACACCACGCGCCGTCGGGTCACCGGACTGCGCCGCGAGGAGCTGGCACTGCTGGCCGGGGTCAGCCCGTCCTACTACACCCGCATCGAACAGGGCCGCGACCGGCATCCCTCCCGCGAGATCCTCGAGGCCCTAGCCCGCGCGCTACGACTGGACGACACCGAGCGCACCTACCTGTGGTCCCTCGCCACACCGCCCCTCAACCCCACCGACATCCACCCCGCCCCCACCGTGCGCCCCGGACTGCTGCGGCTGCTCGAACGCTGGACCGACCTGCCCGCGTTCGTCGTCAACCCCGCCCGCGACGTGCTCGCCGCCACCACCCTCGCCACCCGGGTCAACCCGGCCTGGAGCGCCGGACACAATCTGATCGAATTCACCTTCCTCGACCCGCGCGCACCCCAGGTCTACCCCGACTGGAACGACATCAGCCAGCAAGCCGTCGCCGGCCTGCGCGCCACCGCCGGCACCCGCAACACCGAACTCGCCCCCTTCATCGCCGACATGCGCCGCCGCAGCGAAACCTTTCGCGCCCTGTGGGACTCACACGACGTCTACGACCGCGTAACCGGCGACAAACGACTCCACGTGGACGGCATCGGCATTCTGCACCTGAGCTTCGAAACCCTCGCCGCCGCCGGCCCCGAGGGCCACACGCTCTACATCTACTTCCCCCAACCCGGCAGCACAGACGACCGAGCACTCCGCAGCCTCACCTGACCGACCTCGCATCTCGGAAGATCAGTGGGCGCCGACTATCCAGGTTGGCGGGAGCTACGCCCGCTCTGCCACTCGGCGGATCTACCCGCGGTAGCCCGTACCGGCGATTCTCAGCCGGTACTGCGGGCACAGGTACGTCTCGGGCACGTGTTCGGTGACCGGGACACTCCAGATGTCCGCCTTGGACCTGACTGCCAAATATTGCTCCTTGGCGTCACGATGGCATCGCATACCCATCACCAGACTGCTCGCAGGCGAGTAGTCCGAATACAGACACGTAAAGCAGCACACCAGAGACGTGTCCGCCGCGCACGCGGTGGCCAGTTGTGCCAGCCCGGTTTCGAGTGCGTCGCAGTCCGTTTCGTACGTCGTCCCGTCTATCGTCACCGCGAGATGCATCTTGTCCGGCTCCGGATCCGGATTCAGTTCGAACGTAAAGCGGATAATCTCGGTGCGGCGTATCCCGCGCACCTCGATGGCGCACGGCAACTCGCCGCCCAGCGTGCAACTGGTCAGGTCGTTGAATCGGTCCAGCGGCAACGAGTCGCAGGCCCTGGAATTGCCGGGGTCCGGCCCCAGGGCATCGAACTGCCCGCCGCCAATCGGAATCCCGCGCACCACCGTACGGAGTTCGTAGTTCCCTCCCATATCCGGCGTATCGAAGGGCTCTACCTGCCACACAATCGGCTCACAGCCTCGCTCATCGGCATAGCTCCCAGGAAATGACCACGGCCGCATTCGATCCACCACGAACGTCATTGTGCCGCAAGCCATATCGCCGTGTCCGCGATTGCCGTCCATCGGACGTGACGACGACTCGCAACGGCTGCTGGCGCGGTCGGCGACGGCATGGACGCGCCCGTACGAGACTGCCGAACTCGTTGGCGGCGGCTAAGGCTCACCGCTGTGTCTGGCTCCATCCGCTGGAGAGCGTTGAGACAAACAACAGCGTTTCAAGAAGAGCCTGACGGGGCACGTCCGCCAGAATCGTGGTCCACCCGACAATATACAAGCCGACAAGGAGCACGCCCCCTGCCACGATCGCGCCGACTTTCCTGCGCATCGTCACAGGCTTCCGCGCAGCGGCCGAGGTGCCGGCGTCCTGCACAAGCGAGACGAAAAGCATTGTCACAGCGCCGAACATCGCCACCGCGCAGGCAACCTTCGCGAACATGTCGGTCACATCGCCGGTGGTCAACAACCTGACCGTTCCGGCGACGAACAGCGCGACGCACGCAGCGGTGAAAGCCAGCTTGATCTGTGAAAAACGTTTCGGCTGTACAGATGTCACTTCGATCCCCCACGTCCTCAGCCTCGAGCAGCCGGACCATACACAATGCGCGGTAACAGGTTCGTTTCGGCCGCCACCGAGCGGCCAAGAGGTGATGCTTCGGTGAACACTCGCGTCCGCCGTGCCCCCGTCGACACACCGCCGAGATGCGGAGCGCACCTTAGGAACTCGAAGACCTCCGCACCGTTCATGCCCATCGACGAACCACGGTGGGACCGTGCGTTCCTTGATCCCTCGATCGCGCTCAAAGCGCGACTGTCTCGCCACCGTGCCGTCCCGACGCCTGTAGTTCCAAATGCCTTCCTGGGAACCGGCTTCGTCGGCGTGGTGAACTCACGGGATGGAGAAAGCAATGGACCTGGATACCCACTTCGCCTGCCGGATACGGGAATCCGGGCTCGAGCCGATCGACCCGAACAGCCTCAACGAGCGTGAATACCTGCGGCAATTCGCTGCGCGCCCAGGCATGTTCATCGGCTTCGCCAGTGTTCGTGGCGTGACATGCTTCCTCGACGGCTACGACTATGCCGCGCGTCGCTCGGGAGGGCCTGGACTGGACGGCTTTCGCGACTGGCTTCTCACGAATCATCTTCGCCGCCAAAGCAGCTTTGCCTGGCCCGAAGTCTCGACTGCTCGACATGCCGGGCGTCATTGCCCACCCGCTTGGCGTCGGCGTAGCTCGCCGAGGGTACGGGTCGCCCACTCGCGAGATCGTTCGTTGTCCGATGCCGCGGTGAGCACCGAATGCCATGTGGGTGTGGCCAGTAGTGACCAGTAGCCGGTGTGCAGCGGTTCCAGGGTTGCCCAGTTCGGTGGAGGCACGTTGGGGCGGCCGTCCAGAAAGCATGCGAGGGCCCACACCGACTGATAGCGAACCAAATTTGGTGGGAGCGCACTGATGCGTGAGAGGTAGTGCGCGAGAGCCTGTTCGGAGTGCACGTACTCCCACAGGGTTCCGCCCATGCCGTCGCACCAGGCCAGGGTGGAGAGGAGGTTGCCGGTGTGGTCGATGAGAGCTTCGTCGGCGTCGGGTGCGGCTATCGCGTCGTGGACCGGCGCGGCACACGCGACATTGTAGGCGAATTCGCCGTTCAGATGGTGTCCGTCGCAGGCCCTGCGCAATAGCCACCAATCTGCCGCGGGATCAGCCAGCTCACAGATGGCGCACACCGCGTACACCCGACCCCAGCCCGCGGTGCGGTCGGCGAGCCAGATGAGGTTGGCCGTGGCGTCCGGCAGTCGGGTAAGGGCCTGGGAGGCGAGTAGCCCGAACGTGTCCGACAGCAAACCGATTGTCTGAATCAACGAGATATCGTCCTCGGTGCCCACGACCGCGAGCAACGCCATGCCGAGCACGGTCGGGTTCTGGTCGGTACTGGTACGAGCGAGGTGGCGGCCGAGCTCGCGAGCCTGGCCGGGGTCCGCGCGGCGGATCGCCGCCGCGATCGATGGCCACAGAGCGATCCCGATGTCGTAGTCGACAACCTCGCGATACAGACGGGCGATATCGCGGTGTTCAGTTGGCGCGCTGAAGAATTCGTCGATGAGCCGACTCGTGCGGGCACCCTGGTCGTCGGACCTGTCCGCACTCCACACGCGGTTTCGTCGGCGGTCTGCATCCGGGTACGGTTCACCGTCGCGAGGCAGCGGAACGTCCGGATATCTGTGAACGAGGGCGAGCGCGTGTTGGTAGAAGGTGGTCGGAGAGTTGGGCTGGGTGGAGCCCGTGGATGCGCTCATCGCGCAGGGGTGAGCTCGATTCTTTCGATCATGGGAACCGATACTGACAGGCGTTGAGGGCCTTCGCAATTGGATTGAGCCGTGCTGGTTCGAGGTTCCCCGGGCAACCGAGCATTCGCGCGGCATTGACCACTGTGCGCCGCAGCCGCGAGGATCACCACCATGACCACAGCAGCCTGGCTGAACACCGCCGACCAGTTCATGCCTGGCGCTGAGCTCTATCGCAGCGAACGTTGCTTCACTATGTGGGCGTACACGATCAGCCACGGGCAGTTGCTATTCCGCAGCAGGCAAGGACAAGACTGGCTGCGTCGCGACTATGGCACCACCATCGACGTGTTGTTCAAACCAACCATCGCGATGAAGCTTCAGGACCGCTATGAAGGACTGGTGATCCGATGCGCTACCGACGACGAAGCTGCTCAGGTACTGGCAGACCTTCCAAATGTGAGCCTGTTTCCCGACGATCGGATCATCGTCCTGGAAGGGGCCGGCACCACCGGCTACATCGTCTGCAAGGCGATGGGCTGGCACGAGGGAGTCCTGGACGTGCGACAGCACAGCTTCTTCGACCTATGATGTCGAGTCCGACTCGCGACGAAATACGGCCGATCGGAAGGAATCGAACCCGGCGGCATTAACGCGGTGAACCGAGTTCCCGAGGCGGTGCCTGCCGATACCTGGGGCGCAGCTCCCCTCGAGATCGGTTCTGTTCCGAAATCGGACCAAAATGCCTGGGCGTCAAAGCATCCACACATATGTGTCGGGCGCCGGTTCGACGCGTTGCAGCAGACCCCAGTCGAAGATCGCGAACCATGTGCGTTCGTGTCCTGAGCCGGAATCGACACCTCGGAAACAGGCCACGGTTCCAGGGCCGCCGAATCCGTCGAAAACGTCCGTCGGGCCTAAGCGTCCATCGTGGAACTCATCCCATGTACACGACCACGGTGTCAGATCCGCGACCGATGCCAGAGGCGGTGGTGAAAAGCCAGGTGCCCGATAAAGAGTTCTGAGCATGTGCGGCTGATTCGGCAGCTGCATCCATTCCAAACGCAGTCCGGGCCAGAACGGCAGATCCCATGCCGCATAGCGAACCTCACGACCGTGACGACGTTCGACCCGGTCCGAAGCCGGTGCGCCCCATGCCGATATGTACTCATCGATGGTGCTGAACTTGTTCGTCGCTTCGGCGAACCACCATCGCTTTTCAGCGGCCTCGGCCTGCTCGCGCGTGGCACCGATCCGAACAAGCAGTTCCTCTGCTCGGGCCGGAGCGCTCTTGCACATCGCGACAGCATCGATAACTGGAAGTCGTACAGCGTCGTCACACGCTCACCGGCCATGTTGCCCTCCCCGTCGGCGCGATCGATACCGAAAGTACCAGCACTCGGCAAACCGGCTTCTCAGACAGACCGTGCTGCACGGCATCCGACTTCTCCCACGGCCGAAGATCTACCGGCAGTATTGATCTCACCACAGCGAATGTTCGCTACCGCCGAGTCGAGTGTGCTGCGGTGGCCGAACTCAATCGATACGGTGAGCACGTGTATTGGGATCCACTACCGACTGTCGCTGTCTCGCAAACACTTCCGATCGCAGGCGCGGGACCGGGGAATTCGCTGGGACCGCCGAGCGACTATCTACGCGGTGTGTGGAGTGAGCGGGATTGGCGCAACGTTCCCGGCCCTTTCTATGGCGCGCAAACCGATTCGTGTGGGACGGGCCCGCTCGCCGCTCCCGATCACGTCCTGCTCGAGGACGAGTACGGCAGCGAAGTGGTGTTCCGGCAACCCCGAACCGTGCACGAGACACAGCTGGTCCTGACCGCGGCATGGTCGGATCCTTTCGCCGGCTACGCCTGCGACGGCGACGATCACTGGACACTGGGACAGATCCGGCAGTGGTGGGCCGATCGAACTCGCCTGGTCGAGTGGATCGATCGCGTCGACCGCATGTGGTCGATCAGCGATCACGAGTACGAGCGCGCGCACGCCTCCGCTGTGCGCGCCTACCACCACTATCTCGAGCACGGGCTCGAAAACGACCTACGGGAGTACGGGTTCTGGCTCGAGCATCGCCGCGCTATCACCCCTGCTGACACGCTGCCCGACCTCGGACCCTAACCGGTCGATTCGTTATCGCCATTCGCGTTCATCGAGCCCTTGAACCCTGTCATGGATCTGCTGGAGGAGCGCTGGATCGGGCTCGGCAGGCCATGGGCCATAGGCATCTGCTACTGCATGCGCGCTGACTGAAGCGGCCAGCGCGAGGTGCTGGAAGATCAACCAGCCGTGGCGATCCGAGGCCACGGAACGCACGGCACTGTCGAACTGACGACGGCCGTCACTCGGTCAATATCCGCTATCCGCAGGAAGTCTCGTCGACGTAGGGTCCGACGTATGGTCGAGTACATTCGCTGCAGCGTATGCCGATCCCCAACGGTATTCGAGCGCCCATGGGGACGGCTGTGCACCCCGTGCGCCGAACGTGTACTGGCGGACGGGCCGTCGCAGATTCGGCGACCGCGGGCGGTGGCGGCGCGCCGAGACGTCTTGGTCGCCCGGTTTCCCGGGCTGGAGACCGTCAAGGACACGCCTGCGGTATTGCAATTGGGCGGATCGGCCCAGGGGCGCCGAGTCGAGGTCCGACTGCGAATCAAGGTTCGCGAACTCACCTACGAGCGGTACATCTTCCATGTCGAGTACGCCCCGTCGGCCCCGTTGTTGACCGTGCCCGATCTGGATCTACCACCGCACATGGTCGATCTGGTGCAGTGGCAGTCACCGAAGATCACTCAAACCGAAGTGCGTTGGCTCCGAGTCGCTTTCCGGCATTTGGGCAAGTGGGATACGGTGACCGCTCTCGAGCGGTTGCTGATCGCCGCACAGCGGCACGATGACGGTCAGTGATCACTGCGTGCTGCTCGATCCCGCCGGGCCGAGGCTGTCGCTGCTGCGATACCGGTAGGGTCGCGGCGTGGTGACTGGTGCGATGTTCATGCCGATCGAGCCGTTCGCGTCCGGGAGGCTCCCGGTCGGGGACGGGCACGAGATCTATTGGGAGACATCGGGGAATCCGGACGGTAAACCGGCGTTGTTTCTGCATGGTGGCCCCGGCGCCGGCATGGGACCGGGTTATCGTCGCCGGTTCGATCCACGGATGTATCTGATCGTCGGGTTCGAGCAACGCGGGTGTGGCCGTAGTGTGCCGCTGGCTCAGGCTCACTCGGATGCGCTGTCGGTCAATACGACTGCGCATTTGATCGCCGATATCGAGGCATTGCGAGCTCATCTCGGTATCGGGCAGTGGTTGGTCAACGGTGTTTCCTGGGGTACGACACTGGCTTTGGCCTACGCGCAGTCTCATCCGCGTGCGGTCAGCGAACTGGTTCTCATGGCCACGACTCTGACCAATCCCGCTGCTGTCGAGTGGATCACCGAGACGGTCGGGCAGCTGTTTCCTGTCGAATGGGAGGCATTCCGTGCGGCCTCCGGTGCCCAGCCGGGTCAACGGTTGGTCGACGCCTACTACGAGTTGCTCACCGCACCCGACGAACAGGTGCGGGCTCGGGCGGTGCGGGCGTGGATGGCCTGGGAGGACGCACACGTGTCCCTCGGCGCGAAATCGGTTCCAGCTGAGCGTGATCCGATGTGGTGTCAGGTGTTCGCCACCCTGGTGGTGCATTACTGGAAGCATGCCGCTTTTCTGCCGCCGTCGGCACTGCTGGATGGCGTGCGGCTGTTGCAGGGGATCCCGGCGGTGCTGATTCAGGGAAAGCTCGACGTCAGCGGGCCCTCGGCTATGGCCTGGAATCTGCATAAGTCATGGCCGGGAAGCCGATTCGTGCTGATCGACGATGAGGGACATGGCGGTCCGAAGATGGTCCAGGCCATGATGGACACGATCGCCGACTTCGCGGGCCACCGCTGAATCACTTGCACGCGAGGCACATCCGGCCGAGCACACCACCATGCGGTTCAGGCTGACTTGAAGAGGCCCGGCGGCGTCGCGATCAGATGCAGCGGCGGCATTTCGTCGGAGTGTCCGGATGCGGTGGAGCAAAACTGGAAGGGGCCGTCCGGGTCGAACAAGATGCTCATATGCGGATCGGCGTGGTCGAGAAACCACACGCTCAAACCCGTTCTGCTATCGAGCCGACAGTGCTCCCACGCCCGCCACATGGCATCCAGTCGCGCGACGGCCTCAGCGTGCATCCACCACCGCGGACACCACACTCGACGGCCCTTACCGACTTCTCGCCGGTACACCAGACTGAGATAGTTCTCCACGAATTCAACGACAGATCCGTATACCGACGGAGAGTTGCTTGGGTCCACGGAACATTGAACATACTCGGCCGCAGGAGGTTCGGCGCGCTTGGACCAGGACGTCGGTAGCCCGAGACCATCCCGAACGGTTGCCCTGCCTTCATCGCAGTGCGTCAATGTACGACGCATACGGAGGCGGCATCGGGCTAGCATCGCACGAGTGTGGTTCAAAAAGTACGTGATCGTGTTCGGGGTGCTGTTGGTTTTGTCCTGCGGGTTGTGGGTGTTCGGTAAGTGGGTGGAGAATCCCGCCTTGTTCGACTTCTCGGACTGTTCGGGAGCCTACTGTCCGCCGGAGGTATACCAGTCGAATGCCGCGCAACCGACCGTGACAACAGGGCCGGATGGGCGGAGTTACGATACGGCTTCATCGGTTTCGTGTTGTCGATAATCCGCGGCTTTCTCCATGCTGGACAGACCTTCGTCGAGATCTGTGAACATCCGGGCACGCCGATGACACGACGTCGCTAGCACCTTGGATCGCGGGTGAGCGATTCCCGCCAGGTCGCCCACCGCTCCGTATTGTTGGTTCGCCGCATGGCGGCAACTGCCGGTGCCAAGATGCGGGCGTCATGATCGTCGACACCCCAGCCGATCGGATACGGGTACCGGTTGCTGTAATCCCGCATCCACCACAGAACGAGATTGTCGTAACCCGTGAGAACCTGGGTCTCTATATTGCCGCGTTCGAATCTCTCGACTTCCCAGCCTCCGGCCGAACGCGGCTCGGCCGAAAACACTGGATCCCCGCCCCAACGCCACGCACCTGAGGCATACATTTCCGGTGCCGACAGCTGAGGTGGCGCAAGCCGCGGTTGAGCGGTCGTGAGCGCGTCGGCGAGAGTCGCGGGTGTCCAAGGCGCTGGGAAGTAGGTGGCCATGCAAATCTGGAGCACCAGTGGGTCCAAAGGTCTGGGTTCGGTGTGCATCGGCAGGCTACGGGTGAGCACGTCATTGAGGACCTGGGTCGAAAAGGACGGAGCGTCGTTGTCGATCAACGCGACGTAGAGCTGAAGCATACGAAGGAAACCATGGTGCTCGTCCCATGTGGCGAACGGCGGAATCGGGATCGTTGCGACAGTGGGTCGGTCCCATGGCACGTCGGCCGGTATGAACATTCCCATGATGTCGAGTTTGCCAGCCAGACAACGGAAGCCCTCATTCTGAATCGCTATCGCTCCGTCGGATGAACGAGCTGTATTTCACAGCCGCCGACGATGTTATGCGCGCCGAGCCGAATTCATCGCATCGGGTTTCTCGCGGCTGGGAGTCCGGTCTTGTCGGTGTGGGTGGCTAGGGTGACCGCGACACGATCGGCGATGGGTGACCAACATGACTGAATTGATCGAGCAGATCGAGAAGCTGGTACGAGAGCTCGCAGCGAGCGGCGCGACAGCGGGAACATTGGAGCTGCACAACGGAATGGGCGGCTACGGCACGATGTTTCGCAACGTGCAACTGTTCGGCATGCCGAAGCCGGGGTGGCCGGACACCGCGGTCATAGCGGCGGCGGTGCGTGCTGAACTGGGCGCGGGTGCGGACGATTTGGCGCAGCTACGGTTGCGGTTACTGGGCGATGGCTATGAGTTCCAGTACCGTTGCGCGCCAACGCATCACCACAACTACGAATGGTTCGAGTGGGAGTCGGCCCGACAGGTGGTCCTCGACCCCACTTACCGCTATCCAGGCCATGCTATTCCGGTTCCGTCCACCGACGCCGACTACGATGACCGGCCCACCGATCCGGAGTTGGTCGACACTGTGACCGACTTGGTCCGCGAGTACGTAGAGCTGCACACGCGGCAAGAAGGCGACGCACCGCAATTGGGCGCCGCAAACACCGAAGCGGAAATCGCAGCAGCCGAGGCCAGAATCGGTTTCCGACTGCCGGAGGAGCTGCGTGCGCTGTATCGGGTGGTGGGCCATGACTACGACGACCGGGGTCTGCTGGCGTTCACCCGCCTGATGCCTTTGGCTGCCGTCGCCGCGGCCCACCTCAACGACGACACCGACACGGCGCAGCTGGAATACGGCCACGGCACCATCGGGGCCTGGAAGGACTCGCTGTTCGCCGGCATCGATCGCATCGTGTTCGAATCCTGGCCCCACGGCGTGGTGCGCCGAATCTCGCGCAGCCCCAAGTGGCTGATTATCGGCACCAGCGACCGCGATGTGACCGCCGTCGACCTCGACCCCGGCCCGATCGGCGTGTCCGGGCAGGTGATCAAGTTCGAACCCGATGGGTGGTACGCCGCCTTCCGGCAGGACGATTCGGTTCTCGAGGTGCTGCGGCGGACAGTCGAGGCGCTGCGCGCGGGCGAGTCGGTGTTGGAGTACTACAACGCCCAAATCGAGGACCATCCGAATCGTGCGGCGTCCCTGCGCGGTGCGGGTGAATCGGTCTCGGAGCTTCCGGGTGCGATCGCCGTGCAGCAGCTGACGGTCGACGGCGGTGATTCGTTCGACAGCGCTGAACTGGCGTCGCTGCCCCTGCTGCGAGAGCTGCAAGTGCGCGGTGTCGAATCGGTGCGGCTGTCCGTGCCGCACACCGTCCCGCTGGAACAGCTGCATGTCCACGCGTCGCGCATCGACGTGGAGCCGCTCGCGGGCCACCCGACCCTGTGGGACCTCACCCTCTCGGGAGCGACCGAGCCGGTGCGCATCGGCCCGTTGGCGACACTGCCGTCGCTGCAACGCCTGGACATCTCGGCGATCGAGGTCAGCGACCTCGAGGCGATCGCCACGCTGCCGACCTTACGGGTGTTGGTTGCCACCATCGGGCAGTGGCAGTCGCTGCGCGCCCGGGACGCGGTGCCCGCCGCACTGGCTGCCGCGGAGCTGGCGGGCGACGCAGCCTTCGACGACGAAATCACTTGGGCCGCAAGCTTCGGCGTCGACCCCACCACCGCGTCGCTGCCGCTCGTGCGTGGCACGCTCTGACGAGTTCTTCGACATCTCGTACCGGGTGATCGGAGCCACACCCACGACCCCCGGGAGCGGCGACGGAAGAAGTCCTCTAAAGATGCCCGACCGCACAGCGGCTTGACCGCGGCAGCTCGACAAGTAGCGACCTACACGCTCAAGGCTCCCACACCGGGCTGCCTGAACCGACCAGCCCGGCACCCGAAAAATCTACGGGCTGAACGGCGCTCAGCCTTCGACTATGCGCGATAACGCCAAATTTCGGACGAATCGAGGCGGCCTGGCCGCCTCACATGCATTCCGATGGTCAGTCCCTATCGGCCGTTCGATCCTCCTCACAGGCTCTCGGTTGCTCCGTCGCGGAATCAGTGCCGGGCTGACCGAACCAGCGGGTGAGGTGGCTGTCCAGGTCCTGCTGATCGTCGCCGAGCCAGGCGACATGGCCGTCGGGGCGCAGCAGGACGCACGGAACATCCAGTGCCGCAGAGGAATCCGCGAGGTAGTCGACCCGGTCTGACCAACCGCCGACTGTCAGGCGTTCGGTGCGGTCCAGCAGCAGACCTCGGCCGCGATTCAGCAGACCGTAAAGGCGGCCCTGTTTCAGATCTATGTCGGGCAGGCGGCGGCCAAGCAGGTCGGGGCCCTCGCCGAAGTCGTAACGGATGTCGACGGCGGTGATCTTCTCGATCAGATAGCGATTCACCTCGTCGAAGTCCATCAGTTCGGTAAGCAGCCTGCGCACCGCCTGAGGACCTGGCTCGGTGGAGTGCAGTTCCGTTTGGGCACGGGTGTTGTCGAGTACGTCCGCGGCGACCGGATGACGTTCGATCTGGTAGGTGTCCAGCAGTGTTTCCGGCGCCCAGCCGCGGATCTGTGCGGCCAGTTTCCAGCCGAGGTTGACCGCGTCCTGAACGCCCAGGTTCAGGCCTTGTCCGCCGAAGGGCGGGTGGATGTGCGCCGCATCGCCGGCCAGCAGCACACGCCCGACCCGATAACGCTCGGCCAACCGAGTGGCATCGCCGAAGCGAGACAACCAGCGCGGGGAGTGCACGCCGAAATCGGTTCCGGCTATGGCGCGCAACTGTTGTTTGAAATCGTCAAGAGTGGGCGGCTCCGCACGATCGCTGACTCCCGCGGCGGGGACCACGACGCCGTAGACACCTTCGCCGAAGGGCTGGAGCCTGAAACGCTTATTGGTCGCATAGATTTCGCCCGCCTTGGCAGCGACCTCTTCCTGCGGCACACCCACTTCCATCTCACCCATGAGGGTGTCATTCCGTGAGGGTTCGCCGGGGAAGCCGACGCCGAGCAGTTTGCGCACCGTACTGCGCGCGCCGTCACAGCCGACGAAGTAACGCGCACGCAGGTTCTCCCCGTCGGCCAGCTCGACGGTCACGCCCTCGTTGTTCTGCTCGAAACCGGCCACCGCGCAGCCGCGTTGGACTTGCGCGCCCAACGCGATCGCATGTTGTTCGAGCAGGTGAACGATGACCGCCTGCGGAATGCCCAGCAGATAGGCGTGCGCCGAATCCAGGCCCTCGGGCGCGGGTTTGGCGATGGCGGCGAAGATACCGCCAACCGGTCGCCGTCTTCCACGTTCGAGCATGCGATCCAGCAGTCCACGCATCGCCATCAGCTCGAGACTGCGCATATGCAGACTGACTATGAGCACGAACGACACGGGCTCAGGTTCTTTCTCCAGAACGAGTACTCGCACATCGTGCAGCCGCAGTTCGGCGGCCAGCATCAAACCGGTCGGGCCGCACCCGGCGATGATCACATCGAATGTCAGTGGCGAGCGTTCGCTGCCGGAGGCCCGCGACCGGAGGCCGGGGACGTCACCGGAGGTGACATCGCGCTCGACCGTTACGTTCGACGACGGGGTGAACTGAGGAGAGTTCACAGATGTTGCCTTTCGGGAGTGCTGGTGAACGGCGCTCCCGGACGACGACCTATAGCCCGACCATGACCCACGAGGGGAGCACCCATGTCGATACTGCGTTCACGGCTACCACCTCCTCGGTCTCTTGCACGGCCTCCGGCAAAGTAGCAGTGGTCGCCGTGGCTCGCCAACAGGTTTTACGGAGAATGAAATCGCCCCGAACGCGCACTGCTCGGCTAATCACAGGCCGTTGATGAGAGACGGGGTGAGCACCGGGTCGAGGTCGGAAGACGGTGTCGAACACACGAAGCGGGCGGTAACCGGTCGGCCCAAGCTGGGCGAGTTCGACATCGATATCGACCTCGCGTGGACTCTGCTGCTTCTCATCGAAACCGGCCCGAATCCTGTGATCACAACCGAGCAGGAACCCGATGCCAAAGAGTGGCATCACACCCTCTGGATGCGAGCGGTCGCCGGTGGCCTGGTGGCACTGACCAAGGCACAGGAGCAGCCAGCACGTTTCCTCGAAAGATCAGTGGACTGAGTTGATCCCGAGGTCAGCAGAACGCACTGTTCTGCCGAGTTCCGGATATGAAATGCGATGGCATGCAGTCCCGTACTGCTGCAAAACTCCTGCCAATGAGTAACTCGTACGCGTTTCCGGCACACCGGACGCCCGACCTCGCCGAGGCCCTGCGCGTGGTCGACCAACTGCTGGCATTGGCTGATACCAGCCAGTTGGAACTGGACTTCGACATCGCGGTCACCACCCCCGAGGCACTGACACGTCTGTTGGCGGTGTTGCCCGAGGCTGATTGGTGGTGCATCGATCCCGAGCGTGAAACGGAAGTAGACAGTCCCTCGTCGCGCAGGGGCGACGACCCCTACACCAGCTTGCCGATCCACTTCTCACACTGGTGTGTGCCACCGGAATATCTTCACTCGGCGCTGGAAGCCATCGGCAGCGAAATGGCTGCTATCCGATGGGACTTCACGGCTTGGCCGCCGATTCCGGAGCTGAAACTCGACTCATCCGGGAGATGCGCGTACATCACGCTCAGCATCAACGCCCTCACCATCTGGCCGGATGAGCCGAGCCCTGACCACACCGTGCATATCCACGCGGCACAGCGCTATCCCGAACGAGCCCGCTGGCTGGCCGCGCAGGTCGGTCTCGAGATCATCGGCGACCCTGAAATGTCAGCCATGTGACCCCGGCAAAACAGCCGCTCGTGCCGCTTCCCGCGCTGACCCAACCGGCCAGCGCGTGGCACCGGAAGATCAATGGGCTGAACGCTGCTCGGCCTTCAGTAGTGGCACGGAAATGCCGAATGCAGCGCGAAGTGTCGTGGTTGCCGAGCCTGCTGGCACCACTAGGGTTCTCGGCTGTGGGCAACCATTTCAGCGCGGATGCGTT
Organism: Nocardia sp. NPDC056000; assembly: GCF_042269265.1. NCBI lineage: Bacteria > Bacillati > Actinomycetota > Actinomycetes > Mycobacteriales > Nocardiaceae > Nocardia > Nocardia sp. NPDC056000. The sequence goes on along the minus strand of NZ_JBHJXS010000004.1, from coordinate 467,263 downwards.
GGGCCTGGATATCTACATGACCAACGGCGGCACCGACGTGTTCTGCGATGTGATCGCATTGGCAGGCTCGTCAATGGCGCGCACGGTCTGGCAGCAGCATTTGGTGCTGCACTTCTGCGACCTGGAGCGGTTCCGCGCCGGTATCAGCGGGTTCGACCTGGCTGAGCTTCCGTGGACACAGGACTGCCAGGCTGAGCAAGATTTCTTCCTCGTCTTGCTCGACCGCGCGAACCGCCGAACCGGTTGGGAGAAGCTGCACTACACGCCATCGATCGACTACAACCTCGGCGCGTTCACGCAAATGCTCACCAGGTTTCGTCCAACCCCGACGATCAGCTCCGACTTCGGGGACTGGACCATCGCGCCGAAACCGTATCTCCTCGACAGATGCCTGCGGCACGAGGTCTTCCGAGGTGAGTTCGGGTGCCGCTTGTGCGACACCTGGACTCAACCCTCCGACGCTCCATTCGTTTGGGAAGTGATCAGTACTTACACCGTCGACGGAGCCCGCACCAGCGAGGCCATTGACCGCCAAGTACGGCAGGTCCCCGAGGAACTGATCCCTCGAATCTTCGCTCTCGCCGGTAATCCGGAGCCACGGGCAGTGGGGATATGGATCGAGCCACCACACCTTGAAGCGGTCTCCACCATCATCCAGATGCCACTCGATCCCCAGGCTCGTCGTTGGCTTGGTAAGGCCAAGGACTGAGCGCCACACCGAGTCCAGACACAGCCCTGAAACGTCCGCTCCTGCCGCGTGGCGCGCTGTTCGGGACGGCCAGCGCTGCGCGGCGGAAGATCAACTGGCGGTAGCTATCCGAGGCCGACGGAACGTACTGAACTGCCGACGAGCGATCGGGTCTAGCGGATACTTCATGCTGCCAATCTCGCCAGTGGAATCCCTCAGGGCTACAGCACTTTCCACCGCGTGGCGCACAGCCCGCTTTCGGGCATAACGGCAAACTTCCAAGGATGACCTGCAACTACGAGCGGCTTGAGATTCGTGCCGCGCACAGGTATTCCACGCGCCACACAAGTTGGTACTGGGGTTGGCTGGCAATTGACATGGTCGATCGCACCGCTGTGGGCATTGTGACGGCCAGGCTGTGGGAGGTATGCCCATTTCCGGAGGTTCAGACGCCTTATGCCCTGGTAGGTAGCCTGTATGCCCGAAAGCACCCGGGCCTTGGTGTCCACCTCCTTGTTCATGCACGGGATGAGCTGGCGCACTGGAAACCTGGTTCGATCAATCTGTATCGAACTGGCCAGGCCACTCAGAAGGGGAGAGAGGCATGCGACACGGCTGGTCTTCCGCTCAATCCTGACTTTCAACACCTACTCGATACGGGCAAACTTGCTTCGCTCCCCGTCTACAAGGAGGAGCTAGCAGTCCATTGGGGCCGTAAGCACCTTGAGACCGCGGCCGACTGGTTTGGCGTCGCTGCTGTTCCTGCAAAGGACAGCGAACTTGCGCTGCTAAGCCTCCTTCCCGAGAGTTTGAAGAACCCCTCGACCAACGACGGCCCGCAAATCGAACGGTAAACGTACTCAACTGCCGCATACCGCGCTGACCGCGGCGGCCAGCGCGGCCTAGCTGAAGGGCAATGGCCCCGGGGTATCTCGGGCCGGCGGGGTGTCCGCACATGCCGAATAGCGAGCGGTCGTCTGACCGCGTTACCAGCGCCAACGTTCGAACCAAGCGGGTTCCTGCCACACCGTGGCCTCACCGGGTTCGAACTGCAGATGGAATCTGCCCGCCTCAGTGAGATCTTCCGAGTTGCCGAGCATTGTCACCGTGCACACGTAGGAGCTGTTCGGCAGCTCGAACCTGTTCTCGTACCAGTTCAGGTCGTCCCAGAGATCCTCGCTCTCGCACTGGGCGATCGTCTGAAGCATCTCGCTGTTGACCAACACCAGCCTGCCCGCTGTCACAGCGATAGGACCTCGGGCCTGCATCTGGATCGATCCTCCCCGATCCACCGGGGACACCGAGACATCGACAGACCAACTGTCCTGGGCGCCCGTGGCCCAAAGCAGCAGGGTGCGTCTACTCATCTCGAGGTCGAAGTGCGACAACACCGCTGGCCAGTTGTCATGATCATCGACCGTCGGATGGTAAGCGCTGGGATCGATTACCCCGAGCATCCCCGTGCTGTCCGGCATCGCTGGAATGCGGAGTGAGAGTTCAGCCATTCCGTCCCGTCCGTCGCCACGTCAGCTCCAGACCGAGGTAACTGCAAATCCGATCGGACCAGAACGACTACAAACGATAGCGACCTCTGAAAACGAACTGCTCTGCCACCTACAGGGCCGTTCGGAACCGGACACGCCGCACCCATCCGAACGCACCCTCATGCCGCGACCCGCGCGTTGGTCGGCCGTCCAAACTGTTTGGCTGCCAACGCTTCCTGGTGCACTCTTCTGCCGATGATCGGGCTGTCGTACTCTGGCCCGGATCGCCTTCATGTACAACACAAAACGAGCGAGGGCCGATGTGACTCCGGAACCGTACACGCTGAACACCCTGTTCGAGCAGTTGGAACTGGCGACGGACGATGAGTCCATCGAGGCGTTCATCAAAGTGCATCAACTCGACGTCGACACCGAGATCATGGACGCGGAATACTGGTCGCTGGAGCAGGTGTGTTGCATGAAGGACATAATCGAATTCGATGGGCCCGGGGCAGCATGGATCGAGGTGCTGAACAGCCGTTTACACGAGGCTTCGTAGCATCAACGCTGCATCCCAAGCAGTTTCAAGTTGGCTCGCTGACCGAACCGGACAGCGCGAGGCCGCGAAAGATTAACGGGCAGAAATCATCTGAGGTCTATCGAACGCGCTGAACTGCTGAGTTAAGGACGTATCCGCACTACTTCGCCCGCGGGCACGGCGCTGTCACCGATCAAGATCTACTGCCCTACAGCGGTTCTCGCTTCACTCGCCCGAACCATCCGCTGTACCGCGAGAACTGACAAGTCGCGGCGATATGGGTCGCGTGTGATGATCGTGAAACCGATGCGAGGCAGCATCGGGAAACGTCGAGGAGATCATCACTATGGCCGCACCGGCCTATGACGCCGTGCTTTGCGACATCGATGGCGTGCTGCGACTCTGGCCGCCCGCCGACGACATCGAACGTGGCCACCAACTTGCCGTAGGCACACTCGCCGCAACGGCATTCGCCCCCGATCGCCTGCTCCCGGCCATCACCGGACAAATCACCGACGAACAATGGCGGGCAGCAGTCGCAGCCGATATTGCCCACGCTTGCGGATCCGTGTCGCGCGCGCACGCTGCGGTAAACGAATGGTCGAAATTGGAGCCGCGTGTCAACGACGACGCGGTCACACTCCTACGCCGGGCTGGCGAAGCCGCGACAGTTGCACTGGTATCCAACGGAACCACACGACTGGAGCAGGACTTGACTCGGCAGGGCTTGAGCGGACTGGCAGACATTCTGATCAACACCGCCCGAATCGGATACGCCAAACCAGACCCTCGGGTGTATCAGATTACGAGCGAGCAGATCGGTGTTCCTCTTCACCGCTGCCTGTTCATCGATGACACCGAGATCAACGTTGCGACTGCACGGGACCTTGGCATGATCGCGGTGCACTACCGGCAACTGGACGATCTTCGCAATGCCCTCCACGATCTACCAGTCATCCCCTAGCCGACCTTCCGACCGACCAGACCCAGGGGGCCGGCCGAACCGCTATCGAAACGTCCTGTACTGCAGCGTGGCGCGCTGTTTGGATCGGCCACGCCACACGTTCGAAGATCAACCGTCCGAGGTCATCCAAACCTCTGGCAACGCACCACAATGTCGAGGACCGTGCTGGAACCAGATCAAAGCTGGGTGCAGGCATGTTCGCGATTGAACGAGCCAGCGCTTCCGGTGCCGGTGGGCAGGTTGCGGGTCGCGTCTGCGTATGCCTCGCCCGGGGTCGCGCCCTTACCGAAGCCCACGATCGGGAACCCGGCGACGATCGCGAGCGGACTCGTCACGACCGCACCGCAGCCGTTGGCGAATGTCACCATCATGCGGCAGTCGATGATGCCTTGTCCCTTGCACGTTCGGTCGGCGGCTCGTATGGCGTCGGCTTCGGTCGGGTGGTTGACCGAGAACGCGTAGACGTTGCCCCACGCGCTGAGGGACACCGCGCCCCAATTGACCGGGTCGGCGGTGGCGGGGGGTGCGGCGAGAACGGTTGCGGCGCTTACCGAGAGGGCGGCGGCCGCAAAGGATTTGGTGAACATGTGGTGTGCTTCCTCTGCGCGCCGACCGAGGTGCGGCGATCGCATGGAAGTTACCTGAGCGCATGGACTCGAGATCGCCCCAAGTCTTAGGGGCACGGCAAGATCATTGCGACGACATGTCGAGCGGCCGTATCGAACTGAGGGCGCAGACGTCCGCTATTGGCGATTCCAGGCGGGTTCGAGTTGCCGCCGGTTGAATGTCCTCGCGTGCGTTGGGCTTTGGCGTATGAGCCGATTTCCGGGCGCCGAATATCAGGCGAGTGGACCCGGCTCGGTCGCCTCGAGCGCGTCAGGGCTTTCGATTGTCGCCTTGATCATCCCGCGGGCTGTGACCTTGTGGCCGCGGCGTGACGCCCATTCTCTGATCACGGCCGACTGCTCCTGGTTGAGCTGCCTCCGGCCACGCCGCATCTTCTCAGCGCGCATCCTGTGTGCGGTGAAAAGTCGCGACAGCTCATCGAACTGGGCCGGCGTCACGAAGACCAGGTAAAAGTCTTCGTCGGAACTCAGCGACGCCAGGACAACTCCGAGGGCGAACGCATGCTCACCGATCTCTTCCAGAAACGCTGTGATGTATTCGGCTCGATCGTTGTCGGCATGCTCGGCGTCGAAGGCGGCCACCCAATCCCAAGACAGCGCTTCGGGATAGGACCGCAGCGAGGTCAACTGCTCACGGACAGACCGGGGGTCGTCCGCGCAGGAAATGACCGCCATACTCGCGCCTTCGTCCGGGGATTCGGCGATGCGAATCGATTCGGCGAGCCCCGGTGTGAAATGTGCCAGTCGATCAGCCATGATGCAGCGCACGCTGAACTCGAAATCGCATTCCTTCGCATCCGCTTGCCCGCGGTAGATGCCGTCCGAGTCCACGCGGTCCGCGAAGTCCCGCCAGTCCAGGTTCGCGTCGTTGATGTTGGTGTCCACGCTCGACAGCTTTTCAGGCACGACCCGGAATGACTGGTAGTCGCCTCGGTCGTAATCCTGAGGTGGCAGGATCCAGACCGCCAGGAGGGGATGCTCCGGGTGAGTGAGGGTGGTCTCGTCGGCGAGGAAGGACACGATCGCCCCGCCCGGATGCTTCACCTTCAGCGCTTTGGGGCTCAGTCCCTCGAACTCCGGGTCGTTCACCACAGTCGTGTAGGCCAGGAATCCCTCTCTGCTGGGCGTCAGGACCTCTCGGACCAGAGAACCCCACGCGCGGTCGTCACCGAACCACGTGCGGACGAGGACCGATTTGTTTGGTAGCTCAGCCATGCCCGGACCATAACGGCGGGGACCGACACACTCCTGCGGCCAGTCGGATTTATCGACAGCATCGTCACTGTGATCACACAGGGCCAGGAATGACTCCATGCGATGAACAACGGGCCACTGCCCGAATCGAATTGGGGCATATGCCCTATACCGCCCAGTCCGGGACGGCTTGTAGCTTCTAGCCGTATGCCGCACCGATTGACAGCCCTGTTGAGCATCACCAGCTCGTTGTTCGCTATTGCCGTCAGTGTGGCCGCACCGCAGGCCGCCGCAGGCACGCCGGTGGTGCTGGCTCCCTGGGTCTCGTGCACTGACCGCTGGTGCCGCAACGAAACTGACGACACCTACCGTATGGACGTGATCTTCGACTGCGGTCTGGGAAAACAGCAAACAGCGCGTGCCTACCTTCCCCCGCATCTGACCACGGCCGTAGGCGGTAACTGTGGTTCTCACGACGAGCGCTGTGTGTATGACCGTGAGCGCCGGTGCAGCAAGGACAATCCGATCTTCGGAATGCGGTACGAGAACGTGGTGGTCGACAACGGACCGATTCCGCCCTGGCCCTTCAACAGCTCGGGCTCATCGCACTGAGCGCGGGCCTCGCGTCAACTGGGGCGTCCGGAAAAGCGAACGCACTGACTTGCCGGGTAGCATTCGCGAAGGTCGCAGCCGTGGTCACGAGCTTGCCGACGATCTGGCGAGCTGGGCAGCCCGATAACACGCGCCATGAGCGGTAAGCCACCGCAGTCGTGTTGGGGCCGAACCGGATTCGTTCGAGGCGGCGAATGTCGGCAGTACATGATCCGGAGACGCGGTCGATGGTGAGGTAGCGATTGCAGGGTCGGAGTGAGTACTCGGCCCGTAACGCTGAGGGGCGCCTACGCGGCATTGCCCTTTCGATTGTTGATCACCCAAACACCTTAGCGTCAAAGCAGCGCCCCAAGATCGCCAAGTGTTCGGTTCGAAAGATCTACGCGCTGAGGTCGTCTCGGGCACTGCGGGAACGTGCCCATCTCGCTCAGTTGTGATGGGGTATTCGCATGCACGAACATGACAGCCCACCCCTGTCCTACGGGGCCACTAGCACTCTCATGGTGAACGGGCGCGAGATCACCGATGTGAGCGAGCTCAGCGAACGTGAGTACCTCGGGTTGTTCGCGCAGCGACCCGGCATGTATGTCAGCGGCGGGACTGTGCGCGATGTGGTGAGCTTTCTGAACGGGTACGACTTCGCGGCCCGTCACCATGGCGGGCAGGGCTTGGACGGCTTCCAGGAATGGCTGCTGGTCAAGAATGAAGGCCGCGGAATCAACCTCGTCTGGTGGGCCCTGCTCGAAGATATCGCGTTGCCGGACAAGGAATTCGGCGTCGACCGCACCCCGGAGCAGGAGGCGCACCTGCTGGCGATGATGTTCGAGTTGCTCGATGCCTTCCTCGCTGAGCGCGAGACCGCAGGGTAATCCGCCGCACGCTCCCGAGGATCGGGATCTGGTGGATAGGTCGAGCAGGCCAGCGTCGCGGTCAGGGAGTGATCTCGATACCAGTGGAAGACCACACTCGCCATCGGCTCGATGGTGTGTAGACGGTGATGCCTTCCTGACTGTGTTCCACCTGAACATCGTCCGTGAGGCCATCGGCACTGTCGTACTCCACGATCATGTGGTCACCCGCCGCGAGTCGTCGCTCGTCGCCCTGGATCTCGAATGTCACAGTCATCGGCTTGTCGCCAGCTTGGATGCGCACCCTCATGATGCGAACCTATGGCATCCGGATCGCCACGTGGCCAACGACATGATCAGCCCCGACAAACTCGTGCTTGATTATCTGGGCGGCCGCCGCCTCGAATACGCCCGCATCTAGCCGAGATACGTTGGGGTAGTGCGTGCTCGGCCCTAGTCGGCGGTCAGCGCATTGGCACTGAATGAGCCGTGACAGTAGACAATCGCGGCGAACGGGAGATCGAGCGATGCCTGATCGTCCGGCAGCGTGATTCGAAGGTATGCGGTTGGTGTTGGCTGCTCGGTCTCGCGGCCATCGATGGCGCACACGGGGCCGTCGACGTATCGGCCGTGCATCGTGCCGGTCGCGCCTGCCGGGATCACGGTGGGTCCGGGGTTGCTCTGCGGCGGGGCAATGGTAGATGTTCTCCGATATTGGAGTTGGTGGCCCGCGTCCACCAACTGCAGGTCCGGCCCGGTACCCGCGATGAGGCAATCATGTTCGGTGTGGTTGGTGAAATCCACCGCGAATCCCGCATGGCTCATCCCGGTACCGCCGGGGTCCGGCCTTACCGTCATCGTGAGATCAGCTGTGCGACATGAGGGTAGCGGGCTCAGCACCGCAGGAGCGGTGCTGTAGACAGCAGGAGCGATCGGCGCGACTTCGATGGGGTTCGTGCCGCATGCCAGCGGGCCCCAGTAGTCGATCGGGGCAGACAACTCGCCGGTCTCCTGCGGAGGCGTCACCATCACGCCTACCGCAGCGGAACAAGCGGGCACGCCGGAGGGATTGTCGTATGCCAGGACGGCGACTGCGAGTGCGCCGGACGGCAGGCTGACCGTTCGCGTCGGTGCACCCGTATGGTGCACCGAGACGGCAAGCGCCACAACGGATTTGTCGCGCAGTCGTAGTTCCGGGTAACCCTGGATCGAGCAGCTGCGACCGGCGACATTGGTCAGCCTCAACTCCGCGATGACGTGTTGGATCACGGGATCGTCGTTGGTGATCGACACCAGATGGCTTTGCACCGCCAAGTCCTGCGAATGACAGCGATCGACCGCGGCGATCGGTGATTGTCCAGTCGGCTTCGGGTCCTTACCGCACCCTGCCCACACCAACGTCAGCGCCAGTACAGCCCCGCATCGACGCCAACGCACGCCGCTCCCCCTCTGGTCTGCTGCCACATCCACTGCACCGTAAGCGCTTTCACCGCAGGGCCACCACGATGCTATATCGCTGATCGGCCCGACTGGCGCCCATGCGCACAGAACGCGCTATCAATGCCGATGCGCGGCCTCAAGGCAACCGACTATCGTCCCAGCGGACGAAGTTGGCATCCGACTGGCCGGATCTCCATCCGGACCAGGGTTGTCGGCTCCGTCATCGATCGAGCGCAGGAGCACGCGGTGAAACTTGTTGGGCCCATACCGATCTCGCTGATCACGTTGGCGGCGGCTCTTGTGTTGGGCGGATGCGGAACCCCGTCGCCAGGATCGCCGGCAGAGACGACGGGAAATAGCCGATCAGCCATCGCGAGCAGCGATGCCGCGGTCAAACTCGTTGGCCCGTGTTCGAATTCCGCTGGAGCGACCGCTCCCGGCACCCATATCGTCGCGTTGCTCGACCTGTCAGCGGACAGCACGCTCACTTACAGCATGACCCACCACGTCAATCTGCCCGGTACACAGGGTGCATTGGAGCCATGTGGCGACCGTATGACCGTCCGGGTGTCCGAACATGTCGCTATCACTGCCGAGCACGGCACAATCTGCCAGAGCGGGCCAACCGGCACCGCCTCGTGCACTCTCGATTTGATGAAAGCCACGGCCGCACGATGGGGACAGATCACGCCCATCGCCCAGATCGTCATCGATACCGACCACGTCGTCCGGATCGATGAGGTCTACAACGGCTGACGCTGCCAGCGTTCCTGAAAGATCAATGGGCTCAACACCGCTCGGCCTCAGCAGCGCGGCAATGCCCGCGGGTTCAGGCGGCCATCGCAACACCTGTGGCTCGACGGAAGGGCTTCATCGCCAGCTCGGCGTTGGGTCCTACGTGGTTCACCGTTTCGAGAACCCCGGAAGAAGTTCGATAGCTAGTGAAACGAATTGGCATCCGGGAACGGTATGCCGGGCGGTCGGGAACAACGTAGAGAAAGAGCTCGCTATATGAAAAGCCGTCGCATCCTCGGTGTTGCCGCCGCCACCGCGCTGTTCACCACCGCCCTCGGGTTGAGCGCGGCGACGGCGAATGCGCGGGAACTGGCGCAAGGGGTGTCCTGCGATGGGTTCACCTGCCGTAACGACACCGACGTCGCCTATCGCGTCGAGTCCATCGTGACCTGTTGGGCACCCACGGGCGTGCCTTCGATGTCGTCGACCGCGGCAACCACCTACGTCCGAGCTCACGACACGGCCCGGGTGATCGCGGCCTGTCCCACGATCATCATGCCCGGTGAGTTCGAGCAGCAGCCGCCGAGGCTGCAGCCCGACGGCGGTTTCGCGACCGAACCGCCGGTCTGGAAGCCGGGCCGGGTTGTCGCCGGCCTTCCCTACTCCGCCGACCACATCAGCGCGGCCGTTGCCGAGTAGTTGGATCGCTCCCCGAACGAACGCCGGAAATTGCTGGACGACAACGGCTTCGAGCTGAGGGTCCGTCTGCGAATAGGGTCGCAGCCGACCTGCGTCGGTTCGTTAGTCGACAGGCCCTCGGGCCGACAGCACGATCCTGAGCACCTGCTCGACCGCGGATTCGAACAACGCTCCGCGTAGCTCATCTCGTACAGCGAGGTTGCGTGTAGCGAGGTCGAGCATCTGATCGGGAGTCAGGCGGCGCACCACCAGCGCGGCAACCTCTTCCAGATCGAGGTCGTGGTTCGCGTTGTCCAGTCTGGTCAGGGCAAACGAGACGACGATCTCCTCGTCGGTCATGCTTCGCCTCCACCGTTTGCCTGTTCATTCACGCTGTGATCGCCGGTACCAATATTACGGCCGCGGTCGATCGGCTCACCCGTGCGGTGGTCTCACCACGCGCCGTGGTAGCTCAGGCCCAATACGAGAATCGCAATCGCGGTGGCCAGAAAGACGATTCCGCCGACGATATTGCGAGAGCCCACCCGCAGGTGCGCGGCGATCGCTCCGATGAAGTACAGCACCAGGCCGATAGCGGCCAGCGTTCCGAGTATCGGCACCGCCAGCCCGGCCAGCAGTCCGATGGCGCCCGCGGCCAGCAAGGTGCCGAGCACAGGCACGTACTTGCGCGGGATACCCTTCATATCCGCCTGGGTTTTGGGGTACTCGTGGCCGATCAGATACGTCACGGCGGCGGCACCGTTGAAGAGCACTCCGAGGATGCTGACCGTAACGAAGGCGATAAACACGTTCTCTCCGAACATTCGGGCTGGTACTTCCGCGCCGCCGTCGGTATCGATTCGTGTCCCGTAAACGGTCGAGATCCTCTAACGGGCACCTGTCGAGACCGTACAACACCGCATCACCACAAGCATTCCCAAACTTGAGCATTCCGCCGGACTCGGCGACTTCACACGAAACCTCGATGCCGGACAGTGGGCCTGTCCGGCATCGAGGGATCTCAGTCCGCTATGGGATTGGATATGACTGGGGCGGTGGACTTTCGGGTTGTGTACCTGTTGTGGAGGTAGAAGTAGAGCCTGATGTATTGGCCTACCAGGATGGCGTTGATGATGGTGCCTTCGCGGATGAAGTGGGGTGCGCCCAGGCAGAGCAGGCCGATGGTTGCGGACAGTGCCAGCAGGGTGCAGTCGAAGGCGGTCTTGATGTTGCCCCATTTCCAGCCGGTTTTCTGCTGGAGGGTGTTGACGAACATGTCGATGGGCATCAGGACCAGGTTGGCGCGGATCATCAGGAACAGCCCGAACGCGAGCATGGCGTCGGCGAAGAACAGCAGAACGAGTTTGGGTGGGTAGGACCCGAGGTGGATCCAGGTGGTCAGCGAGAGGTTGAAGTCCAGGAGCAGAGCCAGGATCAGGGCGGGGATCATCGCGAGCAGGTTGGCGGCGCGAAATGTCTTCGGGCTCACCAGGAATGTCGCGATGAGCATGATGATTTCGAGGATGAGGTTGAAGTTGCCCTGGGTCAGCGGCGGCAGCACCAGCGTCATGGTGCGGGTGAGGCTGCTCTGCGGGGAGATGCCGATGCCGGCGCGCACGGCCAGGCTCAGGCCGAGGGTCAGGATGTAGATTCCGGCGACGTAGGTGATCCAGCGGCGCACCTTGTTTCCGGTGTCGATGACTCCGGTGTTGTTGTCGTGCTGCATAACCGTTGCATCCCTTGCTATTTCATGAAACCGAAGCGGTCCAGCGAAATGAACAGCGTCAGCAGCTTGTTCACCACCGGCTCACCTTCGTTGTGGTTGCCCAGCTTCGCGAGGGCATCGTCGATGGAGCGGGTGGCCTCGACGAGTTCGGCGAGGTCCATATCGGCCATCACGCCGTAGAAGTTCAGGGGCAGAACGGCTTTCGACTCGCCATCCTCGGTGACGATGCAGCCGCCGACCAGGGCGTCCAGTTGCGAGAGGTTCTCGTGCATCTCCGCGCTGTCCGAACCGACGACCACGAAATAGGCAGAGGGAGCGGGCCAGAAGGTGGAGACCGCACCGCGCTCGATCGAGACGCCCTTGAACAATCCGTTGACCACGTGCCGCTCACCGTCGGTGTAGCGCTGTACGACCGATATCCGATTCAGTTGCGCGCCTTCGTATTCGGGCACCACCACGCCGTCACGGAAGGGAACCCAGACCTCTTGGGCGAACTTGAGATGCCCGCGCCCGTAGACATCGAACAGCAGCACCTTGGCCTGAGTGCCGTCCTCGGAGATCTCGAGCGGCACGAGATCGAGCTGCTCCGAGCGCAAATCACCGAGTCCGGGCCGGGCCTGCTTGGTCAGCACCGAATAGTCGATACCGGCGGGGGCGATCAGTTTGCGATCCTGGGCGACGAGCTTGCCGCCCTTGAACACGAAGCGCGGGTTGATCTTCGACAGGCTGTCGGTCAGCACGATGTCGGCGAATCGCCCCGGGCTGAGCGAGCCGAGATCGCGGTCGCGATGGAACGAGCGCGCGGTGTACAGCGTGCCCATCTTGATCGCCTGGATCGGCGGCATCCCCATCTCGATGGCCAGTGAGATGACCCAGTCGATATGCCCCAGCCGCAGCACCCGATCCACCGAGATATTGTCCGCGCAGAGCTGGAAGTTCTCCGCGGGCCAGCGCCGTTTCACGATGGCGCGCAACATGGTTCGGATCACCTCGGGGCTGCCGACACCGAATTTGATCTGGGTGTTGAGCCCGTAGCGGACGCTCTTCTCGATGTCGTCCTCGTTCCAGACATCGTGGTTGTTGTCGACGCCGATCGCGGGCATGTAGTTCAGCAGCGTGTCCGAGAGCGCGGTGACGCCCCAGTGGCAGTTCACCACTCCCGCGTTGGCGCGCCCGAGCGCGGATTTGCGGAAGTCGTCGGCATTGCCGGTCATATACGACAGGTGCGCCAACTCCCCCAGCCCGATGACCGGATCCATCTCCAGCATCGCCTCGGTGACCTCGGTGGAGGTCTTCTTGCCCGGCGCGAAGGCATAGAGCCGATACGGCAGCTTGTGATGGTCGGAGAACAGCGCCCGCGCGGCCTCGACCGCCTCATCCCCCGCCGCGCTGGCGAAATCGAGCGTCTCACCGAATACCGTGGTGGTTCCGCTGGGCACGATCGCCTCGCCGAACGCCGCAGGATGCGCGAGCTGGGATTCGAAGTGCAGGTGCGCGTCGATCAGACCCGGAATCGCGTACAGGCCCTGGCCGTCGAATTCTTCCCGGAACCGCACGATCGACTCGTCCGGATTCAGCGCGATGATCCGTTCACCGTGTACCAAAAGCGTTCCGGGATACACGCTTTCGGTGTGCACATCGAGAATGTAGAGATTGCGCAGCAGCAGGTCCGCCTCCCGCTCGCCTTCCAGGATGCCGAAGATCGTGCGCACGTGATCATCCTGGGCGGCCACATCGGCGTTTGCGAGCGGGTTGTCGGTCGTCGAATCGAGCATTGGCGGTCCTCACGTCGTGTTCACGTACTTGCAGGTGACGGGGCCGCTGTGCGGTGTCCCGTGCCTTGGTACTGATGGAACTCGACCACACCGTTGCCCACAAGCATCCGTTTTCGCGCGATGTGTGCACTTTTTTCGTACACTTCCGCGCAGGAGGTGCGCCATGCTCCATTCACGATTGCTGGAATACATCGACGAGGTGGCACGCCTCGGATCCATCCGCGCGGCCGGCGCGCGGTTGCATGTCGCGCCTTCGGCGATCAACCGGCAAATCCTGTTGCTCGAGGCCGAATTGGATCAGCCGCTGTTCGAGCGCCTGCCCCGCGGCATGCGGCCCACCCCGGCGGGTGAGGCTTTGCTCGCGCATATCCGAGGCACGTTGCAGCAGTACCGCGAAACCGTCGCCGACATCCGCGATCTGCACGCGCTGGGCAGCGGTGAAGTCGTGATCGCCACGATGACCGGGCTGGCCAGCGGTGTAGTCGCCACTGCCGCAGCGAGTTTCCGCGCCCGCCATCCCCGCGTGCGCATCTCGATTCGCACCATGGGCACCCAGGACATTCTGCACGCGGTCGAAAACAGCGAGGCCGACCTGGGTTTGGGCTTCAACGTGCCGTCATCGACACGGGTCGAGGTGTGCTGGCAGATGAATACCCGGCTGGGAGTCGTTGTCTCCCCGCATCATCCGCTGGCGCAGCTCGATACGATCCCGCTCGCGCGCTGCACCCCGTACCCGCTCATCTTCGCCGACCGCTCCATGCTCATGCACGGCATCGTCGCCGAAGCCTTCGCCAACGCCGACCTCGCGATCGAACCGGCCTTTCACACCAACTCGATCGAGACCATGAAGCGCCTCGCGGTCTCCGGTGAGGCCGTGGCCTTCCTCAGCGAATTCGATGTCGCCGAGGAACTGCGCGACGGACGCCTGGCATTCCGTCAGGTCCGAGATGCCTTCAGCAACAACATCATCTCGCTTATCCGGCGCGATAAGCACGGGCGTGAGAAGCACGGGCACGGTCTGGCCATGCTGCTACTGGCCGATGAGATCACCGGGGCGCTCCAGCCCGGAGACTGACGGCGCGCTCATCGCTGATAGTTGCCGAGGGCACCGAGCGCACCGACGACCTGTCCGCCGACGTCGAGCAGCAGTCGGAACACATCCACCGGAACCGGTTTTCCGTTGCACCACAGGATATTGCACGCGGTCGAGGCGTAAGGTCCCACACCCAGCAGGATGCTGACCGCGGCGACCGGATCGATCACTTTGCCGAGATCATCGAGCCCGTGGATCGGCAGCGGCGGATCGCTGAGGGTGTACGGGTTCACGTACGGCTCGGCCGGAATGTCGGTGACCGCGGCGGTGATTCGCTGATACAGCTCTTTGTTGTCGGGATTGCCGCTGCCGGTCAGCATGCCCACGGGATTGGCGAGGTTGATCCGCAGCGGCACGCCCATGCGAATGATCACCATGTCGCGGCTGGGCACGATGGTGACGAACTGACCCAGGGCACCCTCGAAGGAGAACAGGTCGCGCGGCGAGCCGGGGAACTGCGGACGGTCGTAGGCGACCGCGGACGGCACCTCGGTGCCCCGATAGGTGTCCCCGGCATTGAGCCAGGTCAGGAATCCATAGCCGGGATTGGCCGCGGTCCCGGTGGTGGCCTGACCGATGTAGTCCGCGTCGATCAACTGCCGGTCGCCCCAGGTGCCGTTCTGGAGCATGAGCCGCCCGAGCCGCGCCAGATCGTCGGGCCGCATGGCCAGTCCGCCATTGAGCGCGGTATTGCCGCTGCGGTCGCGCAGCCACACCCAGTTCTCGCGGGCGATTCCCAAGGGCGTGAACAACTCTCGCTGCGCGAAGTCCTGGAAGTCGCTGCCCGTGGTGAGTTCCACGATCTTGGACAGCACCGCGATCACGTTCTGCGCGTACTGGAAGGTGGTGCCGGGTTCGAAATCGGCGGGTTCGGCCAGGGTTTGCAGCACCGGGTCGGTGTACAGCCCGGCGATATCGGCGGGCCAGCTGAAATGCAGACCGGTGCTCTGGGTGAGTACCTGTCGCACAGTGATATTCGCGTGTGCGGGGTCCGCGCCAGGGAAGAACTTGCCGAGCGGATCGTCCACCCCGAAGTACCCCAGCGTGACCGCCCGCCCGATCACCGTGGCGCTGACGCCCTTGGAGGCGCTGGCCAGTGGCAGCGGCACATTCCCGGTGGGGGTGCGGTCACCGACCAGGCAGCCGTGCCGGTAGATCTGCACCGCGACCCCGCCCGCTCCGGCTCCGAAATCCAGGGCGGCGTCGACGGCCGCGGGATCCATGCTCACCTGCGCGGGTGTAGCGCGCGGCAATGGTTGCCCCGCAAGGGGTTCGGCGCAGGTGGTATCGCCGGTGGCGGCCGTCGCGGGCACCGCGACCGGCGCGAACGCGGTCAGCATCGCCGTGGCCACACCGGTGAACATGACAGCGCGACGGCTGGTCATCTCGAAACTCCTTGTCAGCGTGGGAATCATTGCAGTGCGTCGGCCGCGGCATTGCGTTCGACGCGGAAGTAGGCCGGATCATCCCGGAGCCGCCATTGCGGGCCGATGAAGAACTGTTTCGCGGTCTCATCGCCGAACGCGAGGTATCGCAGCCAGGCGACAGCTGTCCCGGCGGATCGGTACGCACCCGGTCCGTCGACAGGCGAAAAGTGGCTCACTCCACGGGCGTTCGCGATCCAGGCCGGGGTACCGCCCATGAGGTTGTATTCCCACCACCGCACCCACGCGAAGTCCGGCACGACGAAATCGTTGTAGCCGGTGAGGAACAGCGTCGGCATCCCGACCATCGCACCGACCGCCAGCGGTCCGGGTTCGATGGCCAGCAGGCCGATGATTTTCAGCGCCGGATCGACCAGGCCCGCGATGGGCGGGAACATCGCGGCCGCTTGCAATGTGGCCTGTCCGCCGCCGGAATGCCCCGCCAATACGGTGCGGCTCAGATCGATTCGGCCGAACAGCGGCGAAGCCGGATCTCGGTTCTGCATCACCGCCGTGGCCAATCCGATAGCGGGCACATAAGCCAGGGAGTTGAAGAAGTCGTACGCGACCACCACGACGAATCCCTGGCTCGTCCACTGCCGCACCAGGGTGTCGTAGTTTCCGGGATTGGAGGTGATGCCACCCTCGAACAGAATCATTGGGGCGCTGCCCATTTCAGCGATATCGGCCGGGTAGTAGGTATTGACCCCGACCGGGGACTGCAACCCGTACGGAAAAGCCTGCGTGCAGCGCAGATCATCGCGATTGCCGAACGTGTGCACCACGATGTGCGCGATCATCCCGACCACCGACTCCTGGCACGGATTGGTCACCGTCGGCGTGGCGACCTGATGCGGGCCGGATCCGTCGAAAACGCTCTGCGCTGTTGCGCCGGAGGGTATTTCGTCCGCGAAGGCGGGTGCCACGGCCAGCCACGACGCGACAATCCCCACGATGCACGCGAGTACGCCCACTCGGGCAACGGACTTCGTCATTGATGTCCCCGTTCGATCTCCCGGACCATTCGTTCTGAAACTAAACAGTCTCGGATTCGGTACAGTAGCGCGGTGTGGTCCACGACACAAGGGACGAACGAGACTCCCGGCCGTGACCCCATTCCACAAGGCCCTGACCTGCGGAGAGTTTCTCACCGGCGGGATTCGACGTCTGCATAGGTGGGTCGAACCCGACCACTCCCCCACCGGAAGGCCACGGCAGCATGAAATTCAGCCTCTATCTACCCACAGGGCTCGGCCACAATTTCGCGAGCTACACCGATCCGGTGGCGGCGTTCGAAACGATCACCGAGCTGGCGCGGGCGGCCGACGAGTCGGGGTACGAAACGGTATGGGTGGCAGACCATTTCGTACCCTTCCCGGTCGCCCCGGGCTATGTGTTCGAAAGCTGGACGACGCTGACCGCATTGGCCCGCGATACCAGCCGGATTCGGATCGGTCAGATGGTGACCGGGAACAACTATCGCAACCCCGCGCTGCAAGCCAAGATGGCTTCCACGCTCGACGTAATCTCACGCGGGAGACTGACTTTCGGTATCGGCGCGGGATGGTACGAGGACGAATACCTCGCCTACGGCTATCCGTTCGAGGATGCACCGACGCGGCTACGGCAACTCGATGAAGCCGCCCACATCATCCGGTCGATGTGGACGCAGGCCGAAACAACTTTCGAGGGCACGCACTACCGGGTGCACAAGGCGCTCAACGAGCCCAAAGGCGTTCAGCAACCGCATATTCCATTGTTGATAGCCGGCTCCGGCGAGAAGATGACGTTGAAGCTGGTCGCAAAATATGCCGATGCCTGCAACGTCCAGGTCTCTCCGGAGGAACTGATCCGCAAGTACGACATCCTCGAAAACCACTGCGCCACACTGGGTCGCGACTACGAGAGCATCACCCGCACCTCCACCAGCTACTGCATTTTCGCCGATACCGACGCCGAGGCCCGAGCCCAAGTGCCGCCGTGGGCACCCATGGTTTTCCCGGGTGAGCTGGCCGACTACGGCCTCATCGGCAGCCTCGACACGGTCCGCGAACGGATCGACGCCTACCGGGCCGCGGGCGTCGACGAACTGCTGATCAGCTTCCATGACTCGCTCGACCCCGGAGCCATCCGCGAGTTCGCCAAGGAGTTCATTCACCCCTGACCTGCGCATAGTTACCTTTCACTGCCCGCCCGGGTCGATACTGACAATGGCCTCGATCAGCGAGGCCCGGCCAGGGCAGGAGGAGCGATGACCCGCGCAGACCAGCGTGCCGACACCGACGCACTGAACACCCGCTTCGTCACCGACACCGAGCCGCACCGGCGCGAGCTACTGGCGCACTGCTACCGCATGGTCGGCTCGGTACACGAGGCCGAGGATCTGGTGCAGGAGACCTACATTCGCGCCTGGCGGGCCTATCGGAAATTCGAGCACCGATCGTCGACCCGCACCTGGCTCTACGCGATCGCCACCAACGTCTGCCTCGACGCCCTGACCGACCACCGCCATCGCGTACTGCCCTCCGGCCTCGGCGGCCCCTACCGAGGCCCCACCACTCCGCCCGATCCTGATTCGACCGGCGAATTCGCTTGGCTACAGCCATTTCCCGACGCGTTGCTCACTCCCCCGGCGAACAATCCCGAAACCCTCGTCATCGATCGCGAATCCCTGCGCCTGGCCCTGGTCGCGAGCCTCCAGCACCTGCCACCCCAACAGCGTGCAATCCTCATGCTCCGCGAAGTGCTGGCCTTCAGCACCGCCGAAACCGCTCAAATCCTCGGCACGACACGAGCTTCGGTGAAATCCGGTCTGCAACGGGCCCGCACCCGCCTCGCCGAACTCCACTCCACCCCCACCGACCTGATCGAACCCTCCGACCCCCGAGCCCGCACCTTGCTGGCGGGCTACATCGCCGCCTTCGAACACTCCGACACCAACTTGCTCGAACAGGTCCTGCGCGCCGACGCCACCCTCGAGGCCACCCCCTTCAAGAACTGGTACGAGGGCCGAACCTCCTGCATCCGCCAACTCTCCACCTACATCCTCGGCACCCCCGGCGACTGGCGCATGCTCCCCACCCTTGCCAACAACCAACCCGCCGTCATCACCTACCACCGCAACCCCCAAGGCATCCTCACCCCATACGGCGTCGCAGTCCTCACCCCCACCCCCACCGGCATCACCCGAGTCGTCGCCTTCCAAGACCCAAACCTGGTCGCCGCCTTCGGTTTCCCGCCGACACCCCCGCACTAACCGGCGTCAGGGCCGACGCACAACGATCGTCGCAGGCTCGGCCAGCGACCTACCCACCACGCAATACCGCTCGGTCACCTTCGCAAGCCGCGCCAGCGCCGCATCATCGGCATCGGTATCAACCACGAACGTCACCACCACATCCTGCACACCGACCGGCACTTCCCGATCAACACCCAACGTCCCCCGAGCATCGAAATACCCTTCCGCCCGCCCCTGCACCGACCGAAGCCCGACCCCGGACGCCATCGCCACCGACCGCAACGTCACCCCCGCACACGCCAGCAACGCCTCGAGCAACATATCCCCTGAACAGGCATCGCCCCCATCACCCCCGGTAGCCCGATGCAACCCCGCCCGACTCACCCCCGCAAACTGATCGACATCGAAAGTAACCCCCTCCGAACCGATCCGCCCCACCGCACCCAGCACAGTCCGCGCCGACCCAGGATCCCGCCGATACTGCTCCTTCAACGGCGCCTGAACCCCACGCAATTCATTCGCATCCATACCTCGACGCTAATCCCCCTCGGCCACGAATCCGAGTACCAACGTTCCGGGGTCACCCGCGCTGGCGAACTGTCCGGCGAAAACGTTGCCGCGGTGGTGGGAGATGGTCGAGCTGCTCGTCCCGCTGGCGCCGATCCTGTTCCTCATAGGACAGCAACGATCGCGTTGCGGCACAGGCTATTCCAGCGAGTTACGCTCGGCTGGTGGTCCGGGATTTCGTGGTGTTGCCCAAGGGTGTGGCTCGGCGGCACGCCGAGGTGGTGGTCTACGTCCGCTCGCAGTATTCCCGCCCACCGACCGAGGACAGTCATGTGCTGTGCATGAGGGGCATGGTCGAGGGCTGGCGTAATGGTGTGAGCCGGGCGAGTCACCCCGAACTTATCGCGCACGCCTACGACGACACCTCGCTGATCCAAGCCTATCGCGGCTCGGTGTTGCAGAAACCCGACGACCCGATCACCTACGCTCTCGAAGTCGTTTTCGACTCCGGCGACCGCCGTTACGTCGCAGATCCCGAACCCGACGATCCCGCCCTCGTCGCCGACCTCATCTGGGACTGGATCGAGGAGCGCTGGGATCGCCTGAACGAATTACGCTGGTGCAAAACCGATTCGAGTGGGCAGACCTCCATGGTCCAATCCCTCGACGAGTGAGACTCGGCCGCGGAGCTGGTCGCCGCGATATCGAATACGGCTAAGCTCCCCTCGTTCATATTTCCGAATCGGGGGGGCTACCGATGCTCATCTGGGGTTGGCGCACGCAAACGCGCACACTGGCCATGATCACTTTCCTGTGCGCGTACTGCCGCAATCCCAGCGCGCACGCCTTCGTGGAGGTGATCAAGAAATTCACGCTGTTCTTCGTGCCGCTGTTCCCGATCGGCACCAGCCACCGCCTGGTCTGCAGCTGGTGCCAGGCACAAACCACCGTCCCCCAGAACGACGTCACCAATCTCCTGGGCCGAGCCCATAGCCAGAGCATGTACCCGGGCGGCATTCCACAGCCGCGCCCCGCGGTTCCCGATACGCCCTGGCCGCCCATGCCCTGACAGTCTTCGAATGCTGGGCAAAGCCGCCCACGTGGATAGGCGGCCTAGGCGAGAACCGCTGCGACAGCTTCGATTTCGACCACAGCGCCCGGGATCGCCAGCCCGGCGACCTTGGCGACGGTGATGGCGGGCGGGTTCGGACGCTGCCCCCACACCTCTTGGAAGGCGGCGAATCCGGCGCGCACATCGTGACCGTCGACGATCAGGATGGTCCATTTCACGACGTCCTCGATGCTCGCACCTGCAGCCTCGAGACAGGTCGAAAGGTTCTGCAGCGCTTGACGAGCCTGCGCGGCGACGTCCGCACCCGCGAGCTGCCCGGACGCGTCGAGACCGTTCTGGCCACCGATATAAATCGTGTCCGCGCCCGCCGGGACCCGCACCGCCTGGGTGAACGCCGGGTTGCTCGGCATCGATGAGGGATTGATGTGCGTTGCGATTGCCATGCACCGAATGTAACCACCGCTGTCATGCGGCCGATCCTCAGCGCTCGCCCTCCGGCCGCCACGGACCATCCGCGCGGATGGCCTCGGCGATCCGCAGGCTGGACTGGCCGAGCCGCTCGGCCTGCGCACGCGTCAGCGAGTCGAATACGAGTTTCCGTACCAGCGCGACGTGCCCGGGTGCCGCCGCGTGCGCCGCATCCCGGCCCGAAGCGGTGAGGATCGCGACCGTAATGCGACCGTCGTGCGGATCGGGTGCGCGTCGCACCCAGTCCCGGCGCTCCAGTCTGGCCACCGCGCGCGAGAGGCGCGACAGCGTGCTGTTGGCGTAGCCGGCCAGCGTGCTCATGCGCAATGTCTGGCCCTCGGCTTGCGAAAGGGCGAAAAGGATCCCGAACTCGAAGTGGCTCATTCCCGAGTCTCGCTGTAGCTGAGTGTCGAGCGCCACGGGAAGCCACTCGAGCAAGGTCGCCACAGCAGACCACGTCTCGAGCTCGTCGGAGGTGAAGGTGTCCGAGTCTCCGTTGTCTACCACATTGACCATCCTACCTCGTGACTTTCCCAGGAAAGTAATAACGCGTAGAGTTTGCTTTCCCAAGCAAGTAAATTGCGGTCGAGAAGACCGGGAGGATGCGACCATGGATATGCAACTCGCAGGCAAAAGGATCTTCATCAGCGGTTCCACGCAGGGAATCGGCTACGCGGTGGCCGCGGCGTGTGCGGCCGAGGGTGCGGCGGTAGTGCTGAATGGGCGGCGCGAGCAACGTGTTGTCGAGGCGGTCGAACGCCTTCGAGCATCCACACCGGGCGCTCAGATCTCCGGGATCGCCGCGGACTTCGCTGCGCCGCAGCAGGTTCGGGCACTCCCCGAGGAGCTCGGACCCGTGGACGTGCTTGTCAACAACGTCGGATTGTTCGACGTCAAGCCATTCGTCGACGTGCCCGATGAGGAGTGGCTGCGGTACTTCGATATCAACGTGATGAGCGCAGTGCGCCTCTCGCGAGGGGTCCTGGACGGCATGCTCGCGCGCGGCTGGGGTCGGATCATCTTCATAGGAACCGAATCAGCAGTCGACGTCCCCGGCGACATGGTGCACTACGGAGCAACCAAGGCCGCGGGACTGGCGCTGAGCAACGGGCTCGCAAAGCTCACGAAAGGCACCGGGGTCACCGTCAACACCGTGCTCGGCGGCCCAACCTACTCCGATGGCGTGGCGAGTACGGTTGAGCGGATCGCGACCGCACAGGGACTGTCGCCGCAGGACCTGAAATCCTCTCTCGTACGCGACACTTCGCTCATCCAGCGTTTCATCGAGCCCGCCGAGATCGCGAACCTGGTGACGTTCCTCGCGAGCCCACGCTCGTCGGCGACCAACGGTGCGGCGATCCGGGCGGACGGCGGGGTTCTCCCGACCACAGTCTGAGGGCGGGTTCGTACGCGAGGTATGGCGAACGAGCCGCGGGCTGCCGACGCTTGTTCAGCCGTGCGGGCGCTCGCCGCGGCGGAGCATATCCACATAGGTGGTGATGCGGCGTTGGCGGGTCTCCGGACGTTTGGCGTCGTTGATGCGCCAGATGATGGAGAAACGATTGCGGGCGTCGAGGTCGGCGAAGGCGGCGGCCACGGCGGGGTCGCGGTCGAGTTCATGTTGCAGGTCTTCGGGGATCGATGCGGTTCGCTGGCCTTGGTAGGCCGCTGTCCAGCGGCCATCGGCTTTGGCGCGGTCGACCTCGGCCACTCCGGCTGATTGCATTCGCCCGGCTCGGGCGAGGCGGGCGATGTGCTCGACGTTTCTGGCCGACCATGGACTGTTCGGCCGGCGCGGAGTGAAGCGCTGGCGGTAGCTGTCGTCGTCGCGTCGTGCGATCTGACCGTCGATCCAGCCGAAGCACAGCGCCTCGTCGAGCGCTTGCTGGTAGCTCAAGGTCGTGGTCTGTCCACCCTTCTTGTGCAGTACCAGCCAGACTCCGGGGTGATCGGCATGATGGCCGTCCAACCAGGTACGCCAGGCGTCGGCGTCCTGAACAAGCAGCTCGGCGAGTTCGGGCATGGCGCTAGGACGTGGCCTCGGGGCGGGGGCTCAGGCAGAACGGTTGGCCGTCGGGATCGAGCAACACCAGCCAGCGACCGTCACCGGGTTGGAAGTCGGGTTGGCTGGCTCCGATCGCGCACAGGCTCGCGGCCGCCTTGTCGAGGTCATCGACCTGCAGGTCGAGGTGGAAGCGTTTGGCGCCGTTCTCATCTGGCCATTGGGCGGGGCGGAATCCCTCGATCTTGCCGAAGCCGATCTTGATGCCACCGCCTTCGACCATGCCGTAGTTGTCGTCGCTGTAGGTGACTTCCCAGCCGAGGGCGTCCGCGTAGAAGCGCGCCAGGCGGGACGGATCGGCGCTGTCGATATTGACCATCGACAGCGTCGCTGTGCGGGACTGAGTGGAATATGTGTGAGTCATGCATATAAACTAGAGCCGTGACGGAAACCCAGTCAAGCCTTCAGCACACAGCAAACGTCCTGGGCGCCTTGAGTCTCGTTGTCGCCGACCGGATGAACACCGCGGTCGAAGCGGTCGCGGCGCTCGGCCCGTCGGCGCCCGCCGCCTTGGCAGCGATGCATCAGTTCCTCGACGGCGCATCGGTGACGCAGCTGAGTTCCCTACTCGGCCTTACCCATTCGGGCACGGTGCGGCTCGTCGACCGCCTCGTCGCCGAAGGCCTCGCCGAGCGTGGCGGAGCTCAGGACGGGCGGGCCGTGTCCGTTGCCCTCACCCGGACCGGCCGGGACATGGCCGCGCGGATACTGCAAACGCGCGAGGAATCCCTGACAAACGCGTTATCGGCGTTGTCCCCGAAGGAGATCGACAATCTCGCGACAGCTCTGGACACGATGCTCACCACGGTGACCCTCGCCAGAGCCGAACAACGCGCGAGCGGCGGCGCGCGTCCACAGCCTTGGCTGTGCCGTCTGTGCGACTTGGCCGCATGCGGGCGAAGCGAGGGCGAGTGCCCGGTCAACAACGCCGCTACGACCGGCAGCGGAAGTTAGCGCGACACGCACATGTGCCGCCGCCGGAGCGCTCCGGCGACTATCCGTGCGCCGGTTGAAGTTTCGCGTACACGCCCATCGCCTGGAGCTGGCGTGCGACGACCACCATCTCGACGCGGGTGCCTTCGAGACCCGTCTCGCGTAGCCGCTCGGCCAGAACTCGGGCCTCTGTCAGCGAGAGCGACCGAATCAGACGTAGGGCTCGCATCAACATGGCCGCCGACACCTCGACCGACTCGAGCTCGAGGACCGTCGTTCTGTTCGCGGCCAGGATCGCCTCACGAAAACCCGAGCGTGGTTGGGTATAACCGCAATCCATCCAGACCGCGCCACATGCCGAGCACTCCCCGTCGATATCCCACCGGTGTTCGTCACCGATCAGCGCCTCGGTCAGGGTGGACGCGGTCGGGGAACCGCAGTCGATGCAAGGCACCGCGAACGGG
This sequence comes from Nocardia sp. NPDC056000, assembly GCF_042269265.1. NCBI lineage: Bacteria > Bacillati > Actinomycetota > Actinomycetes > Mycobacteriales > Nocardiaceae > Nocardia > Nocardia sp. NPDC056000. The sequence goes on along the minus strand of NZ_JBHJXS010000004.1, from coordinate 442,694 downwards.
GCCGATTCGGTGACGATGTCCACCCTGTCGAACCTACGGCCTGGGGCATACCCGCTGCGAGGGTGCCATCCCGTTGAGGCCTGGCACGAACCTCGGCCTGCCTCTAAAATAGAGGCATGACCGATAGTCTTGTTCTGCGGGTGTGGCAGTCGAAAGACGCCACACCCTTGCCCTCCCTGCTCGCCGAGGAGGCGATCTTCTCCAGTCCGGTCGCCGACTATCACGGCCGCGCCCGTGCGGCGCATCTGCTGGGCACGATCGCGACGGTGCTCGACTCGGTGCAGCAGACTCGGCAGTGGACCGACGGGCAGCAGGGAATGTTCGCTTTCACCGCACGATTCGCCGACCACGAACTGCAAGGAGTGCTGCGCGAAGAGCTCTCCGACACCGGCAGCCTGACCCATGTGACATTGTTCCTGCGCCCGTATCGGGCACTGCGCGCGGCCATCGCGGAAATGGCACGGCGACTGGAAGATTCGCCTCCGCCGCAAGCGGCGTGACCGTGACGGCCGAAACACCGCGCCCCGGTCGCGCGGTTCGTGGATCGACCTCCGGTCGCCCGATCATGGCCCTGTTCGATCTGCTCGGGCGGCGCTGGGTGCTGCGGGTGATCTGGGAACTCGATCAGGCTCCGAATCCGCTCACCTTTCGCGAACTTCGTACCGCGTGCGGGGATCTGTCCTCGAGCGTGTTGACGCGCCGACTGTCCGAGCTCACCGAGGCGCGCCTGGTCGAACACCAGGAGGGGTACCGGCTCACGCCCGCCGGGCGGACACTCGTCAAGCGGCTCGCGCCGCTGTCACAGTGGGCGGCCCAGTGGCAGAACGATTTTGAATGATTCGGCGCTCCGGCTAAGCGTCTGCGGCCATCGCGCTGGGCGACGCTGATCGGATGTGCAGGCTCGACGGGCGGCCTGCGTTGCATTACCTGGCAAGTAATCGACGCGGCGCGCCGTCGCACACAGGATGGTGGGCATGAACAATGTCGGAACGAGCACCACTCGCACGGTCGTCGAGCAGTTGTTGCACCGTATCGGTGCGGGCGATCCGGAGGCGATAGCAGCGCTGTACGCCCCGGACAGCGATTGGAAATTGAACTGGCCCGAACATGAGCACAACCGAGCGGCGACCCCGTGGATTCGCCCCCGCGCCACCCGCGCCGACGCCGCCGCGCACTTTGCCGAGATCGCGCACCACCACGTGCCCGAAGAGGTCGGAACCGTGGTCGAACGCATTCTGGTCGACGGCCCGGATGCGGTGGTACTGGGGGAAATTCGCCAAACAGCCCGCTCTACCGGACGCGCCTACCGTTCCCGATTCGCTCTACACCTGACCGTCGAGAACGGACTCATCACTCGCCACCACGTCTATGAGGACAGCCTCGCCGTCGCGCAGGCATTCGACGACGATCGCCAACCCGAGAACGCCACATCGGGGCTTCGTCCGAATCGCTAACCTCATTGGTGTGGTGAGTCGATCCGATCAATTCCAAGCTGGTTCGTTCGGCGCCGGCGCCGTCGAGTACGCGAAGTCGCGACCCCACTACCCACTGGACGCGGTGCGCTGGCTCGTTCCCGCGCATGCGGACAAGGTGCTCGACTTGGGCGCCGGGACAGGTCATCTGACTCGTGGGTTGTCCGAGTGCGGGTTCGATGTCATCGCGGTGGAACCGTCGGAAGGTATGCGACGCGAGTTCGCGCGCACGTCACCGGATGTCCCGGTGCTGGCCGGGACTGCCGAGCAGATCCCGCTCGAAGACGATTCAGTTGATGCGGTCGTTGTTGCGCAGGCGTGGCATTGGATCGACGTGGATGCGGCGGCACCCGAATTGCGCCGGGTATTGCGGACAGCCGGTGAACTCGGGCTGGTGTGGAACATTCGTGACGAGCGCGAACCCTGGGTGGCGGAGTTGGGCCGAATCATGCACCAGGGTGTCGAACAGGACATGGGGAGTGAAAACCCGTATGTCGGAGAGCTTTTCGAACCGATTGAGCGGTACGACGTCGAGTGGGTCTACCAGCTGTCGCGGCCGCGCTTGCTCGAGTTGGTGGCCTCTCGCAGCTACATCATCACGCTCGAGCCGGGCGCGAAGCAGCAGGTGCTGGATTCTGTTGCCGAGTTGCTGAACACCCATCCCGCTGTGCGGACTCGCTCGAGAATCGACCTGCCGTACGTGACGCGGTGCTCCCGGACGCGCCTCGCCGCCTGACGGGAAGCCTTGGGCCCGAACACACTTCGATCGCAGTCCAGTCGCGCCGGAACGTCCGCTCATTCCGCCGTGTGCGGTTCACCTGTCAGATGGTGCGTGTTTCGAGGGTCTCGGCGATCTCGGTGAGGATGTTGGTGGCCGTGGTGGCGTGCCGGGGTGTCCACGCTTGCCGGAGTTCGAGGGTGAGGTCGTCGAGTCGTCGCATGAAGTCCGAAGCGAGTGCACGGCCGCTGTCGGTGAGTTCGATCATGCTGACGCGGGCGTCGTCGTCACCGGGACGGCGTAGGAGCAGGCCGCGGTTCGAGGCGCGGTCGACGAGGTGGCTGACATTGGATCGGTCGCAGTGCAGCAGCCCGGCGAGTTCTCCGATCGAGCGCGGAGTCAGTGCGTAGCACAGGAGTTCGGCCTGTTGCGGAGTGAGTCCGGCCTCGCGGCTCGCGGTACTGAAGCTGTTGTTGAGCGCCACTCGCAATCGCCCCAACGCTTGCGGGATCGAGGGCGCCGCAGGCGCCGGAACGTCGCTCATAGCGTCATTCTATCCATATTGGGTGATGACATCACGCATTTACGTGATACCGTCACCTAATATTAGGTGATGGTATCACTCAATCGGGACGCGGCGACCTGCCGATGGCGACAGGCGCCAGCCGCCCCAGTGTGCCGATCCGGGAGGAACAGACGATGAGTCAAGCCCAACACCCGACCGAGACAACCAACGCCGTCCGGCCGGAAAGGCGCCAATCACCTTGGAGAACAGGAGTATTCGTCTTCGCCACCGCGGCGATCACCGATCTCGTCATCTTCGGGATCGCCAAGCTCGCAGGAGCCGACATGGTTGTCACGCCCCGCGGAGGGCGGACGATGACCATCGGGATCGGCACCATCATTGGCGCCTTATTCGTCGCCATCGCCCTCGCAACACTCGCCCTGGCCTTCCTTACCAGGCACCGAGAGTCGCTCCGACGAGTACTCGCCGCAGGAGGCCTGGCCGTAGGCATCACCAGCATCGCCCTTGTGCTCACCGCTGGAGCAACGGTCGAAACCAAAATCGCATTGGCATCGATGCACACCGTGGCCGGCCTGATCTGGTTCATCGCGTTGTGGCGACCCGCTGTGTGGGGCCGCGCCACCGCGCTTCGATAGACCCGAGTCGGGCCGGGAGCTACTTTTCAGAACGTGAGACTTCGCAAAATACCTAGGGTGGTGGCGGTTTCGCTCGGGCTCAGTTCGGCCACGCTCGTCGTGACCGCCTGCTCAGGCGGATCCGCCACCATGTCGGCTGGCTCCAGCGCCTCGGGGACATGGTAGGCGGACACACTGACCTGCCGATCTCAGCGCCTTGCCCGCCGACGTCCCGCCGAATTCTCCTCGCACCGTTGGTAATTCAGCGATCGGCGCGTCGAGGATATGGGATAGGTTGGCTTTCCGGTCCCCGGCCAGGCTGTGTCGATGGGACCTGTCCTGTGAAGTGGAGCGGTGATCTGTGGTGCTGTCGGTAGGCGACGTAGTCGAGCAGTGGGGGAATCCATCTGTACGCGTACCCGTGCCTCCGGAGCGGTTCGAGAAGTATCGGGACGTCGTGCCCGAGTTCCTGCTCCGGGTATGGCGGGAGTTGGGGTTCTCCGGATTTCTGGACGGTTTGGTCTGGGTATGTGACCCGGACGTTTGGCAGCCGGTCGTCGATGAGTGGACTGCGGGACTGCGATTGTCCATCGGTTCCGACGAATGGATCGCGGTCAGTCGCAGCGCATTCGGGCAGATGCAGCTGTGGGGTCGGCGAACCGGTATGAGCCTCATGATCATTCCGCACCGGGGGTGGTACGTCGTCGATGACTGTTCTTCGGAGATGTCGAACAGCGATGACCGCGATCTTCTCGTGTACGCGGCATTGGTCACGTCCGATCCGAATAGCCTGGATATCGTCGGTGACGATGACAAACCGCTGTTCAGCCGAGTGCTTCGAAGGCTGGGGCCGGTCGGTGCGGAAACCATGTACGGGTTCGTTCCGGCCGCCGCTTTGGGTGGTTCGATGCTTCCACGGAATATCGAGATACTCGATGCTGCAGCGCATATGAAGGTGCTCAGCGATGTCACGCCGCGGAGTCTTTTCGCCGATCTGCCCCCGCTATGACGGTCGCGTCCAGGTCGCCGGGATAGCTGGAGGCATGGTGCGACCAGCCGCCTGCCCGACCAGAGCCGAGGAACCGGCAACGGCTCTGATCGATCAGAGGATCGTGATTCGGTCTACTCCCAGTCGTGGCTGGCGTTGCAGGATCGGCATTCCAGCCGGAGGTTGTTCAGGTTGTTGTATGCCGCTTTGGCTTCGGCGGGGGTGGTTACGGCCGCTGCCTTGAGATGGTCCCGCCATTTCTGGACGTGGCCGAGTTCGATGCCGCTCTCGCTACACCCGTTGTAGCAGGTTTCGCACTGGTAGACCCGCATCTGCAGGTGCGGATTCCACGGATCGGTCACCGCTTGGAATTTTCGGTTGCTGAGCATGAAGATCCGAGTGTCCCGGGTGACGCGTAGTTGGGTGGGATCTGTGTACCAGCCCGGCTTGGGCAGCGCGGCGACGTAGGCGTCCACTGTGGCCTGCACGATTGCGGCGTCCGGAACCCAGGTGACATCGAACGAAATGCCATCGGGCAACGCGATTTCATTTTGGTAGCTAGCCTTCATCGGCCCGCCCCTTCTGAAGAGTATCTAGAAGGGTGGGTGCGCGCGTTCCCACCGACTGCCCATGATACTTGTGCCCCAACCCAATTCGTCGCAAATTCGCCGGGAGCGACCTCGGCGCCAGAAACAGAGTGCCTCGGAAAGATCAAGGCGCCGAACCATTTTCACCCGATTCGATGACCTTCCGGATCGCACCGAACATGCGGAAAGGTCTTATCACCACAACATGCGGATTTGCATGCCAGCTCGCGGGCTATGCTGCCCGCACCCGAGATCTGTTGGTATCAGGAAACCTGATACCCGAGACGGTGGAAGATCAACCGGCAGTCGGTAACCGAGCATGGCGGCTGAACATCAATCGATCCATCCGCAGAGCAGATTGGCGGCATGTCGCCGGAAGCAAGTACACACTTGCCGCGACCCCCGCGCTGGCCTGGCCGTCCAAACCTGCTGGCCGACCGCACCTTCCCAACGTGCTCATGCCGAGTTTGGTGTGTTGTCGAGTACTCGGGTTGCCGAGTGGAGACCTAAGCTGCCGTTGTGGAGAAGGAGTTGGAGTACATCCTGGGTGCAATGGACTACGAGATCTTCTACGACTGGTCCGAGTTCGCACGGGATCAGCTGAAGGTCCCGCGATTCTTGGAACTGGACCCGGACTTTCCGGCGAAGCTCAGGACCCAGTTCGCAGAACTCTTGCAGTCACGATGGATGTCGGCCGATGACTACGAGCGGTTGACCGGTGTGTCGATCGATTCCGACGAACTGTTGTACGACTTCCTCGGCCGCGCATATAGGTTCATCTTCGAGGGCGAAAATCCAGACGATCCTCCGTATCCGCCACAGTCGGATTAGGGCGAGGAGGTTCCGTCCACGCCACCGGTGACCATCCGCTTCTGCCGCTTGGCGCGCGGTTCGAAGTGGCCATCCATCGCGTCCGGAAGGTCAACGGGCCGAGCACATTTCGGCGCGGGAGACGTACTGGAATGCCGACTGCGGGATGATCAGTGGCGACCGTTGCCGTATCGGTACAGGTCTAGTAGAGATCCAGCATCTGGCGAACGATCCCGGGCAGGCCCGTCTGTGTACTCCGATGAATTTCGGCGGCGAGCGCCGTCTCTTCTGTGAACCGACGAAAGGACGAACTCATGCAGATCCTGGCTCGCCTGTGCATGACCGCTGATGGCTATGTGACGACTCCCGACGGCTGGCCGCCTCAGGTCATCGATCCGGCGCACGGTCCGGGCAGCCACGGCATCGCAGAATTCCTGAAGACCTGCGAGGCCGCTTTGATGGGTCGTACCACCTTCGAACCCGCACTCGCCGCCGATCGCTGGCCCTGGCCGGAACTGCAGGTCTTCGTGCTCGGCTCGCATCGGCCCGAGGGCATTCCCGACGATGTCACCTTCGACGACGACCCGCAGAGGCTGCTGGAGAAGGTCCGCGCAGCCAATCGCGGCGGCGATGTCCATCTCATCGGTGGTCCCGGCACGATCGAGACCTACCGCGCGCTCGGTGTTCTCGACAAACTCGAACTGGTGATTCTGCCGTTCTTGGTCGGCAGCGGCACGCGCCTGACCGATTCGCTCGATCCCCGGACCACTCTGCAATTCGAGAGCTCGCGGCCGTTGGACGGCGGTGGGGTGGAGATCGTCTACCGGGTGCTGCCGCACGACTGACAGCGGGTGTCACATCCTGTGCTTCACATAAGAAGCCGCTTCTGGCTCCGATGAGCGCGAATGGGCCCATTCCTACACAAACACCCCTCGATCGACGGATTCCCGCCAATTTCGCTGCCGCAGTGCAGGTTTAGGCTCATTCGCGCTCGCCGCGACGTTCTTACGGCAACGCACTATCCTGCCGCGACCCGGGCGTTGGTCGCCCGCCCGAATGGGGTTGGCCGACGGTTCTTCCAGGTGCGCGGTTATGCCGATGAGGTTGAAGTCGCGGTTCGTGCCGCAATCGAGCAACAGGTGCAGGGGATACCCAGCGGATCACGTTGATTCGGTCGATATGGCTGAGGGTGTGGCCTGCTCGTCGTAGGTTCTGCGTGCCGCGGCGATCGTGTTCCGGTGGCGGTCGGCCCATCCGGTCAGCGCCAGAAGGGTCTGATAGAGCTCTCGGGCCATCGGTGTGGCTTGGTATTCGGTCTTGGGGGGCACCACTGGATATACCGTGCGGGTCAGCAGGCCGTCATGTTCGAGGTTGCGCAGGGTCAGGGTGAGCATTCGCCTACTGGCACCGCTGATTTCGCGTTCGAGTTCGGTGAAACGCATCGGACCCCGAGTGGTCAAGAGCAGGACACCGATGGCCCATTTTGCCGCTGACCCGATTGAGGACTTTCAGCACCGAACACGCATGGTCGAGTGGCGAATCGCCCTCGGCGACCGCGTCTGCCTGCAATGGAACATCGCTGTCACTCTGGAACATGAAAGTGCCTCCTTCCGCCCGCCACGACCGTGACAGATCATGCACTCAGTAACAAATAGTGCACTGAGACAACGGAAGGGTCGCCATGTCCGACGTTCAGGAACCGATGTACGAACCGGGCCGGGGAGCGGCTCCGACCCGGCTGTCGACCGACCGACTGGACCGTTTTCTCGCAGAGAATCGGATGGGAGCGCTGATAACTATCAAGCGCGACGGGCATCCGCACCCGTCTACCGTTGCCTACCAATGGAATTCGGGCGCAGGCGTGATTTCGATCGGCTCGACCGCAGACCGTATCAAAGTCCGCCACCTCACCCGAGATCCACGCGCCGCGCTCTACGTGAGTAGCTCGGACCATCTCAGCTTCGCGGTGGCCGAGGGCACGGTGGAGATTTCTCCGGTCAGTACGGTTCCCGGCGATGCGACGGGCCGCGAAATGCTCGCCATGTTCCCCGAATTCGACAACCCCGACGATGCCCCGATCTTCCTCGAGAACATGGTCGAGGACCATCGGGTCGTGATCAGGCTCCGGGTCGCTAAGCTGTATGGGGACACACTCACTGCCGAGCACTGATCGACAGCAGCCCGATCGCCCGGCATCGGTGCGCACCGTGTCTCACATGCTGGCTCCCAGGATCGTCAGACCGATCAGCGGACGCGCGCTCATGCCGCTACCCGCGCGTTTCGGGCCGACCAGTGGGCGCGCCCGAAGGTCAACGCGGCAAGGTCATCTCGATCCGTCTGACACACTGGTCTGCCGATTTCGGTGCGATATGCGCGGCGCCTCAGCCCGCAGCGGAATCGTGGTTGTATTCCGCGACAGACCCGAGCAGGGCCGCGGTGGCATTGCGATAGAGCGATGACTTGACGTGGCCGAGGGCGGGCCCGGCGGTCGAGGCCAGGCGCTGTGCGTACTCCACAGCGGATTTCAGGAGGTCATGCTCGTCGGCGACCGAGTCGACCAAACCGGTCGTCATCGCTTCGGTCCCGCCGTAGCGGTGCCCCGTGAGAAGAGCACGACGGGCCACCGGTAGCGGCAACTGCGACTGTGCCAGCTCCACCATCCCGGGAGCGTAGTTGACCCCGAGCGTGACGCCGGGAAAACACACATAGCCACGATCGCGGCGCATGATCCGGTGATCGTGTGCGACAGCGAGAAAGGCCCCGGCACCATAGGCATGACCGTTGATCGCGGCGACAGTCGGTATCGGCAGTGTGAGAATTCTGGCGAACAACCGCAGCAGGTCGGCAACATTGTCGTTGATCCGCTCGGGGTTTCGCGCAGCCCACTCCACATCGAAGCCGGTGGAGTAAAACTTTCCGTCACCGATCGTGACGAGCCCGCAGGGACCGGAGATCGCAGCGACCTCATCGAGCAGAGCGTCCATTTCGCCAACCCACTCCGGATGAAACCGGTTCTCGGTATCGCGGTCCCCCCGGTTGCCCAACTGGAGGATGAAAACCTGGCCCTCACGCTGCAAGTACGGCATCGCGTCAAGATATCCCACCAGCGGGGCGCGCTTTCACGCCATGGCAAGGGCACACATCTGCAGCGAGGCTGTCCAGTGCCGAGTGCAACAGTCCGATCGGTCGAAACGTGGCGGAATGCGGTGGATTCCCGGGGCCGATTCTCGTGGCCGCCCCGGCGTCCGTTCTGGTTGGATCGCGCGTATGGCAACCAGTGTGTGCATCCCCGGCCTGGCGCTCACCGAGCACGAGTTCGCCGTCCCCCTCGACCATTCCCGCGCTGACGGACCGAAGATCACCGTCTTCGCTCGGGAGGTCGCCGATCCGGACGGGCTCGACCGGCCGTTTCTCGTCTATCTTCAAGGTGGGCCGGGGCACGAGGCGCCGAGGCCGTCGCTCGGGGCGCCGAGTTGGCTGGCGCGGGCGTTACGGGAGTACCGGGTGCTGATGCTCGATCAGCGGGGTACCGGACGGTCCACGCCGGTTGGCACGTTGTCCGGCACTCCGGCAGAGCAGGCCGAATACCTAACCCACTTCCGCGCTGACGCGATCGTCCGCGACGCGGAGTTCGTGCGGCGACAGTTGGGCGTCGAGAAGTGGAGCGTATTGGGGCAGTCGTTCGGCGGATTCTGCACACTCGCATACCTTTCCCACGCTCCCGAAAGCCTGGCCGAGGCATTCTTCACCGGCGGGCTACCGCCGATCGCGCGGCATCCCGACGAGGTCTACACCGCGACGTTCGCCAACCTGATCGAGCGCAATCGCCGCTACTACCGCCGCTATCCGGGCGACCGCGGCCGGGTGGAGGCGCTGCTGCCGATGCTCGACGACGGGGTCGTCGTGCTGCCCGACGGCAGTCCGCTCACCGCGCGGCTGTTCCAGCAGCTCGGATATCTCCTCGGTGCCAGCGGCGGCGAGCAGACGCTGCACTACCTACTCGAACGTGACCCGAAGTCCCCTGCCTTCGCGCACGACGTCGCCAACTCGCTGCCGTTCACCGCACGCAATCCGCTGTATTCGGTGATCCATGAGTCCTCCTACTCCGACGGATTCGCCACCGGTTGGTCTGCCGAGCGCGTGCTGCCGGACGAGTTCCGCACCGACCGGACGTTGTTCACCGGAGAACATGTATTTCCCTGGCTCTTCGACGATTTCCACGGTCTCCGGCCGATGAAGCAGACCGCCGAGCTCCTTGCGGCACACCAGTGGCCGCAGCTGTATGACGCCGACGTGCTGCGCGAGTGCACGGTCCCCGCCGCGGCGGCGATCTACGCCGACGACATGTACGTCGAGCGGGGGTTTTCCGAGGAGACCGCCCGGTTGATCCCGACGCTGCGGCCGTGGATCACCAACGAGTACGAGCACAACGGCCTGCGCGCGGCCGGGGATCACGTGCTCGGGCGGTTGATCGACCTCGCCCGCGGCCGGGTCTGAGGGGAACCCTCGCGGGCACATACTCTTCTGTTCGTGCGGCCTGGATCGTTCGGGGCGTGGCGGGCTGCACGCTCCGTTCAGCGCGCGAGCGAGATGGCGAAGGGCGCGAAGCCGGTAGATCGAATTACGTGCGGTACGAACAGGATTGAGGCTTCGGTGGCTCGGGCGGTCTCGATTCCACCAAGGTCTGTGATCCAGTCGGGGTGCCAACCGAGGTCTGCGAGCACGTCTCGGACGATCTGTTTGGCCTCCGGGTCTTGGCCGGAGAGGAATGCGGTTGGTGTTTGGGTGAGCGAGGTAGGGGCGGTCATCACCGAATACAGCATTGTGTTCAGGGTTTTGACGACGTGGGTCTCGGGGAGCGCCTGCTGGAGTTGCTCGGCAAGGCTCGAGCCGGGGTAGAGGAGATCGGCGGGGAATCCGTCCGGGCCGTCGAGGGTGGCGTTGGAGACGTCGATGAGGATCTTGCCGCGCAGATGCTCGCGCAGCGCGGTGAGCCGTTCCAGCGAACTGTCGCCCGGGGTGGCGTTGATGACGATCTGCGCTGTGCGGACGGCATCTGCCGCGGAACCCGGCGAGCGGTCCGCCACGGTGACTGTGTGTCCGGCCCGGGTGAGGGCGGTGGCCAAGCCGCCGCCCACGCGGCCGCCGCCGAGAATAGCGATGTTGCTCATGATGAAGTCCTTTGTGGTCGTTGTGATCAGCGGGAAAGTGTGGCGACCGCGGCGGCGTGCACGCCGGGCGCCGCGGCCAGGAAGCCGTCGCTCGCCAGAGTCCAGGGGTGGCCTTCGGTGTCGGTGATCCGTCCGCCGGCCTCGGCGACGAGCAGCGCTCCGGGCAGCAAATCCGCACGGCCCCCGGCGAATTGCCAGAAGGCGTCGATCCGGCCGGCCGCCACATTCAGCAGATGCAAGGTGGCGGGCACGGAGATTCGCACCACGAGCGCGTCGACGAGCATTTCGGTGATCGAGGAGCCGACCCGGCGCACGACCTTCTCGTCCTCGTCCGGCCTGGCCTGGCTCGTGGCCACGATGCTCAGCCCGAGGTCCGTGGTTCCCGATACGTGCAGCGGCAAGCCGTTGCGGTGAGCACCGCCACCGGCCAATGCGGTGTAGGTTTCGCCGGTCAGCGGTACGTGGACCGCAGTGAGCACCGGCTGGTTATCGCGTACGAGGGTCGCGGTCACCGCCCAGTCCGGCAGGGCGTGCAGGTGGTTGACGTTGCCCTCGACCGGATCCACGACCCACCATTCGCCGGCCGGCAGCGCGCCGCCGTCCAGTTCCTCGCTCACCCAGCGGGCGTCCGGGCGCAGAGCTTCCAGACGCGGACGCAGGATGTCGAGAACCGCGTCGTCGTTGGCGGCGAGCGCGCTCATCAGCTCGTCGCGGGTTTGGTACCGGACCACGTTGCCGAAGCGCTCCAGCGCCGCCGCACCCGCGGCGCGTACGACGAGAGCGGTCTGTGCGAGCAGGTCGGCGTCGGAGGCGAAAGGCGTTGTGACACCGTTGTTCTGAAGTGTTTCGGACATGACGAATGCTCCAATCCGAGCAAGGGGAATGAGATCAATCGGGCGAGGAATCGTGGATTCTTGCGCCCGCACCTAGAACATTAGGAGCGGTCATCATTAACATCAAGTGCATGTAAAGCACGTCTAGCATGACTCTCATGCAACTGGATTTGAATCTGCTCGCCGCGCTCGACGCGCTCCTCGAGGAAGGCAGCGTGGCCGGTGCGGCCGAGCGGCTTTACGTCACCGCGCCCGCGATGAGCCGCAGCCTCGGCCGCATCCGGCGCACGACCGGCGATCAGATCCTGGTGCGCACCGGACGCACGATGACACCGACGCCCTACGCGCTCGCGGTCCGCGAACAGGTGCACGACCTGCTGATGCAGGTTCAGGGCGTGCTCGCGCCGAGCCGTGAACTCGACCTCGCCACACTCGACCGCACCTTCACGCTGCGCTGGCACGACGCATTGGTCGCCCTCAGCGGCCCCGGCCTGCTCACCGCCGTGCGCGAGCAGGCACCGGGCGTGCGGCTGCGCTTCATCGCCGAATCGAGTATCGATACCCCCGAACTGCGGCGCGGGGAGGTCGATCTCGCCGCGAACGCGGACCGCCCGACCGCACCCGAGATCCGCTCCACCGAGGTGGCCGAGACCCGGCAGGTCATCGTCGTGCGGCGGGGACACCCGCTCACCCAGGTCGAGACCGTCACCGCCGCACAATTCGCCGCGGCCGAGCACATCACCGTTTCGCGGCGCGGCAAGCTGAGCAACATCCTCGACGAGGAACTCGCACGGCTCGATCTCACTCGACGTGTGGTGGCGACCGCGCCCACCGAACGAGCCGCGCTCGAATTCGTCCGAGGCTCCGACCTTCTCGTCACAGCTCCCGAATCCACGGCGCGTGCGGCCGCCGAAGATCTCCGCCTGGCCTTGCTTCCGCTGCCGTTCGAGCTGCCTCCGGCGCGGGTGTATCTGTCATGGCATCAGCGCTATGACACCGACCCCGCGCACATCTGGCTACGCGATCTGGCTCGGACCGCATTGACCAGTGCGATGTGAGGCGCTCACTCTTCTTGCGCCGCCAGTGCTTCCGTCGTCAGGGTGAGATGGCGGGTCAGGATGTCGGCCGCGGTGTCAGGGTCGCGGGCCAGCGCCGCCTCTTCCAATCGGCGATGCTCGTCGATGCCGTCACGCTCGGGGTCGCGGTGCGCGGACCAGCGGCGGGCCAATTCGCTTGCGACCCAAAGGCGGTCGAAGGTTTCCAGTAGGACCGGGTTGCCGCAGCCCTCCAAAAGGGTGCGATGGAATACGCGGTGGACCTCGGCCCATTCCTCGCTGTAGTACTCACCGTCCTGCGGGGTGAATGCCGGTGTGCGAGCCAGGCGGTGGTGGGCGGCTCGTACGTTGCCTTCCCAGTCGACGTCACCGCGTTCGATCGACATGCGCAGCAGGACCGGCTCGATGGTCCGGCGAGCCTCCCCTATCTGTTGCCAGCGCTGAGCCGAGAGAGCTGGGACCGCGAAGCCGCGATTGGTCAGTCGTTCGGCCAGACCCTCACCGACCAGTCGGACCAGCGCCTCGCGCACCACGGCCAGGCTCACGCCGTGTTGACCGGCGAGATCCTGCGGCTTGAGCGCGGCACCGGGTGCGTACTCGCCGCGCATGATCGCGTTTCGCAGGTGTGCGTAGACCTGCTCGGAAAGCATCTGCTTCGCCGGCTGGGCTGGTGTGGACATCGACCGAGTCATCACTCGATCGTAGACGATTTGATCAATAATCGATTATTTCTGCTATCGTCGATTTTGTTCGCACGGAACGACCCGAAAGGCGCGACACGATGAGCGCAAACAACCCCTTCGCCCGCCTCCCCGAGGCAGCCGCATTCACGCTCACCAGCACCACGGTGAGCGACGGCGCCGCCTGGCCACCCGCGCAGTGGTCCTCCGGCGCCCCGGACGGGAAAGACGTTTCCCCACAACTGAATTGGAGTGGCGCTCCCGCTGGTACCAAGAGCTACGCGGTGACCGTGTACGACCCCGACGCTCCCACCGGCTCCGGGTTCTGGCATTGGGCCGTCGCCAACATCCCGGCCACGATCACGACCCTTGCCGAAGGCGCCGGAGACGATGCGGGCAGCGGCTTGCCGGCCGGTGCCTTCCAATTGCCGAACGATGCGCGCCTGCCTCGATACATCGGCGCCGCACCGCCGGCCGGGCACGGTGCGCACCGGTATTTCGTCACCGTGCACGCGCTCGATGTCGAGGACATCGGCATCGCCGCCGACTCCACACCCGCCCTGCTCGGATTCATGATCGCCGGACACATCCTGGGCCGCGCCACGCTCGTCGCCACGGCGGAGGCACTGCAGTGACGTACGGAAATACTAAGAGCGACAACGATATCGATCGAATGGCCGGTCAGTCCGTGCTGATCACCGGTGCGACGGACGGACTCGGCCGCGAGCTCGCGGTGCGACTCGGCGCCGCGGGTGCGCGGCTGATCCTGCACGGCCGCAACCCCGATCGGGCCGCGGCGGTCGCCGCGGAGGTGACAGCCGCGGGCGGACACGCTCCGCTGATCATCCTGGCCGACCTGTCGCGCCTCGCGGAGGTGGACCGGCTGGCCGACGAGATCATCTCCCGCACTTCGCGATTGGACGTGCTGGTGAACAATGCGGGCACCGGCGGGCGGGCAGACGGAGAACGTTCACTCAGTGCCGACGGCAACGAATTGCTATGGGCAGTCAACCATTTGGCCCCGTATCGGCTGACGCGGCGACTGCTTCCGCTGTTGCAGACCTCAGCTCCGGCTCGGGTGGTGAATGTAGCCTCGGCCGGGCAGCAGGAGATCGACCTCGTCGATCCGACGCCCGAGCACGACTACAACGCATACGCCGCGTACTGCCGGGCCAAACTGGCGATGATCATGACGACCATCGAATACGCCGAGGAACTCGACGGAACCGGCGTCACCGTGAACGCCCTGCACCCGGCCACCCTCATGCCGACAACCATGGTGCGCGAATCCGGAGTCACCCCGATCAGCACGGTCGCCGAAGGCGCCGACGCGACTCTCCGGCTGATTTGCGACCCGGGCCTGGCTCAGATCACCGGCCAATACTTCAACGGCACCCGAATGAGCACTCCGCACACTCAGGCGAACGATCCGAAGGCGCGGAGTCGACTGCTCGAAATCAGTGACGCCGCAATCATTTCAGCGGTCGGCCGATAGGTCGTTCCGAGGACGTCAGCGGGCCCGAAGACCGTCGAGGATGAGGGCGACGACCGCCTCGGACTCCGCTTCGGTCTCCGGGGAGTGCCATTGCGCGGCGTGGGTCGGGTCGTGGAAGCGGCTCGTCGCATCCAGCACGGCTCGCGCGATCACCTCCGGCTCGCCGGTGCCGAAATCGCCGGTGGCAATGCCCTCGATGATGACGTCCCGAATCAGAGCGAGCAGGAAGCCGACGTGCTCGGAGGACACGGTGCTGTGCTCGGCCGCCAGCACTCGGAAGGTGGCGAACAGCTCCGGATCCTGCCTGGCTTTTGCCCATTTGACGGCGAACATGGTGTTGAGCAGTGCTCGTAACCTCTCGGCCGGGGGAAGCTCGGAGTTGTCGGCCGCGGCGGCGAGTTCGGTCCGCACCCGGTCGAGCCAGCGACGGATCACGGCCTCGCGCAGCGCCGCCTTGGACGCGAAGTGCCGATACACGCTGCCATGGCTCACACCCAGCTGGCGTGCGACGTCGAGCACGGTCGTCTTGTCCGGGCCGTGACGGCGC
Organism: Nocardia sp. NPDC056000; assembly: GCF_042269265.1. Lineage (NCBI taxonomy): Bacteria > Bacillati > Actinomycetota > Actinomycetes > Mycobacteriales > Nocardiaceae > Nocardia > Nocardia sp. NPDC056000. The sequence continues at coordinate 427,198 of NZ_JBHJXS010000004.1, read as the reverse complement.
AGGATTTCCTCGGTTGCCGAGACGATCGTCTCGGCGTCGAGCGGTTCCCCACGCATCGGGCCTCCTTGTCGGCTGGTCATCGGCCTCGCGAACCTATGTCTCCACCGAGTCAGCAGTCAAACTTTGTCATCCGACTGACAAATATTGAAATCTGTCAGTCAATCTATCTAAAGTTGCCTCATCGCTCGACCACCGACCGAGGAGACTCGCCATCAACACCCGCACCGCTTCCATCGCCGGCCACTCCGTTTCCCGGATCGGCTACGGCGCGGCCCAACTCCCGCGGCTGCGCGACCGTCCCAACGAGGCCGCCGCACTGCTCCGGCGAGCGATCGAGCTGGGCGTCAACCACATTGACACCGCCGAGTTCTATGGCTTCGGCTTCGCCAATACCGTCATACGCCAGGTCCTGCGCCCCGAGGACAGCGTGCTGGTCGTCACCAAGGTCGGCGCCGATCCCGACCCGGGCGGGCGACTGCCGCTGCGAATCGCGCAGCGCCCCGAACAGCTGCGGGCCAGCGTCGAGGACAATCTGCGCGACCTCGGTGTCGAACAGCTCGCCGTGGTCAACCTCCGACGGCTGGACACCGGGCCCGGATTGCGCGCCGAGGGTGACCAGGTGGTCGACCTCGAGGACCAGCTGGCAACCATGATCGACCTGCGCGAGCAGGGCAAGATCGGCGCGATCGGCCTGAGCAGCGTCACCCTCGACAACCTGCGGCGCGCCATACCGGCCGGCATCGCCTGCGTGCAGAACGCGTACAGCCTCGTCTCCCGGGATGACGAGGACATGCTGCGGCTGTGCACGGCCGAGGGCATCGCGTGGGTGCCGTTCTTCCCGCTCGGCGGCGAATTCCCGAATCTGCCCAAGGTCACCGACGAACCGGTTGTGCACACCGTCGCTGAATCCTTGAACGTGACTGCGCCCCAGATCGGCCTGGCTTGGCTGTTGCACCACGCGCCGAATATCCTGCTCATCCCCGGGACCGGTGACCGCGCACACCTCGAGCACAATATGGCGGTCGGCGAAATCGCGTTCGACACAGACACATTGGCGACTCTGGACGCTGTCGAGTCCCGCTCCAACAACGTCGCGATCGGCGGTGCGCGGTGAAAGCCGTCGTCTACCGCGACAACGGTGGCCCCGAGGTTCTCCAGCTGGTCGATCGCGAACTGCCCGTGCCCGGTCACGGCGAGGTCCGAGTCCGGGTGGCCGTGTCCGGAATCAACCCCACCGACTGGCAGGCGCGCGCCGGCCAGGGCATGGCGTTCGCGGAGATCACCCCGCACCTGGACGGCGCGGGTGTGATCGACGCCGTCGGCGCGGGGGTCGATGTGAGCCGGGTCGGCCAGCGGGTGTGGTTGTTCATGGCCGCGGCGGGTAGACCCACCGGCACCGCGGCGGAGTTCACCGTGGTGCCATCCGATCAGGCCGTGCCGCTACCGGACGACGCCGGTTTCGACGTCGGCGCCGCACTCGGTGTTCCCGCGCTCACCGCGCACCGCGCGCTGACCGTCGCAGAGGACGGGCCGCGTCGGCTCCGGCCCGGCGCACTGGCGGACAAGGTGGTGCTCGCCGCAGGCGGGGCCGGCGCAGTCGGGCACGCGGTGATCCAACTCGCCCGCTGGGCCGGTGCCACGGTGATCAGCACGGTGAGCAGTCCGGAGAAGGCCCGGCTGGCCACCGCCGCCGGCGCTCATCACGTGGTCGACTATCGCCGGGGCGACCCTGCCGCCGAGATCCTCGCACTCGCCGCGGAAGGCGTGGATATCGTCGCGGAGGTGGCGCTCGGTGCCAACCTCGCCCTGGATCTGTCGGTGCTGCGACCGCGCGGAACGCTTTCGACCTACGCCAACAACGGTGATCAACCGGTCGAACTGAACGTGCTGCAGCACATGGTGCGCAACACCCGGATGCAATTCATCGTCCTCTACACCGCCGGTCCCGAGGTCCGGGCCGCGGCCGTTGCGGACGTCGCCGCCGCCGTGCGCGACGGCGCGCTGCCGGTCGGACAGGAGCACGGTCTGCCCCTGGTCCGCTTTCCGCTCCATCGCACCGCGGATGCCCATCGGGCAATCGAGGCCGGCCAGGTAGGCAAGGTGCTGGTCGACGTCAGGTCGTGACGGTTCTCCGGCCCGCTCCCGAGCACGAGCAATTCGGCGATGAATTCTGTTGTCTAACATCGGATTTATGACGCTGTCTTATGTTGTCACCGGTGGCGGACGTGGAATCGGGCGCGCCATTGTGGAGCGGTTGCTGGGTCGCGGACATGCGGTCGTGGTGGTCGAGCGCGACGGGCAGGCCCTGTCGTGGGCGGGTGGGCAGGTCACCGTGGTGGTCGGGGACGCGGGTTCGGAGCAGATCACCGATCAGGCCGCCGACCGCGCGCAGGAGATCGGCTCGTTCGCCGGGTGGGTGAACAACGCCGCGGTGTTCCAGGACGCGTCGCTCGATTCCACCGAGGCCGACCGAGTGCTCGAGTTGATCAACGCCAACCTGCGTCTCACTCTGGCCGGTTGTCGAACCGCAGTGCGTCGATTCCTCGCCTCCGGCACCGGTGGGGCGATTGTGAATATCAGTTCCCACCAGGCACAACGCGCCGTGTCCGGTGCGCTGCCCTACAGCACGGCCAAGGCCGCCATCGAAGGTCTGACCAGAGCGTTGGCCGTCGAATACGGTCGGCATGGGATACGGGTCAACGCTGTCGCACCAGGCTCGGTCGTGACCGAACGCTTCGCGGACTACCTGGCCTCGCTCACCCCGGAGGCCGCGCAATTGGTCGAGCGTGACATCGCGACACTGCACCCGTTGGGCCGGGCTGCTACCGGTGACGACATCGCCGCTGCCGTCGAATACCTGCTCTCGATGGACAGTGCTTTCGTCAACGGCGCGACCTTGCCGGTGGACGGCGGCCGCGCGGCCTTGGGCCTCGACCCCGAAGCACGCTGACGCGGCCGGACGCGCTCACCGAGTATCGCTCTGCGCCAACACAACTGGGATCGACAGCCTCGAGGAAGGTAATCAGCGGGCCAGGTTCGGGTGGGCGCGACCGGTGACCAGGGGCATGTCGACGAAGGTCAGCAGGCCCGGTTCGGCGGCGCAGACGTAGGGGATCGAGTTCACGCAGTGGGCCGCTGTCACGACGATCCCGGGGTTGCGCTCGAGGCCGGCGGCCAGGCTGGTCGGGTGCCAGCCATGGATCGTGACGTGGCAGTCGGGGTCGCCCTTCACCTCGACTTCGAATCGGACGCCGCCGTCGCCGTACTTCCAGGGTGGGTCGAGGTTCTCCTCGCCCATCATCCAATTGACCGCGACGCGAACGACTTTGGCGTCGCCGATGAAGGCTTCCCAGGCGAAGCGCTGGGCGGCGACCTGGCCGGGCTGGATTTCGCCGATCGGTGAGTCGATGGGTGCGGTGGCGACCGCTACTTCGCGGCTGCTGCGGATTTCGGCATCGGCGAAGCCGAGGGTGTCCAGGCACATTCGCACCGACTGGTCGAAACCGTTGTCCAGCAACGCGAGCATCGGGCCGTTCATCGCCTGTTCGGGCGTTTGGCCGAAACCCATGAGGTGGCGTACGACGTCGGGGGCGTTGTAGGTGCGGATGTCGGAGTACTCCTCACCGCGGACGAAGGTGATCGCGCTGGACAGGCCCGCGAAGAACAGCGGCTGCTGCTCGGTGGCGCCACCCGGGTCGATCCCGGTGCCGTGCAGGGTCACGCCGCCTTCGAGGGCGGGCGCTGACATCCGCTCCTTCTCTTGCGCGGTCGGCCAGAACCAGCCCAGCGGCGTGACCACGTTCTTGCCCGAACGCAGCAGCGCCGCAACCTCTTTCGGATTCGGCATGAGCGGCGCGTACAGGACGCAGTCGGCGTCCATCGCGAGGATGTCATCGACGCTGTTGGTAGCGATGACACCGATCGGGCCGATCCCCGCGAGTTCACCGGCGTCCTTGCCCGCCTTGGCTTCCGAGTGCACCCAGCAGCCGACGAGTTCGAGATCCGGGTGCAGCTGGATCTGGCCGATCGCGGCCTGGCCGAGGCCGCCGGTGGCCCACTGGATCACTCGCAGAGTCATGCATGGAATAGAACAGGTTCTAATCCACGAGCGTCAAGAGCGCGCGGCCACCACTTCGGCCGCCACGTCGAGGAACTTCAGGTCGGTGACGGCCGGGACCAGGATGAACTCGTCGCATCCGGCCTGTTCCGCGCCGTCGAGAATGTCGGCGAGCACCTCTGGAGTCGACGCCCGCGCCGAGGCCGCGATCATCTCGGCGAGCTTGGGTCCGAGGAAGCCGAGGTAGCGAGCGACGAAGGAGTGCAACGCCTCCGATGCGTCGGGCACGCCCAGCGCGGTGAAGCAGCCGTTGACCTTTCGCGGGGTCGTGGTCCGACCAGCCTCGGCCCAACACTGCTCGGCGAGTTCACCCACCTTGGCGATCTCCTCGGCATCGCCGCGAACGCTGAAGCCCGAGATGCCGTCGGCCCATCGCGCCGCCCGGCGCATCGCCTTCGGCCCCAGCGCGCCCGCGAGGATGATCGGCCCACCCGGCTGCACGCACGCCGGGCCGACCGGATCCGCGCCTTCGAACGGCGGCTCACCGGCGAGCAGCGCCTTCAGCTCGGCAACCTTGTCATCGAGCTGCTGATGCCGCCCCTTGAACTCCGCACCGAGAGCGCGATAGTCGTGCTCGCGACCGCCGACGCCGACGGCCACCTCGAGACGGCCGTTCGAGAGTTGGTCGAGAGTGCCGATCTGCTGCGCCACCATCGCCACCGGATGCTGCGGCAGCACAAAGAGATTCGCCAGCACCTGCACCCGCTCGGTCACCGCCGCGCACGCACCCAGCGTCGCGACCATCTCCGGATTCGAGAACGTCACCCGCTCCCCCACCGAGACGCTCGAGAACGGCCCCGCGTCGATCCGCCGAGCCCAATCAACCGTCGTACCCGGTCCATAGCCGGGAGCCATCTGTGGAAGTGCGACACCGATCTTCATGTGGGGACCATCTCAGATCGACCCGGTCCCAGTCGAGCGATCGCCAATTCCGAGAAGTTCGGGCGATCAACGGGTTCAGCACCGCAGCGCCACCAACAGCACCCCCGCTCGAGCACGGTGGCGGCCGAAATCCGCCGGTCTTTGGCGCCCACAGACGGCAGGCTGGATCGTATGACCGACTGTTTCGAGGGGATCCGCGAGCGTTTCCTGCTGTCCTGCAGCATGTTCGAACGGGCCTTGAATGCCATTCGGCCCGAGCAGTGGGTTCGGCCGACGCCCTGCGCGGAGTGGAACGTCCGTCAGTTGGTCAATCATGTCACCCGGGGAAATCTCAACTACGCGAATCTTGTCGAGGGTGGCAGCGCGGCGGAGTTTCTGCGTCAGCGCGAGGTCGACGCGCTGGGCACCGATCCGGTCGCCGCCTTCGCCAGGTCCGTGTCCACGTGTGCGGACGCGTTCGCTCAACCGGGTGCGCTGTGCCGAGTACTCGACTACCCGCTGGGGAGAATCGCTGGCCGACAAGCACTCGCGGTGCGAACCACCGATACAACGATCCACTCGTGGGACCTCGCCCGAGCACTCGGTGTCGACGACACCCTCGACCCCGGCCTGGTCGCCTGGATCGCCGATCATCTGGACGAGATCTACACCGACCTGCCGGAAACTCGCACGGCCATCGACACCACCCATCGATTCTTCGCCGCAGCCCGGGCCGCGGCAGCCGGCGATGGACCGCGACAGGATCGGCTACTCCGCCAGATGGGTAGGGCCCCCCGACCGCGTTGATGGTCATTGGTCCAGTTGACGTCTCAATCTGACTCATCATCATTTCGGAATTCGGTACACGGGGGTTCTCATCATGATCTAATCGCGCCAACTCGGATGCATCAGCGCCTCGATGACGAGGTCGAGGGGCATCTGATTTACGTGGGAGACACATGATGGTGGATAAGAGAATGAAGCAGGTGGGCGGGTCGCTCGCGGCGTTCGCGGTGGCAGCCGGGTTCGCGGTCGCGTTGATTCCGGGTACGGCATCGGCCGCGCCGGGGACGATCACCTGGAGTGACGGGAACAGCAAGTTCACCCGCACGGTGTCGAACACCAATCCGGTCGTGGGCGACATCGTTACCGTCACAACGACATTCGAGCGCACCGGGATTCCGGTGGAGTACATCTACAACATCAAGGACCTGCATCCCGCGTGCCTGACCCCGGTCGCGGGCTCGGCGAAGATGGGTGGGGACCAGGTGTCCCTGGATACCTCGTCCTCGGATTGGGTGCGCGCGGAGTTCGGGATCACCAAGTACCCGGTGTACCCGAACATCAACCCCAAGTCCCAGACGTTCGAGGTGCAGTACACGGTGGGCGTGAACTGCGCTCGTGACACCCCGCTGCCGACCTCGATGAACTACGGCGGATCCCTGGGCAGCGGCACCTACTCCAACAAGGGACCGAACATCACGGTCTCCAGCGATGCGGTGTCGACGACGTCCATCACCGATGTGAGTGGTGCGCAGACCGGTAAGGCCATCACGCTCGAGGCGAGCGTGTCCCCCGCCGCGGCGGGTGGCACCATCCAGTTCAAGGCGGGCGACCAGGTTCTCGGCGACATCCCCGTCGCCGCGAACGGCAAGGCCACCATCGTGTGGACCCCGGGTGCCGCGGGCTCGTACACGATCGGCGCGACCTTCTCCGGCCGCAGCGGTGTCGCGGGCTCGACCACCACCAAGGTGGTCACCGTCGCTGATCAGCCGACCACCCCCACCACCACCCCCAAGCCGAGCACCGGATCCTTCTGATCCTGTTCTGCGCCTGAGGATTCGACATCGGCGGCCGCTGCGAGAACGACGCAGTGGCCGCCGGCGTCTGTGCGGTGGCGAACTACGAATGTTGCGATGAACGTCTGTCGTTGACAAGATCATCCCCAGCATGCCGAATATCGAACTCGCGTTTGACAGCCTTCAGGGTCTATCCGTTGGCGATGCGCTGGGTGCACAATTCTTTGTCCCCGGTAGCTCCCTATCCAATCTTCTTGCCGGGCAACCGCCCGCACCACCGTGGCCGTGGACCGACGACACCGAAATGGCGTGTTCGGTGTATTCGGAAATCCGCGACCGCGGCCATATCGACCGTGATGTCCTCGCAGCCGTATTCGCCGACCGATGCGAGCCCTATCGCGGCTATGGCGCGGGCAGTGTCGTTGTGCTGCACGAGATTCGGGACGGCCGCCCCTGGGCAGAAGCCGCCGGTGCCGCGTTCGGCGGGCGCGGCTCGTGGGGAAACGGTGCCGCGATGCGAGTCGCTCCGCTCGGAGCCTACTTCGCCGAAGACCCGGACCGAGCCGCCGCGCAAGCCGCACTCTCGGCGGAGGTCACCCACCGGCACCCCGAAGCGATCGTCGGCGCGATGGCGGTCGCCGTAGCGGCCGGGTACGCGGCAGTATCACGCGGAAAGCCTTGCGCGCCCGATGAATTGCTCGATGCGGTGCGGCCGTATCTCGTCGATGGACGCACCGCGGACGGTATTCATCGCGCTCGAAAGCTATTGGGCCGGTCCGTGGTTGAAGCCGCCTACGAACTCGGCAACGGCGCCCAGGTCAGCGCGCAAGACACGGTCCCCTTCACCCTCTGGGCGGCCGCAAGCTTCCTCACCGACTATCCGGCCGCCATCACCGCCTGCGTCGAAGCGGGCGGGGACGCGGACACCACGGCCGCGATTGTCGGAGGAATCGTGGCGGCGCACACGGGAATCGGCGATCGAGGCGTGATACGCGGGATACCGGAGCAATGGCTGACAGCGCGTGAGCCACTTCCCACGTGGGTGAGGAACTCATCGAAGGCTTCCCCATAGCGCCTGTTCCCCAGGACCTTCCGCATTGGAGAGGGTCAGACGACTGAATAGTTGTCGGTCTCGTTCGGCACAATCGCGATATGAGTGGAATCCTCGCCACGTCTGTCCCTTGGGGACGACCCGTTGTCTCCGCCATCCCCGTTCCCCCCTTCTGGAGCCCGGAGGAACACCGCCGATTTCTCGATCTACTTCAGCTACACATCGCCTTGATCGACGATGGGGCGCCGACGTTTTCGACGAAAGTGCTCAATGACTTGCTGGATCGAAGCTTGGTCGAAGGTTGGTGGGAATTCGGCGATCCGCTGGATCCGCTGATTCTCCAAGTGTGTATGACGACATTCTTCCCGGTGCCGTGGACACCCCTGCAATTCGCTAAGGTGCTCAACTCAACTGGTGAGTACAACGCGCCCGTGGCTCACCGTGGGGATGTCTGGCACTGGGAATTCGATCCGTCGTACATTGCCACGCCACGTCAATCCGGCGGATGGGAGGTAGAAGTCCGCAACCGCGGCACCTCGACCGTCGAGACATTGGCCGGGGACGGCGATCTGGTTCTGCTGTGGATGGAGCACTACCGCAATCAGTTCGCCCATCCGGCCAGCCAGGCTGTCGAGAGGGCGGACATCCAAGCTCTACTCCCGGCGGTTGCTGCTATCCAGGAGGTCCATGTGATCGATACTGCCAGAACGTATCCGACAGGTTGGCGGTCATACCGAAACTCGAACACTCCCGACACAGCGCCACACGGTGAGCCTCAATGAGATGGAGTTCATCGGTGCAGCTGTTGTCGCGATCGCGGGCACGCTCACAGCCCTTGCGAGTCCTAGCGTCCGCGACGGTTCGCCGAGTCAGAGTTTCGAGTTGCCCAGCAAGGCATTCAAGGCGGCGATAGTTGTGGCGTTATCGGCGTGGTGGATCGTGGTCATTCCGGCGCCTGCGGCACCATCGAGCGCGATCTGAGCGTCGTCGATGAAGATCACCTGATGGGGATCTACGTCGAGGCGGGCGCATGCCATGGCGTAGATCTCGGGATCGGGTTTGGTGATGCCTACTTCGTGGGAGTAGATGACGTCGTCGACCAGGTCTTCGAAACCGTAGGCGTGTTGTTCGCGTTCGCGGGCGCCGACGAAGCTGTTGCTGATGATTCCGGTTCGGTATTGGGGGCGAAGGGTTTTCGCGTAGGCGATCAGTTCCTTGTTGGCGACTCCGAGATACTGCCTCCAGATGTCGGCGATGAGCTCATCGGCGGAGTCAGGTGAAAGAGCGAGGCGGTCGATGATCACGTCGCGGAACGCGGATTCGGTTATGGTGCCGATGCTTCCGGACAGCCACACGTCGGCGAGGCGTCCGATGAGTTGGCCTCGTTCGAGGCCCAGGCGGCGTTCCCAGTGGATGTCGAAGTCCATCTGTTCGGTAACTTCCAGGACGCCGCCGATATCGAAGATCACGGCGCGAAAGGTCATGTCCACCAAACTATCTCGCCTGCGGTATGGCGGGCAGGTCGGAGAAGCGGACGGGGCTCGCGATGGCGGTGACGTGCAGGCCGTCGGCGGCGGGTTTGATGGATGTGAGGCGCGCGCCCAGGGGTAGTGCCTGCAAAGGGACTGTGAAGGTGAGGGATTGGCTGATCAGGGCCAGGGGGATGGTGGGGCCGCCGGCTCGGGCTTGGACCGATACGGGGGTTACCTCGAAGCCGTCGTCGGTGGGGGCGACCGTGACGACCACTATCGCGGGAACGGGGATGCCCTGTACCGAGAAGGTGCCGGTGACGCGCAGGCCGTCGTCGGCGTAGGCGATCGATTCGACTTCCGACGGCGCGAAGCGTTGCACGGTGTCGTATGGCACCACGGCGGTCGCGGTTCCGCGGTCGGCGACCAGGTTCGAGGTGCGGCTGGCCAGCAGGTCGGTCAGCGGCGCGGTGACATCGGTGAGATGGACTTCCAGGTTGTGGACCGAGATCTGCTGATCGCTCCAGTCGCCGACACGTACGTTGATGTCGTGATACGTGCCGTCGACGGCCTGGGTCAGGAACGGGAACCCGCCGATCTCGACGCTCGGCCGCTGCGCGAGGTTGTACTCGGTGGCGATCCTGCTGCCGATCTCCTTCTGCGCCTGCGCGACCGCGAGACGGTCGCCGACGATCAACGCGATCGCCAGCACAATGATCAGTATCAGTAGTGCGCGCATGCGCTCACCCGCTTGGACATTCCACCATCATGCTGTGTGTTGCGGATGATTTGCTCGATCTACGGGTGTTCCTCGCCGCCGGTAGCGCCGCGTGAGTCCTCTCCGAGCACCCAGGGCTGTTCGGCCGCAGGCCTGGGACCTGTGGCCGCAGCCTGCGTTTGCACTTTGGTGACGCCGCCGAAGTCCTCCTGAATCGCGGTTCCCGGGGCACTCCCCCGTATCCGGCCGCCGCCAGGGGATGGTTGAACTCACCACCGCCGATTCCATGGCGCTTGATCCTGCGCCAGCGCATGACCATCAGCACACTCGGCCCGACAACGCCGATCAGCAGCACGAGCAGCGGCACCAGCGCAGATCCGTCCATACCCCAGTAGATCTCAACAGCTATATTTCAGCAACCGGAACGGTCTCGAACTAGGTAGATTCAGTCCGGTGACGCGAGGGCGGCTGTTCAGGATTGCGCGAATCACCGGTCATCTGGGCTGGTGGACGTTCGTGGTCGCAGTGCTGCTGGGTACAGCGATGTCCGCCGCCGCAGACATTCCGATCGGTCGGAAAGAGTGTTCGCCGGGTGATTCGGTATTGCGGGTGTGCCTTTCCGTCACCGAATCAGCCGGGCCGCCCGGGGCGGGCGCAATGGCTGGCTATGCGACGGTGGCACTCGGGGTGGTTGTCGTGGCCGCCATCATCGAAGCGGCGGTGGTCGGGGAACGCGTCGCGGGCGTGGTAACCGTGGCCGTTCCGATTGCCGCCGCCGCGCTGATGATCAAGGTGTTGAACGGAACCGGTTGGTGGAGTGATAGTTCCGGCTCCGTTCGAACGGTCGCGATTGTCGTGGCAGCGATCGCGGCCCGCGAGGTATGGGCATTCAGGTTCGCCCCCGGCGTCCCGCGGTCGGACCTCACGCCGCCGGATCAGAGCGAGTGATTCGGAAGTCGATGTCGCCCTGGCGGGAGACGAGATGACTCGGTTCGCTTGTTCCACAGCACGGCTCGGCCCGAGGGAACGTTCACCATCGCGATTGCGTCACCGATAATGGCTACCACGGCAGCGGTTGGCGGTCGCGGAAGAAGCCTCCAGTGGGGCCGCTGTCGGGAAGGGTTGCGGCCCAGACGATTCCGGCGGCACCGTCGGCGACGGGGCGGCCGCCGGGGCCGCCCATATCGGTGGCTACCCAGCCGGGGCAGATGGCGTTGACGAGGATGCCGTCCGGGCGGAGTTCGGCGGACAGCATTCGGGTCAGGGCGTTGAGGGCGGTTTTGGTGGTGTTGTAGGCGGGGGTGCCGCCGCCCATGCTCGTCAGGGAGGCGGCTTCGCTGGAGACGTTGACGATTCGGGGATGAGCGCTCGCGCGTAGCAACGGAAGTAGGGCTTGGGTCAGTCGCCAGGGGCCGTAGAGGTTGGTTTCGGCCGCTTCGCGGACGACGTCGAGATCGGCGTTGACTGCGCGCTGCCAGGTGTCGTAGGCGATGGCGGCGTTGTTGACGAGGATATCCAGGCCGCCGAATCGGGTGCCGATTTCCGTTGCGGCGGAGGTGATGTCGTCACCATTGGTGATATCGAGGCGCAGCGGGTGCGCGTCGCCGCCGATCTTCGCCGCGGCCTTGGTGGCCGCCTCGAGCGATCGGGCGGACACCATGACGGTGTGCCCGGCGGCGGCGAGCTGGCGTGCCACTTCGTGGCCGATGCCCCGATTGGCTCCGGTGACGAGAGCGATCATTGATTCCTCTTCGCGGTAGATCAGTCAGGGCTGAGTGTTTTCCAGGACACTCACGCACATTCGTGCGCATTCAGCGGCGAGTTCGGCGGCGGTCATATCGATGGTGCCGCCGAGCCAGCCTTCGATGAGCTGGTTGACGCCGCCGGTGATGAAAAGCGCTGCGCGGTGCAGCCATTCTGGTTCGACGGAGATGCCCAGCGCGGCGGGAGCATGTTGCACGACGAGGTCGCTGATCATCGTCAGTACGTCGTGACGACGCTGGGTCAGCTCGGGCAGATCGCCGGGATCGGTGGTGGTGACGATGCGATGGATGTGGCGGTCGGCCGCAATGATCTCCAGGAATGCCTGTAGCGCGGATTGCAGTCTCTGCTCGGCCGGACCATCCGCGGAGACACCCGCCTCGACCATGGCCGCCAACATCTGATCGCGCACCTCGTCGGTGACGGCGAGCAGCAACTCCTCGCGGTTGGCGAAATGTTCGTAGAAGTAGCGGTCGGTCAGGCCCGCGGTTTTACAGACGCCCCGGACCGTGACAGCACCGATTCCGGATTCGCCCCAGATGGTGCGAGCGGCGACGAGCAGGCGCACGCGACGCTCAGCGCGACGCTCGGTCGCGCTGACGCCGCCGTAGCTGCGAGTGGCCGTATTCGTCATTGACAACACTTTAGGCGTGGCTGGCAGTTCCGCAGCTGACCTGCCACATCACCGCCGCCAATATCCACGACCGCGCCCGCCAACCCCGCTGCGTCCGCGACTACGAACGCCTCCCCGTTCACCACGAGGCCATGGTCACCTGGTCGATGATCATGCTGATTTCGCTCCCAACCGCTGGCGCGCACGAGTCGGCGCTGCCTCGGCGCAGGTCACATGACTGAAGTAGCCTTCAGCCTCGGGTATGACGATGCTGACGTGGGGAACTCAGCTCTCCGAGGGTGTAGGAGTAGTCGTCCATCACGCGGGGCGAACCGGGCGACCGGGCTCGAACCCGATATCCACTGCCGCCCTTGGCGAACATCGACCCGCTGGAAGATCCAGGGATGCAAGCCGTGGCGGCGGACCGCACTGGCTCGATCGATCCTGGGCGATGCCGAATCTTCAACGGGCGCAACGGCACTGAATACCGCACCGTGCGCGAGCGGGTCACTTGCGCCAGAACACGTGGTGGGTGATACCGCTCGAACTGGGGACCTTCTCGAGGTAGTTGGGGTCGAGGAGTTCGTCGGGACTGCCCCAGAGCCGTTCGCCGAAATTCACCGCGTGCCGCGGGTTCGGTGGGAGCTCCGGTGCCGTGGCCGGACGGCCACGGCACCGGAACTGTCGTTCTACATGCCCAACGGGTCCCGGTGCTGCGGGGAGATGAGGAAGCCGTCTTCCCCGTTGGGGTCCTGTCCGGTGTCGAGGATCTTGTCGTCCAGGTACGCGGCCGCTTGGCGGTCCAGGTATACCCGTGATCCCTCGGCCATCAGGACTTGATCCTGTTCCGCCGGTTCAGCGGCGATGGCAAGCTGCAATGCACTGGAGTCGTCCGCGGTGAAGATTCGCAGCCCGGCAGCCTCCGGCATGCCCTCCGCGGACGTCATGGCGCGAACCACCTCGATGGCAGTGGGGGTGAGCGTCAACATGTGTCTGGTTCCTTCCCGCTGTTCGTGGATGTCAGGCAGGTATTGGCGAACACCGGTTCCGCAGGCCCATCCGGACACCATCGGCCTCGGAGGGAAGCGCCGGCATCCTTCAGGAGTAGCCACCGGTCGCTGGACCAAACAATGCATGGCAACGGCTTTGCCGATCCGGCAGCGGGACGCGCTTCTCGCGCCGCGCGAATTCCACCATCCGCGTGGTGCAGAAAAAGCCGACCGCGCGCAGGTCGATAACGACCGGTTCCCTGGCATGCATGCAGCAGTGCCGCGCAGCGGGATTCCTCGATGCCGGTCGTATCTATCTCGCCGGTGATCATGCACCGGAAGGAGACGTGCTCGTTCGCGCGGTGCTCGGAAACTAGCTACCGACAATGGTGTTCATGATCGTTCCGGCGCTGGTGGCGGTGACTCCGCCGAGCATGGCTCCGGCCACCATCTTCGGCGATTCGATATGGCCTCCACTCCATTTCTCCCACGCGAACCGGCCACCGCCGTAGGTGATGGCGGTGACACCGGAAAGCATGGTGAACCAGGTGAAGTAGCGGCCTAACTTCATCACTTTGTCCGCAGCGGGCGGAGCCTCCGGAGTCGGATTCCCGTATTGCGCGACCACATTCGTGTACGTGTCATGTAAAGCGAGGAGCATGCTCACGAGCGATTCCTCTCAGACTCTGAGTGGTAAAGACCTGTGGCATAACGCGCATTGTGATAGCAATTGCACATTACTCCGGCTGTCAAATCGCCCAGCACCCACCACCTCCGAGCAGAGTCGCCGACCGTGGCCGAATCGACCCCGGGGACAGGAATCTCGCGACGCCTTCGGCGTATGCGAGAAGTGGGCTCAACGCGCGTTCAGCCGAATATCGCAGTCGGCGAACTTCGTTGTAGCGCCGCATTATTGGCAGACGAGCCCCTGGTAGCGTGGGCACTGGCCGACCGATAACCGCGTGGGCACCCACACCCCTCGGCGAAGAACGGATTCTCCGCTCATTCAAAGCCATTCGAGTCGAGCAGCGCCTGCGATTCGCCGCCACGGTGAAACTTGTTGCACCGCAACAACGCAGACCGGGTGTCGATCCAGCAATGAACACCGTAGCGGGATTACGCTGGTAGGCAGCCTCGGTCAATGCCGCAATCATCGATCGGGAGGACCTGAGTTAATACGACACGTCAAGGCGTTGAGTTTGCCGGCCGGGTTCGCCATCGCCGCCGGTGTGGCGGTCGCATTCATGGTGGGCGCGGCATTCTCATTCGGCCGCACTCGAGTTCCCCCATGCCAGTCATCGCCGTCGCACGCACTAACGTCGCCGGCAACGCGGCCTCGGCCACCGTCGCCGGAACATCACTGACCCGAATCTCCAGTGTCAGAAACGATTCCGACGGGCGGATGTCCCGATACACCATCTTCCGATCCAGGATGGCGCCACCGGAGAGCATCGTCTCGACCATCGCCTCGCACTGATCCACCGACCCGAAATATCGTCACCGATCACACGCACCCGCTCGGTCGGCTGCCCGCCCGGGTAGGTGATCGGCCACCGCTGGACGACGGGTTCACCATCCGCGTTTACGGCGGACACCGTTAAGGCTCAGCGGGCACACCGAATCGCACAGAATTCAGTTGTGCCTCCTAGGCCGCGAGTTCCATGACGGCGCGGGGGTGCCAGGGCATTGGGCCGGTGGGGAAGCCGCAGCGGACCACGCGGTGTGGTGGGGCTGCTTCGATGTCGACCACTACGAGGGGCAGGAAGGGGCTGAGCATTTTTTCGAGCATGGGGTTCAGGCCGGTGAGGCGGGGGCGGAGCCGGACCTGCCAGCAGTCGATTCGGCCGGTGGCCGCGTCGACGACGGTGCGCCGGTCGGTCTTCGCGCTCACGGGGATATGGACCGAGAACGCCAGCCACAGGGCGATATCGGCCTCGGCGCCTTCGGCCAGATCCAGTCCGCGCAACAGCGTCAGGCCGCCCGCGAGCGGCATGAGATCGGCGGGGAACGGCGCGATCCCGGCACCGATCTGCAGGTGCGCGGTACCGAGGAAATTCGCTTCTTCACGACTCACCACCGTTGTGCCCGTCCGGGTTTCGGCGCGGTAGCTGGCGATCCGCACGTGCTCGCCGAGACGCTGGAAGCGCTGTTCGACGGTGATCGTGAAGTTGCCGTCGCCCGAGGTCGCCTGAACCACGGAGAGGTAGCCCTGGTCCTCGTGACCGACCGTGCTGACGATGTCGAGCGCGGGCGGCTGATCCGCGATACGGACGGTGTAGACGGTCTTCTCACCGTCCGGGATCTGCGGATCGCGAAAGATACTGTCTCTCATAGGCTTTCTTCCCGTGCGGCGGTGACGAACACCGCTCGGAGTCGGTTGACATAGCGTTCGACGGAGCGGTGCGCCACCGGGGTGTCCGGATAGATCACGCTGAGTGTGGTTTTCGCGGCGAACCGATTGATCCAGATCAGAACCTGTTCGGAGGCAGCGCGATTGGCGTACAGCCCGCATGAGGCCGTATCGAAGAATTCATGGCCGAGCAGTTCCCTGGCATCGACGTAGGAGATCATCGGGCAGGCCCAGCCCGGGCTCAAATCCAGATCGGAGTCGGCGGGCAACAGTTCGACCACCCGCTGGAACGAGGTGGAGGTCAGCCGAATCCCGTTCTCGTAGGCGTACTGGGCGAGTGTGACCACCCGGTCGAAGGATGCGGTGCGGCCGAGCGGGAACGCCACGGGCAGCAACGTGACGTACCAGCCGACCGAGGCGCGTTCGGCGGCGTTGCCGCGCGTTGTCACCGGGGTCATGCCGAAGTAGTAATCCCTGTCGGCGAGTTCGTATTCGGCCAAGGCCGCCGCGGCGAAGACGCCGCCGACGAAGTGCGCGCCGTTGTCTCGGCATCGTCGCTCGAAGCGCGCGGCGGTGGCCTCGTCGAACAGCGTCACCGTTCGGTGTGCGCTGCGGTTGTACATATCGGTGCGCCTGCCCAATTCCAGCGGGAACGACGGCAGGCTGCCGCCGTTTCCCCGGATCAGCTCCAGCCACTTCTGAACACCGGGCGAGGTGAGTGACATGCGCGCCGTATGAGCCCGCTCGGCCGTGCAGTAGTCGAGATAACTCGCCGCCGGGGCCAGCGCGTCCGGCGTCTGACCCCACATCTCGTTCGCGTAGAGCAGCGCGAGATCGAAACCGGACAGATATTGCCCGAACCCGTCGGTGTGCAGGTGATCGGCCGCGAGGTAGACCATGGTCGAGTCGTCCCGCTCGATGACCCCGAAGCTGAAGCAGTCCCAGTCGAAGGGTCCGGGCGTGGTTTTGAGCACGTGGTCGCGGACCGTCTGCGGGTCCTCGATCCACCCGTGCTCGACCGGAACGAACTCGACGTCCGCTTCCGGCACCAGATGCCGCTCCACCGCGCCATCCGCACCGATCCGGAACCAGGTGCGAAAGGTGTCGTGCCGCAACAGGAATGCGTTGATCGCGCGGGTCATCGCCGCGCGGGTCAGCTCACCGGTCGATATCTCGGCGGTGATCAGGCACAGACCGGAGTACCGGAAGTCCGCCGCGGCATGCTGGGCGGCCAGCCGTAGGTACTGTTCCTGCTGGTGCGAGGGCGGGGCGGGGTGCACGGGTGCCAGCCGCGCACGTGCGGCCGATTCCGGCGATGCCACCCAGGTGGTGAGTCGGCCCCGCGCCGGTTCCCATTCGTCGATCAGACCGAAATCGACCATCGCTCAACCTCCCTGGTCCGACGCCCGGTCACGATGCGACTCCGACCGGCACCGCGACCGGAGCGCTCGTGGCGGTCTCGACGGCCGGCCGGGACGGGGCCTTGGCGCTTTCCGCTGCCAAGATCAGTTCGGCCACCTTCGGACCGGCCTGCTCCAGGCTGAACGACCGACCCATCTGCAACGACATCAGGTCGATGCCAAGGGTTTTGGTGACCCGAGCGCCGAGCTCCACCGCCATCAGCGAATCCAGACCGAGCTCGGGCACGGGCACCGTCATATCGATGGATTCGGCCGGAACCCCCATGACCGCGGCCAATTCCTCGGCCATCTTGCGCGCGACGAAAGTGCCGCGTTTGCCGTCCTCGATGGCTGCCACCTCGGCCCGCAACCGGGCCAGTTCCGAGGTGTCCTTGGCGGAGACCTGAGCCAATGCCATCGTGCGGCCGGTGCGGGTCAGCTGCGGGAAGGTGCCGGTGAGCTTTCCCCAGTCCGTGGGAATGATACTTGCCCGCGAAATACCAAGGCGCAGAGTTTGTTCCAGGTACGCCGTGGCGTCGGCCATATCGATCGGGTCGAAGCCGACCAGGTCGAGATACTTCACCGCCGTCTCGTCGGCGGCCATGCCCCCGGTGGAACCGGACAGGTGCCCCCATCCGATGCACAGGGCCGGTTCGCCCGCCCTCGCCCATTCCTGGGCCATGGTCTCCACCGCGAGATTGGCCGCGCAGTAGTTGTACTGACCGTAGATGCCGTACATGGCACCGCCGGAGGAGGAGAGCACGAACATATCCAGCTCGATTCCGGCGTCGGCCACCGCCTGGCGCACCACCCGGGCACCCTGCACCTTGGGGCGGTAGACGATGTCCAGTTCCTGAATTGTCATGGCCGCCAGGCGATTATCGGCGACCGCGCCTGCCACGTGGAACACCCCTCGCAGTGGATGTCCGGCCGCATGCGCCCGCCCCACGACCGTGGCCATCGCCTCGGCATCGGTGACATCGGCGTGCTCTGCGATCACCTGGACCCCCGCCGCCCGCCATGCCTCGAGCTGGCGGCGCGCTTCCTCGGTGCTCGCGCCGCGGCGACCCACCAATACCAGTCGGCGCGCGCCGCGCAGGGCCAGCCAGCGTCCGATGGCCAGCCCGAAGCCGCCGAAGCCGCCGGTCACCAGATATGTTGCGGCCGGGTCTATTTCGATATCCGGCAGATGCGGTCGTACCGAGGGCAGTGCCGAATCCATCTTCAGCGCGATGCGCGTCAGTCCGGTCGAGCGGATGGTTTCCTCGAAGGCACTCGCCACCTCGTCGGTGTCGAACAGCCGGTAGGACAGTGGGCTATAGGTGCCCGCGAGCACCTTCTCGTAGACCCGCCGCAACAGTGCGATGAGCCGCTGCGCGTCGACCGCGACCAGGCGATCCAGGTCCATCGAGTAGTACGCCACGTTCTTGTCGAAGTTGGCCATCTCCAACAGGCCACCGGTGTAGATATCGGCCTTGCCGACCTCGACGATGCGCCCGAATTCGGCGACCGCGTGGAAGTTCTGCCGCAGGATCTCCCCCGGGGCGCTGCTCAACACCACCTCGACACCCTTGCCGTCGGTCAACTCGAGGACGTCGTCGACAAAGTTCAGTGACCGCGAATCGATCGCGTGATCGGCCCCCAGCGCGAGCACGTGGGCGCGCCGCTCCTGGGTACCGGCGGTGCCGATAATGCGCGCTCCCCGATCCTTGGCGACCTGGATCGCGGCCGTGCCGACACCGCCCGCGGCCCCGTGGATGAGCACCGTCTCTCCGGGCCGCAGCCGGGCCAGATCGTTCAGCGCGTATTCGGCGGTGCCGAAAGCGATTGTGCTGGTGCAGTATGCGGGATCGGTGCCCGGTGGGAGCTTGATCGCTCGCGCCCGGTCGGCCACGACGTAGCGCTGCATCATCCCCTTGACCGCGACCGCGACCAAATCGCCCACCGCCAGGTCGGTGACGCCGGGACCCACCCGCACCACTTCGCCGACCCCTTCCATCCCCGGGACGGTGCCGAAATACGTTGGCGCGAGCTCGCGTTCGCCGAGCAGTCCGATGACCTTCAGCGGATCCTTGTAGTTCAGGCCGATGACTTTCATCCGGACCTCGACTTGCCCGGCACCGGGCTCCGGGCGCGGTCGTCCGCGCCAGGCCAGCGCCGACAACAGGCGCGTGCGGGGCATTTCCAGCGCGAAATTGGCCTCGGAGTCGCTCAGCGGTGCGGCGGTGTCCAGCGCCTCGAGGCGCTCGGGCAGCGGCTTGGTGATCACCGGACTCCAGCGGGCACCGGCGCGCAAGGCGACCTCGTCGGTGTTGTCGCCCCAAAAAGCGCCCGGGACAGCCAATTCGGTGACAAGGTCGACTATTCCCGTCGCCGGTTCGACATCGATCAGCCGCCAGCGCAGATCGGTCTGTTCATTGAGCAGCACGCGTCGCGCACCGGCGAGCGCGGCCTGCTGCGCGGCCGCCGGAGCCGGATCGTCCGGGACCGCGAACGCGCGCTCGGTCACCAGCGTGGCGTGGCATCGGCCCTCGACGAACTTGTCCTGTGCTCGTCCGGGATCTTCCGGGTACGCGAAGTCGGTGAGCACGACCGCGATTCGCTTCAGTGCCCACAGTTGCGCGAGCTCGTCCGCGCCGGAGTCGGCGACCACGATGACATGCAGCCGATCCGTGCCCTCGGCCCGCGCGGCCGCGAGCATCGCGATGAGACCGGCCTGGACCTCATCCGCAACGGATCCGACGCCGTACAGCTGTGCGCCCGGGATCACCTCGCTCAGCGCGGTGGCGCGCTGGCGCGAATCCCCCAGCGCGACGATCACCGTGCTCACCGAATCATGGGGTACCGCAGTGCGATCGAGTGGATCCCGCTGCTGCATGGTCTCGATGTAGAAGTAGTCCGCCATGCGGCGCAGGGGATCCTGGCCCGGGGCGATCGCACCGATCTGCAGACCGCTCAATCGCATGACGAGGTTGTGCTCGTCGTCGAGCAGGTCCACATCGGCCCGCAGCCGGGCCCGATGATCGCGCCGGGCTACCACGGTGATCCGCTCGGGCAGCGGCGCGACCACGCGCACCGAGGCCACGCCAACCGGGACCAGGGTGCCCTCGTCGATCCGGGATTCGGCGAACAGCAGAGCGGCGGTCTGCATGGCGGCATCGACGACGGCGGGATGGGCCAGATGACCCGAGTCCACCGCGATCGCGCCGTCGACGGTTGCGGTGACGGTATCCCTGCCGACCCGAGCGGTGAGCACGCGCCGGAACGAGGGGCCGTACTGCAAGCCCGCCGCTGCGAGTCCGCCGTAGAACAGCTTCGGGTCCACGTCGACGCCGACCTCGATCTCGGGCACCTGCACCCGGGTCGGCCGGTGCCGACCGGTCAGCATGCGCCCGGACGCGTGCAGGGTCCAGGCGGTGCCGGTGGCAGGGCGGGAGCGAATCAGGAAGCGACCGCTGGCCTCCTCCACGGTCAGCGCGAGCAACGGGACATCCGGTGCGCCCATGATCAACGGCGCGACGAAGCGGACCTGCTCAAGTGCGACTCGTTCGCCACCGAGCCGGGTGGCGGCGGCGCTGAGCGCCGCGTCGAGATACGCCGCACCCGGCATGATTCGGACCCCGTTGACCACGTGATCGGCCAGCCACGGCAGCAATTCGGTACCCACCTGCAGCAGCCAATCCGGGCGGCCCTCGACATCGGGATCACCGAGCATCGGATAACCGCCCGGAGTGCCGAGCCTGGCCTGTTCGAACAGCGGCAGGGACGAGTGCAGGCGGGTCCGCTGCCACGGGTACCGCGGCAACCGCACATGCGGGCTCGCATCGGGCGGAAACAATGCGTCGAGGTCGAGCACGCCCGCACCGTAGAGCCCGATGAGGGTGCGTCGAATGCTGTTGGTATCAGGCTGTTTACGGTCCAGTGTCGGCACCGTGGTCCCCGTGACGTCCGCGCCGAGCAGTGTCTCGCGGATATTGCCCGACAGCACCGCGTGCGGGCCGATCTCGAGGAAGACCCGGTGCTCGGTGAGCAGCGTCGTGACGGCGTCGGCGAAACGCACCGGCTCGCGCACATTGGCGCACCAGTACGACGCGCCCCAGTCCGGGCCCATCACCTGTGCACCGGTGACCGAGGAGTACAGGGGAACGGTCGGTGCCTGGGGCTCCAACTCCGCAAGTGCCGAACGCAATTCGTCCAGAATGGGGTCCATCAGCCGACTGTGGTAGGGCACCTCGACCCGCAGGGCGCGCGCGAAAAAGCCTTCCGCGACGAGCTTTTCGCCGATCTCATCGAGCCGGACGATATCGCCGGAGAGGGTCAGCGAGGTCGCGCTGTTGATCGCGGCGATATCGACGTGGGGATCGTCGGTGACGAGTTCGAGGGCCTGGTCATAGGACATACCCACCGCGAGCATTCCGCCGGAACCCGCGGTGGTGGCCTGCAATCGGGCTCGATGGTAGGCGACCAGGACCGCGTCGCGCAGCGAGAGCATCCCGCTGACATAGGCCGCGGCCACCTCGCCGACGCTGTGGCCGACGATGGCCGCGGGCTCGATGCCGTACTGGGCGAGTTCGCGTACCAGCGCCACCTGCACCAGGAAGTTGGCCGGTTGCGCGACCTCGGTACTGGCGACCCGCGAATCCTCTTCCGCCTTCAGTAGTTCTTCGATGATCGACCAGCCCGCGAGCGCACGGAACTCGGCGTCGACACGCTCGGCGGTATCGGCGAAAACTCCCCCGGCGGTGAGCAATTCACGCGCCATTCCCCACCACTGCGGACCCATGCCGGAGAACACGAACACCGGCCCGCTGGTGCGGGCCACAATGGTGCGTACCGCGTCACGCCCTTCGCCGGCGGCGAATGCTCGCAGCTCCCGGATCAGGTCGCCGGTGTCACCGAGCAACATGCCGGTCCGGAACGGGTGGTGCGCCATCCGGGTCCAGGCGGCGTGCGCCAGCCGTTCCGGTTCCGTGCCCGCGGCGACAAGATCGGCGAACCGCCCGGCGAGCGCCCGCGCCGCACCGGTGCTGCGAGCCGAGATGGGCAGTACACCAAGATGTTTCGGCTCACTCGCGACTTCGACAACCGGGATCGGACGGTATTCCCGCAGAATGGCGTGCGCGTTGGTGCCGCCGTACCCGAATCCGTTCACCGCGACCGTCATCGGCCCGGCGTCCTGGGACAGCGGTTCGGCTTCGGTCTGGATGTGCAGACCCAGCTCGTCGAAGGGGATATCCGGATTGGGCTTGTCGAGCCAGCCCTGAGGCGGGATCGTGCGATGCGAGATCGCCAGTGCCGCTTTGATGACGCTCGCGACCCCCGCGGCGGCCTCGGTGTGCCCGAGCGTGGACTTCACCGAGCCGACGCCCAGCGTCCGCGTCCGCTTGTCCGGTACGCCGAAAACCCTTCCCAGCGCTCGAATTTCGACCGGATCGCCGACCAGGGTGCCGGTGCCGTGCGCCTCGATGTAGCTGATCGATTCCGGTGCCAGTCCGGCGCGGGCGCACACCGAACGTGCAAGCGACTCTTGCGAATCCACGTTCGGCACGGTGATCGCGGTGGTGCGGCCGTCCTGGTTGGCCCCGGTCGCCTTGACCACGGCGTAGATCCGGTCGCCGTCGCGCACCGCGTCATCGAGTCGCTTCAAGGCCACCATGCCCGCGCCCTCACCGCGACCGTAGCCGTCCGCGGCGGCGTCGAAGGACTTGCAGCGCCCGTCGGCGGCGAGGAAGCCGCCCTTGCACATCAGCACGAAAGTCTCCGGCTGGAGCATCACATTGACCCCACCCGCCAGCGCTACGTCGCAATCACCGTTGTTCAGCGCTTGGCAGGCGAGGTGGAACGCCACCAGAGACGATGAGCACGCCGTATCAACGGTGAGCGCGGGTCCGATCAGGTTGAGCGCGTACGCGATCCGGTTGGACAGCATCGTGTACGAAGCGCTGGCCGGAGTGTGCATATCGGTGTGGAACAGTGCGGGGCCCACCACACCGATCACCGACTGGTCCACCACGAAACCGCCCACGTAGACCCCGACCGAGCCGCCGCTCGCGCGCCTGGCGATCCCGGCATCGTCGAGCGCCTCCCAGGTGACCTCCAGCATCAGGCGCTGCTGCGGGTCGAGCACTGTGGCCTCGCGCACGGAGATGCCGAAGAAGTCCGGGTCGAACTCCCAGGGATCGGTGGTCATGAAGGCGGCGCGCTTGGTGTAACTGCGCCCTGGCGTACGCGGTTCCGGGTCGTAATAGCGGCGGTAATCCCAGCGATCGGGCGGCACGTCGACCACACCGTCGCGCTTATCCAGGACGAATTCCCAAAAGGTTTCCGGCGAGTCGATTCCACCTGCGAATCGGCATCCGATCCCCACTATCGCGATATCCGACATGCACACCTTCCAAGGCCGGATTGATTTGAGCGCCAGCACTTCCCGGCACCTTGCGAACAGGTGGCTGGCGATCACCTCATCGTGCCGCAAATCAAGGAATATGCCGGATTCACTCCCGAGTTCAGGACACCTCACAAAACGACGGGGGGTATGGCTGTAAATATCTCGAGTCCGTCGAATCAGGTGCTGTGCAACCGATTCCGAGTGCCTATGTTGCGAGTGGCCGGTGCCGCACCGGACCGTGTTTCTCAGTTGGGAGCTGCGATGTCGGGCCAGACGACCCCGTGGATAGATCGGCTTGTGCGAAGGCGGTTCACCGTCGTGGTCGTGATGGTCGGCGCATTGCTGGCGCTCGGTGGCTACGGCCTCGGACTGTCCGAGCACCTCGGCGTCGGCGGCTGGGACGATCCGGGCTCGGAATCCTCGCAGGAGGCACGACTGCGCGACCACGCGTTCGGAACCGACCACAGCGCCGACGTGCTGCTACTGTTCCACGCGCCGACCGGGAAGACCGTCGATGACCCTGCCTTCGCAGCCACCGTGGCCGGCTATCTCAACGGTCTGCCACAGCGCTTTCCGGGCCGGATCGCGCGCATCAACGGCGCGTACTGGGCCACCGATACGGGTATGGCGATGCCGGATATCTTCGGCACCGAGCGACGGGATCACGGCTTCGCCTCGGTCGCCATCGAGGGCACCGATGACACCACCAGGTTGAACAACTTCCGCGCGATCTCCGGCGAACTCGCGTTGCCCGGTGTCGATATGGAAGTCGCGGGCAGACAGCCGATCGCGGCGGCGCTCAATGACACCATGGCCCACGACCAGCGCCGGATGGAATTGTTCGCGATACCCGCGGTGGCGGTGCTGTTGTTCTTTCTGTTCGGCGGGGTCGTCGCCGCATCGCTTCCGCTCGCCGTGGGCGGATTGACCGTCGTCGCGGCCTGGGGCATCGTCCGCGTACTGACCACCTTCATGGAGGTGAACACCTTTGTCTCCCCTGTGGTTTCGATGATCGGTCTCGGCTTGGCCATCGACTACGGACTTTTCATGGTGAGCCGGTTCCGGGAGCAATTGGCCGCCGGCAACGAGGTGCCGGAGGCGGTTCGGGTCACGGTGGCGACCGCGGGCCGCACCGTGTCGTTCTCGGCGCTCATCGTGGTCGCCGCGGCGAGCACGATACTGCTGTTCCCGCACGGGTTCCTGCGCTCGTTCGCCTTGGGCGCGATGGTGACGGTGGCGCTGGCGGCGGCGGTCTCGGTCACCGTCCTACCTGCCGCGCTGGCCATACTCGGCAGGCGCGTGGACTGGTTGGGCTACAACGGATTTCATTCCCGGCGTGCGCGCGCCGACCAGCGGAACAACGCCTGGGGACGGATCGCCGGAGCGGTCATGCGCAGGCCGATCACGACCATCGTGCCGGTCGTGGCGATTCTGGTGGTACTCATCGCCCCGGTGCGCGATATCGCCTTCGGCGGTATCAGCGAACGATTTCTACCCCCCGAGCATCCCACCCGCACCGCGCAGCAGCACTTCGACGAGCTTTTCCCGCTGCGCGAGACCGACCCGGTCGAGATTGTGGTCCGGACGTACTCCACCACCGATCTCGACGCCACGATCGAATCAGCCAATCGGGCACCGGGTTTGAAAGCGCCGTTCCCCGAACCCTTTTCCGCACCCTCGCAGCTCGGTGTCTTCACCACCTCGACAGCAGTCGGAAATGCGCACGACGCCGAGCGGACCATCGACTACTTGCGTGCCATGGCAGTGCCCAAGGGCACGACCGTGCTGGTCGGCGGTCAATCCGCGGCCGAGATCGACAGCGTGGACGCGGTGCTGGATCGCATGCCGTGGGTGGTCGCGCTGGTGTTCGCGCTGACCACAATCCTGCTGATACTGGCATTCGGCTCGCCGGTGCTGCCACTGGTGGCCGGGTTGCTCAATCTGCTCGGGCTCGGCTCCACGATCGGAGTCCTCACCTGGATCTTCGCCTCCGGGCACGGGGCCGGACTACTGGACTTCACACCGCAGCCGATCATGGCACTGGTTCTGGTGCTGATCATTTCGGTGATCTACGGCCTGTCCACCGACTATCAGGTGTTCCTGCTTGCCCGAATCCATGAGGCGAGGAGCAAAGGCGCGACGGACACCGAGGCGGTCCGGGACGGCATCGCACGGACCGGGTGGATCATCACCGCCGCCGCGCTCATCCTCATCGTCGTATGCGGAGCCTTCGCGCTCTCGGATCTGGTGATGATGCAGTACATCGCGGTCGGCATGGTCACCGCGCTGTTCATCGATGCCGTCGTGCTGCGCATGCTGCTCACACCGGCACTGCTGGCATTGCTGGGACCTCTCAGCTGGTGGCGGTCCGGCTCCAGGGCGTCGAGCCGAGAGCGACACGGCGATAGGGCAGTGTCAGTGTGAGCGCGCCGAGACCGATTGCGGCGAGGGCGATTACGCTGAGCATGGTCATGCTGCCCGCCAGGGTGTGGGCACGGAAGAAGAGCGTGCTGAGTATCGCGAGGCCCACCGAATTGCCGATCTGCTCCACGGTGGGCAGCAGGCCGGACGCCTCGTCCAGATCGCGGTCGCCCAATCCCGCGAGCATGATCGGCTGCAGCGGGATGCCGAAGACCCCGACACCGAAGCCCGCCAGAAACACCGGGACGGTGACCAGTGCCAGGTTCACCGTTCCGGATGTCAGGTAGAGATATCCCACGCCCACCGCGACCCAGCAACCGAAGCCGACGATGCCGGCGGCCAGGACGCGAATACCGAAGCGGTTCACCAGTTTCGGCGACCACAGCGCGCCCGCCCCGGCCCCGACGGCGAAGGGGGTCATGGCGATTCCGGTTCGAAACGCGGAGAACCGCAGCACGTCCTGCAACAGGATCGACACGGTGAACACGAAAGCGGTGAACAGTCCGAAGAAGACCGCCACCAGCACCGAGCCGACCGCGAATCCCCTGTCCGCGAAAAGATCCAAGCGAACGAGCGCGGTCCCTCCGCGGCGACGGGTCGCTCGCTCGTAGGCAACGAACAACCCCGCGAGCGCCAGCGCGATCGCCGCACAGCCCACGTGCATCGGGTGCCAGCCCGACTGCTGGCTGTCCGAGAGCGCGAACAGCAGCAAAAACAGCGCGGCCGTAGCGATTGCCGAACCGCGCAGGTCCAAGGGCGGTCGCTGCGGTGCCGGACCGATGTTCAGGTACTTCGCAGCCAGGCCGATGGACACTACACCGAGTGGCAGGTTCAGCAGAAAGACCGCGTGCCAGCCCAACCCGAGTGGGTTCAGCGTGATCAGCGCGCCGCCCAGCAACGGGCCGAGCATTCCCGCGAAACCCGCTGTGGCGCCGTAGATCGCGAAGGCGGAGGGCTGATGGTCACGCCGGAACGAGGCGGTGATGATGGCGATGGTCTGCGCCGCCATGCCTGCACCCGCCACGCCTTGGGCGATCCGGGCACACACCAGTTCCACTGCGCCGGAGGATATTCCGCACCACACCGAAGCCGCGGTAAAGGCCGCCGCAGCCCAGAGGAATACTCGGCGACGGCCGAGAATCGCCCCGAGCCGGGCCGCGGTGAGCAGCACGCAGGCGAAGGCCAGCGAGTAACCGGCGACCACCCACAGCTGCTGGGACTGTGACGCCCCCAGGTCCGCGGTGATCGATGGGAGCGCGGTGTTGACGATCGTGACATCGATCATCTGCATGAATACCGAGATCAGGCAGGCTCCGAACGAACCGACGGCCACCGCCGCCTCTTTCCGCGTCATCGCAGCGCCGCCTCGAACTGCGGCCAGGATTTGTGCAGATCGTCTTGCCAGTAGCCCCAGGAGTGGGTGCCGCTCGGGCGCAGATCGAAGGTCGCCGGAATCCCCGCGGCGCTGAGCCGCTCGCGTAGCTGGCGGGTGCACGTGTTCGCGACCGCCTCGAGCGGAGATCCGAACATGAGCTGATAAAGCAGCTGCACGGCATCGCCGTGCGCCGCCCCGAGCGTATCGTCGGGGCCTGGAAGGCCCGTTCCGGCAGCGATATACATGGACGTGCCACGGAGCTTGTCCGCTTGCAGGTAGGGGTCGTTCGCCTGCCAGGCCGGGTCACCCGAGGGCCCCCACATATTGCTGACGGTGCCGCGCTGCGTGGCGACCACGGCCTGAACGATGGCCTGCCCCGCCAGGTCGCTGGTGCGCGCGCACCCGCTGTAGGAGCCGATCGCCCGGTAGAAACCCGGAGCGGCGATGGCCAATTGGAACACCGAGGTGCCCGCCATCGACACCCCGGCGATCGCGTTCGCACCGGTGCCGTGGAATTCCCGGTCGATGACCGCCGGCAACTCCTGAGTCAGCAGGGTGGTCCACCGTTGTTTACCGAGCACCGGATCATCCGCGCGCCAGTCTGTGAAGTAGCTGCCCGCGCCATCCATCAGCACAACGACGTTGACCTGTTTGTCATCGAAGAAATCGGTGAGATCGGTACGGTCGATCCAATTCCCGTCCGAGCCGCCGCTGGAACCATTGAGCAGATACAGCGTCGGTGCCGGCGACTCCGGATGGGCCGCGCGTAACAGTGTCATTCGAATCGTCCGGTTCATCGCCGTCGAATAGAACCCGAGTTGCGTCTGCCTACCGGGTCCCGGGCGAATCTCCACCAGCCGCGAGGTGTCGGACCGCACGGGATCGGCATATGTGCTCGCCCACCCGCACGAGAGAAAAAGCAGAGCCGCGACAAGCACCGTGCCAGCCCGCCTCGATCGTCCCGACATGCCAACTCCTGACCCGATGAAATAACTTCGGCTCGCAGTCAAGAACACACCGGCGCGGAGGCACTCGTTATTCGAGTTTTGTTGTGGTCCTTACCAAATGCCGCAGGCTACGACTGTGGACCGAATACGAGCACACGCGATTGTCGCGGTTCACGTACCGTGGCTGTTCTTTTGGTGAGATCTCCGAGCCATCGCGCATCGACTGTCAACCGCTTCGATCGGGCCCTAACGTAAGCGCGGCAACAGGATTCACGCCTCATATGCCGTACCGATGCCGACGTCGACCGACTCCCGACGCCGGCCGGTACTCTCCGCAGGCTCGCACCAGCTCTGGTGCGTGCGGACCCTGGATCGGTGACACGAAAGGGGTCCACGGCCTGCGGGCGCGCCCACCGGGAACTGCCTCTAGCCCGGTGGGCATGCGGCACCGCCATCACCTCGCGGCGGCGGGCCAGCTGACAGCGGGCCACGATTTAGGCAGATCGATCGAGCCGGATAACGCCAGCTGCGCCAAATCCTCATAGGCGCCGCGCATTTCGGCGAGATGGTCCCACGCACGATGCCGCTGAATCGCGTCGCTCGCACAGTGCAGCGCCCACTGCGCACGCACCGCCGCCTCCGCCACCCGGCCGATCACCCCGCCGACCGAATCGGTCCAGCGCGGAGCTCCCGGTCGCGGCCGGGGCAGCAACGCCCCGATCCAGACATCGATCTCATGCACCACCGTGTCGATACTCTGACCGATCTGCACCATCGACGGCTCCGCACACCATTCTCGATACAGCGTTCCGAGCGCACCGGCCCAACCGGCAAGGGGAATATCACCGTCGAAGTCTCCATCGATGGCGCGCAACAGATCTTGCGGTGACAGAAACGGCCCGTTCGGCAGATATGGCAGCGGGGAATGCACTCGTAATTCGTAGAACACAGCAACTCCTGGGCAGTGCGCCGCGACTCCGGCGCGTCTCTGCGGAAAACCTCCCGGTAGAGGAGGCGGACCGGCTCTCGTCGCGCGTGATCCCCGCGTTAGGCGCCGGAGTGAACGGTCCCAAAACAAAGCTAACACCGTGCCGGACTCGCAACCCCGGCGCGACCAGACGCTGCACATCTAACAACGAGACCGGCTGCGGGCGATGACACATCACGGATGCGGTTTTCGCGCAGGCTGCCTCCGCGTTCGCGCCGTGTTCGTCATTGACAACACATCAGGCGCGCTTCTACATTTGCGGACATACGTCATCAGATGACAGGTGTCATCAGATTAGTGATTCAAGGGAGAATCCGCGATGACCAGCACTCACGCGTCCGCTTACCACCAGGTCACCGCACCGCTGCTCGACGAGCTCGACTATCGGATCGACCAGATCGACGGAACGCTGCCGCAGGATCTGCAGGGCACGCTCTATCGAATCGGACCCGGTAAGCATCAGGTCGGCAAGTCGCTGCTACACAACGTATTCGACGGCGACGGCATGATCTCGCAGTTCGCCTTGGACGGCACCACGGTGCGATTCCGCAACCGGTACGTGCGCACCCGGCACTTCCAGCACGGCCAGCGCTCGAACCAGATTCGGTATCGCGGTGTGGGAGACCAGATTCCGGGCGGCCCGCTGGCCAATATCGGCCGCTTGCCGGAGAACGTGGCCAACACCAATATCGTCAACTACGACGGTGGCCTGCTGGCGCTGTGGGAGATGGGCAATCCCTACCGCATCGATCCCGATACCCTCGATACGCTGGGCCCCACCGATTTCGGCGGTCGCCTCGGCTTCCTCGGCGCGTTCTCCGCGCACCCGAAATGGGATCCGGTCACCGGCGATATGTACAACTTCGGCTTGGATGTGCTGCCCACCCCGCGCATCCGCACCTATCGAATCGATCGCTCGGGCAAGCTGCACAGCGTCGCCTCGATACCGATGCTCGATGTGCCGTGGAACCATGATTTCGCGCTCACCGCGCGCTATATGGTGTTCGTGCTCGACCCGATCCTGCCCAATATCGCCAAACTCGCACTGGCCACGTCCTCATTCGTGGATTCGCTGGAGTTCAAGCGCGCCAAGGGAACCCGGTTCCTGCTGGTACCCAAACGGGGCGGTCGCCCGCGCATCGTCGAGCACGAAGCGCTCCTGCATCTGCACCTGACCAACGCCTACGACGACGGCGATGACGTGGTGGTCGAACTCGTGCGGCTCGACACCGGCTGGGACGAGGTCCGCCGCATGACCGGCATGGTGAACCGCGACGACCTGGGCGAGCCGCAGTTCCCGCACTCACGGCTCATGCAGTATCGGATCACCAAGGGCGGCACCGTGATCGAACGCGAACTCGCCGATCGCTCCGGCGAATTCCCGCAATACGACTGGCGTCGCGGTACCCGCGAACACCGCTACAGCTACTTCGCCGGTGCGGGCGGACCGGCCGGGCTGTTCAACGCGGTGGTCAAGGTCGATCACCGGACCGGCAAGCTCACCAGCTGCGAGCTGGGTGCGAGTTCGGTCGGCGAACCCCTGTTCGTACCGCGCACCCGCGACGCCGAGGAAGACGACGGCTGGCTGCTGGCTCTCAATCACGAACTCATCGACAACCGTTCCCAGCTCCTGATACTCGATGCCCGCGACCTCGAACGCGGTCCGCTGGCCACCGCATGGCTCGACCACCACATTCCCTGGGGATTCCACGGCACCTTCACCCACCGCATCGCACATCCCTACGGGCACAAATGATTCCGCCGGTCCCCCTTGTGAAGGGACCGGCGGAATCTTCTCAGCTGCCTAGCCTGGTGGAGCTCAGCGCAGCTTGGCCTCGATGGCATCGATGATGCGCGGACGGAGTTCGGCGGCGCGAATGATCGCGTCGACCGAACCGACCTCGACGGCGCGCTGGATATTGTGCACGCGGTCGAATTCGGCGGCGACCTCACCGAGCTTCTCGGTGCGGACCGAGGAGCGCAGTTCGTCGAGTTCGGCCGTCAGCACGGCACGGTCGGCACCGGCGGTGGTGGCGGCACGAGTCTCGAGCTCCCGGACGCGCGGGTCGGCCGCGGTGCGGGTGCTGACCTCGTGGGCGAACACCACCGCGGCGGCGGGCGCGCCACCGAGCACCGACGCGAACGAGCCTTCCAGGGCCAGCACCGTCATATTCGGGTTCAGGGCCTTGGAGAACACCACGAACGCGCCGCCGTGGTACCGCGAGATCACGCAGAACACGATCGGGCCTTGGAAATTGACGATCGCGCGGCCGATTTCGGCGCCGTACTCCAACTGGAGTTTGCGCATCGACTCCGGGGAGCCGTCGAAGCCGGACAGGTTCGCCAGCACCACCAGCGGGCGGTTGTTGCTGGCGGCGTTGATGGCGCGCGCGGCCTTCTTCGACGAGCGCGGGAAAAGCGTTCCGGCGGTATAGGTGTCGGGTCCGTCGGTCGGGGTCAGGCCACGACGCGTCACGCCCCGGGACTCGATGCCCAACAGGCACACCGGGATACCGCCCAGACGCGCGTCCTGCACAACCGCGGTCTCGGCGTCGGCCATGCCCGCCCAGCGCTCGAGCACCGGGTGATCCTGGTCGGCCACCGCGCGCATCACCGTGCGAATGTCGAAGGGCTTCTTGCGATCCGGGTTCGCGGTCGAGGAGAAGATCTCACCGACGGTGGTGAAATCGCTGTCCGCCACCAGATGCGGGAAGTCCGAGACATCGCGATCGAGCGGATCGCTGGTCTCCACGCGGCGCGGGGCCTGCTCACCGGGAGCGATGTAGGTGTGGTCGTAGTGCGACATCAGCACATCGCGGGCCGCGAGCAGGTTCGGCGCCCAGTACTGCGCCTGACCGTTCGGGCCCATGACGCGGTCGTAGCCGCCGATACCGAAGTTGTCCTCGGCCGACACACCACCGGAGAAGTCCAGGGCCTGCTTACCGGTGAGCACCATCGCCGAGTCCGGGGTCATGATCAGCACGCCCTTGGTGTGCATGAGCATGGTGGCTTCGGCGTTCCAATACGGTTGCGCGCCAACGTTGATGCCCGAGACGACGATATTGATCTCGCCGCCATCCTGGGTGAACTCGACGATGCGCTTGAGCGCGGCCGCCACCCAGTCCATGTTCTCGGTGCCGGACTTCATCGAGATCCGCGCGCCCGAGGACAACGCGTACCACTCCAGCGGCACCTGCATCTGCTCGGCCAGATCCAGCGCCGCGATCACCCGGCGGCATTCCGGTTCCGACAGCGCGCCAAGTGATTTGGTGGGATCGCCGAGCAGCACCACGCGGGTGACGCCCTCGGGGTACTGCGGGGTCGGGGTGGTGACCACACCGGCGACCATGGCCGCCTTGTTGTAGCCCTTGGGCCGATCCACCGGCACCAGCGCGTTCTCGATATTGAGGTCGTACTCGCTGAAATCGCCGAGCTGGCCGGTCAATTCGTACGGGTACACGGTGTTGCGGCTGCTGGCGCGCAGCACCTTCTGACGGTACTCGTCCAGCGGCTCGACGGCCTCGTCGGTGCGCTCACCGATGGTCACCTCGGCACCGCCCGCCGCGTCGAACGCGATCCGCAGGGCGATCTTGGTGAGCTCACCGGTTTCCGGATCGAGCTGGCGGGCGATGAGCAGGATCTCCTCCAGCCCGGCGCCCGCGGTCATCGGCAGCACATGCCCGCCGATGACGGTCTCGAGCTCCGCGCGGGTGACATCCACCGCAGGCCAGATGTACATGACGATGCGGTTGGTGTTGAACCGCTTGGCCGAGGGCCGCATCGACTGCGCGCGCCGGATCGAGTCCAGGCAGGTGGCGATCGCGATTTCGGCCGAGGGCAGCGCCAGCAGTCGACCGTCCCGCTCGCGCAGCGCCGCGAGGTCGCGGACCTGGGCGAAAGCGATGAGCCGCTCATCGGACGGATTGTCCTTGGCGATACCGCGGAACAGGTACACCTCTTCGTCGTCCGAGGACGGCAGTCGGGTGAGGTCGAACTTGCGCAGGCGCTTCATCTGCATGCGCTGGGCGATGAACGGGTGCAGACCGCGGATCAGGCGCTCTTCGACCATGCCGGTCGCCGAGGGCCGGAAGGTGAAGTGGTGGTGCATAACCGCGCCCCCACTGCCCGCGACGGTGGCGGTGATGCGATGCACCTGGTTCGGCAGGGGCTGCGCGTCCAGGGCTTCCTGCAGGGCCGTGGCCATGGCGTCGAAGTCCTCGGGCTGCTTCTCCCAGCCGAGGTAGATATCGGCTTCCACCGAGGCCGCGCTGGCGGAGACCTGCGCCAAACCGCTGAGCACACCGCTGATCTGGTCGAAACTGCCAGCGGCCGACACCAGGCTCAGGCCACGGCGTTCGGCGACCACGAAGGTGTTGTCGCTCGCGTGCTTGGTCTGGACGTCGGCGAGGTCCTTGTTGCCGTAGTAACGGCGGGTCAGGACTTCGAGCATGGCGGAGTTGTCGGCGTATCCGCGCACCAGGCGCTGACCCAGCAGACGCACCAAAGGCTCGGTGCTGCGCACCATTTCGGCGATGCGCTCACCGCGATCGGCGGCATCGGGATGCTGGTCCAGGTAGTGCAGGTTCTTGCGCACGCTGGTGTAGACGCGAGCGCGGTTGCGGCGCAGCAGCGGCTGACCGAACCAGGCATAGACGACCCCGCGCGCGAGATCGGCGATGACGGGGAAACGTATCTGCGTCGCGGCGACTAAACGCTCGAGCGCCAAGCCGACCGGTTCGCGCAGTGCCCCATCGGGTCCCGGCTCGCGCAGCCACTCGCGCAGCAGCGTGGTGATGATGGTGACCGCATCGGCCGGACGCTGCTGCGCCAGGAAGATACGGAACACCGCCGCCTCGAGATCGGGCGTGCGATCGAGTTCGTTCACGCCGTAGTGCGCGAGCGCGGTACCCAGCTTGGCCTGGTACGACGCGGGCAGACCGGCGCGATCGACGTCGAGGCTCTGCAGGTAGATGTGGAAGTACTCGCGCGCGCTGGGCGCGTGCGCGGGACCGCTCTCGTCTTCCCACGACCGATTGTGGCTCAGCTCGGCGAGATCGGCGAACAGGCGCACGATCTCGAATTCCTCGACCAGCGGGCGGCGCTTGTCCGCGATGGCGGCGCGGCGCGCGATCAGGTACTCGTCGACGACGCGGCGATCATCGTGCGGATCGACGTCGAAGCCCATGAGCAGGCTGCTCACGTCCTGCAGGCCGCGGGTCAAACGCTCTTGCGGGCGAACCGATTCCGGCGCACCGGGCAGATCCAGCTGGACCTGTTCGGTGGCCGCGCCCTCGGAGTCCTCGCCCTCTTCTGCGAGGGGCTCGAGGCGCATGAGCGGCGCGCCGGTCTCGACCTGGCTGCCGACCGTGACCGAGACTTCCTTGAGCCGGGCCCGGAACGGTGCGCGCAGCACGGTTTCCATCTTCATGCTCTCGAGCACGAGCACCGGAGCGCCCGCCTCGACCTCATCGCCGACCGAGAGCGGAGTCGCCACAACCAGCGCGGGCGCGGGCGAGCGCACGACGCCGCCTTCGTCACGGCTGATGCGATGCGTCACGCCGTCGACATCGACCACGTGGATCGGGCCGTGCGTGCCGGTGACCAGGCGGTACCGGGTGCCGTTGACCACGATCTGGCCGGTGTGCTGATCGAAACGCTCCAAATCGACATCGGCGGTGGCGATATCGCCACCGGCCTCGATGCCGATCCGGAAGCGGTGCGCGCCGATGCGGGCGACCCGCACGCGGTAGCTCGCGCCGCGCAGCTTCAGATCGTGCGGGCGGCCGCTCTGATGCTGCACCTGCGGACGGCCACCGGCGGCGGTGGAGAGCAGGCGATGGCGCTCGGCGTTCTCTTCTTCCTCGTACGCGTCGATGGCCGCGGCCGCGAGCGCGATGGACGAATGCTTCTGCGAGACAAGGCGACCCTCGCCGCGCACGCGGTCGATCCAGCCGGTGTCGGCGCTGCCGTCGATGACCTCGGGCTGGTTGAGCAGGTCGAGCACGAAGCTCTTGTTGGTCGCGCCGCCCTCGATGACGACCTGGGTCTGGGCCATAGCACGGCGCAGGCGCGCGAGCGCCTCATCGCGATTGCGGCCGTAGGCAATGATTTTCGCGATCATGGAGTCGAAGTCGGCGGGGATGGTATCGCCCTCGCTGACGCCGGTATCGACGCGAATGCCCGGGCCCGCAGGCAGATTCAGGCGTGCGATGCGGCCCGGCGCGGGTGCGAAATCGCGATCCGGATCCTCGGCATTGAGGCGTGCCTCGACCGCGTGGCCGCGCTCGGCCGGGGGCTCACCCTCGAGCTTGCCGCCGGAGGCGACGTGCAGCTGCGCGCGCACCAGATCGAATCCGGTGGTGGACTCGGTGATCGGATGCTCCACCTGCAGGCGGGTATTCACCTCGAGGAACGCGAACATCTTGTCGCCGGGGTGGTAGAGGAACTCCACCGTGGCAGCGCCGCGGTAGCCGACCGCGATGGCCAGCCGCTCCGCCGACGCCTTGAGATCGGCGACCTGCTCGGGCGCGAGCACGGGTGAGGCAGATTCCTCGATGACCTTCTGATTGCGGCGCTGCACCGAGCAGTCACGCACGCCGAGCGCCCACGCGGTGCCCTGACCGTCCGCGATCACCTGGACCTCGACGTGCCGGGCGCCGGTGACCAGGCGCTCCAGGAATACGATGCCGCTGCCGAACGCGCGGGCGGCTTCCTGACTGGTGCGCTCGTAGGCATCGGCGAGCTCGGCCTCATTGGAGACCATGCGGATGCCGCGGCCACCACCACCGGCGGTCGCCTTCAGCATCAGCGGGTAGCCGACCTTCGACGCGGACTCCAGGGCGGCGTCGAGGGTTTCGACCGCGCCGCGACTCCACGGGGCGACGGGTACGCCGACCTCTTCGGCGATCAGCTTCGCGCCGATCTTGTCACCGAGCTTGCGCATGGCGTCGGGGCTGGGGCCGATGAAGGTGACACCGATCTGCTCGCACAGTTCGGCGAAGGCGGGATCCTCGGCGACGAAACCCCAACCGACCCAGGCGGCGTCGGCGCCGGTGGCGACGAGCGCCTGCTCGAGCGCCTTGAGATCCAGATACGGACGCGCGGACGCGGGACCCAGGTCATAGGCGGCGTCTGCTTCTCGCACGAATGTCGCGTTCCGGTCGACATCGGTGTGCAGGGCCACGGTTTGAATGGGTAACCCGGTCTCCGCGGCCAGATCTCGGACGGCGTGGATCAACCGCATGGCGGCCTCCCCACGATTCACGATGGCGATACGGCTGAACACTCGCCAACTCCTTCCACAGCACTGGCCCGGGGTCGGGCGATTGGATTACGACTGCCGGTCTCGCGTAGTTTGCACCCGAACCGCGCGCACGTACACAGCGTCTCGGGGTTACTCGTACGTATCGTGGGCAATTCCTCAGTCGACGTCGGGAAAACCGGTAGTGAAAATCCACTGTCGGAGACAATGGTGTAATTGGTTCCGGGCGTGGATGGACCATTCGAACCGTCGGGGGCCGGGTTGGCACCGCCCCCGCCGCAGCGTAGGAGGGGATCTGTGTGACAGACATTCTCGACGTGCTCCAGGCACGCTGCGCCGAGATCGCCGGCGAGGCGATCCTCTCCGGCGAAACCCACCCCGGCCTCGAACTCACCACCCGCGAAGTGGAAGACCTGATCAACCACATCGCCGACCTCCACCGCCGCCTGCACGAGCTGGCCGCCGCCCACCGCGACCTCGACGACCGCCACACCCAACTACGCGACGCCACCACCGCAACGGGCGTCTCCCTCGACCGCATCCGCGCCGCCGTCGAACACCGCACCGCCCACCCCGAAGCCCAACTACGCCAAGCCGCCACCATCGCGCGCACCGCCGCCGAAAACCTGACAACCGCGACATTGAGCATCGAAGGCTCATCGAGCTGACTTGACACGCAGCCGAATTCAGCCTGCGCGCTGGGACACGCCGGGCGTAGCTCGTGCGGCCCTACCATCGAGAGAACCGATGGAGGAGCAGCATGGTCCTGGGACGCAATGCCTACCCCGAGGTCCGGAACGAGCGCATGTCGCGCATCCGCCAGCCGCACGTCGCGCCGATAAACGCGCTCGCCGATGAAATCGCGCGGGCACGCGCACTGGAGCCGGGCACGGTCCCCTACGTCGATCCGGATCAGGGCGGAATCCACGCCCGCGCACTGGTTCTACTCGACAACCCGAGCACGATGGCAGAGGCGGGTACCGGCTCGGGACTACTGAGTCTGGACAACAACGACGCGACCGCCCGCAACTGCCGCGAAGCATACGACCGTCACGGCGTCAGCTGGAAGAACGTCGTGCACTGGAACGTCTGCCCCTTCCCCACCTCGAACACCAAGAATGGTGGCTCACACGTGTGGGAGCTCAAGGCAGGCGTCGTCTGGACCCGCCGCCTCGTCGATCTCCTGCCGGACCTCACAATTGTTCTGCCCCTTGGCAAGAACGCCCGCACCGGCTGGCAACTCTCAAACATCGCCCGTCCAGATCTCTACGACTTCACCACCCGCGAGATCCCGCACTGCGGCAACCGCGGACTGAACAGCAAACCCGGCGCCCGGAAAGCATTCGACGACGCGATCCGAGACCTCAGCATCATGCTCGGCACACCTGCGGGACAACGGGACTGACTCGTCGACGGATCCAGCTACACAGACCGTGAGTCGCTCACGTCGATGGTCACTTCGTCTCCCACCGGGTCGCCATTGGAATCGACCGGCGTGTAGTCGATTACGCAGTTCAGGCCCCTGTCGGCGCAGAGGCGGATCAGCAGTTTCAGGTTCGCGATCGAGCCAGTCGGTGAGAACCGCTGATACGGACTGACTGTCGCTGCTGGCGATATCGCCGTAGAAGGCCATCTGACTCATGCGTTTTCCTGAGCTGGGTTCGGTGGGACGACTCACGGTCTCGGGCCTTCGCTGAGTCTGGCTATCAGGGCTGAGCGTAGTTGCCAGAGGTCGGAGGGGAGGGCCGGGTCGAGGCCGGTCAGTTGTTTGATGCGTTGCATGCGGTAGTCGACGGTGTTGGCGTGGATGTGGAGTTGGCGGCCGGTGCGGCGGCGGTTGAGTTCGTTGGAGAGGTGGATGCGGAGGGTTTTGAAGAGGTCGGGGTGGGCGTCGAGGGGGTCGAGTTGGGTTGCGAGGAGGCGGCGGGCGGGGCCGGGGCGGGTTAGTTGGTATTCGAGGGCGAAGTTGTCGAAGCGGTAGAGGCCGGGGGTGTTGTGGGCTTGTCGGACCAGGTTGAGGAGTTCGCGGGTGTGTTCGGCGGCGGCGGGGATATCGGGGACGGTGGCGTGGGTGCTGGTGGCGGTCACCTCGACTTCCGCTGCGGCGGAAAGGCGTTTGACCAGATCGTTGACCTCGTCGTCGGTCAGGGTTGGCGCGGGGATCAGGACGGTGCCGCCGCCCGGGCCCAGGAGGGACAGCACACCTGATTCGGCGTGCGTGGTGAGTTCGTCCTGGATGCGGCCGATCGTGCGGTTCGTGGCGACCTGCGTGGGGGCGGATGGAAGACCCAGTGCCAGAACGGTATAGGACTCGGCGATGGTGATGCCGCACTCGCGAGCCATCGTCTTGGTGCTGCGGCCGCCGAGGAGTGCGGCGGCGAGTGTTGTTGCGGCCCCGCGGCGTTCGCAGAGCACGGAGCGCAGTTCGCCGAGGTAGGCGAGTGAGGCGGTCGAGGTGATGACGGTCAACAACGAGATGGCCAGTGCGACACCGGTGGTGATGTCACCGGCGTTCGCCGGATTCACCCGGGTCGTGAATTCGGCCAAGCCCCTGCGGAATCCGGTGTGGATGGCGTGCTGGATCGCATCGAGTGGCACACCCGCGCGCGCCCAGTCGGCCACCGCCTGGGTGAGCGGGGCGAGGTCTGCCGCGGTGGGCTCGGCATGGCCGTCCAGCATGTCGATCGCGAATTCGGTACACCGCCACGTCACGGTGGTGAGGTCCGCGCAGCTCTGATTCATGGTCACCACGACTTCTCATGTCGCACAAGGTCTATCGCCTGGATCGTGGAACGTAGCCTGTCACGGAACAACTCTCGGTAAGGCATTTTTGGAAGTATTGATGGGGAACTAATTACACCCGTTCAGCTGTCGAGATTGTTCCGTGATGTCACATATATGCAGGTAAGCGCGCTTTCTGTGACCTGAAACAGACTTGCCAGGAAACGGTTACAGCCAAGAATAGTTGTTAACATATTGCCTCGACGGAATAGTCGGGCCCCCGGCGGAGCGCAGGATCGCACGCCCCGGGCCGATTGGTCGGGAGGCCGAACTTGCACGACAAACAGTTACCGCCGCAATCGCGGCGCTCATTCTTCAAGAATGCCGCGGTCGCCGGCGCGGGCGTGGCAGCGCTCACGACGATGGGCACGGTGCCCGGAGCCGGAAAGGGCTGGCGGGCCAGCGCCGCTCCCCCGGGGAAAACCGTGGCTATATTCGGCGCGGGCCCGGCCGGTATGACAGCGGCACATGAACTAGCCGAGCGCGGATTCGCCGTCACGCTGTACGAGGCGCGAAATGTGCTGGGCGGCAAGACCCGTAGCATCTACGCCCCCAACTCGGGGTCCACGCCATTACCCGGCGAGCACGGATTCCGCAGCTTCTTCGGCTTCTATCACAACCTGCCGGATACGATGCGCCGAATACCGTTCGCGGGCAACAAGAATGGCGTGTGGGACAACCTGGTCAGACTCGAAGCGGCAATGATCGCCGGGGTCAACCGGCACAACCTCACCATTCCGCTACCGTTCCCGATCCCGCTGCCCCAGCTGCCGATGACGTTGAAAGCCTTCATCGACTCGGTGTCCTCGGTGCTCGAGACGGTATGGCGACTCCCGGCGCAGGAGGCGCTGTTCGCGGCGGAACGCCTCGGCGTCTACGTAACCAGTTGCGACGAACGCAAATTCGGCCAGTGGGAGAACATCACCTGGACCGATTTCGCGAAGCTGAACAATTCGTCGAAGGAGTACAACCGGTTCCTCGGCGACGGATTCATCAAAGAGCTGGTAGCCACCAAATCCGCGAACTGCAGTGCCAACGCGATCGGGCTGGTCGGTGAATCCTATGTCTGGTCACTGCTGGGCATCAACAACGACGGTGGTGCGGCGGGTGAGGGCAACGATCGGGTGCTCAACGGTCCGACGAGTGAACAGTTCGTCAATCCGTGGGGCGACTATCTGCGCTCCATCGGCGTGAAGATCCAACTGGAACAGCAGCTTTCGAGCTTCAAGACCAATGGCAAACACATCGCTTCGGCGACGGTATCCGGTTCCGGTGGCACGAACGCGGTGGAAGCGGACTACTACATCTCGGCGATACCGCACGAGCGCTTCTCCACCGTTCTCGACGACGCCATGGTCGCGGCGGATCCTGCCCTGGCAGGTGCGCGCAAACTCCAGAACGCCTGGATGGTCGGACTGCAGTACTTCCTCAAATCCCGCCACGATCTGGCCAACGGCCACGTCGGATACAACGACGCCTCCTGGGGGCTGACCTCCATCAGCGAAGCCCAGTTCTGGAAGAAACCGCTCACCTCCTACGGCGACGGCACCGTCAAAGACGTTCTCTCCGCCATCATCTCGGATTGGGACACCCCGGGCATGTTCAACAAGAAGACCGCCAAACAGTGCACGCCCGAGGAGATCGTCAAGGAAACCTGGGAGCAGATCAAGGCGCACGTCAACGGCGACGGCGTCACCCAGCTGACCGACGATATGGTGCACTCGACGCTCATCGACACCGGCCTCACCGGCGCGGGCACACCCCAAATCGCCTACGACGACTCGATTTTCATCCAGAACGCGGGCTCATGGACCCAGCGTCCCGAAGCCGCCACCGGCATCGACAATCTCATGCTCGCCGGTGACTGGATCAAAACCGATATGAACGTGTCCTGCATGGAAGGCGCGAACGAGGGCGGCCGCCGCGCCGCCAACGCCGTACTGCACGCCTCGGGCTCATCCCAGGGCGCGGTCGAACTACACAAACAGTTCAAACAGCTCCTCTGGGAACCGTTCAAGGCCGTCGACGCCGGACTGTATCGCGCCAATCTGCCCAACGAATTCGACATCGTCGACGGCGGCCGCAAACCGCACTGACCACATCGCGGCCATCACCGCTCCCGCTCGTGATGGCCGCTGCCGACCGGCGTCTGAATCGGACCAGACCGTGCCGGTCCGGGGGATCATGCCCCTTCTCCCCGCTGACGGCATGATCCCCCGCATTCTTTCGCATCGATCACAGCCTGGAGGTGAACGCCGCTCGGCGCAGCGAGACATCGAATCCCACAGAGCAATAACCCTTTTCAGCATGTTGGAGGATCAGATGAAGAACCGATATCCGGCACGAAGACGCGTACGAATCGTAGCCGCCTACCTGCAAGCCACCGCGGCCGTCATGGTCACCGGAGCGTCGATCGTGACGCTCGGCCTCGGCGTCGCCGCCGCGACGCCCGCCCCCATCGGCGGTACCGGCAGCGCCGACTTCCCATCCCTGCCACTGTCCCAAAGCGCCTACACCGGTTCGGCGGGTAGCAGCGACACCAAGGTCTCCCTGCCCATCGCCGATTCGGGCAGTTCCGGATCGGGAGACAGCGGTTCGGGTCTCGGGTCGGCTGGCAGCGACGGAAATATCGCAAGCCCCGGTAACGGCAACACGCTCAGCTCGGGCGCGGTAGGCGACGGCTCCAGCGAAAGCGGCAATCGAAACACCGCGCACGACAGCCAGAGCGGCGCGCAACCTCTGGACCTGGGCCCCGCGGTCCCGGATCCGACTCACTGAACCATCGATCGATCCCGGTCGCCCAGCAGTCGAGAGCCTGCTGGGCGACCGTTGCGCTGTCCGAAATCGGGTATATCACCGGCATCCCAGCTGTGAGACGCGCCGCGAAGTTGGGCCACATGCTTGAATTCACGTGCCATGCGGGCTAACGCTCTGTATGAAGTAGGCGAAACAGGCAAGGACCGCAAGGAGATTGACACCGATGGAAACCCAGACCCAGACCGCACCAGCGCTCATTTCCGATACGGACGTGGAATCCGCGATAGCGCTTGTGCGAGCGAAGGCCCCCGAAACCCGCTTCGGCCGCTTCACCGCGCGCCGACCGGCTAACGGCGGCAAGTACATTCAGGTCAACCGCGTCGACGCCGACGGCCTCGTGCTACCGAACGGCTGGACCTTCCTGGTCGACCTGTCGGCGCAGAAGGTCGTCCGCGTCGCGGTGGACCCGGAGAACTTCGACCCCAAGTCCGCTGTGCGCCACGGCATGACGTGCTAACCGGTCATATCGACCCGCACGCATCACATCGCACGCTGCACTCGACGGCAATGAGCCAGCCGGTATGGGCCGATCGCCCATATAGGCTGCGCGCATGCCGCACGCTCTGCTGTCCTTCGCCGTAGTCGCGGGTCTGCTCACCCTGGTCCCCGGGCTGGACACCGCGCTGGTGCTCCGCGCCGCGATCAGTCGCGGCCGCGGCTACGCATTCGCCACCGCGATCGGAATCGGCACCGGCACGCTGGTGTGGGGCGTGGCCGCCGCGGCAGGAGTCTCCCTGCTGCTGACCGCCTCGGAACTGGCGTACACGAGCCTGCGCATCGCCGGAGCGATCTACCTCGCGTGGATGGGCATCACCATGATCCGCGACGGACTCCGCAAACGGGCAACCAATCCACAAGCCACACTGGATGATTCACCCACGAGCGCATTCGGAGCCTGGGCCCGCGGCCTAGGCACCAACCTCCTCAACCCCAAAGTCGGCGTCTTCTACGTCGCGATGCTCCCCCAATTCCTCCCCGACGGAGTCCCACCCCTGCTGATGGGCTCCCTCCTCGCCCTCATCCACAACATCGAGGGCATGCTCTGGTTCACCGCGATCATCACCGCCGCCACCCTCGCGAAAACCTGGCTCAACCGCGACAGCGTCCGCCGCACAATGGACACCCTCACCGGCACAGTACTGATCGCCTTCGGCCTGAAACTAGCCGCCGACCACCGGTAGAGAACTCGCTGAACCCTTTCTCGGCGGCTCGCGAGCCCAGCGCGGTGTCGGTGGCCGCTATTACATTGCCGGACATGGAGTTGGAGTTGCCGCATCCGCGCGTGCTGTGGGTGACAGCCGTTGTCATGGATGTGTTTTTCGCGGCCTTCCCCGACGCGGTGTTCGAACCCGCCGAGTTGGCCGAAGAGATCGGTACGGCGACGGTGGTCACCGGCGGCCGGTTGGATCATGAGGACTGTGCGGGCAACTGGTTCGCCCTCATCCGATATCCCGGTGATCGCGCAGTGCTGTTCGGATGGGATCGTTGCAACACCGTCTGGGACCAGCCCTACGACCCCAGAAGCGATGCGCCGGAATGGGTTCGAGCTGTCGAGCTCAGGACACATCACCCGCGTGTTCTCACCGCGGACTCGATCAGCTTCGTGCGCTGGTGGGAGCATGGCAGCTGGCACTCCACACCCACCGAACTCGAAGACGGCCTCGACCTCTGCTTGGGTGAGTGCGCCTACGACAACCGGCTCCGAACGCTGGCCAAGGATGCGCACGCCGCTGCAGTGCACACGTCATACGACGATGACACCG
The DNA here is from genome assembly GCF_042269265.1 of Nocardia sp. NPDC056000. Lineage (NCBI taxonomy): Bacteria > Bacillati > Actinomycetota > Actinomycetes > Mycobacteriales > Nocardiaceae > Nocardia > Nocardia sp. NPDC056000. The sequence continues at coordinate 383,329 of NZ_JBHJXS010000004.1, read as the reverse complement.
GTGAGGTTCTGGACCATGTCAGCCTCGACGACCTCAACCAACTCGCCGATGCGGCCGGTCGCTATGAGGTGACAGAACGCCATCTCGAGATCCTCGCACCCGAGGTGGCCCGTGCTGCGTATGAGTACTTCTCGCAGGCCGGTATGGTCTCCGGCGCTCCCGAACCGGTCGAACTGCTTCCCGGCACAACGCAATAGGCACTGGGAAGGTAGCTCGGACATCGTCTTGGACGTATGCCACCAACCGAGTTCAGGCCGCGCGGCGGCCCAACCAGATGCGGTAGTGACGGAGTGCGCGCTGTTGGAGCACAGTCTCGATGAGAAGCGCGATTACCGGATTCCTGGAGGGGCGGGTGCGGCGGCCTGCGCCGAGGCGGCGGAGTTGTTGGCGGACGCGGGCCATACTGGCGGCGGAGGCGACGGCTTTGTCTTTCATTCGGACCGGGGTGAGTTCGATGGTGGCAGTGGGGTTTTCGTGCCAGTGGTTCGGTAGGTCCGGGTTGATTGCTAGGGCGCTTCCCATGCCGACCAGGTCGATGCCGCCCGCCAGGACTTCTTCGGCTACCGGGAGTCGTATGACGCCGCCGGTGAGCATCAGGGGAAGGGGGCTGGTGGTGGCGAGTTGTTCGGCCAGGGCCAGGAAGTATGCCTCGCGGGAGCGGGTGCGGTCGTCGCCGGATTGGCCGGTCATGGCGGGGGATTCGTAGCTGCCGCCGGAGAGTTCGACCATGTCTACGCCCAGGGGCGCGAGCATGGTGATGACCGTTGCGGCATCGTCGGCGTCGAAGCCGCCGCGTTGGAAGTCGGCGGAGTTGAGTTTGACCGCGACGGCGAAGGTAGGTGCGACGGTGGCCCGGACGGCGCGGACGATGTCGAGTAGGAGGCGGGCGCGGTTTTCGAGGCCGCCGCCCCAGCGGTCGGTGCGGTGGTTGGCGAGCGGGGAGAGGAACTGGGAGAGCAGATAGCCGTGTGCGGCATGGATTTCCACGCCGTCGAAACCGGCTTCTTCTGCCCGGCGGGCGGTTTCGGCGAAGCGTTGGACCGTCTCGGTGATTTGGCTTTCGGTCATGGCAACCGGTTGTGCGAAACGCTTGGTGTTCTTACCGACATCGACACGGATTGCCGAAGGAGCCCAGGCTACGCCCGGCATGTCGGCGCGCACCTGTCTGCCTGGATGGTTGATCTGCATCCAGACCTGTGCGCCAACGCTTTTGGCTGCGGCGGCCCATTCACGGAATGGCTCGACCGGCGAATTCGCTTCGAGGACAACGCCACCCGGGCCGGTGAGCGCCTCGGCATGAACCATGACATTGCCGGTGATGATCAAACCGGCTCCACCGCGACTCCAGCGCTCGTAGAGCCGGAAGAGCGCCGGGCCGGGGAGTTGCCCGCGAACGGCCATGTTCTCTTCCATGGCGGCCTTGGCAAGCCGGTTCGGCAGCACCGATCCGTTGGGGAGCGTGAAGGGCGTGAAGACCGGTGAAGCCTGCTCCGACCCGCCGGACCTGGTGGGGATGGGGACTGCGGATGACATCGCTGCTCCTGATCGCGGTATGTTTACATTGCTAACATGAGGCTAGGAAGGAATGTGTGCAGTGTCAACTTCAGTGAAGAGTGGTTACCATCACGGTGATCTGCGGGCCTCGCTCCTGGAGGCGGCAATGCACCGGCTCGAGGCCGGTGAGCCGTTCTCGCTGCGCGCGATCGCACGCGATGCGGGCGTCTCCCAGACCGCGCCCTATCGGCACTTCGCCGACAGGGAGGCATTGGAGTCCGCGCTCGCCGCGCAAGGTCTGCGGGATCTGAAGGCGGACCTCATCTCGGGTGGCGAATTACCAACCTCGACAACCGATCTCGGCGAGCTGGCAGTCACCTACGTCGAATTCGCGCTGCGCCGACCGGCACTATTCCGCCTGATGTTCGGCAACGCCTGCGATACGAGCGACGAGGACCGCGTCCAAGCCGCCGCGGAGATTCATGACCTCTTGAAGCTGGCGATGACGCACGTCTTCCCCGATGGCGGCTCCGAAGCACTCGCCTCGGCGGGCTGGGCGCTCGCGCACGGCCTGGCATTCCTTCACCTGGACGGCAAGCTCACCGCCCAGTCGAGCACGGAAGTCGCCGATCACGTACGCGCCGCGTTCGCCGCGATCCTGGCGGTACGCACGCAGTAGCCACGCCGAGTGTTGACAGTGCTTACATCGAGTCTTAGCCTCGTCGATGTAAGCATTGTCAACATAGGGAGCGTTCATGGGTGCGCCCACACCACAGCTGGTCACCGTCGACCTCGGAGGCCGCGAGGTCGATGTCCCCCGAGGCGGTCTCTACGACCGCTTCCGAATGCATGCCGACCTCGATGCCATCGCGGCTGATGCGCGAGTGCCCGGTGTCGAGTTCTTCCGGCAATTACCCAAAGCCAAGGTCGACTCCCCGATCGGCCCCACCTGGACACCGAACTTCTACTACCGAATCTCCACCGCGCGATTGACGATGATCGCCCCCTCAGCGGCGATCCGCGCACGACTGCCGCACGAGTTGTCCCCGGTCGAACTCATACCCGGCGTCGGACTCGTCTCAGTGATGTTCTTCCGCTACGACATCTGCGATATCGACTTCTACACCGAGGCCGCCGTCGGCATCGCCGTCAAACCCGCGCGGCACCGCGGATTCGGATTCCTCGATCTGCTCACCGGATTGAAGAACGACCACCTGCACACCTACGTGCTGTCCCTACCCGTCAGCAGTAAGATCGCCCAGGTGCGCGGCCATGACGGCTACGGCTTCCCGAAATGGGTGACCGGCATCGATGTCGACATCGACATCGACGCCGATAGCGTCACGGCCCGCGTCGCGAATGACGACGGCGATATCGATGTGGCCTTATCCGCCTCCACACCTCGTCAGGTGAAACACGCTTCGGGCGAACAGGTTTCGACCCTGACCTCATACACGAGGATCAATGACGCCTGGCATTCGACACTTAGCCAGACCAATACCCTCTCCACCGGCACCGCCCGCTTCCCGCGTGGGATCGACCTCGAACTCGGCGCGGGCCGGGTCGCCGACGACATCCGCTCACTCCGCCCCATCCGGACGATCCAGCTCGATGTCATGACCGAGGGCCAGAACGCCCTGCACATGCCGATCCCCACCTCCGTCCGAACGAAGGGCGATCACGAATGACCAAGCGCATCTTGAACGTCGTCACCAACGTCGGCCACTACGACGATCCGTCCCACCCGACCGGACTCTGGCTGTCCGAGCTCACCCACGCCTGGCAGGTCTTCGAAGAACACGGCTTCGAACAGACCCTCATCAGCCCGGCAGGCGGACCCGTACCCCTGGAACCGCGCTCACTCTCCTTCCCCAACTACGACAAGACCGCCAAAGCTTGGCGCGCCGACCCCTCCCGAATGGCATTGCTGGAGAACACAATCGGCCCCGACCAGATCGACTCCGCCGACTACGACGTCATCTACTTCACCGGCGGCCACGCGGTCATGTACGACTTCCCCGATAGCGAAGGCCTGCAACGCATCACCCGCGAGATCTTCGAACGCGGCGGCATCGTCGCCTCGGTCTGCCACGGCTACTGCGGTTTGCTCAACACGACACTATCCGACGGCTCCCACCTCGTCGCCGGCCGCAACCTCACCGGATTCGCCTGGCAGGAAGAAGTTCTCGCCCGCGTGAGCAAGCTCGTGCCTTACAACGCCGAACAGGAGATGAAGAACCGCGGCGCCCACTACACCAAAGCCAAACTCCCCTTCGTCTCCTACGCCGTAGTCGACGGCAACCTCGTCACCGGCCAAAACCCGGGATCAGCAAAGGAAACCGCACAAAAGGTCGCCGCCCTCCTCTGATCGTGTCGGTGGCACTCCCGAAAATCCATACAACCGCCGCTATTCCCACCTCGCTCAGCGACGAACTTCTGCGCGACGTCGAGCACTTACCTTGCTGACCTTCACCATTCCGGCAAACCTGACACGAATCCTTCTGACCGGTAGCGTTCGCGATCCGTAAACGCCTCAACCCCAGGGGGATTCGTCCGCAATGCGCATCGCCACTTTCGTCCTCGTCACCGCTCTAGCTACAGCCCTCACCGGCTGCGCTAGCAGCACCACCGAATCGGCACCGGCAGCCATCTCGTCGGCTTCGACCACCACGGCGGTGGCGCACCCCACCACCTCAATAGCACCGACGCCTGCAGTTCCGGCAGGAGCTCCAGTTGGTGCTCCTAACATCGCATTACGGCGAGAAACGTGCCAACAATGGTTAGATTCCTTCAACGCGGCCGCAGAGCTCGCTAAGGACGATCCGACGTGGACGGCGCAGGGATGGGCCGACGGCCTCATCGCTGAGGTATCGAAATCGTCTGATTGGGATGCCCTACCAGCGGCCGATAGGGCCGCGATGGCTGCCGGACTCAAGGACGCCGCACGCGGCAGCTGTTCCTAGCCGGTACTCCATGCCCGGACGGCCCCACCGGCCGGCATGGTTCTGCGCTGTAAACCGGTGACATCAGCTGGCCCGTTGTGTCGCGAGCCAGCTTGTCATCATCCGTTCGTCGCTCCCATAGCCCAGTTAGTCACACACCGTCGGTGCCAGACACGGCCTTACCGTTCACGGTGACCCGCGCCCCGCATTCGTTGCGGCCGTGGCGATCTGTTCGAGTGCCCCGAGCAGGACAGACAGCGTGCTCATCGACGTTCGAGAATTCGGCGACAGCCGCATTGGACATGTTCTCCAGTAAATCACCTGGGGGAGTAGACGGGACCGCCTGCACGGCAATCGATCTCGGCTTCGCTGCTACGCCCATACAAGTCCACGGTCCGCCCTTCTGGCGGCAATGCGTATGCACCCCAGCCAATTCCACGCTGCCCGGCAACCATCAACGACGACGGGGGAACCATCCAGAGAACCCGGATGGTTCCCCCGTCTCGGGATTTCGGCGCTGAACTACTCGTCGTCCCACAGCCCGAATCGGGCTTTGAGGCGGGTGCGGATCTTCGCCCATGTCTCGGGGGTGCATTCGCCGTATGGTTCGCGGCTGTCGTCGGGGCCGACAAGCCAGGGTGTGTAGACGGTGTCGATTTGATCGACGCGTATCCAGCCGGTGCGCGGGTCGGCATCAGTGAACGGGACGGCCATCAGGAGGCCGGGATCGCGGTTCTCGACGCGCGCAACCTGGACCCATGTCGTATCGGGTGCGATTTGGTCGGTGGCAGTGACGATGACGCGGTATGGGGTGCGTTCGTCGTCCTCACGGCCGGGGCGGATTTGGGCGTAGCGGTAGACGCCCCCCTGTTTCACGCGGCGTGACCGTGGTGGTCGCGGTCGGCGGCCTCCGCGGCTTGCTGCGCTGCGTGTTGTTCGCGTGCTTCGGTTTCGTTGTCACGGGCGTTGTCGAGGACAGCAGCGCGGGCAGCGTCGTCCTGAAGGATCTGTTTGACGGCGGCGCGGGCGAAGAACGGCGAGATCTTCTGGCCCGCGCGGGCGGCGGCGTCCTCAATGAGGGAGTACATGTCCTCGTCGACAGTGAGGGTGATCTTTCGAGTGGCCATACTTTCACACCATACTAAAAGTATGGCGTTGGTGGGGTCGACTGCCTGACATTTGACACGCTGCAACGGTGCCCGAGCACAGAATGTTTGCGGCAGTTCCTACCTGGACACGAGAGCACCCCGAGAGCAACAGACGGAAAGGTTGTTGGGAGCACTCACTTTTGCGTTCTCTGAGACATTTTATGTGAATCATGATTCTCTTGTGCAATAGTGTCGGGACAGGTCGTTTCAGGAGGTGCCGGTGAGGGCTGCGGATTCGCTGCTGCGGGTGGGGCGGACGGTTACGGACGCGGTGTCCGCCATGGAGGTGTTGCGCAGGCGGGGGATGTTCGATGTGCGGCGGCCGGGGGAGGTGGTGCAGTCGATGCGGGATGCGGGGATTTATGGGCCGTTCACCACGATCCTGGCGCATGCGGCGCGGCGGGATCCGGGGGCGGACGCGATCAGTGATGAGCGTGGGACGCTGACGTTCGGGGAGCTTGATGCGCAGTCGAATGCGCTGGCGCGGGGGCTGAGTCTGGCGGGGTTCGGGCCGGGGACGGTGCTGGCGGTGTTGTGCCGTGATCATCGCGGGATGGTGTTGAGTCTGCAGGCGGCGGGGAAGGTGGGCGCGCGAGTTGTGTTGATGAACACCGGGTTCGCCAAGCCGCAGCTGGCGGACGTGGCCGCTCGGGAAAACGTTGGGGCGGTGCTGCTCGATGGTGAGTTCGCGGGTCTGCTGGATGCGATTCCGGCCGAGATTCCTCGAATCCTCACGTGGGTGGATCAATCGGACGACGTCGATGCGAGCCTGCCGACGATCGATGACCTGATCGCCGCCAATTCCTCTGAGCCGCCTACTCCCCCGACCAAGCCCGGCGGGCTGGTCATTCTCACGAGTGGAACCACCGGGACTCCGAAAGGCGCACCGCGCGATAAAGTTTCGCCGTTGCAGTCCGCGCAGTTCCTCGATCGGATTCCACTCCCCCGCGATGCCGCCATGGTCATCGCCGCACCGATCTTTCACGGCACCGGACTGTCGCAACTCATGCTCGGCTGGGCGCTGGGGAACAAGGTCGTCCTGTTGCAGCGCAAGTTCGACCCCAAGGCGACACTGGCCGCCGTGGCCGAAAACCGTGCCGCCACATTGGTTCTGGTGCCGACCATGCTGCAGCGCATCGTCGACCTCGGACCCGAGGTGCTGCAGAGCATCGACACGTCCTCGCTGCAGGTGATTTTCGCGGCGGGCTCCTCGGTCTCGCCCGATCTGAGTCGCCGCACCGCAGAGGCTTTCGGCGAGGTGCTCTACAACCTCTATGCCTCAACCGAAGTCGCAGTCGCCGCCGTTGCGACCCCGCAGGACATGCGCGAAGCGCCCGGCACGGTGGGCAAACCGCCGGTGGGGTGCCGCGTCGCGCTGTATGACGAAAACCGCCGCCGCATAACGAAACCCGGTATCACCGGCACCATCTTCGTCTCCAGCGGCCTGAGCTTCGCCGGGTACACCGACGGCCGCAACAAGGAAACCGTCGACGGCCTGCTCTCCAGCGGCGATGTCGGCCATTTCGACGCCGAGGGCCGCCTGTTCATCGACGGCCGCGACGACGACATGATCGTCTCCGGTGGCGAGAACGTCTTCCCCTTGGAAGTGGAGAACCTGCTGGTCTCGCGCCCGGACATCCTCGATGTGGCGGTGGTCGGCGTCCCGGACCCGGATTTCGGAAAACGCCTGCGCGCCTTCATCGTCCCGGCCCCGAACACCACCATCGACCCGCAGTCGATCAAGGATTACGTCAAAGCCAACCTCGCCCGCCACAAGGTTCCGCGTGATGTCGTCTTCCTCGACGAGCTCCCCCGCAACGCCACCGGCAAACTGCTGCGCCGAAATCTGTCGAATATCGAATGAGGTACGTTCGAGGCCGACTATGCAACTGGAGGCTGCAACGATGACTGCGCTGCAAGGTCATTCACTCGACATTCCCACCCCCGACGGCGTCGCCGACGCCTACCTCGTCCATCCCGACGACGACTCCGCGCACCCCGGCGTACTGGTGATCCAGGACGGTTTCGGGCTGCGCCCGAGCCTGCGGACATTGGCCGATCGCATTGCGTCGCACGGCTTTACCGTGCTGCTGCCGAACGCCTTCTACCGCCACGGCCGCGCTCCGGTGGTCGACCTGCCCGATTTCATCGATCCGGGTGAGCGCCCGGAGATCTTCCAGCAGGTCTTCCCGATGATCCGCGATCTCACCCCCGATCGCGTACGCGCCGATATCGGCGCGTACCTGAACTGGATGGCGGCCTCGCCCAAGGTCGCTCCCGGCAAGGTCGGGCTCACCGGCTACTGCATGGGCGCGCGCCTGGCGGTCATCGCCGCCGCCATGTTCCCCGACAGCGTCGGGGCGGTCGCCGGATTCCACGGCGGCCCACTGGTCACCGACACCCCGGACAGCCCGCACCTGATGGTCGAAAACATCACCGGCGAACTGTATTTCGCGCACGCGGGTGAAGACCACCACATGACCCCGGAGCACATCGCCCAATTCGACAAGGCGCTGGAAGCCGCGGGCGTACGCCACCGCACCGAGGTATACGACGGCGCGCAGCACGGGTTCACCCAGGCCGATACCGCCGCCTACGACGCCCAATCCGACGATCGGCACTACGTCGAACTGCTGGGCTTGTTCGACCGCACGCTGCGTTCCTGATCGAGACCTACGCCTCGACGCTCACTTCCAGCACCTTGCGCTCCGCGCTGAGCGACACCGCGGGCCAGTAACCATCCAGGAAATGCTGCCCGCAGGTGTCCTCGAGGTGCAGAACGACGGTGCCGTCCTCGCGCACCTCGATGGTGCTGACCCGAAGATCCTGCGCGGCGTCGTCGAACTCCTCGGGCGCGGTCTCCGCACCGCCGAATTCGGTGACGACCGCGTCGGAGGCGGTGCGGGCCAAGGCCGCGAACGTCCCCACCACATCCTCGAGGTCCGGCAGCAACGCCCGCGCCCGCACCGGATCGCCGGTCCCGAGCATCACCTCGATCTCGGCACCACCGACCACGACGTTGCCGATGTACCAGTCGTGCTCGAGCACCTCTCCCGCACCGAGTTCGGTTCGGGCTCGGCGAAACTCACCGAACCACGCATGGGTGAAGGCATCGGGTGAATCAGTCACGCAGACACCGTAACCAGGTGGATCGCAGCCAAATTCGCCACCACCACAATGGGATAGATCACCGCTGCTCGTCGATACCCGAGGCGGTACAGTGCCACCGCCGCGCCGCCGAAGACCGCGATCTTGGTCAGCACCGCCAGCGCGGGAATACTGAAGCTCGCCTGCGGCGCGGCGAACAGACCCCATACGGTCATCGCCGCCAGTGCCGCTGCCACTCCGCACACGACTTTCCACACGGACCCACGCCCGTAGCGGGCACCCAGAAACCCGATCGCGCAGAAGGCGATAAGTTCCATGAGGAATGCGAGGGTGAGGTTCGCGCCCCGCCAGATTTCGTTGATCATTACCGCTCCGAGATCAGTGCTCTGTTTTGTGATCACTGTGTCACGCACGGTGATACGAGTCAAGAGCACTGCTCTCCGTGAAGAATAGCCGGTATGGAAATCGCGGAGTTGGTGACCGAGTTGGTCGAGAAATACCGGGGTGAGGCGGCACCACTGGTCGAAGTGGGCGATCCGGTACTGCGGGCGGTGGCCGAACCGGTGAACGGGCAGGTGGAGCCCGAACTGCTTCGGGACCTGGTCGAGATCCTGTTCGCCACCATGCACGCGGCTCCCGGGGTCGGGGTGGCCGCGCCGCAGATCGGAATTCCGCTTCGGATGGCGGTGCTCGGCGACTCCGCGCTCGTGGCGGAAGAGGTCGCGACCGCGCGCGGACGGCGGCCGCTGCCGGAGTTCACCATCATCAATCCGGCGTACACCGCCGACGGCGGCGATATCGGATTCTACGAAGGCTGCCTGAGCATGCCCGGATATCAGGCGGTGGTGTCGCGGCCCGAATCCATCGTGGCGACCTATCAGGATGTGGATGGCGTTCAGCACACCGAGCGGCTGAGCGGTTGGCCCGCAAGGATTTTCCAGCACGAGACCGATCACCTGCACGGCATCATCTACATCGACAAAGCCGACACCCGATCGGTGACCACGAACGATCACCTGCGCGAACGATGGGCGCAGCCGACACCGGCCGAAGCGGCTCGGGCCCTTGGATTCTCGCTGCCCTGAGCGGTCAGCTCCGGGCGGCCCGCGCGAGTAGGCCATCGATGACGACGTCGATGGCCACCCGGAACCGCTGCTCGGTATCACCCGCGACCAACTCGGAGGCGTAGGTGGTGACCAGCGGGAACCGCTCCGGGGGGAGGCTGGTGAACGCCTTGTAACCCGCGTCGGCCTGGCCCTGACTGTCGGAGTGCCGGGCATCGGCCTCGACGGCGGCATGGGTGACCAGAATCGCGAAAATGTCCGTGGCCCAAGCGGCTTCCTGCGGTTCGAGACCGGCAGCGAGCAGGATGCCGAGCAGATTCTCGGTATAGGTCAGAGTGGCCTCGGTGGCGGGAGCCTCGGCCACGACCGTCGCGGCGATGCCCGGGTGCGCGATGAGCGCCTGATGCATGCGGGCCAGTAGCGCGTGGAGTTGTTCGCGCCAGCGCGCCGGATCCGGGGTTTCGAGGTCGACACTGGCGAACACGCGCTCCTGCATGGCCTGGATGAGCGCCTCGCGATTGGAGACGTACACGTAGAGCGAGGACGGGCCGGTATCGAGTTCGGTCGCGACCCGGCGCATGGTGACCGCGGCCATTCCCTCCGATTGCAGTAGCGCCAATGCCGTATCGACGACCGCGTCCTCGCTCAGCGGCGCTTTGGCGGGGCGATCTCGGGTCGAGCGCTGACGGCTGGTGGGGGGCATCGGCGGCGGCTCCCTTGTATCTCGGCGATGGGACCTGTTGACAGGTGCAGCTTACAGCGTACTCTGTTCGTAACGAACGCTGTTCGTGACGAACGTCGTTCGGCAGACATCTTCAGCCTCTCACCAGCCTCGATCCGATCCCACCCCCAGGAGGAACTCCATGACCACCACGAGCAAACCCCAAGTCCCCGACTCCGATCGCATAGATCCAGACGTGTGGAAGATCGGGATCACCATCATCATCGGCGCGCTGGCGGTGGTGTTCGACACCACCATCCTCAGCGTCGCCATCAACGACCTCGGACGCGATCTGAACGCGCCGCTGAGCACCATCCAGTGGGTCAGCACCGGTTATCTGCTGGCGCTGGCGATCACCATGCCGATCGCCGGGTGGGCGCAATCCGCGCTCGGCGGCAAGCGACTGTGGATCGCCTCGCTCGGCATCTTCCTGCTCGGCTCGATACTGAGCGCCTCGGCCTGGAATGCGCCCAGCCTCATCGCATTTCGCGTCGTACAGGGCATCGGCGGCGGGTTCATGATGACCCTCACCGCCACCCTCATCATGCAGGCCGCAGGCGGCCGCAATATCGGCAAGCTCATGTCGCTGATCACCGTGCCCACCGCGCTCGGACCCATCCTCGGCCCAGTGCTGGGCGGCCTCATCCTGCACTTCGGGAACTGGCGCTGGATGTTCCTGATCAATATCCCGTTCGGCGTCATCGGCATCTGGCTGGCCATGCGCAATCTGCCCGCCGACGCGCCCAGCCCGCGCCAGCCGCTCGACATCATCGGATTCCTGCTGCTGTCCCCCGGTGTCGCGGCCATCATCTACGGGCTCTCACGCATCGACGGCACCGCCGGGTTCGCGGACGCGAAGGTGTTGGCGCCCTTGCTGATCGGCGTGGTCCTCGTTGCCGCGTTCGCCGCATGGGCATTGCGCCGCCGCGCGGGAGCGCTGGTCGATATCCGCCTGCTGCAACACCGTCCACTCGCCGCCTCATCGGCGATGCTGCTGCTCACCGGTGCCGCGCTCTACGGCTCGATGCTGCTGCTCCCGCTCTACTTCCAGCAGGTCAGGGGCACCGACGCGCTCGGCGCGGGTCTACTGCTGATCCCACAGGGCATCGGCACCCTGCTCTCGCGTTCGCTCGCAGGCAAGTACACCGACAAGTTCGGCCCGCGCCCGGTGGCACTGGCCGCGTTCGTCATCGCTTGCGTGGCAACGATTCCCTTCGCCTTCGTCACCGCCGACACCAGCGAGATCTTTCTCATGGCAGTGCTGCTGCTGCGCGGTATCGGCCTGGGCGCGGCCATGATCCCGCTCAGCGGAGCCGGATTCAGCGGGATGAGCCACGATGAAATCCCGCACGCCAGCATCATCATTCGCGTCGCCCAGCAACTCGGCGGCTCGTTCGGCACCGCGATCCTGCTGGTCATCCTGCAGCACTCCGCCGCCGGAGCCCACACCCTGGACGCGCTCAATGACGGCTTCCACCAAGCCTTCTGGTGGGCGATCGTCGCGACCGCGCTGTCCATTCCGCTGTGCTTCCTGCTGCCGAGCAAGCGCGATGACGCCGAGACGGCTTCCTGACATGAGCACGGCCGCAATGGATCACACCGCACTATCGCGAGATGCGCGCCTGGATACCGTCGAGCAGACATTCGAGACCGATTCCGAAAGTCTCGTCGGCGTCCAGGTGCGCGGCATCGCGGATCACCGTCGACAGTGCCGGAAACCGGCCGGTCGCGAAGGTGCGTTCCAGATACGGCCCGTAGGTCGCCTGCCACTGCTGTTTATCCATCCCGCTGGCCCGTTCGCTGCGCCGCTCGGTGATCTCGCGGCGCACCGCACCGATCACGTAGGCGTTGACCGCGTCGACGATCGGCATCACGATGTCGAGGTCGACACCGCTCATGGCAGCCACCACCGCTTCACCGCGGGCGAGGGTGTTCGGCCCGAGTTGCGGTCGCCCACCGATCAAATCGGCAAGCCATTCATGCTGATGAGCGGCTCGACGCGTGGTTTCGGCGAGCGAGCGCAGCACCTGCCGCCAGTCCTGTCCGACCGGCTGGATCTCGGCGAAGACCGCATCGACCATCAGGTCGAGCAGTTCCTCCTTGGTGGCGATATAGCCGTACAGCCGCATCGGCCCGACATCGAGCACCGCGGCGACCTTGCGCAGCGAAACCGCCGCGAGGCCATCGGCATCGGCCAGCTGAATCGCGGCCGCAACGATCCGCTCCCGGCTCAATTGCGCAGGCACCGGGCGATTCGGCGGCTCGGGTCGTTCCCACACCAACATGCCGCTGACGATACATCGGCTCGCGCGATACAGTGTATCGGTAGATACGGTGTATCGGAGGAATCATGACCATAGCCATTGCCGGAGCCGGATTGGGCGGGTTGGCCCTGGCCCGCGTGCTGCACGTGAACGGCATCGAGGCCGTCGTCTACGAACGAGAACATTCGCGCGAGGCGCGCGGCCAGGGCGGCATGCTCGATATCCATTCCGGGCAGCAGGCCTTGCGGGAGGCCGGACTGATCGAGCAATTCCACGCGATCGCGCGCGGTGAAGGACAGGACATGCGCCTGCTCGAACCCGACGGCACCCTGCTGCTGCAGGAGGACACCCCCGACGATGCCCCGCTCGCCCGGCCCGAGGTCGACCGCGCGGATCTGCGTGACCTGCTACTGAATTCGCTCCCGGACGGCACGGTGCGCTGGGGCCACGCGTTCGACTCCGCGGCCGAGGGTGTGCTGCGGTTCGCCGATGGCCGCACCGCCGACTATGACCTGTTGGTCGGGGCGGACGGCGCTCAGTCCCGAGTCCGCGCACTGCTCACCGACGCCCGCCCGAGCCATATCGGCCAGAACGCCGTCGAACTCTGCATCTCCGATATCGATCGCACCCACCCTCGGCTCGCGGAAATGGTCGGGCGCGGCAACTACTGGGTGCTCGGTGACGGCATATCGCTTGCGGCACAACGCAATGGCGACGGCCGCGTCCGCATCGGAGTGTCTTTCTACAACACCGCCGCGGACTGGTTCGCCACCAGCGCGATACCGTTCGACGATCCGGCGGCGACCCGGGCACGACTGATCGAACTGCTCCCCGGCTGGGACCCCCGTTTCACCGGACTGATCGCGGCCGCCGACGACACGATCGTGCCGCGCTCGATCTCCACCCTCCCCATCGGCCTGACCTGGCCGTCGAAGCCGGATATCACACTCATCGGTGATGCCGCGCATCTCATGCCGCCGGTCGGCGAGGGCGCGAACATGGCACTGCTCGACGGTGCCGTGCTCGGGCGCACGCTTGCGGCACATCAGGGCGACTTCGCCTGTGCCATCGAGGAATACGAGTCCGAGATGTACGAGCGCACCGGAGCGGCCGCGCGCAAGTCGACAATGCTCCAGGACATGCTGATGGCTCCGGACGCCAGCCGACGGCTGCTCGAATTCTTCCAGCCGCGCTGATGGGCGACGGCAATTCCGGGACGAACGTGTGAATCCACGGAACCCGGGTATGGCTCGGATCAGGACGTCACCGATGCCGTTCGCGAGCCACCACCGAGAGGAAGGACCCGCCATGAGCACAGCAGATAACAAGGCCGAGGAGTTCAAGGGCCGCGCCAAGGAGGCCGCAGGCAGCCTCACCGGCGACGATGACCTCAAGGCCGAAGGTAAGGCCGATCAGACGTCCTCGTCGGTAAAGCAGCACATCGACGACGCCGCCGAGAAGGTCAAGGAAGCCGCCGAGTCGGTGAAGGACAAGCTGACCGGCCACTGACAGTTGGCGTGATCACATCGCGCGCGAATCCGCCGATCCGGTGGGTTCGCGCGCGAACGCGCGCCGCACCACCGAGACTTCGGTGGCGACGAGCGCAATCAACAACGCACCTTCACCCGCGTTACCGAGCGGTGGAACAACGGGGCCCACGGCCGATGCCGCGGTCAGCGCGATCACTCCGGCCAGTAGCCACACCCACCGTCGCTGCCGCCACAGTCGCACGCCCGCGATCAATAGGACGCCGGTGACCGCCAGTGCCGCAATCGGCGGACCGGTGGAGACCAGATGGGTGTATCGGAGCGTATCGGCGAAAGTCCGTGGCACCAGGTTCAGCCGGAGCAGATCGGCGACCGCGCCCCACGCAATAAGACACACCACCGTGGGCCATACCCACCACGCGCGCTCCCGGAAGACTCGGTCACCAGCCCAGACCACCAGCAGTGGGGTCAGGACCACATGACCGACGAAGCGCAGGACGCTCAGCACGCGGAGTGTGGTCCCCTCACCGAGCAGCGCGCCGACACCGAACACGGCCGAGTCATAGGCCAGCCCGCACCCCACCACGATGATGAGCCAGCGTGCCCTGTCGATCGGCTCATGCCGACCGGACTTGACCAGCAGCCAAGCAACGCAAGCCAACTGGGCTGCCGCCAGCGATATGAGCGCGCCGGATACCACAGCGAATTCCTCCCCGTCTACAGGCGATAGGGCGGCCGAATTCACCGGCCGCCCTATCGCCTGAAAGCGCTACCTCGGAAGCGCGTTGTCCAATAGATAGTAGAGCTGGACCAGGGGCATATGAATGGCCTGGAAAAGCGCCTCGAACACCTCACGCATGGCGATCATCTCCATCGGGTACGGCTTGCGCCGAACGATTTCGGGCTGTTGATCCACGACAACCAGTACAAGCTGCTCATCGTCGCAACCAACTATTTCATCAACGAGATATTTAAGCAACTGAAATATTTCTGCGACAGCCGTCGTCTGCACCCGAACTCCCGGAGTGCACCAAATACGCTGCGCTCCAACCGTGTTCGACGCATCGAGGCAACATCGCTCGAGCGGCCCCGCTCACCGTCACCCCACAGGATGCCGCTCGCGTTCGCCCCGGAGCCTTGGGGGCATCGCCGAACCGGATGGTCGCACGGGCTCAATGTCCGAAAATTGCCTGTGGATAGCAGAATTGGTGCGCACGCAGACTTGTACTGCGAATTAACCGCCGCGCGGCGGCCGAAAGCGCCTCCCCCAGCACGCGTTCGACGCTCCGCCCAGCAGCGACACTCCGGTGATACGCAGTAGATTCGATTACGAAATGGATGCGATCCGGCGCGCGAAGGCCAATTTCCGATTGCGTATTGCCGATAAATAGCTGAGCCATTAGCGTGCGAAAGATGGCTCGGGTATCGACTTTTCGGCGAGGGGTAGATCGTCGACGGGAAGTCGATTCGAGCTTCGACGGCAGGGTCGGGGCCGAAAGGGTAGGGATCGTGAATACACATCAGCTGTGCGGTCGCAGGGCAGCGCATCCGCTCATTCCCGCATCGCAGGACGAGGGCCCCGCGCTGGGGAGAATTTTGCTCCTCGAATGCCATGAGCCAAGCGCCGCAGCCATTGTCGGCACGCTCTCCGGCGCGGGCTACGACGCCCTGCACGCGATGAACGCCGAACAGGGCATGGAGATCGCGCAGTGGTGGCGTCCGAACCTGATCGTGCTGAGCCTGTCGCTGCCCGATCCGGGCGGGCTCGAGGTGTGCCGAAGATTGCACACCGCACACCGGATCCCGATCATCATCGCCTGCGCACAGTCGGATCCCACCGTGGTCGGTGCGGCGATCGCCGCGGGCGCGTGCGACTATCTGCCCGCGCCGTTGCGGACCGGGGAACTGCTCACCCGGATACGCGCTCGCCTGCACCCGCAGGCATGAAAACGCTTGCACGGCATCAGCACCGAGCTGCGATCGTGCGCAACGATCCGAACGACTCACGGCTGTGCGCCGCGCCGTCCACGGTGGTCGTCGTCGGTAACACCGGAATTCGGTGAGCAGGGTCCGACTTCGATCACGAACTGCGCTGCGACACTGTGCCATACGGAGAACTTGCGCAGCATGAAGTGACCCGTGCGGGAGAGACCGGACCACTGCGCGTCGACGCCACGACCGCGAGCGCGCACGGTCTGGCGACGTGAGGCTTCCGCATCGGTCCAGCTGTCGGCGACACCGTGCAGCACGCGAACTCGGCAGGTCGACGGGATCAGGTCGGCGTCCTCGTCCGGCCACCACGGCGCGAGGGCGACAATGCCCGCGATGTCGTGCGCGGCGGCCAGGTGCGCGGCGACCCGCGCACCCATGGAGTGCCCGACCAGGATGATCGGGCCCGCCTGCGAGCCTGCCGCGCGCACCGCCCGTGCACCGTCGGCGACCGGGTCCAAATCCGGTGCGTTCCAGCCGCGGTGGCGATAGCGCACCTGTTCGACCATGTAGTCCGGGCCCAGCCGCCGACGCAGGCTGCGCGTGAGCAGCGCGGCGCGCACCTGGGCGAGCTGCCAGGGACGAACCCGGGCACGACTGCGCTCCTGCCCGCCGGGCAGCACCAGCACGCGACCGGACGGACGTGGGTGGTCGACTCTATGCACTCTTCGATTTCGACACCGGCTCAGCTCCGGTTTGGAGCGCGAATTGCCGACCGGCAGCGGCAGCTGCGTACGACCGCGAGTCAGCCGAAGAACTCGAGGAATCTGCGGGAGACGAGGTCGGGGGCTTCCTCGGGCAGGAAATGCCCCGCGCGCATCGACTCACCCTCCACCTGCGTGGACCAGCGACGCCAAATATCGAGCGGCTCATACCATTGCGCGAGCGCACCCGAAGCGCTCCACAGCACCAGCGTGGGACAGCTGATCGGCCTTCGAGGGCCATCGATCCTGTCGAGGTCGGCGTCGATCGTCGCGGCGCAGCGATACTGCGCGCAGATCGCGTGCACCCGGGACCGATCGTGGAATTGGCGTCGATAGGCGAGGCGATCGTCTTCGGCGAACTCGAAGCCGGGGTCTGCCCACACCTCCAGCACGTGATCGATGAATCCGTCCGCACCGGCGAGAATCAGGTTCTCCGGTACCGGTGCGGGAGCGGCCAGGAAGCTCCAGACCCAGAAGCCGAGCGCGAAGCTGTGATCGGCGCGATCGAAAGCCTCGGCGGTCGGCACGATATCGAGCACGGCCAGCCGAGCCACTCGTTCGGGATGGTCGATCGCCATTCGATAGGCGCACCGTGCTCCGCGATCGTGCCCCGCCACATCGAATCGGTCGAATCCCAACGCGGTCATGACCTCTGTCTGGTCGAGGGCTAGGCCACGCATCGAGTAGTCCGCAACAGAGGGCGATGGGGCACTACTGCCGCCGTAGCCGCGCAGGTCTGTGGCGACAACCGTGTGCCCCGAAGCGAGCGGGGCTGCGACCGCCGCCCACATCAGATGCGTCTGCGGAAACCCGTGCAGCAGGAGCAACGGCGGCCCCTGCCCGCCGATCACGCCGTGGATCGTCCCGGCCGTGGTGTCGATGTCGAACTCTCGAAATCCCTTGGGGAATCCCATACCTCACGATAGGCGCGCAGGCATCCCGCGTTCGTCCGGTACAGGCCGACCGCCTCTGTAATGGTACGTACATATCATTTAAGTGGTACGGTCATATCATCAACGATGATGAAGGGGCGGCCATGGCCAAGGTTGGGCGATTCAAGAACGAGCGGGCACGAACAGACTTCCTCGCCGCCTACGACGCACTGGAGGCGCAATCCGCACTGGAGGCGGAAACCCGGGAAATCCCAACATCTTTCGGCACCACTCATGTACGCCGGTTTGGGGACGGCGCGGGCACACCGATCGTGCTGTTGCATCCGTTCGGCGGAAACGGCCTGTACTGGGATTTCGTCGCGAAGAATCTTGCGGATAACCGTGTCGTGTACGCGCTGGACACGATCGGGACAGCGGGAAAGAGCGTGCAGACCGCACTGATTGGCGGTGAGGCGGATTTCGCGGGTTGGTTCGGCGAGGCCTTGACCGGTCTCGGGATTCACCGTGCGCATGTGGTCGGACTGTCACAGGGAGCCTGGCATGCCTCGATCGTGGGACTGCGACTGCCACAACGAGTGGCGAGCGTGACCCTGATCGAGCCGAATGGCGTGATCACCAAGATGAAATGGAGCGTGCTGTTCAAGATCCTGCGCTTCGGAATGAACCCGTCCGAGCAGGACTGGCGCAAAATGAACGCCTGGATCACCCCCGGCGTCACCATGAGCCAGGCCCAATTCGATTGCGCGAAAGCCTCTCTCGGCTATCGCACCCGGCTCGGCTGGGCACGCGTGCTCAAAGACGCTGAACTGCGGTCATTCCCGACGCCGCTGCTGGCGATCTTCGGCGGCGACTCGGTCGCATGCGATCCGATCGCGGCCGTACGGCGAATCACCAGCCTCGTCCCGCACGCCGATACCGAGATCTACCCCGGAATGGGCCACGGCGTACTCGACCAGGTACCCGAGCGGGTCATTCCTCGAATCCTCGAACACGTACGACGGCACGACCTTTCGTCCGCGTCCACCTCGGCTTAGGCGCGAGCCGTGGCACCGTGCAGGCGACCTATGCGGGTATGCGATCCACATCGCCATCGAACGGCGGATACCTGTCCGCACCCGTCTGCTCGGCGGCATCGATGTAATCGGACAGGGCCGCACGCGATTTCGCGAGAGCCGCGATCTGATCGTCGATGCGTTGCATCCGGGATCGCATCGCGGACACCAGTTCCGGGCAGCCGGCCAGCTCGGGGACTTCGCCGACCGCACACGGCAGCACGTAGGCGATGTCCTCGGAGGACAGGCCAGCCCCGAGCAGATGCCTGATCTGTTTGACCCGAAGCACCGCGGTTTCGTCGTAGTCGCGGTAGCCGTTGGCGCTACGCCCGGCCTCCAGCAGTCCTTGCGACTCGTAATACCGCAGCTGGTGCGTGTTCACCCGGGTGCGCCGACTCAATTCACCGATAAGCATCGAATTCTCACTTGACCTTCACATTGGTATCAACGTTGACCATGGTGCCATGAGCAAAAACGAAACCCCCGTGACAGTCCTCGGTCTCGGCCTGATGGGCAGGGCGCTGGCCAGCGCTTTCCTTGCCGCCGGGTATCCCACCACAGTATGGAATCGCACACCCGCCAAGGCCGAACAGCTCGCCGGCGAGGGCGCGACGGTCGCATCCTCGGTCGGCAAGGCGCTCGCGGCCGGTGCCGTGACGATCATCTGCCTCACCGACTACCGCGCGGTCCGTGAGCTGCTCGACGATCCCGAAGTCGACCTGACCGATACGACATTGGTCAACCTCACCTCCGGGAACTCGACCCAGGCCCGCGACGCCGCGCTCTGGGCTGAGCAACGCGGTGCGCGCTACCTCGACGGCGCGATCATGGCCATCCCGTCCACGATCGGAACCGCCGAGGCCACCATCCTGCTCAGCGGACCGCAACCGGTCTTCGACGCCCACCGGCAGGTGCTCGAAACACTGGGCGTCGGCACACATCTGGGCACGGACCCCGGACTGGCTTCGCTGTACGACGTAGCTGGACTGACCATGATGTGGAGCGTCCTCAATGCCTGGTTGCAGGGCACCGCCATGCTCCGCACCGCCGGTGTGGACGCCACCACCTTCGCCCCCTTCGCCCAGCAGATCGCGGCCGGTGTCGCCGAATGGCTCCCCGGCTACGCCGAGCAGATCGACCAGGGCGACTACTCCGTGACCGTGGCCCCACTCGAAACCGAAGCTCGCGCAATGGAACACATGGTCGAAGAGAGCGAACTACTCGGGGTGAACACCGAACTCCCGAAGCTGATCAAGGCAATGGCCGACCGCGCGATCGCCGCAGGCCACGGCGGTGAGCAATACCCGGTGCTCATCGAGGAATTCACCAGGATTCACGCCAACTGAGGTATCTGCTCGCCGTGACAGCGGCGACCGGGATTTCCGACGCCGGGTCCCCGCCATTCCGCTGCCGATGAGGCAGGATTCCGGCATGAAGGTAATTCTGTTCGGTGCGACCGGGATGATCGGTCAGGGGGTACTCGCGGAGTGCCTGCGTGATGATCGGGTTGGGCAGGTGCTGGCTGTCGGGCGCAGTTCGCTGGGGATCGAGAATCCCAAGCTGCGGGAGTTGATTCAGTCCGATCCGTCCGATCTGTCGGCGATCGCCGGGGAATTGGCGGAGTTCGACGCCTGTTTCTTCTGCCTCGGGGTGTCCTCGGTCGGCATGAAGGAACAGGACTATCGGCGGATCACCTATGACCTGACGCTGCGAGTGGCGAATACGCTGGCGGCGGCGAATCCGAAGATGACGTTCATCTACGTCTCCGGGCAGGGCACCGACAGCACCGAGCAGGGACGGTCGATGTGGGGTCGGGTCAAGGGTAAGACGGAAAACGATCTGCTCGCACTTCCGTTCCAGGGATACATGTTTCGGCCCGGATTCGTGCAGCCGATGGACGGGGTGGTCTCCAAGACCCCGCTGTATCGCGCCGCCTACGCGGTGACCGGGCCGTTGATCCCGCTGTTCAAACGGCTGGCACCGAACGCGGTCAACGACAATCGGGAGATCGGGCGCGCGATGATCTCGGTCGCGGAGTCCGGCGCGGACACCCGGGTGCTCAAGCCTCGCGAGATCAACGCCCGGGCACGGCAATAGCGGCGATCAGCCGAAGATCGCGGTCGGATCACCTGTGTACCAGGTGTTTTCGATGCGCATTCGGTGGATGAGCCAGCGCTCGCCGTCGCGCCGGAGTTCGAGAATGTAGGGATTCTTCAGCAGCGCACGGGTTTGCGGTGCGGCGGTGAGCAGGTGCTGGGCTTCGACCAGGGCGGTCATATAAGCGGTGTCGCCCTCGACCCGCACCCGCACATTGGTGACCTGGTGGGTGGTGTCCACGCGCCCGGTGACCATCGCGAGAATGGTGCTGACGATGGCGTCCCGCCCGGTCATGACGGGCGGGTTCGCTCCCCATTTCGCGGCCGCGGGCCGGAAATCCAGTTCGGCGTCGACGGTGAACGCCGAGGCGAACAGCTCCTTGTCCTTCAGATCCTGACCGAGCGCGAAACGGTAGAGGGCGTCGGCGATTTCGGCCCGATCGCGCAATTCGGCGACGACCGCCGCGCCATCAGCGGCGGATGCGGCCACGGCTCGATGAGTGATTTCGGGATGCTGTTCGTACGACATGATTCGAACCGTATGCCGGTGCAGGTGCCACGCCCGGGGACCCGATGCGCCAATATCCGGACCGGGCCCGCCACCCGATCTCCGCAAGGTTTAGCCACGCTGATGAAGCGTTGACCGAACACCTGTTGATCGAGTGCCATTGCACGACCGAAGGTTTGGGTGACCATACTCGCCCACCCATCCAGGAGTCAGTAGTGACGACCACTCGGTCCACCGCATTATGGACCCAAGACGCGCAAACCCTGGCAGGCATGATCGCCGCCGGCGACGTGAGCGCCACCGAGGTGGTGTCCGCGCATCTGCGCCGCATCGCCGATATCGATCCGGTCGTCCACGCCACGACCTCGGTGCTGGCCGATACCGCGCTCGCCGCGGCGGCCGCGATCGATCGCGGAGACGGGCCGCGCGGGCCGCTGGCCGGGGTTCCGTTCACCGTGAAAAACAATCTCGATGTCGCCGGTGGCGCGACCAGCTGGGGCGTCGGGGCATTCGCGGGTGCGGTGGCCTCGCAGGATGCCCCGGCGGTCGCCGCGCTGCGGCGAGCGGGTGCCATCCCGATCGCCCGCGGCAATATGCCGGACTTCGCCACACGGTGGCATACCGACAATGACACCAACGGTCCAACCCTCAACCCCTGGAACGCTTCTCACAGCCCCGGCGGTTCCAGCGGTGGTGACGCGGTAGCGGTCGCGACGGGGATGACCCCGCTGGGACTGGGCACCGATTTCGGCGGATCGCTCAGGGTCCCTGCGGCGTTCACCGGTGTGGCCTCGCTGCGCGTCACCCCGGGCCGGGTCGCGGTGGCGTCCAGCCTGCCCGGGCCCGCGCCGACACCGACGAATCAATTGTTCGCCGCGCCAGGACCTTTGGCTCGATCGGTGCGCGATCTCGCAGTGGTCTTCGAACTGCTGCTCGCCGATGATCCTCGCGATCCCTCTTGGATTCCGGTGCTCGACTCCCCCGATGCCACACCACCCGCCGTCGCGGTCACCTTCGACGGCGGAGCGGGCAGCCTCGACCCTCAGGTCCGCGATGCGGTCCGGCGTGCCGCCGACGCGCTCGCCGATGCCGGGCACCCGGTCACCGAGCAGACCCCGCCGCAGCTGATCGAAGCCACGACCTCCTACGGGCGATTGGTCTCCACCGAATTGCTGCCCCAGCGACTGGAATTCATGCGCCAGGTCGGCAGTGCCGGGCTCAACGCGTTCCTCGGTGCGGCGCTCGAACTGTTCCCGCCGCTCGATCTCGCGGGATACATCTCCGAACTCGGTGAGCGGCTGCGCGTGCGCGCGGCGTGGTCACTGTTCCTGCACGAGTATCCGATCGTGCTGGGGCCGGTATCGGGGCAACTGCCGTGGCCGGTCGGATACGACCTGGGCGGGACCGCGGCGGTGGCCACGATGTACGACGCTCAGCGACTCACCGTCGCAGCGAATTACCTTGCGCTGCCCGCGGTTACGGTTCCGGCGGCGCTATCGAGCGAGGGGCTGCCGATCGGGGTGCAGCTCATCACCGCACCGTTCGCCGAACGCCGGGCGCTGGCCGCCGGGGCGCATATCGAAGCGGCGTTCCGGCCCGAGACCCCGATCGATCCGAGGTCCTGAGCGGGGTCTCAGCGGCGGCCGAGCGTGGTCGCCACGCGAGTGGCCAGTCCCGCGCCGCGCATGAGCCAGGCGAATTTCCTTGTCGCCGGGCCGGGTAGCAGACCGGCCGTCTGCACGGCGTCGATGAGGTCGTAAAGGGACTCACCGTCGTACATCAGGTGATCCTGATTGAAGTGTTGACGTCCTCCCCGCCCTGAAGGTCGAGGATTCCCGCGAGCGCCCTGATGGGCGCTCTGGGTGGGTTCCTGCTTCTGCACGGTATTGCTTCCCGCTCACACGGAAAGACTTACGTCCGCTCGACAGGCGTTTAACCTCTCCGCCCGACCGGCGGCGAGAATATTGTTCGACGCATTGAGATCACGATCCAGGACCGCCCCACACACCGGGCACATCCAGATCCGCACATGTAATGGTTTCGGACCGTCCCGATGCCCACACCCCGCGCAGATCTGCGACGACGGGAAGAACCGGTCTACCTTCCCGAAATACCGGCCGCGCCGAGCGGCCTTCTCGGCCAGCATAGTGGTGAACATCGACCAGCCCGCATCGTGCACCGACTTCGCCAACCGCGTGCGGGCCAGGCCCTTCACACACAAATCTTCGACGTACACCGCTTGGTTCTCATCGATGATCGTCGAAGACTGCTTGTGAACCCAATCCCGACGCGTATCAGCGACTTTCGCATGTACCCGCGCCACCCTGAGCCGCGCCTTGGCGCGATTGTTTGAGCCTTTCTGTTTGCGCGACAACACTTTCTGCGCCTTGGCCAGTCTGCGCTCGGCCCGACGCAGAAACGTCGGAGACTCGATCCGGCGCCCGTTCGACAACACCGCGAACGTGGTGAGTCCCAGGTCGATACCCACCTCGGAATCCACCAGCGGCAACAATTCGTTGCCCACCTGGACGACGAACGAGGCGAAATAGCGTCCCGCCGAGTCCTTGATGAGCGTGACCGACGACGGATCGGAAGGCAACGCCCGCGACCACGCCACCTTCACGTCCCCGATCTTGGGCAGCCGGAGCTTCCCGCCCGCTGTGATCGCGAATCGGGCATTACGGGTGAAACGCACCGACTGCCTGGAGTCCTTGCGGGACCGGAACCGAGGCGGCGCCACCCTCGATCCCTTGCGTGTGCCGTTCGCGGACTGAAAGAAGTTGCGGTATGCGCTGTTCAGATCCGCGAGGGCCTGCTGCAGAACTACCGACGACACCTCACCCAACCACGCCCGCTCCGGCGTTTTCTTGGCCGCGGTCAACCGCGCAGACAATTCCCCGTCGGGGACATAAGGCAACCGGTTCTCGAACGCGGACCGCCTCGCGGCCAGTGCGTCGTTGTAAACCACCCGCGCGCACCCGAACGCCCGTGCCAGCGACTCCCGCTGGCCCGGCGTGGGATACACCCGGTACTGGTAACGCAACTGCACCATTACATTCTATCGTTTGGCTTATGGCCGACTATGGGTCGAAAGAGGCTACGGCGGACGCACCGCCACCGAGCGCGTCGCCGACCGGCGCGCACAGCTGATCGCCGCGGGTGTGAGCGTGGTGGGCACGGAAGGTGTTGCCGCACTGGGCATGCGGGCGGTGTGCCGGGAAGCCGGGCTGAGTCAGAAGTTCTTCTATGAGAGCTTTTCCGACACCGACGAGCTGCTGCACGCGGTCTATGCCGCGGCGTTATCGGAATTGGAGCAGGCCGTGGCGATCGCGGTCGCGGCACAGGACCTGCCCGCGATCGTCGACGCCGCCGCGCGGGCGATGGAGGCCGACCCGCGACTGTGCCGGATCCTGCTGGTCGAACCCGTCGCCGATATGCGCCTGCGTCGCCATGTACGCGAGACGATCCCCGCCCTCACCACCGCCGCGCTGGGCCACCTGTTCCCCGGATCCCCCGACGACCCTGAGGTCCGCATGCGTTTCTCGGCCCTGTTCGGAGCCCTGATCTCGCTCTTCGTGGAATGGACCGAGGGCAATCTGGGCACCGACCGTGACGCGTTCGTGCGCCACACCACCACCGTCGCAACCCAACTGCTGGGCGCGCACAGCCCCGCTCAGTAGGCGGGCCACTCCGACAGCGAGGTGTGCAGCGCGTCCAGAATCCGCGCCCAGGACTCATCGGTGCCACGCGAATGCGCGAACCCACCCCCGGCCTCCAGCGTCGCGAAACCGTGAAAAGTGCTGCGCAGCAAGCGGCCCGCGTCCAATCCCTCGGACTCCCCCAGCCCGTACCCGCGCAATACCGCCGTGGTCAACTCGATGCTCCGCACCAACGCGGGCTCACCGGCGATCTCGGCCGGATCCATCCGAATCTGCGTCGCCGCGTACCGTTCCGGATACTCGAGCACGTACCCCCGATACGCATTCGCGAACGCCACCAGCGCTTCCTTACCGGCGCGCCCGGCAACGGCAGCCCCGATCCGGTTGTTCAACTCCGCACTGGCGAGCAACGCCACCCGTACCCGCAAATCATGCAGATTCCGCACATGCACATACAGACTCGGATCCTTCACCCCCACCCGCCGCGCCAGCGCCGACAACGTGAGCCTGTCGAACCCGATCTCATCGGCCAACTCCGCCGCCGCCGCGACAACCCGCTCCCTGGTCAAACCGGCCCTGGGTGACATCCAACCTCCTCCTACGCATCCTAAGCCAAAGCCTAGGGATCATAGGTTTCCCTGGGGCCGTGCAGCGATGCAGACTCGGGGCTTATCGTCTTGGAGGGCGGATCGTGAGCGCATTGAACCGAGAAGATCCTCGGTCACACCCTGCCGCCCGTCCCGACGCGGAAAGGGCGGCACGATCACTGAATCAGCTGTGCTATCTCGCCCGTTCTAGGTCAACCGGATTCGCCACGATGGCGCCGCGACGTCGGCGCGGACACCGTCACCTGCGGTGCGGCGGGGAGCGCGAACGCGCCGCGTCTCCCACCAGTAGGTGGCGGCCACGGTGACGTACGCGGCGGTTACACCCATGACCGGCATCAAAATCCCAAGTACCACAATCACTGCCATCGACATGAGAACTCCCTCCGGAGTCGATCTCCCGGCCGCTCTGCCGCTCTCAACTGTCGAACCCACGGTGACACACTTTCCATACCCTCGCGAGTGTGGGATTCCCCACTGAGGGGAGGGTGCTAGAGCAGTGAAACGCGCTGTGCCACATGCGAATTTGCTATTACCCGCCCGAAGCGGCATCAGACCAATGACAACGGGAACGATCATCACTGCGACGGCCGAGGACCAGGACGACTTCCGACATGCGCCGGCCATTCGAACCGGGCACCGGTGACCAGGAGCGCGGTGAATGACTCGAGCGGGCGGCCACCGAACTCGGGACTCCGCTACGCCTCGGCGAGTTGGACCAGGCCCTTGGGATCCCAAGGCAGTGGGCCGGTAGGGAAGCTGAAGCGCAGCATGCGATGGGGGGCGGCGGCCTCGAAGTGGAGGGTGAAGGCGGGGAGGATGCCGTGAATCACCTTGTCCAACAGGCCGTTGATGTGGGCGAAGCTGGGCTTGGCTTTCACCTGCCAGGCTTCGAATCGGCCGGCGGCGATATCGATGGTGGTGCGCTTTTCGACCTTGACCTCCACCGGCCAGTGGATCGAGTAGGCGAGCCAGAGGCTGATGGTCGCCTTGGCGCCCTTGGTGAAATCGAGTCCTCGGAAGGTTGTCGCACCGCCGAGCAGGGAGGTGAGGGGGCTAGGGAAGGGCTCGACCTTGCCGCCGAACTGGAGATGCGAGGTGCCGACGAAATTGCCCTCCTCGCGGCTGACCACGGTCTCCCCCAGCTTGCTCTCGGCGGAGTAGCTGACCGTCGACAACCGGCCGCCGGTGCGATCGAAGACCTGCGCGACCCGCATGCTGAAATCGTCCGGCATCTCCACGGTCAGATCCGTGCGGTAACCCGTCTCACCCTGGTGCTCGACCAGCGCGGTGACCTGATATTCGGCCGGATCGTCACCCACCGTCACCACGTATCGGGACAACTCACCATCGGCAATGCCCGGATCACGAAACGTGTTGCGCACCTTGATATCCCCTTACAACGCCGGAAAACCGGAAACCCTTCGAACGAGCCATCAGTATCAATGAGCGCCGGTGTCTGAGTCACTGTACCGAACGGAGAAATCCCGGGCTCGACGTTGTCTTCGGCGACAGAAGCACTGTGCCCGCGCCGTCGGTGCGTTGCGGCTCAGCGGAAATCGCGCGATTCGGTGTGCAGTGGGATACGGCGCAGGGTCGTATCCACCGAGGTTCCGTCGAAATCGCCGGTGAGATGCAGCCGTGCGTCGGACTGCTGCGTGTAGCGCAGCGTCCATTCACCAACGTGCAGTACCGCTTCCGCGACGGTCAAACCCTGCTCGGTCAGCTCACCGTTCTCGCGGATGAGGACCAGGCGGCGCGAGGCAGGGCGGTCATCGATCGCCACCCGTACCCAGCGGAGGCCATCGCCACGAAACTCGTCCACCGCCCATACGCCATCGAGGGACGAGAGGCGTTCGGTGTAGTTGTGATAGGTCCGAATGCCGTTGGCCCCCATGAACACAATGACGAGCACCGCGGTCACTGTGTGAGCGATGATGCCCGCCAAACGAATTCGACGATCGCCCCGGGGCCGCGGCAGCGCCGCAGAATCCCGGTTCCGGAACAGCATATCGATCAGCCGCGACCACCACGGCATCGACACCACCAACGCCATGCCCAGCATGATCAGTGGCGGGGCGAGCACGGGTACGTGATAGGCGATATTGAACGTGCTCACCTGGATCAGCGCCACCATGCACACCAGCGCCCCGAGCAAGACGGTGCGCCGGAAGATCAACAGCAGCCCGCCGATCACCTCCACCGTGCCCGCGATGACCGTATAGGGCGTCGATGTCGCCATGAACTTCCACAGCATCCCCGAGGGCGAGGATTCACCCAATGACACCACCATCTCCCCGGGCAGCGTGAAGACAATGAACTGCGTCGGAATGACTTTCACCATCCCGAAGCCAATCATGGCCAGCGACAGCCCAACTCGGACCACCGAG
Organism: Nocardia sp. NPDC056000; assembly: GCF_042269265.1. Taxonomy (NCBI): domain Bacteria; kingdom Bacillati; phylum Actinomycetota; class Actinomycetes; order Mycobacteriales; family Nocardiaceae; genus Nocardia; species Nocardia sp. NPDC056000. Next base: position 355,205 of record NZ_JBHJXS010000004.1, on the reverse strand, counting down.
TGCGCCACCTCGGCAGCCGACACCAGCCCCGTTCGATTCACAGCCGCCAATCTAGCGCCGGAATGTGGAGATCCGGTGTGCGTGCTGTGCGATCTCAGAGCACCAGCACAACTGCCACCTCTGGCGCGTCTACGTGCTCAGAGTTCGACGCAGCAACCCCATCAGCCGAACTCTCCCGGACGCCGCTGAGGAGCGGGATGCGGTGTCTTTCGCTGAACTCGGCCGCTTCATCGATTCGGCAATGGCCGCACCGCAAGCTGACGGTAACGCCGCGAAGACCATGGCAACCTCCACAACTCATGATCCGATGGCACTGAGCACCGTGGTCCGGACTCACAGGGAAGGGTTCCCACCGCGCTCGTCCGCTAACCGGAGGAACCATGTCCGGCATCGTCTCTCGGCCCGGAACGCGGTGATCGAGCCACCGCGTCCTGACGAAGATCTGCGATCTCGAGATCCGATCTCACGTTCTGTGCCCGCCGAACGTCTACAGGGTGAGAACGAGAGAAGGGATGGCAGATGACTACTCGGCACGTGGTGATCGACACCGCCATGCTCGGCCCCGTCACGATCGTGGCGACCGATGAGGCTGTCAGCGGCGTGTATTTCCGGCATCACATCCGGCGACCGGCCCAGGAGCTGTTCGGGCCGGAGGTGTCCTTCGCCGATGATCCTGTCCTGGGTGAAGCCGCCGGTCAGCTGTTCGAGTATCTGCTCGGGCAGCGGCGCGACTTCGATCTGCCGATGAGCCCGTCCGGCAACGACTTCCAGCGGAAGGTGTGGGAGCAGGTCGCCGCGATTCCGTTCGGTGCGACCATCACCTACGGGCAGATCGCCGAACAGCTCGGTGACCGATCCGCGGCGTACCTGGTCGGACAGGCCGTGGGAGCCAATCCGCTGTGTATCTTCATCCCGTGCCATCGGGTGATCGGGGCGAACGGATCGCTGACCGGATACGCGGGCGGGCTCAAGCGCAAGCGCGCGCTGCTCGAGCTCGAGGAGCCGGCGACGGTCAGCGCGGGAAGGCTGTTCTGAGCGTGAAGCCACCGTTCGAGGCGATAGTGACCGAATACGGGCCCACCGTGCTGCGGGTCTGCCGGGTCGTCCTCGGTGCGCACGATGCCGAGGACGCCTGGTCGGAAACATTTCTGGCCGCGATGCGCGCGTACCCGGATCTTCCGGAGACCGCGAATATCGAGGCGTGGCTGGTGACCATCGCCCACCGCAAAGCGATCGACGCGGTCCGGGCTGCCAACCGCAACCCACTGCCGGTCGAGCAGATGCCCGAGGAACCGATCGGCGACGGCGTCGTCGGGGCCGACGATGCCGGAGTCTGGGCGGCCGTGGCCGCACTGCCGGACAAACAACGCCAAGCCATCGCCTACCACTATGTGGCCGGACTGCCCTACACCGAGATCGCGCAGATTCTCGGCGGCAGTACCGATGCCGCGCGCCGCGCCGCGGCCGACGGTGTCAAGAACCTGCGCAAAACCTATCCGGACGCGACATTGAAAGGAGCGACACGATGAACGAGCTGCACCACGATGATGACGTGCTCGCCGCTCTGTCCGCCTCCGTGGACGAGGACACGATGGGTCGGCTGCACCGACTGCTCGAGCGCAAGGCCGAGCAGGCCGAGCTGATCGACGTCGCCTACACGACCATGGACACCCCGGTCGGGCAGTTGCTCTTGGCCGCCACACCGCGGGGCCTGATTCGGGTGGCCTATGCCAGGGAAGGCCACGACGGCGTCCTCGAGACCCTCGCCCACAAGGTGAGCCCGCGGATCCTGCGGGCACCGGGACGCCTCTACGAGGCCGTACGTGAGATCGACGAGTACTTCGCCCGGCGGCGCACGACTTTCGATCTGCCGCTGGATCTTTCGCTCTCGCACGGGTTCCGGCAGATCGTGCAGCAGCATCTGCCCGAGATCGGGTACGGGCAGACCCGCAGCTACGGCGAGGTCGCCCAATTGGTCGGCAACCCCAAGGCGGTGCGGGCGGTCGGCACGGCATGTGCGACCAATCCGCTGCCGGTGGTCGTGCCGTGTCATCGGGTGCTGCGCGCCGACGGCAGCTTGGGCGGATATGTCGGCGGGGCCGAGGCCAAGCATTTGCTGCTGGATCTGGAGACCGCCGCATGAGCGCCACCGAACCGGTAGTCCGCGATGGCGCTTGAACCGTCTCGCACCTATCTGCTGCTCGATGCCGCCGGGAATGCCTATCGCTCCGAGACACCGGGACTGTGGGGTGGGCATCGGCGCAGCAGGATCTACGGGCGGCTGGATTGCCGCTCGGCGGTGCGGGCGATCGCGGCCGGACACTACGTGAAGTACCGGGTGTTCTTCGCGGACGAGGCTACGGCGGTCGCGGCGGGCTATCGACCGTGCGCGAACTGTTGCCCTGACCGCTATCTCATCTGGAAGGAAGGCAACCGATGACGGCCGCGTCCCCAACACCATTGCTGCACAACCTATCCCGCGCGGGTGAAGACATCCCCACGGCCACCGACGCCGAGATCGCCGCCATCATTGCTGCGGCTCGCGCGCGGGGTGCCCGAACCCTGACCTTGGGATCGGGACGCACACCCACCGCGATAGCGACGATGGCCGCGGTCACGGACCAATGGGAACGTGACGGCGGGCGGATCGCCGACCACATCACCTGGCCCGAGACCGCGGCGTCATGGCTGCGCCAAGCCCGCCGATTCACTACCGCCCCAACGGATTTGTGGGTCATGACGGGACCGCGCCTGGGCTGGGCGCAGATGACCCGGCGGCTCCTGTGGTCGACCGCCTGGTCCGCCCGCGACACGATCGTCACCACCATCGCCGACCCCGCCGCACTGGCACTGGTCGGGACCGCATATCTGGAAGGGCTGACCGGCGTTGACCCCGACGGATCGACCTGGACAGTCACCGATGGCCTGCTACTGCCCGCCACGTCAATCGAATAGGAGACTGGTTGCGCCGCAACCAGTCTCACCCTTCAGAGTCGACTGCAATGCGGCGAGTCCAGGTTTCCGTCCTCAGCCGATCACGGCTCAATGTTCTCCAGGTCTTCGAGCAGGCTGGGGTGTTTGGGCTCCCACCCCAGCACCTGCCGGGTATGGGCGCTCGATGACGGCTGATCGGTGGCGAAGATCGCCCCGAGCGGACCGAATGTCTGCTCCGGCACGGACTTTGCCTCGAGCCCGAGCCTGCGGCCGATGACCGCAGCGATATCGCGCACGGCGTCACCCTCATCGGCGACCGCATGCCACACGGTTCCGGCCTGCGCACTCTCCAGAACCAACCGGAACAGCACGGCCGCATCGAGCGCGTGCACCGCGGGCCAGCGCTGAGCGCCATCACCAGGGTAGCCGGAAACCCCTGTGCGCCTGGCGATATCGGTGAGCATGCCCGCGAATCCACCCTTGCCGTCGTTGTGCACGGTGCGCGGCAACCGCACCGCCGCACTGCGCACACCACGCGCGGACAGCTCCAGAATCGCGTTCACCGAATGACCGCGCCCGCCGACAAGCCCTTCGATCGGGGACGGATCGGCCTCGGTGGACGCCCGTCCCGGGACCCCCGGTGTACCCGCGACCGTGACCAGCGGGCGATCACTGCCGATCAACTCGTCCCCCAGCGCTGCCATCGCAGCGCCCTCCTGCGCGACGGCCACCCCGACCGCCTCGGCGCTGCCGAAAGCGGCATGGTCGAAAGCCAGGTGAATCACGCCGTCGGCGCGGGCAGCGCCGGCGCGGAGCGTGGACAGGTCGGCGAGATCGCCCCGAATCGGTTCCGCACCTGCGGCCGTGAGCGCTTCGGCCGAGGAATCCGAGCGCGCGAGCGCGAGGACGGAATGGCCATTGTCGAGCAGTTCGGCGATGACGGTCGAGCCGATCAGGCCGGTGCCACCGGTAATGAAGACGCGCATATCGCTACCTTCGATAGTGATGGGACTTTGGTCCCATCACCGTAGCACCGCAACGGCACCTTTGTCCCATCACTCTCCTCGCATATTCGCCGAATGGCACCCTTGACGGTTACATCGTGTCTACTTATAGTTACGCGCTGTAAAGTTAAAGTGACGCCAGTCACGCAGCTCGAAGGACGCCATGCCGATCAGCAGGACGTTTCCCCCGCACGACTCGACCGGCAGCTCGAATGCCGACGGGAACGCGCCGCCCGTCATCCCGCCCTATGCCTGGCGTCTGGTTGGCCTGCTCGCGGTGGCCAATGTGTTGAACTTCTACGACCGTGCCCTGCCGACGATCGTCGCTGAGGACATCAAGGCCGAGTTCGGCCTCAGTGACACCCGGCTCGGCGTGCTGATGAGCGGCTTCACCGTGATCTACGCCCTCGCGGGGATCATGCTCGGGCGCATGGCGGACCGGCGATCGCGCCGGATGATCATGGTCGGCGGCCTGGTGCTGTGGAGCTTTCTCACCGCGGCCAGCGGTGGAGCATGGAGTTTCGCGGCGCTGCTGATCTTCCGGCTCGGCGTCGGTGTCGGCGAGGCGTCATATGCCCCGGCCGCCAACGCCACCGTCTTCGACATGTTCCCGGTCGAAAAGCGTTCGCGGGCAACGGCAATGCTGCAACTCGGCCTGCCGCTGGGTCTGCTGCTGGCCTTCTTCACCACCGGTCCGCTGGTCGAAGCGTTCGGCTCCTGGCGGACGCCGTTCTTTATCGCCGCGATCCCCGGTCTCGTGGTCGCCGGACTGCTGCTCGTGGCACCGATGCCCGAGCGACCTCCAGTGACCGCCCAGCAGCAAGAGCGCGAGCGTGGCGGCCGAGCACTCTGGGCGCTGCTGCGCATCCCGACGATGTGGTGGCTGATCGTGGCCGGAATCGGCTTGCAGATCAGCAGCTATTCGGTGGCGACGTTCCTGGTGCCACTGTTGCAGCGCTACTTCGGGCTGAGCCTGTCCGAAGCCGGAACGGGCGCGGGCCTGGTGATGGGTGTCGCGGGACTGGTCGGCGTGCTCATCGCGGGGCCGGTCGCCGACCGGGCACGACGCCGCTCATCGGTCGCGCGTCTCGCGGTGGCCGCCGTCGGCATGGCGGCCGCGGCCCCGCTCGCGTGGGCGGCATTCGATCTGTCGCCGAGCGGCGCGGTCGGATTCATCGTCCTGCTATCGCTCGCATCGGTGCTGATCAACATGGTGCAGCCGGTCGCGCTGCCCGCTGTTTCGGAAATTGTCGAGGCGCGTCGGCGCGCCTCCGCAGTCGCGATCTATTTCGCGGCCTTCTATCTACTCGGCGGCGCGTTCGGGCCGGTACTGACCGGCGCGCTGTCGGAGCATTTCGCCGGCAACGCCACCGCCACCGCCGAGATCACCGCGTCGGCGCTCGGCCTTCATACGAGCATGGCGTGGCTACTTCCCTTGTCCTGCTTGACATGTGCGCTCGGTGTAGCCGGCGCAATGACCACTATCGAGAGCGATCGCCGCAAGGCCGCACAACCGGAGGTAACCCGATGAACAACTCTCACTGCGTCCGAGCCGTGCTGGCTCGGACCAGCCTCACCGCGGCGCTCACCGCCGTCATGTTCACCGGCGTGAGCGCCGCGCACGCCGAACCCGGCTCGCAGGGCTACGACCGCACCGCGAGCTTCGTCGGGAACGCGGGCGCGGTGAGCTATCAGGTGCACGTTCCGCCCGCTCAATCTTCCGGCCGCCCTTTGCCTTTGGTGGTCGCGGTGCACGGGTGCGCGATGACCGGCTACACCCTGAACTCGATGAAGGACATGACCAACCTCAACGCGGTAGCCGACCGCGAGGGTTTCCTGGTGGTCTATCCGTCGCAGGATCCCCTGCGGGGCCTGCGCCTGAATTGCTGGAACGGTGACGACGCCGCCCATCAACAGCGCGGTGAAGGCGAGCCCGCACTGATCGCCGGTCTCACCGAACAGGTCATCACCGAATTCGGCGCGGATCGCTCCCGGGTGCATGTGCTCGGCGCGTCCTCCGGTGCGGGCATCGCGGTGATCATGGGAGTCACCTACCCCGATGTCTACGCCTCCGTGATGTCGATGGCGGGCGGCGAGTACAAGATCAACGAGGCGGGCCGAGATGCGGCCGGGCGGCTCGACCCGGTCAATCTCGGACCCGTGGACACCGCCGAGCGAGCCTTCGCCGAGATGGGCCCGCGGGCGCGTCCGGTGCCGGTCATGGTGGTCCAGGGTGACCAAGACACCACTGTGCCACCGTATTTCGCGACGCGTCTGGTCACCCACTGGGCCGCGATCGACGACCTCGCGATGAGCGGCACCCTCGATGGCCCGGTCGATGATGTTCCGGAATCGGTGGTGCAGGTGAACGATCCGAACAAGCACTCGTACACGTACTCGAAGTACTTCGCGCGTGGCGGTGACACCTCACTGATCGACTACGTGCTGGTGAACGGCATGACGCACCGCTGGCCCGGCCCCGGCACCGGTCCGCTCGTGGACAACCAGGGCCCCGATCTCGCCACCCTGTGGTGGGACTGGGCGAAAACCCGGAGCATGCCGTGATCACGCGGCTCGAACCCGCACCGCCGTCGGGCAGACTGACCGACGTGGACACTCCGGCACCCCAGCGACGCACCCGCATGTCTCGTGAAGCACGCGCCACCCAGATACTCGACATCGCCGAGCGCCTGTTCGCCACCCGCGGCTTCGAGGCCACCTCGATCGAAGACGTCGCGCGCGAAGCGGGAGTGACCCGGCCGATCGTCTACTCGCACTTCCAAAGCAAGGACGCGATCTTTCTCGAGTGCGCGCGCCGAGCTCGCGCGGAACTGGAACACCGGGTCCGCGAGCCCGAGGTGCTCATCGAGGCCGGAGCCAGTATCGAGGTCGTGATGCAACGCGCGGGCGAGATCTTCTTCGACCTGCTCGAGCGCGACCCACGCCGCTGGATGGTGCTGTTCAACCCCAGCACCGCACTCACACCCGAGTTCGCCGAGCAACTGGCCGGACTGCGCAAGCACACGATCGATCGCATCGCCGAGATGGTCGCGCATTTCTCGGGCGGCGACGCGATCGATACCCCCTTCGCGTACGCCATCAGCGGCGTCGGCGAACAGCTCGGGCGCTGGTGGCTGGCGAACCCCGACATTCCCAAGGATCAGGTCGTCGCGCTCTACCGCGACTTTATCACCGGCGGTCTGGCCACCCGGCTCGGTGCCGAAAGGAGCGGGAAATGAACACTGCGACAAGAACATTCGGTGAGGTGCTCGCCGATTACGCGGCAGCGCGGCCGGATTCGCCCGCCGTCACCCGCGGCGCGGACACTCTCACCTGGGTCGAGTTGGATCGCGACAGCAATCGACTGGCCCGCCAATGGATTCGGCTGGGCGTCACCTCCGGCTCGTACGTATCGATCATGCTCGAGAACTCCCCGGCATTCATGACCGCGGCGTTCGCGGCGTGGAAGCTCGGCGCGGTGCCGCAGCCCCTGTCTTCGCGACTCACACCAGCCGAGTTGCAGGCCATTCTGGAGGTGGTGGACCCGGCAGGGGTGGTCGGGCTGCCAGACGGTACGGATCAACTGCGATTGCCCGCTGTCGCCGAGCCGGACGAGTCCGCGGACCCGCTGCCCCGGCGTTTTTCACCCGCGTGGAAAGCACCCGCCTCGGGAGGCAGTACCGGTCGCCCCAAGGTGGTCGTCGCCGGTAATGCGGCACTGCTCGACGAGGTCATCGGCTTCGCCGACGTGCTGGGCATTCCCGCCGGGGGCACCGTAGCCGTGCCCGGCCCGCTCCATCACAACGCGCCCTTCATGTTCGCGGCACTGGCGCTGCTGCGGGGCTCGCACGTGGTGTTGCAGGGGCGCTTCGACGCCCGCACGCTGCTGGCCGATATCGCCTCCCATCGAGTTCAGTGGCTGTACGCCGTTCCCACGATGATGCAACGCATTTGGCGTCTCGAGCCCGAAGTGCTTGCCGCGCATGATCTCTCATCGCTGGACCTGGTGGTGCACATGGCCGCGCCCTGTCCGCCCTGGCTCAAGCGCGCCTGGATCGACTGGCTCGGCGGCGAGCGGATCCTCGAGGTGTACGCCGGTACCGAGGCACAGGCGGCCACCGCGATCACCGGGGACGACTGGCTCGAGCATCCCGGATCGGTCGGGCCGGCGGTGGTCGGGGAGATCACCGTGCTCGGTCCCGATGGCACCGCACTTCGGCCCGGTGAGGTGGGCGAGGTGTGGGTGCGCCGCGGCGCGAACGCCCCGGCCGCGTACACCTATCTCGGCGGCTCGGCCCGCACCCGTGAGGGCGGCTGGGAGTCGCTCGGCGACCTCGGCAGTCTCGACGAGCAGGGCTATCTCTACCTCACCGATCGCGATACCGATGTCATCCTCGTGGGCGGATCCAATGTCTACCCCGCCGAGGTGGAAGCCGCTCTCGCCGAGCACCCCGATATCGACGACGCGTGCGTGGTCGGGCTGCCGCACGAGGATCTCGGGGCGGTGCCGCATGCCATCGTGCAGTCGTCCGCCGAGCTCGAATTCGATTCCGTCCTGACGTTTCTGCGGGAGCGCCTCTCGCCCTACAAACTGCCGCGGAGCCTGGAAATCGTCGACCAGCCGCTGCGGGATGACGCCGGCAAGGTGCGCCGCTCGGCGCTGCGCGCTCAACGACTCGAAAGGGCGGACGATGCCGTACACGATCAGTGACACCCCCAGCGGGCGCGTGCGCCTGCACTGGGAAGAGCAGGGTTCGGGCGAGCCGGTGGTGCTTGTCATGGGCCACCTGTTCTCCAGTGACATGTGGTATCCGGCGCTTCCGGCGCTGGCCGAGCAGTATCGCGTGATCTACTTCGACAACCGTGGCACCGGCACCAGCGATGCCACCGACTCCGCGACCGTCGCCGATCTCGCCGCCGACGTACGCGCGGTGATGGACGCCGCCGGTGTCGCGGAGCCGCATCTCTACGGCGTGAGCATGGGCGGTGGGATAGTCCTGCAGCTCGCCCACGACGCGCCCGAGCGGGTGCGATCGATGGTGTTGGGCTGCACCGCGATGCGCAGTCCCGAACACCCGCTACCGCCGCCGCCGGGTTTCCTGGCCCGCCAGCTCAGGTATCGCGTACCGGCCCGCCTGCTGAAACCCCTACTGCGCAAGCGACTCTACGGTCCGATGGCGTCGCCGGAGGCGGTCGAACGCGACCTCGACGTACTCTGCCGCATGCGTTTCTCCGCACGCGGTGTCTACGCCCAGGACCTCGCCATCGCGGGGTACGACATGACCCCCGACAAGGTCGCCGCTCTGACCGCACCCGCACTCGTGCTGCACGGCACCGCGGACGAGGCGGTGCCGTACGCGGCGGGAGTGCGGCTGGCCGAGACGCTGCCCGACGCCCGCCTCGTCACCTACGAAGGAGCCGGACACAACTATCCCGTCGACGTCGGCGACCGCGCCAACACCGATGTGCTGGCATTCCTGGCCGAGCACCGGAGCTCGAAAGAGCAACGGGCCGAGCCGATCTGAGAATCTGTCCCGTCCTGTTCTCGCCGCCCGGCGTTGCGACGGCCGCGAACGGACTTCGCGTGTTTGTGTATTCGCCGATGGGGCACAGCCACTGAGGCGGAAATACCTGGCGAAGATCAGTGAGGAGGAGCGCAATGGCGTGGGATATTCGCGTGGCCGCGGGGATGAAGGTTTTCGCCACGACCGCTTCGGTCGTGGCGCTGACCATGGCGCTCGGCGCTTGCTCCGGCACACAGTCGGATTCCGAGCGCCTGCAACGGTTCTATGACCAGAAACTGGTGTTCGCCTCGTGTGACGGGTACGCGACCACCGCATCGGACGAGAAGGCGTTCGCCGATCCCCGATTCGGGTGCGGTCGGCTGGAGGTACCGCGTGATTACGCCGACCCGGGCGGGGCCACGATGCGCATAGCGGTGCTGAAGGTGCCCGCACGGGGCGAGCGCATCGGGTCGCTGCTGCTCAATCCCGGTGGGCCGGGCGGGCCGGGGATGGGTATGGCCGCGGCGGGGGCGACAACCTGGGCCCAGAGCAAGCTCAGCGAGCGGTTCGATCTGGTCGGCTTCGATCCGCGTGGCGTCGGTGCTTCCAGCCCGTCGGTGCGCTGTTATAGCGATGCCGAAGATGACAGTGGCGCAGCGGTTTTCCCCACCGCCGCTACGGTGGGCCGGTTCACCGACTCGGACACCCGCGCAGTCGTCGACCGTTGCGCGAAGGGCTCCGGAGGCCGAGAGACGCTCGCCCACCTGGGAACCCGCGACGCGGCACGGGATATGGACATCCTGCGCGCCGCTGTCGGCGACACCAAGCTGTCCTATTTCGGGCAGAGCTATGGCACACGACTGGGCGCGGTGTACGCCGAGCTCTTCCCCGATCGAGTACGCGCGATGGTGCTCGACGGTGGAATCGATCCCACCACCGGCACTTCCGAGCGGCGAATTTCGCAGTTCACGAGCTTCCAGCGAGCCTTCGACGCCATGGCCGCCGACTGCGTTACCCGCCCCGACTGTCCCCTGGGCACCGATGCGAGCCAGGCCGTCACGGAATTTCAGGGCATTGTGCGACCGCTGCTGGACCATCCAATTCCGGCGGGAGACAACCGAATTGCGGACTATCCACTCGCGGTGGGGTCCGTGATCGCCGGGCTTTATGACTCGGCTGTCTGGCCCGTCATCACCGCCGGCCTCGCCCAGATCCGCACCGGGCACGGCGATACCCTCCGCAAGATCGGCGATGCCTTCGGCGGCCGCGGCGCCGACGGCCGCTGGCCCAATATCGCCGACGCCAACTACGCGATCAACTGCATGGACGAGCAGCGCCATTCCCCCGAACAAGAAACCGACCTGCGGCGAGACATCTATCGCGTCGCTCCGTTCCTGGACCCCGGCCGTGGCGCGGACGGAGCCCGCGACGGTTGTGAATTCTGGCCCGCCACACCGACTCTCAGCTATCCCTACTCCACGGGCATCAGGGGTCTGCCCCCGACGCTGACCATTTCGATCACCGGCGACCCCGCCACCCCCTACGAAGGTGGTTTTAAGCTGGCCGCAGCCCTCGGAGGTACCGCGCTCACAGTCGAGGGCAACCAGCACACCGTCGCTTTCGCCGCCACCAGCGCCTGCGTCAACAAGGCCGTTGAGGACTACCTCGTCGAACTCCGAAGCCCAGCCGCCGACACGCGCTGCAAGCTGTAGCGGTGATCGAGACGCTTTCTGCCGCTGAGCCTTCCGGGCAGGAGTGCCTGTCTCGGTGTGCTACCCGCCTAGATCAGGGTTCGTGAGATGGTGAATCCGCATCACCGGCCGCGCTGCGCGCCTGCTGTGCGAGCGCGGTGAGCGCGTGCAGGTGTTCGTGGTACGCCCTGCGGCCGCCATTGGTCAGAGCGAGCCACGTCCTGGGCCTGCGCCCGATGTATCCCTTTGTGACCGTGATGTATTCGGCGATCTTGAGCGCGGTCATCGCCTTGGACAACGTTGACTTGTTCATCTCACACAGCTCGACGATCGTCCCGAACTCCGCCTCCTGACACCCGTCCAGGAACGCGACCACGGTCAGACGCGGCAGCGAGGCGAGTACCGCACTCAGTTCCGCCACGCCGTGACCCGCCGCCGCGCCAGCCGCAACCAGGTCCACACACCCATGACCAGTGCGAACGCACCGTCACTGAGAAAAACGAAGGCGACGGAAGGCACCAGATCACCCGAGGCCGTCCGCTTCCAGCCCCGCACCGGTTCCTCGGCCAGCGATCTGGGGACGACACCGCCGTTCCTCCAACTCCGAATCACCCATGCGATGAACAGCCCAAGCGCCAGCGTCGCCACGATTCCGGCAACTCCGCGGGCGGTGATCGTCCGATCGACGAGCATGCCGATCGTGTCGCCGATCAGAAAGAACGCACCGAAACACAGCAGCGCTCCCACCGGCGCCACCCAGCCGCGCCGAGCCGTCGCGGTGCGGGCCCGATGGTTGGAAGCCGAGGCAATGTCCAGCGCGGCCTGTGGTGTCAATTCATCGCTCACAGCTGCCACCATAATCAACTAGTTTCCAATCGCCAACTAGTATCCCGTTCGCCACTACGATCCGAAACGCCTACGGGGAACCGGTGTTATCGGAGCCTGTGGGCTGATATCGGAAATGCGGGAGCAGGTCCGCGACCGGACCGGCGGCTAGACGAACTCCTTCGTGGACCACGATGCCTTCCGCGCAATGACGGGCAAGCAGGTCGAGATCGTGGCCGATGACGATTACCACCATGTCGGACTCGTGAGCCACGCTCGCCAGCAGCGCCATGATCGTGTTCGCGGTGTCCGGATCCAGGGCCGAGGTCACTTCATCGCAGATGAGGACTTCCGGGTTGTAGGACAGTGCGCGCGCGATCGAGACCCGTTGGCGTTGGCCACCGGACAGCTCGCTGGGACGACGAGTCACCAGCTCAGGGTTCAAACCCACCGCTCCGAGTACCTGCGTGACTGTTTCGGCACGTCGCGCGCGGTCGCGAATGCCGCGGCGGGTCAGCGGTCGTTCGAGGATCTGACCGATGGTGCGCTGCGGATTGAGCGTGGACAGCGGATCCTGCGGGACCAGTTGGATGCGGGTGATCTGCTTGCCGCGGCGGCGCCCCGATAGCGGCATCGGACGCGACTCCAGGGTCAACTGTCCGACGGCAGCGGGTTCGAGCCCGGCCAGGATTCGCGCCAAAGTCGTTTTCCCGGCGCCGGATTCGCCGAGGACCGCGGTGACACAACCCGTACGGGCCGTGAGTTCGATGTTCGACAGAATCGTCCGTCCGCCGCGTACGAGGCCAATTCCGCTGGCGGAGAGTCGATTCGGACGTGTCGGCGCAGCGGTCCCGCGGCTTTCCGCAGGCGTGGATTCGAAGTCCTTGCCGAGGTGGATATGCGCATCGACCAGAGCGTCCAGGGTCGGGACGTCATGTCCCGAGACGAGAATCGTTTTACCGCAATCGTGTGCCAGGGAGCGAAGGAGGTCGGCGACGGTCCGCCGGGCCTGGGCATCGAGGCCACCGAAGGGTTCGTCGATGATCAGAATGGGCGTGTCTCGCAATACCGCGCGTGCGAGCGCGAGCCGGCGTTGCTGGCCACCGGACAGCTCGCCCGAGCGCCGTTCGACGAGGGACTGCGGAAGCCCGACTCTGGCCAGCGCATGCTCGACGGCCGTTGCGTCAGAGGCGGTCTCAGCCAAGAGCGCACGCACTCGCATCACCGGATTGAGCGCCGATCCGGCATCCTGGCCGACGAACGATACCTGGGTGCGGCGGAGCGCGCGCAGTGCGCCGGGGTCGAGGTCAAGTACCGATTGCCCGGCGATGTGAATGGTGCCGCTGGTGCGGTGAACGGTGCGGGGCAGCCAACCCAACAGGGCTTTCATCAACATTGTCTTACCGGATCCGGATTCACCGGTGAGGCCGCTGACGGTGCCGGAGTCCAGAGCGACCGAGACGGTATCCAGAATCGTTGTGCCGCTGCGTGAATCGACCAGGCCGAGGTCCTCGACGGCCACCGTGGGCTTGGTCATCGGATCCGCCCAGCGGTATCGAATCTCCGAACCGTGAACGCCACCCCGATCGAGACGGCGGCGATCGCGACAGCGGGGGCGATAACCGCCCACGGGTTCAGCATGATTCCGGAGCTGTTCTCGCGCACCATGATTGCCCAATTCGTCTGGCCCAGCGATGCGGGCAGCTGCAAGAAGGCTGCTGTGCTGACCAGATAGATCGCTTCCACGAACCGCAGCCCGAGTTGCGCGGCAATCGTCGGGCGCAGATTCGGCAGCACTTCGCGCACCAGCAGGTACGGCAGCGATTCACCGCTGGCGACTGCGACTTCGACGTATCCGCTCGCCGCGATGGAGCTTGCGGCCGCCGCGAACACACGTGCGGAATACGGGGTTCCGATGAGGGTCGCGACCAGCACCAGGCCGAATGTTCCCGAGCTCGGCCAGGACAGCATGACCAGCAGCATCGCCAGAATCGGCGGCACGAGCATCACCGAGTCGGCGATTCGCTCCACCACGGCCCCAATGCCGGGCCGCAGCGCCGCAGCGGCTCCCAAGAATGCCGCACACGCGGTCACACCAACCGCGATCACAGCGGCGATGGTGATCAGCCCCCAGCCGCCCGCGAGCAGATTGCTCGTGACATCCTGCCCGAGATGGTCCGTGCCCAGCCAGGCATCGCCCGAAGGGCCGGCAAACGGGATATCCACGCTGTCACGAATCCCGTGCGGCGCGAGGAATGGACCGCACACCGCAACCGCCGCGATCATGATCGCCGGAAGTACGGTGAGCACCGTCCGCGGCGGAATCGATACCGGCCGCGTCGTCATAACCGCCCTCGCACTGACCAACTGCGCACCAAGTCCGCCAAGATCAGCACCACGGTGATCGCGATCCCGGCAAGCGCAACGACGGCAGCCACCACCGCGGGGTCGCGGTCATTGACCGACCCGGCCAGTACGGAACCTATGCCCGGATAGTTGAATACCGCTTCCACCACGATCGCACCGCCCAGCAGCATGCCCACCGATGTCGCCAGCGAGGACGCGATGGTCGGAGCGGCGATGGGCAGCACATGCCGCACCAGAATATGACGGGGTGTCAGACCGTCGAGTTCGGCGGCATGCACATGCGGCAACTGCGCAGCTTCCTCGAGGGCGGCACGTGTAACCCGAATGTTCCACGCCGCCTGCGGGATTGCCAGCGCCAGTACCGGTAGCACCAACGACCTACCGTCCACGACCACACCGCCGGCATCGACGACTGTCACCGCGGGTAACCACCCCAAACCCAGCGCGAAGACAAAGACCAGCACCGTAGCGACCACGAACTCCGGTACCGCCACAGCGGCGGTCGTGCCCGGACCGAGCAGCCGGGCGGGACCACTCGGATGCAGAAACCACCAGGAGCCGACGATCGTCGCCGCCGCAGCGGTGACGATCAGTGCGATTCCACCCAGCAGGAACGTATTCGGGAATTTCGCCGACAACATGTCGTTGATCGAGCCTCCGCGCACGCTGGCTCCGAGGTCTCCATGCGATAACCCGGACAGCCAGGACCAGAACCGAATCGGCAGCGGCCGGTCGATACCCATCGCGGACTCGTAGGCGGCAACCTGCGCGGGGCTGGCGTCACGACCGAGCACCGCCCCGGCTCCACCACCGGGAAGCAGTGCCACCGTGGCGAACACGACGACCAGAACACCCAGCAGGCATCCCACGCGTAGCACAATCAGCCGCGCCCAGCGGGTCACGGTACTCGGAAACCCTATGTGCGACATGGGATCAGCGGTGCTCCGTTCGGTGATCTCAACCGGCCAGCCAGGTCCGTTCGAGTTGTACTCGGCCATATCCAGCCAGTGTCGGCAAATCGCGCACTTTCCTGGAGGCGACATCGACGCCATCGGCGGTGCCCCACACCAGGTATCCGCCGCGATCGTATTCAATACGCTGGATCTCACGGCTCGCGGACGAATACCCGGCATCATCGGTTGCCGACAATGCGCGTAGATAGGCGGCATCGAGATCGGGATCGTGAGTGCCCGCCTCATTCCACTTCGTCGTGGAGATCATGGTCTTGCTGGCGAAGAAGATCACCGAATCATTGGTTCCCCAGTTCGCGGTGTACAGCGGTGCCTTCAGCCAGGTTTCGTCGTAGAACACATTCGCGTCCTGCACGACGACATCGAGTTTGACTCCGATCTCAGCGGCCTGGGTCGCGAACAGTCGCGCAGAATCGACCTCGCCGACCGCTTCATCCTTGGTCACCAGCGGATAGGTGCGGCCGGTGTCGAACTTCGCCTCGGCCAGCAATGCCTTGGCGCGCACGATATCTCGACCACGCTTGGGCAGTGTGGTGTCGTATGTCGGATCGGCTGTGCCGAGTACATCATTGGCGGCCGTTCCGTAGCCCGAGGTGATCTGTTTGACCATGACGTCGCGATCGACAGCCAACCGCAACGCGTTTCGCACTCGCGCATCCGCGAACGGGCCGTCCGCGGTGCGCATGACAATCGGGATGACGATATCGTTCGCGCGACGCACGACAGAGAGGTCACCACGCCCGGCGGCTGTTCGGCCCGCGACCGCACCGACATTGGAGGCCAGGTCTATCTGCCCGGCCATGACGGCGTTGGACAGCGCGGTATTGCTTTCGAAACGGCGAACTTCGATCGCATCCACCCGGGGTGCCCCGCCGTGCCAGGTCTCGTTGCGCACCAGCCGAGCATTGCCGTCGTTGTAGGACTCCAGCCGGAATGGCCCACTGCCCACCGCGGCGGTGAAGTCGGTTGTGCCCGCCTTGACCACAAATGTCATGAGCCGCAACAGCATCGGCAGATCGCGATTGGGTGCCATGGTCGTGATGATCACGCCATCGGCACCGTCTGCGGTGATGGCATCACCGGAGGCGACCGGAACCTTGGTCTCCCCCGCGATTTCCCGCAGCCGCCGCAGCGACCACACCACGTCCTCCGGACGCACCGCGGCACCGTCGTGGAAAGCCGCGCCCTGCGCGATGGTGAACCGCCAACTGCGCGGATCATCGAGCTGCTTCCATGAGGAAGCCAATCGCGGCGCGACATTCGGATTCGCGGCAGGAACCGTCAGTGGATCGAACACCAGCGAAGCGATGAGGAAATCACTGTCATTGCTCAAGGTCTTGTGCGGATCACGTTCGATCTTGGACGCCTTCCCCAGCGCGCCGACCCGCAACGTTCCCCCATTGCGCGGACTTCCGCCGTCCGAGCTCGACGTGCCGCACGCGGTAACCGCGAGCAGTCCGGCGGTCCCGAGTCCGGTTGCTGCCAGGAATTGCCGACGAGAGAACTCCACGAACACACCTTCGCCTCGGACCAAGTTTGGAATGCATAACCTAACTTAGGCGGTTGGCGGCGGCAACTACCCGATTTCCATTGACATCGGTGGTGGTTCGGACGTTATCGAGGTCGTTCTTCCATGTGACAGCACCTTTGTCCCGTCACCTATCATGGCTGGCATGGCGCGATGGGAACCCGGGGCACGTGAGCGGCTTGTGCTGGCCGCCGTGGACCTGTTCACCGAGCAGGGGTACGACGCCACGACAGTCACCCAGATCGCCGAGCGCGCCGGGGTCACCAAGAGTACGTTCTTCCGCCACTTCTCGGATAAGCGCGAACTGCTGAGCGCCGGTCAGCAGACCCTGAGCCAACTGCTGACCGAGGGTATCGCCGAAGCGCCCATCGATGCGACTCCACTCGAGGCGGTCGCGGCCGGCCTCGAACGCGCTTCCGGCGCAATGGGTCCGATGAATCGCGAACTCGCGCCCCGACTGGCCGCGGCCATCGCCGCCAATGCCGAACTCCAGGAGCGTGACGCCCTCAAAAGCGTCGGGATGGCAGCGGCGATGACCGAGGCCCTACTCGCCCGCGACGTGCCGAACCCCACCGCACACCTCGCCGCCGAACTGGGCATCCTCGCCTTCAAATGCGGCTACGCCAACTGGCTCGAAGCCAGCCAGGACGCCGAACTCGCGCCGTATACCCTTGCGGCCCTGCGGGATTTGCGGGCAGCGAGCCAATCGCTCACCTGACAACTAGTCCAGGACCGCGGTGGCGGTGATCTCGATCAGATGATCGGGGATGTCGAGCGCGGCGACGCCGAGCAGGGTGGCAGGTGGGGTGGCGGTGGTGCCGAGTTTCGCTGCCGCGCGGGCGATGCCCTCGGTGAGCTGGGGCATCTTGTCCGGCGTCCAATCCACCACGTAGGCAGTGAGATTGGCGATGTCGTCGAAGCTGCCGCCGAGCTGGGCCAGGGCAGCGCCGATATTGAGGTAGCAGCGCTCGGTCTGGGCGGCCAGGTCGCCGGCACCAATGGTGGTTCCCTCGGCGTCCCAGGACACCTGGCCGGCGATATGCACCAGCCGAGACCCGGTCGCCACCGAAACCTGGTGGTACAGATCGATTTTCGGTAGCCCGTCCACGTTCGTCAGTTCGATGGCCACAGCGCCGTCCTCCTACGTTGTCACTTGCGGATACTCGGTCACCGTAGGAGAGTGAGCGCGGACATGGAAGAACGCACCTTCAGGTAACCGAGGAACCTTATGGGAACCAAACAGTTCGAGAGCCCGCTCGATATGGCCGATGTGACGCGCGCGGACTCACTCGCACGCGAGATATTCACCGAGATCGCCAATAAATGGGCGTTCCTGATCGTCGACCTACTCGGCGAGCGCACCATGCGATTCAGCGAGCTGCGCAATGCGATCGAGGGCATCAGCCACAAGATGCTCACCCAGAACCTCCGCATGATGGAACGCAACGGCCTGATCGAACGCACCGTCTTCCCCACCGTCCCGCCCCGCGTGGACTACACCCTCACCCAGCCCGGCCACGTGCTGCGCGAACTGGTGCACGGAATGTGCGATTGGACCCATGAGTATCTCGGCCACATCGACGACGCCCGCACGCGCTTCGACGCCGATCCGCGCGAGATCCCCGCGAGGGCGCACACCCTGACGCATCCTGCCGAGTAGCCGTCGTCCACCCGGGCCGATCCGGGCCTTGACCCTGACGCAGGGTCAACCCGCCAGCATGGCTGGCATGACTGGGAAGCCCATTGCTACACAGCAGTTCACGATCAATCACGGCGAGGTATCCATATCGGCGTCGCGGGGCGGACACGGGCGGTCGCTGGTGCTGTGTCTCGGCTTGACGTCAACGCAAGCCGAACTGCACGAACTCATTTCGCTATTGCGGCGCGAGTTCGATGTGATGACGTTCGACCTGCGGGGGCACGGTTTGTCCTCCGCCGCGGACCAGTACAGCTTCGAGGCATCCCTCGACGATTTCGGTGCGGTCATGAATAAAGTGCGATCGCTCGATTTGTCCGAGCCGCCGATGCTCGTGGGCCACTCGTACGGCGCGGATCTGATCGTGCACTACGCCAGCGAATTTCCTGGCAGCGCAAGCGAACTCGTGATCATCGATGGGGCGAACCCGCTACCCGCACCGTTCATCACACCGGCCGACCTGCCGGACCTGCGCACGATGTGGGAGGACTCCGCCTCGTCGCGTCAGGCCGGAATGAGTGCCGCAGGTCGAGTGACGCTGAGCGCACAGGAGATTCTCGACCTCAATCTCGAGCTGGACGCGATCCGATCCGGGATCGACAGCCGGAACAATGTCATCGGTCCGGGGATCCTGGACCGGTATCACGCGATCGAGTGTCCGATCCACTTGATCATGGCGACCTCGATGGCCGGTGACGGTGTCGATGCACGCACTTCACGGTTCAATCGTCTCTGGCACGGCGGCGTTGATCGGCTGGTGCGCGAGCGTCCCGACATTCCGGTGACATGGCTCGATGCCACGCATGCGCTGGTGATCACGCATGCCTCGGAGATCACCCGGATTATCCGGGCCGCACAACACCCCGCCGACCAGGCGAGACCTTGAAATCGATGGTGGATCCGGGAGACTGTTCCGATGCTGACCATCGGCGAGCTGGCGTCCTACGCCGGAGTCACCGTGCGCACGGTCCGGCACTATCACGCCACCGGGCTGCTACCCGAACCCGTGCGCGACAGCTCCGGCTACCGCCGCTATGACGCGGACAGTGTGGTCGAGCTGATCCGGATTCGAACACTCACCGCGGCCGGGGTGCCATTGGCCCGGGTGCGCGAGCTGCTCCGCGCGGACGCGGAGGAGTTCGCCGCGGCCCTCACGGACCTGGACGAGCGATTGCGCGCGAAAATCCTTACACTGCAACAGCATCGCGAGCAGATTGCCCGGCTCGAAGCGGGTGACAGTTTGGCGTTGCCGTCGGAGGTCGTCGAGTTTCTCGACCGGTTGCGGGCGCTCGGGGTCGATGAACGCGTCATCGAAGTCGAACGTGACGGCTGGATCCCACTGGCCGCGCATTCGCCCCGGCAAATCCCGGAATTGATCGCGCGCAAGCGAAACCAGCTCGACCAAGCACCGCTGGCCGACTTCTATCTCGCCCTCAGCAGAGCACTCGACCTGACCGACGACAGCGCCGAGCTGCTCGACGCGGTCGACACCATAGCCGCCTACCTGACCCAACTCGCCGATGAGCACGGCGAGGACTACGTCGCGGGCAACATCGACCCCGCGCTGGCGAAGCTGCTCGACACACTCGCGTTCGACACCGCACCACCGGCCCGACGGTTGACCGAACTGCTGACCGAACGCGGGTGGAGCGGCTGGACCAAACTCGAACGCGTTCGGCCGCAACGTGATTAGAGCGGCCTGGCTATGCGCCGCCGTTGCCATCGCGCAGGGATCCGATCATGCCGCGCAGGATCCGTGATGCATCTGCGCGCTCGGCCTCGGTCATACCGGCGAGCATTCGGAGTTCGACCGACCGCACCGCGACGGTCGCCTTCTCGAGGTTTCGGCGGCCGCGCGGGGTGAGCCGAGCGGGAAGCACCTTGCCGACCGGGGCGGCTGCGGGCCTGGTCACCTCGCCCTCTCGTTCCAGGGTCTGGAGCAGCACGTTCATCGTCTGGCGGGTGACGAACGCGCCGCGCGCGAGTTCGGAGTTCGACAGGCCCGGTCGTTGGGCCAGCAGCTCGAGGCAGGAGTAGTGCGTCACGCTCATTCCGAGCGGGCGCAGCACCTCTTCCATCGCCACCCGCAGGGCGCTGGACGCCTCTTTCAGTAGGTATCCGAGCGAAGTCTCCAGGTCGACGCCATCTTGACTCATGTCAGTATTCTGACATACATTGATTCGTGTCAGCTAACTGACACGAACGGAAGGATTAATTATCATGTCTGTCACCGGCCCCGACTTCATCTCCCTGCAAGCGCGAGACCTCGATGCTTCCCGGGCGTTCTACGAGCGGTACCTCGGCCTGGTTCGCTCCCCCGCCGGACCGCCGCACGCCGTCGTCTTCGAAACCAAGCCGATCGCGTTCGCCCTGCGCGATCTCGTCCCCGGCACCGACCTGTCATCGGTTGTCCAGCCCGGCATCGGCGCAGCGATCTGGTTGCACGCCAACGACGTTCAGGCCATCCACGACGCGCTCGCCGCCGACGGCCACACCATCGTCACCGCACCGATCGACGGCCCCTTCGGCCGCACCTTCACCTTCGCCGACCCCGACGGCTACCAGATCACCCTCCACGACCGGGCCTGAAAGCGATTGCTCCAGGCCGTGTCACACCTGCGGACGCTGCGTCGTCTATCCAATGACGTTGTAAGCGAACGAAAGGCACAGGCCATGTCGGCGACACAGGTTATCGAAGATCAGCGAAATGATGCGGCAGCCACCGAAAGCGTTGCGCACCCGCCCAAATGGAAGTTCTGGCTGCTGACCGTCGTGGGCCTATACCCCATGCTGACGGTGCTGGTGACAGTCACCGGCCCCCTGCTCGAACACCTGCCGACACCGCTGCGCCTGGCCTGCATCGTGCCAGTCGCAGTCGCAGCCATGGTGTGGGGAATCATGCCCTTGTTGACGAGCCGCTTCGCCGGGTGGCTGGCCCGCTGAGGGCAGCGCTGTTGCCTCTCAGTCCGCTCGAATACGTCGGTGGCCGAACGGGATAGATTGCGCACGTCGCCTCTCGACCGGTTGCGCGAACCTGGCAACTCGGTCGGTTAAGCTCATCGTGCCTCGCGGTCCAACAAACGGCTGTTCGAGAGAGCTGGTGTGCAGTCGAAGGCGCCCTGTCGTTTGATCGGAGGCCCGCGATGCTTGCGCGTGCCCGAAAACCCCTCCCCGCCGACGATTTTCATTGGCAGGCAGGGTGACGGACAAGATGCCGGACGCTGCCGCCGATGGGAATCGGCGCCCGCGCCACGAATGGGCTCGGACGCTGACGAGGGCCGTCGAGTGCCTGGTCGACAGGACACGGGAAACCACACGGCTCGAACGCGGGTTGTTGCCCAGGCCCTTGCTGATGGGTGACGGTGGCATAGAAGTCGAATCGCACTATCGGCCCGGACGCACACACTCGCTGCTGGGTGGCGACTTCTATGACATCGTGCAGGAACCCGACGGCACCGTGCACGCGGTGATCGGAGATGTCGCCGGTCATGGTCCCGATGCCGCCGCCCTAGGGGTCGCGCTTCGATTGGCTTGGCGCACACTGATTCTCAGCGGTATCACGGGACCACAGCAGGTGCGGATGATGGAGCGGGTGCTGGTTGCCGAGCGCGTCGACCATCGCACATTCGCCACGCTCACCGCGGTGCGCGCATCATCGCGCGATCGCGCGGTGCAGGTGATCCGCGCGGGCCACCCGGGTATGTTGCTGCACTCGCGAACGGACACCAATTGGCTGGAGGCCGCGGGCGGTCCCGCACTGGGAGTAATGCCCGGACGCGCCACATGGCCGGTATCCGAGCTGACGGTCCCCGAGGGTGCCGGATTGGTGCTGCTCACCGACGGCCTGTACGAGGGATACACCGGCAACGGACGCGAGCGGTTGGGCGAAGCGGGTCTGCTCGCGCTCGCACGCACCGTGACAGCGGTGCGCCCCGGCGGGTTCGTGGACGAATTGATCAGGCGTGTCGAAGCTTTGGCGAGCACGTCCGGTGGCCTCGACGACGATGTCGCGGTGGTGTACCTGCGCTGGGCGTGAGAATCGACCGCACCACGGCGCTGTGATTGCGTCATCGGCCAGTGGGTATCGCCACAACGTGGAGGCGACTGGGCAGGTGGATGATCAGGTGGGAGAAGTCATCGCGACCCGGGCCGTGACCGATGGCGATCGACCGGTGCTGATCGAAATGGGCAGGCCCGCGCACACCACCCTTGACGGCGGCGGCACGGCGGGCTTCCGCATCGAGGGTTTGGGCGAATTCACGGCCACGGGCAGCGACGGGGTGGCCGCACTGTACAACGCCCTACTGGACATCGGCGCAGTCCTGGCGCGGGCCAACGGCAATGGTCATCGATTCACCGTGCTCGACTCCTCCGAGCAGGGATTCCCCGCGGCACCGCGCACCGAAATGGATTCGGCGCCGACGACCGGTGCGCGCGGGAACGAAGTGATCGCGCTGCGCATCCTGATCACCCGGGTGGGTCCGTGTGCGGTGGAGATCCACAGGCCCACCCGCGCGCCGGGACAGCGCTACTACCTCTGCCGGTTCCGCATCGACGGCAAACCGCACGCGGTCGCGTCCGGCCTCGATGAGATCCAGGCTCTACTCACCGCACTACGCATGATCGGAGCGCGCCTGATGCTGCCCGCCGACTGGCCGCTGACCCGGGCCTCGTAATCGCCTCAGTCGGAGACGCGTTCGTGCAGGGTCAGCAGGCGATGATCGAACCGGGTCCGGAACTGCGGTATCTCGTTGGTGAGCGGACGCAGCTCGGTCACCAACCGGGCGGCCAGGACGCGCAGCTTGACGTTGGTCTCCTGTGATCGCCATTTGAGCAACCTGAAGGCTTGATCGGGGGTCAACCCGTAAATCAGCATGAGCGCACCCTTGGCCTGCTCGATCGTTTCCCGGCCCTCGTACATTTCCGGGAGCGGCTCTTCGGGACTTTCCTGCACGATGTCGGTGATCTCGATGTAGTAGCCGAGGGTCCCGACGATCGCGCCCTCGTCGTCGGCCATCAGGTCCGCCACCGCGATCACTTCATGCTCATACCCGGAGGTGTCGATGATCCGGTGCCTGCTGGAGAACGGCTCACCGTCCTCGATCATCTTGGTGATCGCACCGGCCACACGGTCGCGATCCTCGGGATGCTTATGGGCGAGTAGGAGTTCGGTGGTCGGCTCGACCTCACCGGGCGCGTAGCCGTGCATCGCCGCGACCTCGTCGGACCATTCCCAGCGCTGCTCGGCGAACCAGAAGCGAAAACTGCCGATGGGCTGCGGCGTTCCCACACCGACCACCGATTCCACTTCGGCGACCTCTTCGGCGGCGGCCGCGCTGACCGGCTGTTCCACCTCGGTCGCGTCCTGAGCGATCGCCGACTCCATCTCCGTCACCGCACCAGTGTGCACGCACCGGCCGACAAGCGGAAAACTCTCGCTATTTCAGGTCGATGCGCACACGGCGGCGGCGTTCGGCGGAGGCGAGATCAAGCACCTCACGCGGGCGGCACCGGTTGGTTCGCACGCGCGGCGCGCGTGAACGCCTGGCGCAGCTGGATGATTCGCACTCCACCCGCCACGGCCATCACCAGCAGTCCGGCGCAGGCGGCGACCAGAATCGCGACTCCGACCGGCATATCGAAATGCCAGCCGAGGAAGCCGAAGCGGAAGCTCTCGGTGTTCTGCACCACGAAGATCAGCAGGACCACCAGGAATACCCCGCCTGCGGTCAAGCCCACCCAGACGCTGCCGGCCCTGGTTCGCTTGATTCGTGCGGGCTTGGGCGCGGGTTCGACCGCCGGGGGCGCTGCGGGCGGTGCAGGAGGGGGCGGCGCGTCATGGGTCGGCGGCGTGACCGGCTCACGCTCGAGCCCCTTGGTCGGATACGGCTCGTTCTCACCGGCGGGATACATGGTTGACCTCCATCAACATCGACGCTCGCGTGTCATCCGGCTCACCGTTTCGGGCCGAACCCCTATCACCCGGATACCCGGCTTTTGCCAGGTATCCCCGAATCGGCCCGGGATATTCGGGGAATATCCGCCCGCCGCCGCACGCTGGACGGTCAGCGACCCATGGAAGGCGGTTCTCGATGTCGGCACCAACGGCCGTGGTCAAGGTGATTCGCAGCGCGGATCGCCACCACTGGCGCAATGAATGGCTGGACTCGCGGCAATCGTTTCCGGCCACCGGCAATTTCGATCTCGCCGCCAACGCGCACGGTTTGCTGATGGTGCACAACGAGGATTTCGTCGATCCCGGCGAAGGCTTCGACACCCATCAGCACCGCGATACCGAGATCATCACCTGGGTGCTGGAAGGCAGTGTGGTGCACCAGGATTCGGCGGGGAACTCCGGCATCATCAATCCGGGCCTGGCGCAGCGCATGACGGCGGGAACCGGAATTCTGCACTCGGAGAAGAACGGTGCGGGCCGTTACGAGAAGCCGACTCTGCATGTGGTCCAAATGTGGCTCCCCCCGGACGAATCCGGGCTCACGCCCGGCTATCAGGAGATGGACGTCGCGGGAGAGTTGGCACGCAATTCACTGGTTACCGTCGCGTCGGGCATACGCCGCCATCGCAATGAAACCGCCATCACATTGCACAACAAATATGCCGCACTTCACGTCGCACGCCTGGAGCCGGGCTCGACCGTGACTGTTCCGGACGCTCCGTTCGGCCACGTATTCATTGCGCGCGGACAGGTCGAATTCGAGGGATCGGGCCGCCTGGAACAGGGTGATGCGGTGCGCCTCACGCGAATTGGCGGCCAGTCCATCACCGCCGTCGAACCCAGTGAGGTCCTGGTCTGGGAGATGCACGGCGAGTTCGCCTGACGCGCACGCCGATCAGCCGATTCAAGCGCGAACCGGATTTGCTCGTCGGTGGCAGCCCATATAGTGCGCACTGTGACGGATCAGGAGCAGGAATCGCGTACGCCCGACCTTCGTGTCGAGCATCGGATGATCGGCGAGGTCGCCGTGGTGGCGATCCAGGGGGAAGTCGACAGCAGCACGGCCGGGCAACTGGCGGCTGCGGTCCAGGCCGGTCTGGACCGGACCCGCGCGGCGTACTGCATCTTGGATCTGACCGATGTCGAATTCCTCGGTGGCGCGGGTTTGAAGACCCTGGCGGCGACCAATCTGGTGGCCGAGATACGTCACGAACCGCTGCGCATCGTGGTCGATGCCAACCGTCCGGTCATCCGGCCGCTGGAGATCTCAGGTCTCGAACACGTCCTGGAGCTCTATCACACCGTCGAGGAAGCGCTGGCCGGTCAAGGCGGGTCGCTGTGATGGGTCGGCGATCCTAGGAATCGTTGCGGGTGTCGCTCTGCTTCGGTTCGAACGCGGTGGCCAGCGGGGAGAACCGCGGACGATCGAGGGGAAGTTCGGCCCAGACCGTCTTGAAGCCCTCGTAGTGCAGCACTCCCCAGTCGGTGGCGAGGCGGTCGATGACGATCATGCCGCGCCCACCGGCCAGATCCGGGGTGCGCACGCGCGGGTCACCGGAGCCGCTGTCGTCGACCTCGACGCGCAATCGCCCGGCCAGCAGCTGTAGGCGGCAGCGACGCGGTGATCGGCCGTGCTCACGCGCGTTGGCGACCATCTCCTCGATCACCAGTACCGCGTCTTCCACGGTGACGCCGGTGCCGGGCGCCAGCAGTTCGCGCACTGCCTCGCGGACCTGCCAACCCTGCATTTCCTCGAGATCGAATTGGGCCACCTGCCCGCCGTCACCGACAATCACGGGTAGGGGTTCGGTCATCGCGTTCACCCTCCGCTCGCCAGATCAAGACAGCCCTCGGCTACCCGAGTGCTCGGCGAGGAAACCCGCCAGCCCAACACACTGTAGAACGCGTTGACCGCTCTCCCAAGAAAACAACGGTCTGCGAGGTTGCGAAGACGACCGTCCGGTCAGCGATCCGAGAGGTATTTCGGCTGCTGTGGCCCGGTTCTCGTGAACTGCTGGCTACCGCGAAGCAGCCGGTGCAAGTGGGATTGTCAGGAACGACGCGGCGGTGTCGTCGCGATGGATGTCGTAGGAGCTGCCGAGCAGGGCCGGATAATCCTTAGAATTGAGGATGTGGGTGGGGAAATCACCTGTGCCGATCGTGATTTGGAGGCGGTGGCCCGGCGCGAAAACGTGGAAGGCGGGGCGGATCTTGATGGTGTATTCGGTGCTCTCGCCGGGGATGACCGGGAGCAGGGAGTCACGGGTGCCGGGATGGAATGGGCCCTGCACGGTGCCATCCGGCGCGCGCCAGGTCCGATTGTCGTCCAGGGCACGGTAGTTGCCTGCCAGTTGGCCGTCGGTGAGAGCGGTAACGGTGCCGTCGGGGGCGATGTCCTGGACCGTCACGTTGAAGGCCGAAGCCGGTTTGTTCGAGACGGCGAACAGGGTGGCTCCGATCGGCCCCGCGAGCAGGGTCGGCTCGGTGAAGGCGTCGGTGGTGTAGGTCGGGTTCGTCAGCAGGCCGGGCACGCTGGGATTCGCGGGGAATTGGGCGCAGGGATCATCGATGCCGATCATGGAGGTCAGCAGCTGGAATACGCCGGAGAAGTTCCGGGAGTAGCTTGCGTTGCAAATGGTTCCCGCGTTGACCGGGGTGAAGTCGACGCGGTCCGAGGCGGTCACGTCGGTGGGCTTGTCGGGTGAAAGCCGGTTGCCCGCTTGCAGATACAGGCGTTGGGTCGGTGCTTGGCGGACCGGATAGGTCGCGCTCTCGATGACATTGCCGTTGACGTCGATGGCATGCAACGGAGTCTGTGTTTCGTCGATACCGTTGTGATCGTCCTTGAGCCAGCGATCGAACCAGGCCAGCTGAATGGCGTGCATGTCGATATCGTCGGTGTTGCGCTGACTGCCGGGTTGGATGTGAAACCAAGGGCCGGTGAGCATTTGGAATCGTCCGCTCGGTGATGCGTCCAACGGCATGGGGCCGTCGTGGGGCCGTCCGGCGTAGGCGTTCTGCAATCCGGCGAAGGTGCGCGGAGTGCCGTCCTGCAGTAGATCGTATTGGCCGCTGATCAGATAGGTCGGAATGTCGTTGGCGGCAATCTGTTCCAGCACATTGTCGATGGCGCGCGATTCCCAGTACGGGCTGTTGTAGAGCTTGTCGCCGTCCAGCAGCGCGTTGATGATCGAGGGCCAGGTGCCGTCATCGCGCAGGTGGGTGAGCAGGTGGTCGACGAACACGCTCAGCGCCTTGCCGGGCTCGCGGTACAGGCCCATGATCGGGTCGATCTGGGGCAGCGCGGTGATCGGGAACGCCAGGATCGAGGTCAGGAAGGCGATATTGAGGAATCCGTCGTGATCGAGCAGGTCCTGGAACATGTGATTACCCGGCATGAGCGGGAACAGCGCCTTGATCGGGGACCCCGGCTCCATGACGCCCGCGGTGAGCAGCTCGCTCATGCCCAGATAGGACAGGCCCCACAGGCCGATCTCGCCGGTCGAATTCGGCAGTGCCGCAGCCCATTGCACGACTCGCTTGGAATCCTCGCGTTCCTGCGGTTGCAGAATGCTCCAGTTCCCGTTCGAGGAGCCGGTACCGCGGATATCGACGATGACGCTGATGTAGCCGCGCCTGACGAAGTAGTCGCCGTATCCCGCCGCGTCGGTGAGCTGTTTGGCGACATCGATGACCGAGGGCAGCGCGTTCTGGAGTGCGGGTCCGATCCCGTCGTAGGACAGCAGCCGTAGGAATCCGGCGCTGTCCTTACCGTAGGCGGTCTGGGTCATGACGATCGGAAACGGCCCGGCCGCAGGCGATCCCGAGGAATCGGTCGGGTATCGGACATCGGCGCGCAGGATCACCCCGTCCGCCATCGGGATCTCGACGTTCTTGTGTTCGCCGACGCCGTAGAGCTCCGGGCCGGGATTCCAGCCCTCGGGTAATCCGGTGCGGGCGTTGGCCTTCGGAAGAATATTGTCCGGCGCGGGAGCGGCACTGACAGGCAGAACGACCGCGTACGCGATGGTGAGCATCAAGGCACCAATGATGTTGGCACTGCCTAGGATTCGAACAGTCGTGCGATTCACTGACCGACCTCAGTTCTGCTGTCCGATGGCCTGACCGACGAGCGCCTGCGCCAACGGCGGCAGAATCTCCGCCAGTGCCTGCCCGAACTGCGGTTCGGTCAGCGTGCTCACCGGGCTGCTGATATCGCAGCCGACCGGCGCGGGCACGCCATTGAGCCGATCACGCAGCCAATGGAAGGCTCCGGGTAGATGGGTGGCGACACCGGAGATGTGTTCGGCGGCGAACTCGCGCACATAGGTGACGCTCGGCGCGCCTTCACGGCAG
Organism: Nocardia sp. NPDC056000; assembly: GCF_042269265.1. NCBI lineage: Bacteria > Bacillati > Actinomycetota > Actinomycetes > Mycobacteriales > Nocardiaceae > Nocardia > Nocardia sp. NPDC056000. Next base: position 326,373 of record NZ_JBHJXS010000004.1, on the reverse strand, counting down.
TACTTGTCCACTGCCGCATCGGTTCCCGCGATGGGAATCAGTTCGTCGTTCTGCGCGTGATAGAAGTAGATCGGCACCGAGGGCCGCTGCTGGCCGAGGGAGTTGTCCGCGATGGCATCGCGAATCTCGGGCAGCGCCAAGGGATCCGAACCACCGAAGGTGCCCAGATAGTTGAATCCCGGAAACAGCAGCGCGCCTTGGGGATGGCACAGCACCTTCTTCGAGGCGAGCACGAACTGGCCGAGCAGGTCCACCCGCTCGCGCAGCACCCGCGCCATCTCCGGATACTCGGTCGCCAGACCCGCGAACGAGGCCGAGATCAGTCCGGCGTAGACGCCGTTGTTGTTGTGCCGGACCACCGCGGCGTAGTCCCCCGGGGCGACGCCACCGGCGGCCGCGCCGACGATATTCAGTTCCGGCGCATAGCTTTCCTTGATTTCCGGGACGAACGAGCTCGGAATGGTGCCGCCCGAATAACCCCACAGCGCGACGGGAGTCTGCGCACCGCTCAGCTGTGCGGGCTCGAAACGCTCGGCGGCACGGATACCGTCCAGAGTGGCCTGCGCGTTCATACGCGCGGCCCCGTACGCCGAATTCGGTCCCTGATAATCCGGCAGCGCGACGGTCCACCCCTGCCCGATGCCCGCGGCAATCGGAATGAGCGTTTCGGCGGCATTGACATAATCCGCCGGAATGGCACCGGATTGGATGACATAGGACGGTGCGCAGTATTGCGCGACACTGTCCTCGGCGATCTGATACGACAGGAGTTTGCGCCCGCCCGCCGGCGCCTCACCGCGAGGTTTGAGCACGGTCGTGACGGTAGCGATGGCCTCACCATGCGAGTTGTTCGTGCGGTAAAGCAGTTGCCACGCATCGATATTGAGCTGCACCAGACCGAAGAACGCGGGGTTTACGCGGCGCACGCGCAGAATCTCGCCCGGCTCGGCCGCGGTGACCACACCGGCTGCCGGTCGATAGAAATCATCCAGTTCCGGCGGGAGGGTCAACGCCGGGGCCGACTCGATCGGCAGCGTGCTCGGATCATCCGGTGCCGCCTGCGCCGAAACCGTTGAGACCCAAGGCGTCAGCAGCACCGCGACACCGAGGATAAGTACGCGCCCTGCGCTGCGCACGTTCATCCCGAATTGCCTTTCCCGAACGACGAGTGGAATTCGGCGAGCGTAGACACAGCATCGGCGCATTGACCAGGCTGAAAGCGCGATATGCGCGAATCGAGCGCTGCGGTCATATATTCCGAGAATCGCGGTCATTCCCAATGAGCGCGCGATCGGCTCCCCGGGTCAGACTCCCGCGCGGTAGGACCCCGGCGGGCTACCCGTCCAGCGGCGAAACGCCCGCCGGAAGGCACTAGGTTCGGAGAACCCGAGCCGACCCGAGAGTTCCTCCACGGTCTCCTCACCGCGCGCCAGTGCCGCGATCGCCGCGTCCCGCAGAATGTCCTCGCGAATCCGGGTGATGGAGGTGTGCTCCTCCCCCAGCCTGCGGCGCACGGTCTGCGGACTCAACGCCAGGCACTGCGCGATCTCCTCACCGGTCGGCCACGCACCGGTCAAGCCGCGACTCAGGATCCGCCGCACCTGCTCGGACAACGTCGTTCCGTACTCACGTCGAGTTAGCAGGTCTGCCGGGGCGTTGCGATCCCACTCGATCAGTGTCTCTTCGGTCTGAGTGATCGGCGATGACAGCACCGAGCTGTCGAAAACCAGTGTGGCGGACTCACATCCGAAGACCAGCGGTGCGGCGAACACCAGATCGAGATCGGCGGCGTTCACCGGCCTCGGAAACGGAAAATCAACCTGCCGCAAGGGAATTCGCCGCCCGATCCCCCACGCCATCATCCGATGCGCCGAGGCCAGCAGAAACGAAGTCATCAGATGCGCAGGATCATTGAGCCCAGACACATCGATGGTGAACCGAGCACGCGCCCGCTCGGTCATGGTCGTCATCATCGGCAACCCGGGTGCGAGCCGGTGATACTCGGCAAACCGCGCCAACGCCGCCCCCAAATCCGGACACCCGATCACCCCGAAACAGATCAACCGCAACGTCCCCCGCGGCACCGGCCGCGTCCCCAACCCGAACATCTCATCATCGGAGATCCGCCACAGCTCCCGCACCGTGCGAGTCATCTGCTCGACGGTGACCCGCGCCCGATCCTGCCCGATCAAATCCGGCGCCACCCCTACCGACCGCAGCAACCCCTCGGTATCGACACCGCGAGCGGCCGCCAGCGCGACCGCCGCGCGTACGAAATCGATCGGCACGGTCCGCGCAATATCCCCCGATGCCGTCCTCCCCGCCACGCACCCCTCCTGCCCATGCCCGTCGAACGCGACCGTACCAGGGCAAACTGGCCATAAATCGCCAACAGCCGCCGATGAGTTCCACGCAATCCCGCCGTCTACCCACTCGAAAGCTGCACACATCACAGAAGGAGCCCGCCATGAAGTTCACAGCAACCGTCTTGCTCGCGGGCAAGACAGCGACCGGCGTCGTGGTGCCGCCCGAGATCGTCGAAGCACTGGGCGGCGGCAAGCGTCCGAAAGTCCGGGTCACCATCGGGGACACCACCTTCCGCAACTCGGTGGCCCCGATGAACGGGGTATACATGCTCGGCCTGAACGCCGATGTCCGGCAGCAGACCGGCATCGCCGCGGACGACGTCATCGAGATCGATCTCCAACTCGATACCGAGCCCCGCGTTGTCGAGGTCCCCGACGACTTCGCCGCGGCACTGAACCGTGAACCACGCGCAGCCGCCGCCTTCGATCAACTGTCATACAGCAACCGCCGCGCCCACGTCCTGTCGATCGAGGGCGCGAAGACCGCCGCGACCCGTGAACGCCGCATAGCGAAGTCCATCGCCACACTTTCAGCCGACTAGCAGCCAGTCACCTGAAATCATCGATGCTTCAACGAATGTGTCACGCCAGCGGAAAGAATCAGGCACACGAGCCAGAGCAGTATGTCTACCGTATTCACGACAATCAAGGGAATGTTGAAGGACACCAGAGATTCCGGTGAGTTCATCAGGACATGATTGTCGAATCTCAGCTCCCGATGCCCCCTGGCAGCGAACATGGCTTTGGCGAACTGCATGAGAATCGAGACCGCTGCGGCAATCAAGACGGTAACCGAGCGCCCACGAGCGACCGGCGATCGGACCGCGATCATGGCCGACATAAGCACTACTCCGAATGCCGCGAGCCCGAGGAATCCGACCGCGATCGAATGCGCCGTCAACGACTCGGATTTGGGCAGCGGGGACAATCGCACCGATACCGCGCCCACGAGTCCAACCGCACAGAGCACACTCCGCGATCGGCTGATGGTGTACAACACTCTTGCGATCCTACGGTCCAGCCCGGGTATCCCCGGGGAATGAGCGTACGACGGCAGAATTACCCAATCGCAGCACTTCTCACTTTTCCCGCCCGGCTTCGGTAGTGTGTCCAATTGGCCTGCATCTCTCGATGTTTCTCGCGCCAATAGAACTCCTTATCTTCTCGCTACAACACGCAGAGATGGAGACGAACATGGACGGCATCGCGAGGCGGGGCGCGGCCCCGGCGGAACCCCTCGGACCGGGCAGTGTGATCTGGCGTTTGGCAGGGGATCGAACCGTGAGCTTGCAGGGTGCGTCGTGTCTGCTGATGCAGACCGCGCATCCGTCCATCGCTGCGGCGGTGTTCGATCATTCGGCGTATGACGCCGATCCGACCGGGCGGTTGATTCGAACCATCGATTCGATCCGGCGGCTCATTTATGGCGGGCAGGGTGCGCTCGACGAATCACAACGACTGTTCGAGTTGCATAAATCGATGAAAGGCATTGACGCAGAGGGCAATCGATATCACGCGTTGCACCCGGAAGCCTACGCGTGGGTGCTCGCGACGCTGTTCGACGGGCTGGTTCGCTATCGCAGGGCGATCAACGCGCCGGTGTCCGAACCCGATCGCGAACTGCTGTATCAGGATTGGCGTCAGGTCGGCGCGGTATTGGGGTTGCAACCCTGGCATCTCCCGCCGAACGTCACAGAGTTCGACGAGTACTACGAAACGATGATCGCCGAGCGATTGCAGACCGGCCGCGTATTCCACCGGATGTTCAAAACTCTGGTCATGGAGTCTGCGATGGCCTCACCGGTGCCGTACCTGCCCAATCCTGTATGGAGTCAGCTCCGTCGGCCAGCAGGTTCGTTCGTGCGGTTGTTCGCGGTCGGTCTGCTGCGGCCTACCGCCCGCGCACAATTCGACATGGCGTGGAACGCGCGGGACCAACGACGCCTCAACAGGTTCGGGACCACCATCCGGACCGTCAATTCCGCCGTACCCGCACGGGTGCGCCTGGACCGCATCGCCAGCGCGGCCCTCAGGTCGTGAGCCGCACAGCGCGCCGATGACACCTCGCCCACCGGTTCGGTAATGCCCTTCCGATGTGCCGCGATATACGGTGCAGAATATCGGCTGCTCGTGCATGTGAGGAGGGTCTGCATGTCCGATGCTGATCCCCGGGATCCCCGCGCTCAGGAGGAGATTCAGGAGGCGGTGCGCAGAGCCCGGCAGGGTGCGCTGAGCGGATATATGTCCGAGCAGGACATTGTCAACGCGGCGGCCGGGTACCTCGGAACGGACTTCACCGGCAGCCCGGGCATCGACCTCGAGATTCGGCGTGAGGTCGGTCGCCAGGGCATGGAATCGACCACCGTGTACGAACATGCTGGAACCAAGTCGGCTGCGCACCCGCCCGCGTTCCCGACCGATATCGAATCACCCACGGCCGAACCGGTTTTCAGTCTCACCGTCGATCACTGGCTGGTGGACCAGGAGATCCAGCCTATGCGCGGCTACGCAGCCTACGACCGCGCCCTCATGAGCAACAGGTACGACCCGACCTGCCCTTCTGGTTTCTATCGCGGATACCTCACGGCCCTGGTCGGTCTCGCCCAGTCCGTCACCGTCCACGATTCCCTGGACCATCTCCAGGCAATCGTCGAACACCTCGATGGCGCGTTCCGCACCTGGAACGGCACCGCCGATGAGACCACCGGTGCGGCCTTCGCCCTGACCAACGCCTGGGCGTACACCGAATCCGGCTCGTCCGTCGCCGACATCATCGACTTCCTGTACGGCGAAATAGCCTGCATCGCGGACTGTTTCGCACTCACCCGGTGACGCGGGCCGCGTCAGAGTTCGAGCGAATCCGCTGAGCGCTGCACCGCGGCATCGAGGCGAGTACTGCGGGCGGTCTCGTTCAGCGCCCGCGCCACCATGGACACCGGCTCGACGGACGGGGTGATCAGCGCGATCATCGCACTGATCGAGGGATTCTCGAGCCGGAGCACACGCGCGCCCGCCGGTGGACGCATGGTGCGCAACCAGGTCGAGGGTATCACCGTGGCCCAGCGGCCGGTCGCCACATGCCCGAACAGTGTTGCCACCGAGTCGGTTTCGAGCTGGGGGCTGGCAACAAGGTTTTGGGTGGCCAGCGCGTCATCGACGAGTTGGCGGGCACGCATCTCCGAATTGAGCAGGCACAGTGGCAGTTCCACGACCTCGTTCCAGCTGAGAGTGCCGGATTGGCCGGTGAGCAGTTCGTTGCCCGCCATCAGCACCTGCTGTTCGAAATACAGTGGGGTGACGGTCAACCCGGAGGTGTCCTGCCCATCGGGGTAGATGACCCCGGCATCGAGTTCACCGCGCCGCAATCGATCCACGATCTGCGCCGATCCCAGACTGCCATGCAGCCGCACTCGCACCAGGGGATGCTCGGCGCAGAACGGGTCGGTGAGCAGGGCGACCGTAGCCGCCGCGGCGGGAATGACACCGATCCGCAAATCACCGGTCAACCCGTTCTGCAACGCCACGACCTCTTGTTTGAGCGCATCGTGATCGGCCAGAATCCGGCGCGCCCACAGCACCAGTCGCTCACCCTCGGGAGTAAGTCCCTCGAAGGTCCGACCGCGCTGGACCAGCGGAACCTTCAACTCCTGCTCCAACTTTCGGATGGCCTCGGACAGCGCGGGCTGGGACACATAGCAGGCCGCCGCGGCCCGCGCGAAATGCCGCTCCCGAGCGAGCGCGACGAAGTATTCGAGCTGGCGAAACAACATCCCGCTATTCGACCATGCCCCAGTCGATCTCGAACCGACAACGCGTGCCACCTCGGTGCGGGGACCACTCTCCGATCACTGATAGATCTCCCCGATCGTCGCGAAATCCGCACCGGATACCCGACCAACGGGCCGACTGCATACCGCACGCCGCTCCCCCGCCAGCGCGGCCAACGACACTGCACCCACCCCTGTCGGTGGCCGGTCATCGGAAGAGCCTCGATTGATCGAAGACGCCGATCGAACTGCCCGACATCGTTGTTGAACTGCGAGTCGCCCCTGACGGAAGCTTGATCGGCAGGGGCCAGGCCCAGTGCAGCCGCCCGCAGCCCAAGCCCGGCCCCTGCTTTCCTCAGCGCCTAGGGCGGATCTAAGGCACCAGCACTGCCGCGCCCGTGAAGCGTCCGTGCGCCAGGTCGGTGAGCGCACGGTCGGCGTGATCGAGCGGGTACGGGTGGACGGTCACTTCGAGCCGGTGCTTCCCGGCGAATTCCAGGAACGCCCGGGCATCGTCGCGGGTGTTGGCGGTGACCGAGCGAATCTCTCGTTCCTGGAAGAGATGCCGCTGGTAGTTCAGGACCGGGATATCGCTGAGGTGGATTCCCGCGATGGACAGGATCCCGCCCCGGTCCAGGGCTTCGAGCGCGGGCAGCACCAGCTCACCCACCGGTGCGAAGAGAATCGCGCCGTCGAGCGCGACCGGCGGCGGGTCCGCGGCCCCTTGCGCCGAACTCACACCCAGTTCCATTGCAAGCCGCCGTGCCGCGCCATCACGGGTCATCACATGGACCTCCGCGCCTCGGGCAAGAGCGACCTGCGCGGCGAGGTGGGCGCTACCGCCGAACCCGTAGATGCCGAGTCGCCCGCCTGCCGGAAGCGCGGCGCGTTCAAGTGCCCGATAGCCGATGATTCCGGCGCACAGCAGCGGCGCGAGCTCGGCATCGCTATATCCGGTAGGCAGTCGGTGCGCGAAATCCGCTGGCACCGTGGCATATTCGGCGTAGCCGCCGTCCGCATCCCACCCTGTGTAGCGCGAATTCGGGCAGAGATTCTCCGCGCCACGCAAACAGTAACGACACCGCCCACAGGTATGTCGCAGCCACGCGATCCCGACCCGCTCCCCGACCGCGAATCCCCCGGTATCACCGGAGCCCAGCCCCACAACCTCCCCCACCACCTCATGCCCCGGCACGACCCCGGGCCGATGCACCGGCAGATCCCCTTCCGCCACATGCAGATCCGTCCGGCACACCCCGCAGGCCAGCACCCGAACCAGCAGCTCACCCGCCCCCGGTTCCGGCGTATCCAGATCCACGAGCCGCAACGGCCCGTCATCGATCGCCCCCGGTCGCTCAACCCGCCAAGCGCGCATTTCTCGAGCGTAGTTCACCGCAGCACACACATACGCGATGCCGCGTCGTAGCGTGCGGATCAGCGCGGGAGCGCTGCTGCGCGCAGTTCGGTGATATCGGTGAGCTTGGAACGTGGCTTGTCGTGCAATCGTCCGATGTGCCGTTCTTCGGAATCGATGGCCTGCCAACCGGTGAGGTCGACGAGGTTCGGGCGGCGTTCTCGGATGAGCGCTTCGAATTCGAGGGTCGAGGTCGTGGGGGCAGTGAGATGACCGGCGGCGAAGTCGGCGAGTAGTTGTCCGACGGTCTCTTTGGCGCAGGCTTTGTTGGTGCCGATGACTCCGGAGGGGCCGCGTTTGATCCAGCCGGTGGTGTAGACGCCGGTGAGGACCGAGTCGGTGGCCGGGTCGTGCACGCGGCCCGCATCGTTGGGGAGCACTGCTCGGGAGGTGTCGAAGGGCAGGCCGGGCAGGGGCGCGCCGCGGTATCCGATTGCACGCAGGATCAGTCCGGCGTCGATGGTTTCCTCGATGCCCGTCGGGACCACCCGCAATGTTCCGGAGGGGTCGGGCCCGAGACGGTTTCGGGTCAGCCGCAGGCCGGTGACGTGATCGCTTCCGAGGATTTCGGCCGGCGTGGCCAGGTAGCGCAGCACGATCCGGCGGTTGCCGGATGTGGTTGGGCGCGTGGAGTATTCGGACGCGATCCGGGTCTTGTGCCGTAGCGATGACGGACTCGCGGGATCGTGCACCATCGAGTGGCTGGCGGAGTCCAGCTCCGTTTCCGACAGGTAGGTAATCACATCCACGCCGGGCAGGTTCGACAGTGCGAGCAGTTCCGGCGTCGTGTAGGCGGCCTGCGCGGGGCCGCGGCGGCCCACCACGACGACCTCCTCGATAGCGCTGTGCCGCAACGCGTTTACGGCGTGATCGGCCATATCGGTACGCGCCAGCCGATCGGGATCGGTGACAAGTACCCGGGCAACATCGAGTGCGACATTGCCGTTTCCGATGATCACCGCGCGAGTGCCGGACAGGTCGAAGGCCCGATCGGCATAGTCGGGATGGCCGTTGTACCAGTTCACGAACTCGGTCGCCGAGACACTGCCGCGAAGTTCCTCGCCCGGGATGTCGAGGCGGCGGTCACCGGCCGCGCCGTGCGCGTAGATCACCGCGTGATGGTGTGCCAGGAGTTCGGAGTGGGTGAGGTGGGTGCCGACCTCCACGTCCAGGTACAGGCGGACGCGGTAGTCCGACATCATCGGATCGAATACGCCCGCAATCGATTTGGTCGCGGGGTGATCGGGTGCGACGCCGGCGCGAATCAGCCCGCCCGGGGTCGGGAGCCGGTCGAATATGGCGACTTCGACACCGCGATGCTCGAGCAGTTCGCGCGCGGCGTAGCTGCCCGCCGGGCCGGATCCGACGATCGCCACCCGCAACGGTCCCGGTGCGGGCGTCAGAGCCGGTGCCGGTAGGTCGACCGGGCCGAGGGTCTGACGGATCGGATTATGTTGGTAATAGGCGGCATTGATGTCGAGGTACGCGGTGTCGATGCCGGTCAGAGCGTCATCGCGGCTGATCGCGCCAACCGGGCAGGTGGGTACGCAGACGCCGCAGTCGATGCAGGTGGCCGGGTCGATGTAGAGCATTTCGGTGGTCGCGAATCCGGGCTCGTCCGGGCCGGGTCGAATGCAGCCGACCGGGCAGACCGCTACGCAGGAGGCGTCATTGCAGCAGGCCTGGGTGATCACGTGCGCCATCAGCGTGCGCCTTTCTCACCGAGGATTCCGAGTCCGATCGCAGTGGATGCCGACAGTGGTTCGACCGCGACGGGCAGACCGCAGAAGGCCGCGTTGCCGGAACTGTCCAGCAGGTTCGGATCGGTGATGTCGTTGATGCTCTCTCCCGCAACACGATTGGCGACCCCCAGGCGCACGCCTGGGCGGTTGTGCCCGAAGCCGTGTGGCAGGCTGACCGTGCCCTCCATCATGTCCGGGGTCTGTTCGACATCCACCCGGATGGCTCCAATGCTGGATCGCAATATCGCCGGTCCATTCGAAAGCCCATGCCGGGCGGCGTCACTCGGATGTATCAGCAGGTGATGACGTGGGTCTCCCGCGACTAGTCGCCCGGAGTTGTGCGCCCAGGAGTTATTGCTGCGCACATGCCTGCGCCCGATGAGCCGCAGCGGCAGCGCCGGATCGACATCGGCGTCCGCACGCAGGTCCGCTGCCAACTGCCGCAAATCGGTGGTGATGAGCTCGGGCAGGAGATGGATCTTTCGATCTCTGGTGCGGACCCGGCCGGCGAATCCCGTACGCAGCGGCCCGAGGTCGATACCGGACGGGGCGGCAAGCAGTTTCGCGATCGACAACCGGTAGGGACCGGTCCGTAGCAGCAGGTCCACCAGGCGCCGGGGTGAAAGCCACAGCCGCACTTGGGTTTCGACATTCTTGGGGCGGCGCAGCGATTTCAGCACGCCTAATGGTGAGCCCGCGAGCCTGCGTTGATATCGCAGGCCGAGGTCACGGAAGATCTCCCAGTCATGCCGCGCCCCTTCTGGTTTCGGCAGGACCGCCGGGGAGTATTTCGCGGTATTGCGCACCGCGAAGGCACGGAAGATCAGATCGTAGTGGTCACGCTCCAACGCCGGGGTCGGCGGCAGGATGATGTCCGCGTGCCGGGTGGTTTCGTTGAGGTAGAAATCGACCGCGACCATGAAATCGAGCCCGGCCAGCCCGTCGTCCAAGCCGCGCCCACCGGGTGTGGAGAGCACAGGATTGCCGCTGACCGTGACCAGCGCCCGCACCTGCCCTTCACCCGGGGTGGCGATCTCCTCGGCGAGCGCCGCCACGGGTAGTTCACCGCCGAACGGTCGCAGACCCCGCACCCGGCTGCGCCTGGACCCGAACCCGCCGCGGCTCAGCAGTTTGGTCACATCGACCGCCGGATCGGTGGGAATGACCCCACCCGCGCGGCCCAGATTCCCGGTGACGATATTGATCACCTGAATCGCCCAGTGGCACAGGGTTCCGTAGCGCTGGGTGGACACCCCGATGCGTCCGTAACAGGCCGCGCCGTCGGCAGCCGAGAACTCCCGGGCCAGACGCGTGATGGTGTCGGCCGGTATCCCGCTGACGCGGCTCGCCACCTCGGGTGTGAATTCCGCTACGGCCGAGCACATCTCGTGGAACTCGGTCAGGTAGTCGGGCAGTTCACCGATACCGTCGGTCAACATCACATTGAGCATGGCCAGCAGTACCGCCGCATCGGTGCCGGGACGCACGAAGATGTGTTCATCGGCCACGGCGGCGGTTTCGGTGCGGCGTGGATCGATCACGACCACCCGGCCGCCGCGCTCGCGGATCTCGCGCAGGCGTCGTGCCATCCCCGGTGCGGTCATCATGCTGCCGTTGGAGGCAACCGGATTCGCGCCGAACATCAGCAGATAGCGGGTTCGATCCAGATCGGGTTCAGGCAGGATCAATTGGTGACCGTAGAGCAGCCATGACACCACGTGGTGAGGCAGCTGGTCCACCGAGCTGGCCGCGAAGTGATTGCGGGTACGCAGTAGCGAACCGAACAGGGTGCCGTGCGTCATCGCGCCGAGACTGTGCACGGTGGGATTGCCGAAGTACACCGCCACCGCATCGGGGCCGTGCTGCTGCCGGATCCGGACCAGGTTTTCCACCACGGTGTTGATTGCCTCGTCCCAGCCGATCTCCTGCCACTGCTCGCCGATCCGCCGCATCGGTCGCCGCAATCGATCCGGATCGTGCTGAATGTCGATGAGAGACACCGACTTCGGACAGACATGGCCATGCGAGAGCGGATCGGCTGCATCACCTCGAATGTCGGTGATCTCCCCACCGGTGGTGGTGACGGCGATCCCGCAGATCGCTTCGCACAGGTTGCATGCGGCGTGGTGGACCGTGACGGCGGGCGTTCCCGATCGGTCGGCCATGGCACGGACTCCTTCGCTGGATGGCGGTATGTCGGCCCACCCTAACCTGAAAAGTGATTTACATTTACATTCTGGCATGATGATCGCATGACCGAAGCCAGGGTGCGACGCAAACCGACGCAATCACGCAGCCTCGAACGCGTCCAGCGCATCCACGCCGCAGCGCTCGCCCTGATGCAGGAGGGTGGCGTGGACGCGGTGACCACCACGGCGATCGCGGCGCGCGCCGAGGTGTCCGTGGCCACGCTGTACCAGTTCTTCGCCAATCGCGACGCGGTCCTGGAGGCGCTGATCGGCAGTCAGATCGAAATACTCGACCTCCGAATGGCCCAGGAGCTCACCACGATTCGCGTGGACACCCTCGCGGCCGCCATCGAGAAGTTCTTCGCCATCCACAAGGCCCACTACCTCGAACACCCTCAGTTCGTCGCCCTCTACTACAAGGGCCGCGCCCGCAGCATCGGACTGAACACGGACGCCCAAGTGCACCTGAGCCGGATGGTCGACATGCTGTACGGAGGCCTGATCGCCTCGGGACTACTCCCCCGTGACACCGACCGATACGTCGTCGAGGTCGCCGTCGAACTCGGCGATCGGATCTTCGAGATGGCCTACCGCGACCATCCCACCGGCGATGACCGAATCATCGCCGAAGGCACCCTCGCCCTGACCCGCTACCTGGAAGCGCACCGGTAATAGCGATCGTTGTGACGCAGCGCTAGGGCCTCTATGGCTGTCCGAGTTCGCGTGTCATCCAGATCGAGTCGCCGCGGTCGGGATCGGGGTCGACGCGGCCGCTGTTATAGAAGTCGAGTTTTTCCAGGACACGGAATGAGGCGCCGTTCCATTCGCGGACAGTCGCCCACAATCGTTGACGCCCAGTGCGTGCCGCTGCCTCGACGACGGCACGCGCGGCTTCGGTGGCGTATCCGAAGCCGTGGAAGCGTTGCGCGAGTTCGTAGGCGATTTCCGGTTCGTCGTAGGTGCCCTGGCCGATGATCAGGCCGCAGTAGCCGATGAACTCGCCGGTGTCGCGGCGCTCGATGGGAAGCAATCCCAGCCCTGGAGGGCTACCGAGAGGGTTGGCGATCGCCCAGTCGCGCATCTGCTGGACCGTTGGGCGTCCGGCGGCGTCGATTCTGCGCAGTGCCCGAGGATCCCGTTCGGCCCACAGCGCGCGATGGGCCTGCGCATCCGCGGGTAGCCAGGGGCGCAATCGAAGTCGCTCGGTCACCAAACTCGAAGGGAATGCCGCGTACGTGGGCATGATTCCAACCTACGCGATCAGCTGTGCGCACGACGTAGATCGATTCTGCGCGTTGACCTTCCGAGGCTCGCGCGGATTAGTCCTTGCCGGGTTGGCAGGGCGGCTAAAGTCCCTGCCATGCCTGCGACAGTTGATGGAGTCGGCGATTTCGGCGACCCGATCGCCACCCGCGTCTACACCGACGCCCAGGGGACGGTGACTGTGCAGATCGGCCGCCCGCGCCCCTGGACCGACCTGGGCGTCGACATGTACGCGTGCCCGTACCGGATCACCGGAGATCTTCCCGATGCGCCAGGCGGCGGCGACGCCTACGCCAAGGGGCTCGACGATATGGCCGCGCTCATGCTCGCCGCTCACGCTATCGAATCCGTCATCTACCTCTGGAACACCAAGATGGATCGGTCTCTGACGGCTGAGTCCGCATACGGCGGATGGCGGCTGACCTATCCGCCGCCACGCAATCCCTCACACGAGATCACCGCACGCGGCATGGGTGAACTGCTCCCCGAGATCGACACGGTGGTCGCCGATACCTTCGATCGACTGGGGATACTCGCCGAGACGACCACGCAGGCGTTGGCTGATCTGGACACCAACCTGCAACTGATCTCCAAGAGAGTGACGCAGGCTCGAATGATGTTGGGAGAGTCGGACTCGCAGTAGCGGTGGACTCTAAGACGGTGATGACATGGGTCGATGTACCGACCTACTGCCGCAAAGTCGCGGTCAGAGCGTCGGGGGACAACGGGGTGGCCACCGGGATTGACCCAGGCCACGTAGCCGTCGGGACGGATGTAAACCGCGCCCGCAGGGCGGGATCTCGCCGAAGACCGGCATATTCCAGTCGCTAATTGGGATGTGGGAGCAGGGGCTCGAGTGCTGCCGCGACGCGGTCCAAGGGCGCGTTGTCTCCTTCGGCGCGGCACAGGACCAATGCGCCTTCGATTCCCGCGATGAGCAGCGTCGCGATATTCGTCGCCTGCGGATCGGGTGTTCCATTACGGCGCAGGCAGTCTCGGAACGCACGCTGCCAGCGATCGAAGATGGCGCGGGCGGACTCGCGCAGCGCCTGGTCATCGGGCCCCGCGCCGATGGTGATCGCGGCGACCGGACAGCCGGGCGGGTGTTCGCCACCGGTCATGATCATCTTGGTGCCGGCGATGATCGCCCGCATGGCCGAGAGCGGTTGCTGTGCGGTACACCAGGATTCGATGTAGGCCCCGACGGTGGCATCGGTGGCGGCCAGGACTTCTTCTGCCACTTCGGTTTTGCCGCGCGGGAAGTGGTGATAGATCACCCCGCGATGGGCCCCGGCGGAGGTGGCGATCTCCCGGATGCCGGTCGCGCCGTACCCGCGACCCCGGAACAGCAGCGCCGCCTGCTCGATCATCTGCCTGCGGGTTTCGCGCGCCACCTGCGTCCCTCCATCGGTCTTGACTAAGTCGATCGACCTAGAACATACTCCACTCGCAAAATAAGACGATCGACTTAGCGAGCTTGCCGCCCGACGAACAGGACCCCCATGTCTTTCGCCACCTTCCGCGATCTGGCACTGCGCTACGTCACCGCGGTCCTCGAAACACCGTGGCAGTTCGCCGTTTTCCTGATCGGCGCGTGGTTCACCCTCAACGGCGTCATCGCCTTCGGGATCTACCCCGATATGGCTTTCGGCGGTGACATGCATGCCTGCACGATCCAATTCCTCGGATTCATCCCCGTCACCGTCAACGGCTGGCACGCCCTGTTCCACCTGGTCACGGGCATAGCCGGACTCGCACTGGCACCCGTGCGCCGCGGCGCCCTGCGCTACACCTGGGTATGCGGCCCGTTCTATCTACTCATCGCCGCCCTGGGATTCACCGGCGGCGACCATGTCCTGCACATGATGGCGGTCGACACCTTCGGCAATATCGTGCATACCGCCGAAGGCAGCATCGTTATCGCCATCGGTGCGCTGACCGCGCTCACAGCGGGCCCGAAGCGCGCCCCGAACCAGCCCGGCGGAGTAGCTCACGCCGCGGAGCGATCAACCGAATGATCATGCGGCCGTTGCCGTTCGATCAGATCGATCAGCGTTTCCATCGCGGCGAGTGAGGACCACTCGTCGCGAGCGACCAGACCCGGATGCCGGTCGGAGTGGGCGACGAACACTTCGTCGTCCGATGACCAGTACACGTGGAATGACGACAGGCACAATGTTCCGCCGACGTTGCCCATGACCGCTGCCTCTTCTGATGATCCGTGAATCTGGATCCTGAATTCTGCCAAGCGGGCCCGAAAGCGTTGCGGTTCCTGATGATTCCACCACCATCCGGCGTGTGAATCTTTTCGATTCCTTTATGCCCGACCCTCGGCGCCTGGTTACCGAGAATCATTGCGCGCCTTCGAGAATGCGCTCGACGTGCGACAGGTACTCGAGCAGATCGCCGATCTCGACCAGCGGTACACCCGCTCCGGCCAGCGCTCGGACCTGGACCAGCCGCAGCAGTTCCGCCGATCGGTATCGGCGGCAGCCCGAGCCGTCGGATTCGGGTTCGCCGAGCAGGCCACGCCGGTGATACTGCCGCACTGTCGCTGCCGTGACCCCGGCGAATGCCGCCGCCTGGTCGATCGTGAACCCGGTCATCTGTGTATTCATGCATCGCCTCCTCTAGCTACTCTGTGCTACAGTCTACTAGTACTCAGCGACACAGCATAGTGCGCTCGGGATCGAGGAGGATTGCCACGGACAACTTGACGGAGATGTTGAAGGGCACGCTCGAAGGCTGTGTGCTGCAGATCATCGGAGCCGAAGAGACATACGGCTACGCCATTACCCGCCGATTGAATGACCTCGGTTTCACCGATGTGATCGAGGGGACGGTGTACGCCATCCTGCTGCGACTGGAGAAGAACAAGCTGGTCGACGTGTCGAAGCGACCCTCCGAGGTCGGCCCGCCGCGAAAGTTCTACGCGCTCAATGACTCCGGACGCGCTGAACTCGCAACCTTCTGGGCGAAATGGGAATTCGTCTCATCTCGCATCAATGACCTCAAGGAAAGCAAATGAACTTCTGGGAGAAAGTCACCGGTAGCGACCTCACCAGGGAATACGGGGCCTTCGACGCGCGAGCGGAGGTTCTGCCGGCCGAGTATCGAGCGGCATGGGACGAGATCAAGGCCAATCTGGCTGTGTACTCGGACTTCTCGGGTCGCAATCTGATGCCGATCCTCGACGGCGCCCTGGGACTGCTCGAGGAATCAGCGGCCGAGGGGCAGAGTGTCCAGGACGCTCTGGGCAACGACATCCAGGGCTTCTGTGCCGCGATCGCGGGCGAAGAAGGAGCCAAGACTTACCGCGACAAATGGCGAAAGCAGTTGAACAAGAACGTCGCGACCAAACTCGGCCGGTTGGGAGAATAGCCATGGGAATCCGCGACATCATCGAAGGCAAGCGCGAATGGCGTGCGCATGTGGCACGGGTCAAGGCGCTCCCGCCCGATTACCAGATCGTCTACAACGAGATCCAGAAGTACCTGTTCAAGGTCGGCCCGGTCGATCTGGCCGAAGGGAACCTGCTCTCGGGCCTCGTCGACTTCTTCGAGGAAGGCGTCGCGGCGGGCAAGGGAGTCCGCCAGGTCGTCGGCGATGACGTCGCCGCCTTCTGCGATGACCTGATCAAGGACTCCCCCACCTACGCCGACCGCTACCAGGCGTCCGTCGCCGAGGAGGTCGCCAAGAAACTGAAGTGACCGACACCCAAGAGCTTGCGGGCAGCTTCCCGGCCTATCCATTTATGGCGCGAGCAGTGGCTCGGCCGCATAGGCCCGGTGCAGTAGCTCCACTAACGGTGCCGTCTCGGCGAACGACACCGACTCGATCCGCCGCACCGCGATGCCCGGATTCCACGAGTTCATGACCACCGCACCGGACAGCGCGGGCAGGTCCGACAGGGTGATGTCCCGATCGTGCTGGGCAACCCCGAGCCGCTCCAATTGCCTGCGCACGATGCCCAATGTGGTGCCGCGCAACATATCCGCGATGGGCCAGACCACCGCGGACCCATCCCAGAAGGCCAGATTCCAGATCGACGCCTCGCTCAGGCGCCCCTGACGGTCGAGGAACGCGGCGTCATCGAAACCCTTCGCGACGGCCTCACGCAGGTAGTACGTCTTGGCCACCTCGCCGACGTGCTTCACGCTCGGCAGCGTTCGCTCGTGTTCGATCGCCGCGAGCGCGAGCGGGCCGTCCGGTCCCGAGGAGGGCGGGCCGGTCCGAATCAGCATCTCGGGCTCGACATCTGTTCCGGCGACCGTGAATTCGCCCGCCGGCGAGTACACCGTCGCAGTCAACGACAGATCGGCCGGACCGTCCGCCAATGCGGTCCGCAGATACGCCCGCACCCGCTCGTCCGGCAGGGCACGGCCGAACATCCGCACCGAGGCGTCCCGCAACCGATCGAGATGCAGATCGAGTCCGCGAATCCTGCCGTCCCGCACCTGCATTGCGGTGAAGTGGGCATATCCGGCGAATGCCAGCGGAGTCAGATCCCGCACATCCACCGACCGGCCATTGCGCTGAGCAACATATGAGTTCATACCTCCGACCCTGCCGCCGCACGCCGACCACAACCAGTGCTCGGTTATCCGGGGTGCGACACAACCACCCTCGATCCACCATGCGGTTGACGTGTTTGTCCAAGAACGCCAAGCGCCGTGCTCCTAGGGTGAAGGTAAGCAATCCACCCAAGGGAGTTGCATCATGACCGGATATGTCGCCACCGCAGAAACCGATATCACCGCCTCGCCGGAGCAGGTGTGGACCGTCCTGACCGACCCCGAGCAGCTCACCGAGCTCTGGTTCGGCGCGCAGGTGCGCACCGACTGGCAGGTGGGCAGCCCGATCGTCTGGAAGGGCGAGTACCAGGGCAAACAGTATGAGGACAAGGGCGAGATCGTATCGTTCGAACCCGGTCGTCTGTTGAAGATGACCCACTACAGCCCGCTCACCGGCCAGCCGGATGTGCCGGAGAACTACCACACCCTCACCTATGAGCTGACCGGAAACGGGTCGAGCACCCATCTCACGCTGAGCCAGGACAACAACGCCAGCGAAGACGAAGCGGCGCATGCTCGCGGCATGTGGGAGACCCAGGTCGGTGGCATCAAGAAGGCTGCCGAGAGCTCATAGCGTCACGGGCAACGCAGCGCGCGTGCCCGGCAATGCGAAACCCCGGCCCGCTCTATGGCGGGCCGGGGTTCGTCTCGGTCAGACGTGCGCCGGTGGGGCCGCAGTCTTGTTCGATTCCTCTTCGCTCACTTCCGATTTCGGGATCAGAGCCGTGGCGATCAAGCCCAGGAGTACGAAACCTGCCGCGAGATAACCGCCTAGATGGATGCCATCGGTCATGGCGGTCCGTCCGGCATCGGCGATCGACTGGGTTTGCGGCTGGGCTGCGAAACCTTCGATCGCAGCGCCCGCGCTGTTGGTGATGGCGTGCGCATGCTGCTCGGCTTGAGCCGCGGGCACACCGTCCGCTTCGAGATGGTCGGTGACCTGTGAACTCAGCGTCGTGAAGAACACCGTGGTCAGGATGGCGATTCCGAGCGCGGATCCGAGTTGGCGGAACGCGCTCTGAATTCCCGAAGCCTGGCCGTTGTCGTTCTCCGGGATGTCGGCGAGCACCACATTGGTGACCTGCGCGGTCGCGAAGCCGACACCGACGCCGTACAGGCACAGCACCAGGGCGAGTGACCACCAGGAGCTGTCGGTCGAGGCGACCAGGGCGAGCCCGGCCAGCCCGAGCACCTCGAGCGCCAATCCCAGCCGGACCAGGTTCAGCGGCGAGGCCTTGCCCGCCATCCCGAAGCTCGCGCCACTGGCGATGAAACTGCCGATTGCGATGGGTACCAACGCCAAACCGGCTTGCACGGCGCTGTAGCCGAGGGTGAATTGCAGCCACAGCGGCAGCACGGCGACAATGCCGAACTCACCCAGGCCGATGATCAACGTGGCGATATTGCCATTGCGGAACGAGGCCAGTGAGAACAGCCCCAGATCCATCAGCGCCTTGTCGGTGGCTCCGGCACGACGCAATTGCGCTTGCCGCCACAGGAATCCGCCCAGTGCGGCGGCACTCAGGACGAGCGCGACCAGAACGGGCGAAGGTCCACTGCCCCAGGAGAATCCACCGATATCCAGCGGCTGGGTCGTGGTGATCCAGCCGTAGGTGCGCCCTTCGACCAGACCGAAGGCCAACAAGCCCAGGCCCAGTACCGACAGGATCGATCCGAGGACATCCATGCGCCCCGGAACCCGAGGCGACGGCGCGACGCAGGTCAGCACGCCGACCACGATCAGCACCGCCAGCGGCACATTGATGCCGAAAGCCCAACGCCACGAAACATTTTCAGCCAACCAGCCACCGAGTAGCGGGCCCAGTGCGGCGGCCGCGCCGATGGTCGAACCCCAGATCGCGAACGCCTGGCCCCGCGCCTTGCCGGTGAAGTTGGCGTTCAGCAGCGCCAGTGAGGTCGGCAGAATCATCGCCGCACCGGCACCCTGCAGGAATCGAGCGATGACCAGCAGCCCGCCACCGGGTGCGAGTCCGGCCAGAATGCTGGTCGCGCCGAACACAACCACGCCCGCGACGAATACCCGCCGCGCGCCGATGATGTCCGCGATCCGCCCGACCACCAGCAGCAGCGCCGCGAACACGATCGCGTACGACTCCTGAATCCATTGCGCCTGAGTCGATCCCGTATGCAAGCCCTCGATGATCGACGGGATGATCACGTTCACGATCGTGGTGTCGACCACGATCAAGGCCACGCCGAGGGCGATGGCGATCAACCCGAGCCATCGACGGGATGACGCCGTCGTCTCGTCCATATCTCCTACTTCCATGATGGAATCATTCCATGGTGAAAGTATCTACAATGGAGGTAGGTTGTCAAACGGTGTCGCCGGTGCCGATCCGGCCGGAGAAAGGTGGACAGGGCCGATGAACCACCCGGCTACCCGGGCGCAGCAGGAGCAGGTCATCGAGGGTCTGCGCGCCTACGGCGCGAACTTTCGCGAGTTCAGCCGCCAATTCGCGGCCTGGCTCGGGCTGCACTCCACCGACGCCGAGGCCCTCATCGAGATCCTGGCCGCCGAGGAACGCGGCGTGTTTCTGTCCCCGGCGCGCCTGAGCGAGCGCATCGCACTGTCCCAGCCCGCGACCACCGCGCTGCTGAACCGGCTCGAACAGGCCGGGCATGTGCTGCGCACGCGCGACAGCAGCGATCGGCGCGTGGTGACGCTACGCAGCAGCGCCGACGTGCAAAATCTCGCCGATGAGTTCTTCCGGCCCCTGGGCGAGCGCGTGGACGCGGTGATGGCCCACTACTCCCCCGAGCAGCTGCGTCAGTTCGACGGCTTCCTCACCGAACTGACCGCCGCGATGAACGCTCAGCTCGCCGAATCCCATACTGCCCCACCGGCACAGCGGATTCCGCGCAAGAGCTGACTCACGACCTGTCGGCGGTCCAGGCTTTATGCGCGTCATCGACGGTCGGATAGACGGTGAAGATACCGTCCAGGCCGATCAGAGAGAAGATGCGCGCGAGTTGGTCCGGAACGCCGACCAAAGCCATTGCCGCATCGGCGTCTTCGGCGCAGTTGTGCGCGGCCAGGAGTGCGGTGATGCCACTCGAATCGCAGAACCCGAGCTGGGTCAGATCCAGCAGAAGTAGTTGGGCGGCAACAAGTTCCAGCCCGCGAATCGCCTCGAACGCGGTCGGTGAGCTCGCGGCGTCGAGCTCACCGGTGAAGGTGAGAACCGGACCCGCCGGACCGGTGTGCTGGGTGACGGTGAAATCGGTGCTCACGCTTGCTGGCCTCCGGCCGGTGGAATGCTCATGGCGAGTAGGGCGGTGTCATCGTCGACCCCGTCACCGAACCCGGCGAGCACCGCGGTGATCGCCTCGATCAATGCGGGCGCGGTGGTCGGTCCGAGGTCGGCGACGAGGTCGCGTAGTTGTTCCTCGCTGAAGCGTTCGCGTCCGCGGGTGCGGGCCTCGGTGAGCCCATCGGTGTAGAACAGCACGGTATCGCCTGGGAGCAGCCGGATTTCGACGCTGGTGAACTTGGCCTTGCGCACCGCGCCGACGAGCATTCCGCCGCGATATTCGATCAGGGTGGTGGTGCCGTCGGCGCGAACCAGGACCGCGGGGGTGTGCCCGCCGGTGCTCAGCACCAGTTCCGCGCCGTCCATTCCGGGCGTGAGAGAGCCGAACACGACGGTGCAGAAGCGGGGTTCGTCATTGCGATAGCGGTGGTGCAGAACGGTATTGAGATTCTCCAGCACCGCTATCGGATCCGGGTCATAGACCGCGGCCGCGCGCAGTGTGTAGCGGGTCAGCGATGTCACCGCCGCCGCGGATGCCCCTTTACCCGAGACATCGCCGAGGAAGAATCCCCAGCGATCGCCGGTGAGGGGAAACAGATCGTAGAAATCGCCGCCCACGTTCTCGGCCGAGGCGGGGTGGTAGTAGGCCGCGACCTCCATCCCGGGCACCTGCGGCAGCACCGGTGGCAACAGTGAGCGTTGCAGGGTGGTGACCAGCTTCTGGACCCGCTGATGTTCGCGCTCGGCCTTCTCACGTTCGAGATCCGCCGCATCGCGGGCGCGCTGTAATTCCTGTTCGTAGGCACGCCGGTCGGTGGCGTCGAAGATAGTGGTGCGGATCAATTGCGGGGTGCCGTCCGGTCCGGCCTTGACCACCGAGGTCACCAGGATCGAGAGCCGCGAGCGATCCGCGCGCACCAGCTCCAGCGCCAGACCGCCCGCCTCACCGTGCATCGACAGCATCGGCCAGATATGGGTTTCGTAGTAGATGCGCCCGCCCACGGTGAGCAGATCGGCGAAATGCTTTCGCCCGACCAGGTTTTCGCGCTCGTAACCGAGCCAGCCCAGCAGCGTGCCGTTGATTTTCGCGATCGTGCCGTCCATCAGCGTGGACAGATAACCACACGGCGCGTTCTCGTACAGATCCTCGGCGCTGTCCTCGAGCAGGGCCGAGAACACGGTATCGGCGTGATCGTCGCCCGGCAGGTGCGGGCCGCTGGTGCTGTCGCCGGTCCGGGACATCATCTCGTGCCCGCGAAGGCGACGATGGCCGCCGCGGTGGCCTCGGGTGCGCTCAATTGCGGGCAATGCCCGGTCGCGTCGAGGGTGAGAAGCGCACTGCCGGAGATGTTCTCGTGCACGTAGCGGCCGACCCCGCGCGGCGCGATGGCATCCTGCGCGGTCTCGATCACCAGGGTTTCCACGCTGACCTTCGGCAGATCAGCGCGATTGTCCGACAGGAACGTGGCCTTGGCGAACACCTGCGCGATCTTCGGATCGGTGCGGCAGAAACTCTCGGTCAGCTCCTGCCCGAGCTCGGGGCGTTCGGGATTGCCCATGATCACCGGGGCCATGGTGTTGGACCAGCCCAGATAATTCGCATCGAGCGAGTCCAGCAGTTCGGCGATATCGGCGTCGCTGAATCCGCCGCGATAGTCCCCGTCGTCGATATAGCGCGGTGAGGGGGTCAGCAGCACCAGCTTCGCGAACCTGTCCGGTGCTCGATTCGCGGCCAGCACCGCGATCATCGCCGACACCGAATGCCCGACGAGAACAACGTCCCGCAAATCCAATTCGGTGCATATCTCGACCACGTCCTGCGCGTACGCGTCCAAACTCGCGTATCGATCCGCGGTCCACGCGGAGGTGTCCGACCGCCCTGCCCCCACATGGTCGAACAGCACCACGCGGAATCGCTCGGCCAGTGCCGGAACGATCAACCGCCACATGTGCTGATCGCAGCCGAACCCGTGCGCCAACAGCACCGTCGGACCGTCCAGAGCGCCCGTGACGACCACATTGTTCCTGCTACGCGCGCTCATTCACCTCATCCTGCCACCTTTCGGCGGTCGCTTCGCCGCCACCGACGACGCGGGCCGCATCTCAGTCGGCGTGCGGGTACCCGATCGCGGCGAGATCGTCCGCCAGATCCGCCAGGGTCAACTCGGCGTTCAACGACGATACGAGGGCCTGATCCAGCGGACGCAGGTCATAGACCGCGCGCACCACGTTCAGGTCCACGTCGACCTCGTAATAGTCCTCGGCGAAGCGCTGGAACGCTTCGGGCGATCGGTCTACCAATAGCTGGAACAGCTCCGCCGATCCATCGAGATCACCACTACCCGAAGGGAATTCGATCACCCCGTGCTGCCATCGATCATCGGTCGCGGCACGCCACAGACAGACGGTCAGCACGGGCACCTTGTTCTGGTCGGAGAACGCGGGCTCGGTCACGAAAGGCGTGAAGGCATCGGGAACCTCGTCGATCACCCCGGGCCAGGGCTCACCGTCATTGGCATACGGGCTCATCGGCGATTCATGGGCGAACCCGCGGATATACGCCCCGGCCGCGGAGAACACGATGGAGTACTCGTCCCCCGACCCGTTGCGCATCGACGCCATTTCCTGGCCTTCATCCCACGCGGCGTTGAAGGAGTAGTACCGGTCAACCCAGTCCGGGCTCAAGATCGCCTCGAGCATCGCCATCGAACGGCACAGGTCCCGAAGTTCGGCGATCGCCGGAAGGCGTTGCGCCACATCATTTACGGTCACGGGCTCATCAAACCCGAACCGTCCGACAACAATCGCGCGGTCAGGCGATGCTGGCTTGGCGACGCCATTCCCGCAAACCGTTGCGCAAGCGGTCGAAGACCTCCAGGGGCGGCTCGGCGACTACCTCGGCCCCGGAATGGTCCAGGGGTGGGGCGAGAAATTCGGCGAAGGCGATGGCACCTGCCATCCGGTCGCGCACATCGGCCGGAACCAAATCCAGCACCAGCCCGAATTCCTCGGTCTCCTCGAGCTCGAGGTGCGCGATCACCTTGTCCGCGAACACCTCGAACTCGGTATCGAAACCCTTGTGCTCGGCACCGATCTTGTACAGCCCGTTCAGCAGGTACTTCGCCTCGTGCTCTTCGTGCAGCCGGTCGGCGACAAGCTCGGGATCGTCCAGAACGCGGCGTACCGCGGGGTGCACCACCTGTTCCTCGGCGGTTTCGTGCACCGCGAGCAATCGCACCAGGTCGGCGAATCGCGCGCGCTTCTCACTCCCGGACGAGGACCGCACCTCATCCAACGCGACTCTGATCTGCCGGTGCTGGGCCAATAGCAGGTCGATTGCCTCGTGATTCGTTTCGGACATCGAACATCCTTCGGTATCGAATGCAGGGATATCCATCGCGCTACCCATTCGATCGACACCGAAACACCCTTCGTACCGGCCGGTAGCGGCATGCCGCGGCGGAAAACCGTCCTGCGCTTTGCCTTTCGTTCGCCCGATACATCCGATCGGTAGCGGGTAGCCAGTCGATGTCCATCAATCGAGTGAGAGGGGCCGGGCCATGACCCGATTCGGATACACCTTGATGACGGAGCAGAGCGGGCCGCGCGAACTGGTGCGCTATGCCGTCGCCGCCGAACAGGCCGGATTCGACTTCCTGGTCAGCAGCGATCACTATTCGCCCTGGCTCGCCGAACAAGGCCATGCGCCGCACGCGTGGACCATGCTCGGAGCGGTCGCGCAGGCGACCGAGCGCATCCCGTTCATGACGTACGTGACGTGTCCGACCCTGCGCTATCACCCCGCCGTCGTGGCTCAGCAGGCCGCGACCTTGCAGATCCTCGCCGACGGCCGGTTCACCCTCGGGCTGGGCAGCGGCGAAAGCCTCAACGAGCATGTCGTCGGCGCGGGCTGGCCGGGCCTGGACGAACGCCAGGACCGGTTGGAGGAGGCCATCGGCATCATCCGCGATCTGTTCTCCGGTAATACGGTGAGCCGCCACGGGCATTGGTATCGGGTCGACGCGGCCAAGCTCTGGGATGTGCCGCGTGAACCGGTGCCGATCGCGGTCGCGGTGTCCGGGGACCGGTCGGTGCGGCGCTTCGCCGATCTGGCCGATGAGATGATCACCACCGATCCAGACGCGGACCTGGTCCGAGCCTGGCACACCGCTCGGGTCGCCGGTTCCGGTGCGCCCACGACGAGGGTGACGGGCCAGCTGCCTATCAGCTGGGATACCGACCGCGACAAGGCGATAGCCCGCGCGCACGAGCAGTTCCGATGGTTCGCCGGCGGTTGGGACGTGAACTCGAATCTGCCGACACCGGCCGCGTTCGCCGCCGCGACCCAGTTCGTGCGCCCGCAGGACGTGGCCGACACCATCGCCTGCGGTCCCGACCTCGATGCCGTCGTCGCCGCGGTGCGCCCGTATCAGGACGCCGGATTCACCGATCTGGCTCTGGTCCAGATCGGTGACGAACAGCAGGACCGGTTCCTAGCAGAGGCCGCCGGCCCGCTGCTGGCGAAACTACGTGCCGCGGACGGTGATTCCTGACACCAGCAAGCGTCTATCGGCTATTCACCCGAGATCGCCGAGTCTGCCCATGGTGTCGCGATAGGCCAATAGATGCTCGAGAAACGGGTGCGGGTCATTGTCATAGAGCTCGCGCAGGGACGCTGTATCGGTAGCCGAATCAGGGGTGGGAGGCAGATCGAGTTCGTCGAACAGCACGATCTGCAATTCGAGTTCGGAGTAGAGGTCGACGTCTCGGCCGATGACGGCGCAGGCGGCGTGCTGTGCGGCGGCCGCGGTGCCTCGTAATTGTTGCTGCAGGGGCAGGGGTGCCGAGGATCCGCGTACGGGTTCGGTCATGCGATTCATCATGGCGCGACGTGCGCCGATTCTCGGGCGACGGGCCGGTCAGGGCGGAGTTTCGCCGCCGGGCACAGTGGCCGGAATTAGTATTTTGCTTGCAATGCAGGATGCTCGCGTGCGGGCAAACGGACGAACTGCAGGAAGAAGTGGTCGATCTTCCTGACCGCCTCGAGGAATTGATCGAGGTCCACGGGCTTGGTGATATACGCGCTGGCGTGATGGCGATAACTGTTCAGCACATCGGCCTGCGCGGCGGAGGTGGTGAGCACGACCACCGGTATCGCGCACAGCTCGGGATCGGACTTGATGCGCTGCAACACCTCACGACCGTCGTACTTGGGCAGATTCAGATCCAGCAGGATCAGGCCCGGGCGCGGAGCATCGGCGAACTCGCCCGCACGATAGAGAAAATCCAGCGCCTCCTGGCCATCACGGACCACGTGCAGGACATTGCCGACTTTATTGTGCTGGAGCGCTTCTCGCGTTATCAGCTCATCACCGGCATCGTCCTCGACCAACAGGATATCGATGGGTTCACCGCGAGTAAGCACCCCTGCATACTAGGCACGGCGTAAACGACCGGCCACACCGGTCGGCAAGGTATCGACTCAATGCCCCTGCCGGACTTCGGGATCCGGCTGCTCGTCACCACTGCGGCGGCGCCATTCAGCGTAAATCACTCCCGCGCTGGACAAGAACAGCACGACACAGGCGATTCCCGCCACCGTCGCCCACCCGGCGAAGCCGTATCCGGCAGCGACGAGCGTTAATCCTAGGGCGACAATTCCCAACCCGCCCAGCACGATGCCGATGACGTTGACGCCATCCTCGATGCCTTCCCCGGCGTGATGAAGCGTGGGGCGCGGCTGCGGCGACGATTCTCCGGACGTTCGTCGATCGACCATCATGAGCAATCTCCCTTCGTAGATGAGCTCACGGCGTTGGACGCTGTGCCTCCGCGTTGAGGGTGCAGTCATCGGTGACGGTGCGTACGCCGTGAGCATCGGCCGCGACCTGAACCGAGCTCGAAACCAGGCCGAACAGTCCGACACTGTCGCCATACCCCGTCGACGCGAACCAAACCGTTCCCGGGCCACCGCGCCGACGTCAGACCAGGCCCTCCTGCTGTGCCACGGAATGACGCGGGGACCGCGCCGGCGTGAACACCTCGAGCAGGAAGTCGTCGTCGCGGTAGGACCCCACGGTGGACAGGCCGCGATGGCCCCCGAGGATGGCGTGAACCTCATCACCTGTCAGCGGATACTCGGGCACGGGGTGACGCCAGTGCACACAGAGCACGACCCCGTCGGACTCGAGGTGGTCCAGTAGCTCGTCCACGACCGTGCGCAGGGCAGGAGCTTCGAGGTAGTAGCACACCTCGCTCAGCACGATGAGGTCGAAATGCTCTGCGGGCCAGTCATCCCCGAGTCCCCAACGCCGCAGGTCAACGGTAGCGGCCGCCCCGGCCAGCCTGTCCGCCGCACGGCGTAGGGCATCGTCCACGATGTCGGTGGCCAGGATCCGATCGCAGCGCCCAGCCAGCTCGACGGTCAGAACGCCTATACCGCAACCGGGTTCGAACGCGGACCGGTAGCGCGGGCGCGGTAGCGCCGCCAGGGTGAGTGCGCGTTTGCGTTTCTCGTACCAGCGGGTGGTGAACTCCCAGGGATCGGCACTGGCGGCGTACATCTGCTCGAAGTAGGAGTTCGGCAGCCGGGCCGGGCTCATCGGAAGTAGGTTTCGGTCGGGCCGGTGAATCGGCGCAGGACGTGGGTCGGCACGATCGCGGCGTCGGCCGGGTCCTCGGACAACGGCAGCAGCTGACTGCGAAAGTGCGATATGGCACGACATTTCGCGGCCTGCACGGCCGGGGGCAATGTCAGCACCGCCGGTGTGCACGACCGCAGCCGCACATCGTCCGGGCTGGCCCACTGCCACATCCACACCGGGTACTGCAGCAGTTCGGTATTCGTGTCCCCACAGGCCGTGGCGGCAGCACGCCCGACCGCCTCGTGGTCCGGGTGACCGTCGTATCGCCAGGTCGCCGCACAGACCGCCCCGCCCGCGCCGAAACCATCGAGCAGCGCACGCAGTTCGTCGGTCAACGCGTCTTCGTGCGCGGCGATCTCGCCATCGGGCAGGCCGAGGCGAAGGGGCGCACCGGCACCCAGCTCCCTTGCGGCACTGCGGGCTTCGTCGATGCGAATCGCGGCCAGTCGGGAAGGGCTGTGCGAGGGGGAATTCGGATGGGACGCCTCGCCGTCGGTGACATTGACGATGGTGATCGCCGTGCCGGCCGCGTGCGCCATCGCCACAAGTCCACCCGCACCGAGCGTTTCGTCATCGGGATGCGCGGCCACGACGACCAGATGTGGCGCCCCCGGAAGCGGCAGGGGTGCGCGGTCGCGCCGCCACTGCTCCCATCGGTCCTCGGGAACACCGGTGGCCCGCACGTCGATCACAGGTCCGGCCATGGGAATTCCTCTCCCGCGACGTCGCGGCCTAGGTCGGCCAGATCGACTTCCGCGTGACTTTGACGCACATACACCGTGAGGTCGGCGACCCGCCTCGCATGCTCGGTATCCATGCACAACGGCCCGGCACCCAGAGCACGACCGACACGATCCACCGTCGTGGTGGCCGCGTCCTCGACCAGGGCACGGACGGTCCGGGCGCGGATACGCGCGCGCCGGCTGTCGCCGCGGGGATCGGCGTCGATGTCCGCCGCCGCCGCGGCCAAAGCCAGTCCCGCAGCACGCAGGGCAGCGGTCACCGCGCCCAGATGGGCCAGTGCGTGCTCATCGGCCCTGCCCTTGGCCGCACGCTCGTGCAGTGGCCGGGCCACCTGGCAGGCGCTGCCGTACCAGCACGCCGCCACCCCGATCGCACCGTGCCAGAATCCGGGGCGGTCCAGATAGGCGCCCGGCGCACCCACCTCCGTAGCCGTAGCGCCGTTGAAATCCACCGCGCCGGAATCGGATTCGCGCATTCCCACCGCATGCCAGCTATCGGGCACCGGTCGGATCGCGGGCTGGGACAATGACACCGCGAAAAGGCGGCGCTGCCGTCCGTCACGGGCGGTGACCAGTGCGTGGCTGCAGATGCTCGCACCCGAGCACCACGGCTTGCGCCCTTCGAGCACCCAGCCCGCCGAGCCCGTGCGAGCGCGCAGTACCGGCTCGGGCGGCTCGGCCGCCCAGACCCCCCAGAGCTGCCCGGTCACCGGTTGCCGCCCACCCAGTTCGTGCAGAATCGCGGCCGCGTCGGCGTGCGCCTCGACCATGCGCCCCAGCACGGTGTCCTCGGCACTGGCTGCCGCGAGTGCACGAAACCGCTGCAGCGTCATCCCGCTGCCGGGGAAAGGGATGTCCAGGCAGCCCGAACTCGACAGCTGGCGCAGCCGCTCACGGAGGTCGCGGGAGCGCTCACGCACTTTCGGCTCCCGGTGCATACGAGGACTCCAGTCGCCGCAGATGTGCGGCGAACCCGCCGGGCGCGCGGCCGAATCGCCGCCCCGAGGTCGCCGCCACGACATCCTCCGCCCAGGTCACTCGCGCGCCCAAGGCGGTCGCCCGGCGCACGAACTCCACATCCTCGCCGGAGCTTCGCGGTTCGAATCCTCCTGTGCGCCAATAGGTATCGGCCCGGAAACCGAGACTCGCACCATGCACATGACCGGCCGCGCGTCCCATCCGGTACGCCCGCTCGTAGCGAGCGCGCACCTGCGGGGTGTACTGATCCCACTCGGTCACCGTGACAACCCCGGCCACGACCTCCGCACCGGCATCGGCGTACCGCAGCTGACGATCCAGCCAATAGCGATCGACACGGGAATCCGCGTCGGTGGTGGCGAACCAGGTGCGGGCACCGCGATCGGCGCCCGCCGCGGCGAACCCGGCGGCACGGGCGATCCCGACATTGTGTGCGGTCACGGTGCTGACCTTCGCCCCAGCGGCCTCGGCGATCGATGCGGAGTCGTCGGTGCACGCATCGAGCACCACCTGAATGCGGACCGGGACACTTACCTGCTCCGCGCACCGATGCAGGGCGTCGAGGCACCCCGGAAGCAGTTGCTGTTCATCACGGGCCGGGACCACGATCACGACATCGTCTATCGCGCGCGGGCCGGGCACGGCGACCTCCGGGATGATCATGCTTGCGGTCTACCCGCGAGGTCCGTCGACAAACGATCCACGGGGGGAGATTGCCGCGCCGCCGACTTCGACGGCGTTCCCGACTCAACGGTGCATTCGGAGATGGTCAGGACTACGCCGGGTGGCCGGGTGTCAGATCCGCGACCGCGTGGAATCGAAGACTCGTAGTCGTCGCGGGCTCCGCCGCGGTGGGCGACAGCACGAACCCGACGTGGTCGCCGAAGTCGGCGGTCTGCTCGATCTCACCGGTGAACCAGCCCGCCGCGCCCGCCAGAATCGGTAGCCGGTGCGGCCCCTG
Organism: Nocardia sp. NPDC056000; assembly: GCF_042269265.1. NCBI lineage: Bacteria > Bacillati > Actinomycetota > Actinomycetes > Mycobacteriales > Nocardiaceae > Nocardia > Nocardia sp. NPDC056000. The sequence goes on along the minus strand of NZ_JBHJXS010000004.1, from coordinate 296,457 downwards.
CTGCCATTCGCAATGCTCGAATTTGTCTATTTCCGAACCGGTTTCGACGCCGAAGAGCTCGGCCAGCGCGGTGGCGTCCGCGCCGAGCAGATGGACGGCCAGATGCCTGGCTGCCTCGGCGATGCGATAGGTGTGGTTGACCTTGGACACGCAGACCAGAAACCGACGCGGTTCGATGCTGACCTGCGAGGCGAAGCCGACCAGACAGCCCGCGCGCTGATCACCGGCGACCGCGGTGACCACCCACATCGGGCCGTCGGCCTGGGCCAGGACGGCATCGAAATTGCGTGCGATCCTCGAAAGATCCTGTGACATCGGCACCTCCCGCTGTTCGACAAGTCCGATGACACTCAATCACGAGCGAGCGGGCCTGCGAAGTTTTCGGTGGCTGGTGTCGCACAGCGGGTAGGTGCGGGACCGCTTGCACAGGCACAGCGCCACGACGAAGCGGTCCGAGCGGATGACGGTGCCGTCATCGGTGACCAGTTCCACCGGGCCCGCGATCAATGCGGGCCCCTCACGGGTCAGTGTGACGCGGCGGTATTCAGTAGCCTCTGATTCGGCGGGCACAGCGCATCACCGATCCTTTCCTCCGATGAAAACGATGGGAGCAGCGAACTCTGGCCGGCGCGCCAATGATGGTGCAGCACAAGTTCGTTGAAATGGTCCTCCAGCAGGTTCGAAGCCTGGATTCCGAACACCACCAACTCGGTCAACTCCGGCTCGGCCGCGAGCAGGTTGCCGACGACTTCGCGGCGCATGACCTGTTCGTGGACCGCGTCCGCCTCGACATGCTCGGCGTAGAAACGCTCACACGCCGGATCGGCCTCGAGTCGGCGCAGCGCCGCGAGCATTCGGCGCGCCGACGGGGAGGAGGTGATCTCCGCGGCGGTGAGCTGCCCGATCAGCGCACCGCGCAGATCGCGATGTAATCCGAACAGCGACATCAGGTTCACCAGCGCGAGCATGGGCGCGGGCACGTCATCGAGGTAGTGCAGATAGCCCGGGTTCAGTCCGGCTCCGGTGAGCAGATCGGCGTACAGCCGCGCATGCATGCGGTCGGCATGGCCGCTGCCGAACTCGTCGAATTCGAGCGCCACGAGCGCGGCTTTGGCCGCTCCGTGCAGGCGCGGGATCACCCAGGCGTGCGGATCGGCTTCCTTGTGGTGATAGATCGAGCGGTGAATGAAGAATTCGCGCAGTTCCGGCCATTCTCCTTGCTCGGCGAGATAGCGGGCGATCCCGTCTTCGGGCTCGATCAGCAATGCGGCGATCTCGCCCTCGAGGTCGACCCCGCCGGTGACGTCTTGCCGCAACGTGGCCAGGAACCGCTGCTCGAGACCCGCGCGCACCCGCAGCAGGTCCGGATCCCATTCCCAGCGAGGATCGACGAATTCGACACCGCGATAATGCAATTCGTAGCAGGTGTGCAACGTCAGATGCAGGTCGTCACCGTAAGGTGCTGCCGTGGAGGCGATTCGGAGCAGTTCCTCGACCATGTCGCCGTCGAGCTCGGCGTCGCCGCGAAGCACGTCCATGACTCCCTGCGACAGTGGCCCACGGGGCGAAGGCAATACCGATATCTCGGATGGGGTCTCGTACATAAATACTCCTGTTGGTTCCGCGGGCTGCGGGTCTTGCCGCTCTACCCCGGCTCGAACGGTATGAATCATGGGCCGAGGGCCGGCATCGGTTCGGGCGCGCTCGCACGGCCGAGGCGGAACGAATCCACCAGCCCGGCCAGGCCCGAACGCGCGGCGGCGCGTTGGCGATCGGCACCGGTGCCCGCGAATCGCAGTGTGCGCAGCAACCGATGCGCCAGATCGAGATCGCCGAGCTCCTCGAGTTCCTCGGAGATCCACTCGACCATGCGATCGAGCAGGTGTATCGCGGGGACACGAACCCCCTCGACCGGATCGACCGCGCGACCGGCGAGCCCGAACCGGGCCGCCGACCACACCGCGGCCGCACCCAGCTGGGCATCGAATCGCGGACCCTCGATTCCGGCGGCCAGTTCGTGAACGGCCTTGTGCACCAACCCGCGCGACAGCACGGCTTGCAGGATCGCGTCATCGACCGTCGCGGCGGTGTCGACGGCGCGAATCTCGACGGTCGGATAGGCATCCGAGGGCCTGGCCAGCCAGAACGACATATGGTCATCGACCAGCACACCGCAGTCGATCAGCGTGGCGATTCGCTCGTCGTAGTCCGCGGCCGAGCCCGTGTACGGCGGCAGGCCGAAGCCGGGAAATCGGCTCTGTTCGGCGATCCGCCAAGAGTCGTATCCGGAGTCGCGGCCGCCGTGAAACGGTGAATTGGCTCCCGCCGCAATCAAAGTCGGCAGCCACGGCCGCAGGTGATTGATCACCGCGACAGCGAGATCGCGCGACTCGACCCCGACATGCACGTGGGCGCCGCACGCGCTGTAGCTCCGCATCGCGCCCTCGAATCGACCCCGGATACAAGCGTAGCGATCCGCCATCGCCGTATCGGGCGCATGCTCCCAGCGTCGCGGCGCGGTCCCGATCGGCACCACCGCCACCCCGCAGTCGAGGCCCGCCGCGGCCAATCGCTCACGCGAGGTGAGCAGTTCGGCGCGCAGCGCGGCCATATCGGTATGGACCGCGCTGACCGCTTCGACTTGGATCGGTTGCAGTTCGGGTTCGAACCGCAGCGCTCCGGGCGCGGGGTTGGCGCGCAACCAGCCGAGGACGGCCTCGGCTTTCGGCTGCGCCGCACCGTCCGCATCCAGGAGCAGGAACTCTTCTTCGAAACCCATTGTGCGCGTCGCTCGCATCGGGACCGCTCTTTCGCCGCAGGGTTGATGACCTGGCCATACCCCGACAGCGATCTTGGAAACAGTCGCACGCTCGCACATCGTGTGTTCTCGAGCATGATTCGGCCGGGACGAGCCGGGTATAGCGGGTGAACCCAGTTGAGCCGACGCCCCAGGAGTTGCCGTGCCCCTACTAGCCGTGCCCACGCCCGCACCGCAGCTCGCGCACCGCGACGATGCCGGACCGGACGACCGTATTCACGGAACCGTGCTGTGGTTCGACTCCGCGAAGGGATTCGGCTTCCTCGCCTCCGATGATCAACCGGACCGGAACATATTCGTCGAGCATTCCTGCATCGATCAACCGGGATACCGCACGCTGTCCGAAGGGCAAGCGGTCCTGTTCCGCTTCGAACGGGACGCACGAGGCGCACGCGCTACGTGGGTGCTCCCCCGCTAGTTCCTCGCTCGCAGATCCACGCCACAGATGACGAAAAGTATTGATGCCGACCAGGTTCCGGACGATCCCACCGATTTGACCGGACACTCGTGGTGGGGTGTGCTGCGGCGCACCATCCGAGAATTCGATGCCAATAAGCTCACCGATTGGGCGGCGGCATTGACCTATTACAGTGTGCTGTCCATCTTTCCGGCCCTGATCGTGGTGACTGCCGTGCTCGGGCTGCTCGGCCCGGCATCGACGCAATCGCTGATCGACACCGTTCGCGCCATCGGCCCCGGGAGCGGCACCGCGCTGCTGGTCGATGCCATCGAGCAACTCCAGGGCTCACGCTCGCTCTCCAGCGGTCTGGCCATCATTGGCCTGGCGACCGCACTGTGGACCGCGTCGGGATACCTGGGAGCCTTTATCCGAGCAACGAATTCGATCTACCACACCCCCGAAGGCCGCCCGCTGTGGAAGACGGTGCCGCTGCGTCTGGGCTTGACCGCGCTGATGGTGGGCCTGATCGCGGTCTGCGCGATCGGAACCGTCTTCACCGGCTCGCTCGCCGAACGAGCCGGGCGCTGGCTGGGCTGGGGGTCGGCGGGCGTGCGGGTCTGGGAGATCGGCAAATGGCCGGTGCTGGTCGTGCTGGTGACCCTGGTCATCGCGCTGCTCTACTGGGCCGCCCCGAACGCTCGCCAATACGGCTTTCGCTGGCTGACCCCGGGTAGTGCGCTGGCGGTGCTGATCTGGATCGCCGCATCGGCCGGATTCACCCTCTACGTCAGCTTTTTCGGCTCCTACAACAAGGTGTACGGCTCACTCGCCGGAGCGGTGATCTTCCTGGTCTGGCTCTGGCTCACCAACCTCGCGGTCCTGCTCGGCGCACAGTTCGACGCCGAACTCGCCCGCGGTCGCCGCATGGAACAGGGCCGCCCAGAACACGCCGACCCCATCCTGCCGCCCAGGGACGAACCCGGCCCCGAACCAGACTCCTGAGTCCGAAAAACGCTTGGACCTGCACAATCAGATCCGTCGGGGCGTAAAATGTGAATTGCTACGCGGGCTCGGCTGTTTTGCCCGGCGACTCAATGGCGAGCGGCGGGGCACGTCTGGCCGGCGCGGCAGTGGGAAGCGAGCCCCCGCGAATGGCTGGCCGAGCGCCCCTTGCGGGCAACCGCAGGGGGCGTTTCGACGGCCGCACGAAATCCACCGACGGCACGCTCCAAGATGATTGGATGGGCCGGATCTGATACCGATACCCGGAGGAAGGATATGTTCGAGTTGATCATCTGCCGTGGCACGATTCCCGATCGGAGTTCACTCCCGGGCACCGGGGATGCGCGATGAGCGGCGAGGCGGCGGAGTTGACCCTCGGCACCCGCAATGTCGGGGCCGCACTGGTGTTGTCCGCGTCCGGCGAGATCGATGTCGTCTCGGCGCCGAAACTGTCCGCGGCATTGGCCGAAGCGGCGGCTTCGGAATCGCGGGTGCTGGTCGTCGATCTCGCGCAGGTGCGATTCATCGGTTCGGTCGGATTGAGTGTGCTGCTCGAAGCACGGGAATCGGCCTCGAACCGCACTATGAAAGTGGTGGCGTCCCCGCAGGTCCGACGGCCCATAGAGATCACCGGGCTCGATATCGCGCTCGATGTCTACGACAGCCTCGACCAGGCCCTGTCGGACGCCTGACCGATTCGAGCTCGAAAAACCTTTCCCCAGCGAAAATGGACAAACCACATACGTGGGCTATTTATCGCGGGCGGGAAACATTTCCTGTGCTTTGGTTTTGACTCCCTGGGCGATGAGGTGCCAGCCGCCGGGGTCGCCGCGCAGGATCGCTTCGGCGGTGTCCTTCATCTGTTCCCAGGTGGCGTGCGGGGGAATCGGCGGTACCTCGGGATCGGTGCGGAAGTCGAGCAGGATGGGGCGATCGGCCGCCAGGGCGGTCTCCCACGCCGGGCCGACCTCATCGGCGGAGTCGATTTCGATGGCGGCCAGACCGGCGCTACGGGCTACGTCGGCGTAGGAGATATCCGGAAGAGTTTGCGACTCTTCGAATTTCGGTGCGCCGCCCATGGAGCGCAATTCCCAGGTGACCTGGTTGAGGTCGTTGTTGTGGAAGACGCACACGATAAGGCGCGGGTCGCTCCAGCGATCCTGATAGCGGGCGACGGTGAGCAGTTCGGCCAGTCCGTTCATCTGCATCGCGCCGTCGCCGACCAGGGCGATGGCCGGGCGGTCGGGGTGGGCGAACTTCGCGCCGAGAGCGTAGGGCACGGCGGGTCCCATGGTGGCGAGCGTTCCGGACAGTGAGCCGCGGATATCGCCGCGCATTCGCAGACACCGTGCGTACCAGTTCGTGGATGAGCCCGAATCCGCTGTGACGATGGCGTTTTCGGGGATGCGCTGCGACAGCTCCCACACCACGCGCATGGGATTGACCGGCTTGGCGTCGAGCATGGATTGGCGTTCGATCGTCTGCCACCAGCGCACGACATTCTGCTCGATTTCCAGTGACCAGGCCCGGTCGGGTTTGGCATGTACCAGCGGAATCAGCTCCGCCAGTGTGGCTTTGGCATCGCCGACCAGATTCACCTCGGTGGGATACCGCATTCCGATCATCGCGCCGTCGATATCGATCTGAATGGCCCGGGCCTGGCCGAAGTCCGGCATGAACTGCGTGTAAGGGAAATTGGATCCGATGATCAGCAAGGTGTCACAGTCACGCATGAGCTCATAGCTGGGCCGAGTGCCCAACAGTCCGATAGAGCCTGTGACATAGGGCAATTCGTCCGAGAGTACGTCCTTGCCCAGCAGCGCCTTGGCCACCCCGGCCCCGGTCAGATCCGCGATGCGCTTGACCTCCTCGGCAGCGCCGCGCGCGCCCTGACCGATCAGGATCGCCACGCGAGAGCCAGCGTTCAGAATCTCCGCGGCACGCTCGATCTGATCCTGCGGCGCACGAATCACGGACGTGGAGAACGGGTCCGGAGAACTCGACGGCACCTGTTTGAAGTCATGGGTTGGCGGCTCATACGGCTCTTCCTGCACATCGGACGGGATGATCACCGCGGTCGGCGCACGCCGTGCGGCGGCGGTCCGGAACGCGCGATCCAAGGCATTGGGCAGCTGGCTCGAAACATTCACCTCCACCAGATAATCCGAGGCGACATCCTTGTAGAGGTTCTGCAAATCCACCTCCTGCTGATAGCTCCCGCCCATCGCGCTGCGCGCGGTCTGCCCGACAATCGCCACCACCGGCACATGGTCGAGCTTGGCGTCATAGAGCCCATTGAGCAGATGAATCGCCCCCGGCCCGGACGTGGCGACACACACGCCCACCTTCCCACTGAACTTGGCATACCCGGCCGCCGCGAAGGCCGCCATCTCCTCATGGCGCACCTGAATGAACGCGGGATCCCCGTCTGCTCGCCCGAATGCGGCAATCAACCCGTTGATCCCATCCCCCGGATACCCGAATACCTGCTCGACCCCCCATTCACGCAGCCGCTCGACCACATGATCGCCAACCTGTCGCGTCATGATCTCTCCCGTCCTTCGTGCCCGGCACTCATCAGCGGCGTGATACCCGCATCGCTACGCGGCAATCACCGCGTATCTCGACTCCGGTCCGAATCGCCGCTAGTGAAAAACGTCGATGTTTTCAGATAACGATCGGCATGTGCCACAGATCACTTGTGTAACACCGTGTCGCGCTCACACCCGCGATGACCGGCGTCGAAACGGCCCGATCGGCAGTTAACGGCCCATAACGGCCCGCCCGTGACGGTTGCCATTAGATAGCTGTGATGTTGTCCTTGAACCCTGGATCGGAACCTTCATTGGCGAAGGATTCGGTTCCGGATTCACCGAACCGCCGGGGACAACCGATGCGGAACCGAGGAGTCGATTCACCGACGCGCGAGGAGAAATGCCGTGTCCATCAGCGAAACCAATGATGTCGTCGTTGTCGGGGGCGGCTCGGCAGGTGCCGTACTTGCCGCCCGATTGAGTGAGGATCCGGCACGGTCGGTGCTGCTCCTCGAAGCTGGGCCCGCCTATCCACCGAACGGGTATCCCGAAAGTGTTTCGTCCCCAGCCAATTTGGGGGTGTTCACCGGGCACGACTGGGGGTACCACTCCGAACCGGGGTACATCGGGCGTCCGATCGAGACGTGGCGCGGCAAAGTGCTGGGTGGGTGTTCGGCGGTGAACGGGTCGGTGGTGGCGCGGGCGCGGCCCGCCGACTTCGATCGTTGGGCCGCAGCGGGTTTGAAGGGCTGGTCATTCGAGGAGGTGCTGCCCACGTTTCGAGCGCTGGAATCCACGACCGCCGGGGAGGACGAATGGCATGGGCGCAGCGGGCCGTTCCCGGTGCGGCAGCTCGGATTGGACGAGGTGAGCGCGATGCAGCGGGCGTTCGTCGAATCCGCTTTGGCGACCGGGCTTCTCGCGGTTGACGATTTCAACGGCCGCGACGCGCACGGAGTCGGACCATATGCGATGAACGTGATCGACGGGGTGCGGGTCAATACCGGGATGGCATACCTGACCGAGGCGGTTCGCGCACGGCCCAATCTGACGATCCGGGACAACGCGCTGGTCGATCGCGTGCTGTTCGACGGCGAACAGGCCGTGGGGGTCAAATTGGCCGATGGTAGCGAGATCGGCGCGGGTGAGGTGATCGTGTCCGCCGGTGCGTACGGCAGTCCCGCGATTCTGATGCGCTCGGGTATCGGACCGTCCGAACAGCTTGGGGTGCTGGGTATTCGAGCGGTGGCGGACCTACCTGTCGGGGTGCGGTTGTACGACCATCCGTTCTACTACAACGCCTATGCCGCTGACCCGGAGCGGATAGGGGACCCGTATCCGGTGATCGGGGCCAAGGTGTGGACGGCCAGCTCCTCCGCGACCCCGGGTGAGCTCGACATCCATATCACCGCAACGCATCTGGTCGATCAGGCAATCAGCTCCACCGGCTCGGCTTTCGTGCTCGCGGTCGCGCTCACCCGCCCGGTGTCGCGCGGCACGCTCACCCTGGTCAGCCGCGATCCGACGGTCGCACCGCGCATCGATCTGAATTTCCTTGCCGATCCCCATGATCGGTCTCGCATGCGCGATGGCATCGAATTGGCTCGCAACATCGCCGCACAGTCCCCGCTGGCGGATCTCATCGATCACGAGATCGCGCCCGGGGCGAATGCGAGCACCGATGACATCGACGCTTCGATGCGCGAGACGCTCGATACCTACCACCACCCCACCTCGACGATTCCCATGGGCGGTCCCGACGATCCTGATGCGGTCGTGGATCATCTCGGCCGCGTACGTGTGGTTTCCGGATTGCGGGTGGTCGATGCCTCGATCTTCCCCGACGTCCCGTCCGCGGCCACCAACACCACGGTCATCATGGCCGCCGAACACATCGCCGCCCAACTCTGAGCGAACTCCGCTTCGAACAGGAGAAACCATGGCAGACAACCGATTATCTCCCGGACGCCACTTCATTGATGGACACCTGGTCGACGGCCCCGCCACGACGCTCTCGTTCGCCCCCGCGTCCGGGACCGTGCTCGGCCATTTCGCCGACGCCGACGAAACCATCGCGCAGACCGCGATCGATGCTGCGTGCCGGGCGTTCACCGAGTCGGACTGGACCCGGGACCGGGAACTGCGCTCGCGTGCGCTGTTCCAGCTGGCCGATGAAATGACCACGCGGCGTGCGGAACTCATCGACTTGCTGGCTCGGGAGAATGGGAAGATCCTCGCCGAGGCCGCATTCGAGATCGATCTGGCCATTCCCAAGCTGCGCTATTACGGGGCGCTGGCACTGGTCGAGGGCGGGCGCGCCGCCGAGGTCAAACCCGGGTTATATTCGATGACGCTCACCGAACCCGCCGGAATCGCCGGGGTGATCGCGCCCTGGAATTCCCCGATCGTGCTGTCGGTGCGCTCATTCGCACCAGCCCTGGCCGCAGGCTGCCCCGTGGTCATGAAACTTCCCGGCCAGACCGGTTTGGTCAATGGCCTGCTCAACGAAATCTTCGCAGCCACACCGGCATTGCCTCCGGGCGTGATGAACAGCTTCACCGAATCCGGCAATGCCGCTGCGCCCCTGCTGGTCTCCTCACCGCATGTGGAGGTGATCAGCTACACCGGCAGTACCCAGGTCGGCCGCATGATCATGGCGCAGGCCGCGGCCCAATTGAAAACGCTCTCACTGGAATTGGGCGGTAAGAGCCCCATGCTCGTCTTCGACGACGCCGATCTCGACGCGGTCGTCCCCGCGCTGACCAAAGCCGTCACCACCTTCACCGGCCAGTTCTGTATGACCGGCAGCCGCATCCTGGCCCAGCACGGTATCGCCGATGAATTGCGTGAACGCATGGCCAAATCGCTGTCGGCGGTTCGGGTCGGCCCGGGTGAGGATCCGGCCAGCGATATGGGTCCGATGATCGATCGCCCTAATGCCGAACGCGTGGATCGCATGGTCGCCGAGGCGGCCCGCTACGCGAGCGTCATCGAGCGCGGCGGTCTGGTGAACCCGCATTCCGATGCCCTCGACGCCTACTACCGCCCCAGTCTGGTGGAGGTCGACGACACCACCGCGCCGATCGTGCAGCAGGAGGTCTTCGGCCCGGTCGCGACGTTCGAGCTCTTCGACAATGAGCGCACCGCCGTCACCATGGCCAACGCCACCGAATACGGCCTGGCCGCGAGCATTTGGACCCGCGACGTGGACCGGCCACTGCGCGTCGGCCGCGAACTACAGGCGGGCACCGTCTGGACCAACACCTGGGCCATCGTGCACGACCAGTTTGAAGAGGGCGGCTTTAAACAGAGCGGCGTCGGCCGCCTCAACGGCCTACGGGCACTCGAGGAATTCCAGGAAATCAAACACCTCGTGCACGCCGCCCCGCGCTCGGCATGAACGCCCAGCTCTGCGGACAGCCACTAACTCGCGTGCCGCGCTGGAAACAAGCGGTCGCCTCCGGATTCGCGATCTTCCCGATCGCCTTGTTCGGCAACACAATTCTGATCCGGCTGCTCGGCGATCTACCGGTCGTGGTGCGCACACTCCTGTTCGTGTGCGTGTTCAGCACGGCCATGACCTATTTCGCCGTCCCGGCGGTCAACCGCCTCCTGCGTCCCTGGCTGCACCCGCACCTCACCGCTGGCCCCGCGCGAGTGCGTGTGATTCGGCGATCGAAGCGAAGGACAGCGGTAGCCGAGCGGGGCCGCGCAGGGTGACATGTTCGCGATACGGCGGCTGCTCATCGATCAGGCGCGGGTCGCGGATACGGCGGGCGAAACACCGCAGTGCGACAGCGGCTTCGAGGCGGGCCAGTGGAGCGCCGAGGCAGAAGTGCTGTCCCAGACCGAAAGCCAGATGCCGGTCCCCGCGTGCGGGATCGAACCGGTGCGGATCGGGGAACACCTCCGGATCGCGGTTGGCGGCTGCCAACAGCAGCACCACGAGATCCCCGGCGGCGATATCGATGTCGGGCAACGCGATGGCCTCACGGGCGATGCGCGGAACCAGCTGAACCGGAGGGTCATAACGCAGGCTCTCCTCGATCACCGAGGTGACGAAGGCTGGTGCGGTGCGCAGGATGGCCAGATGGTAACGGTGCCGGAGCAGGGTGAGCGCGGTGTTGGCGATGAGGTTGACGGTGGTTTCGTGTCCCGCGATCAGTAGCAGGGCACAGGTGGCGATCAGCTCGCCATGGGTGAGCGCGTCCCCGGATTCTTCGGCGGCGATCAGCGCCGACAGCAGATCCTCCCCCGGCCGGGTGCGGCGATGACGCACGAGTTCTTCGAAATAGTCGTGCAATTCATTGTTCGCACGGACCATCTCACCCGGATCCGGGCGGCCCGCACCGGTGGCCGAGATCGGGTCCAGCGCCCGCGCCAACTGCATCGACCAGCCGCGCAACCGGGGCTCATCCTCGAGGGGGACGCCGAGCAGTTCGCAGATCACCGTGATCGGCAGCGGATAGGCGAGATCGGCGACGAGGTCGAATTCCTCGCGTTCGGCCGCGCGGTCCAGCGCCGCATCGGCGATCGCGGTGATGCGCGGCTCGAGACCGCGCACAACTGCGGGGCTGAACGCCTTGGCCACCAGCTTGCGCAGGCGAGTGTGGTCGGGAGCATCGCGGAACAGCATCGACGCCGTCCCGGACAACTCACCGGCCCGGTCCCCCGCCAGGTCGTGGACAGGTGTGGGGCCCAATGGGATCGAGGCGTGATGCCGCTCCACGGCGGCCGCCCTGTGGCGCAGGATGGTCGTGCAGTCCCGATGCGAGGACAGCACGACCACCGGAGTCTTACCGAGCCGGATCGGCCCTTGCTCCCGAATCCGGTCGTAGAGCGGGTAGGGGTCCGCGCGCTGGGCGGGGTCCAGGAGTCCGGCGAAGAACCCGGGGTCCGGTGGTGTGCTGGTCATGGTTCCGCCGATGAGGTCAGCCGTGCCCGATGGCACGGTGGGTGAAAGTCGGTGTGGTGCCGGGGTTCAAGCGTGCGCCGGTCAGCTCACTGGAGGGGAAGAATTGCCGAAAGCGTGAATCCCGCTGGGACACATCGGCAATGGTCTTCTCGATCACCAGCGAGTTGTACTGCTCGTAGGTGGTCTCGATGGTGTTGGCGTTGAGGATCACCTCGTGGCCCCACGAGCGGGCCGAACGGGACACACCCGGGATACGGGAGTGCTCGGGGGTGAGACACTCTGCGGCGATGGCATTTTCGCTGATCGCCCAGATTCCGGTATCGGTGTTCAGGACGAGGGATTGATTGCCCATGGCATGCCCGGGCGTGGCCAGCAGCGCGACGCCGGGACCGAGCAGCACGCTGCCGTCCAGAGGAGTGATCTTCTCCGGCGGTACGTCGACGAAGGTGGCGGGCTGGTACCAGGGCCGCTGGAACGGGTGCAGATCCGCCATCGCCTCGAGCTCATCGCGCTGGGCGAGCAGGGTCGCGTTCGGAAATGCCGCCGCCACGGGCGCGTTCGGGCTGATATCGGCTTGCGGGCGGGTGGTGCCGAGCCAGCGTCGCACGTCCTGGGTATGCAGATGATCGAACGCCAGGTAGTCCACCTCGGCCGGATCGATCCCGGCTGTGCGGCAGGCGCTGAGCACATCGGTGTACTCATGGACGAACAGGTTACGCAGCGGGCCCGGCGTATATCGCTGGAGCTCGGCGAAATACGGTGTGTAGGAGTCGAGTTCGTGATCGCTCGGTTCGAATAGCAGGGTGCGGCGGGTGCCGTCGGTGTCGGTCCAGCGCACGATGAGCATGCGATTGACAATGGTGAGGAACGGCGTCGGGCTGATCGCGGCCCGGAACAGCCCGTACCCGGTGGGGTACGGCAGTGAGATCAGATCGTGGGTGCGCACCGAATCCGGTGTGCCGGTGGCGGCGAACTCACGGCGGAAATCCAGTGCGGCCGTGCGGGATGCGCGCAAGCGCGGGCCGAAGCCACCGGGTGCGGTGAGCGCCTTGTCGAAGGTGTCGATGCGGGCGAACGGTGCGGTGGTGGCCGGTCGCGGAATGGCGAGCGGTTCGGTGGCGAGGCGTTCGGCGATGCTCATGCGAGCCTCCTGGCGGCGGTGAGTGAGGCGGTCACAGGGTTCGGGGCCGCATATGGGCCATCGAGAACAGCGGGGTCAGTGGGCGGATCGGCAGGGGCGGCACCCATACCCCGAGCAGGTCGACGCGGTGCAGGCGCGCTTCGATGACCCGGCCGATACCCAACTGGTCCAGCGGATCACGTTCGGAGCCGAGGACTTCCAGGTGGAAGTCCTCGACCTTGCGGACTTCGACCACGCTCTCGCGCGGGGTGAACCCCACCAGCCAGGAGGGGAACAGTCCCGCCGAACCCACGACATTGCGGTGCGGTCGGCCCAGGATCGGCGGCGGGTCCGCGATCACCTCACCGAGCCGGCCGCCCATACTGAGCAACTTGTGCCCGCGGCGGGTGGCCTCGGCGCGGATCTCGGTATCGGTGACCGTCCAGTCGATCTCGCCGAGCTTCTTCGGGTAGCCCAGCAATTCGCGGCCGATGATCAGGGCCACGTCATCGTCGAGAATCATCCACGGACAATGGATTCCGGTGCCCTGCACCGTCTTCACGTGCACGAAGATCCCGGCTTCGTGATAGCCCGGCGATTCGAAATTATTGTCGGGAAACCAAGCGGTGAACAGGTCCGCGCGAGCCGGTTCGGTCAGCCGCACGCCGGCGGCCAGCCACTGGTTCATACGGTCGGGGTCGATTTCCACTGTGGCACTGAAGTAGTGGGCATCGCGGTACAGGCTCTTGCGCGGATCGCCCAGGGCGAGCACGCGGCGCAGATCGCCCCCGAGGGTGCGGCCCATGCTGCGGATGGCGGGTTCCCAGCCCATGATCAGTTGACCTTTCGATAGACGGTGCGCAGGATCGGCCCGACCAACGCGCGTGGGGTGTACTGGCCGCCCAGGGTCTGCACCTTGGCGAACACTCCCGGCACGACCCGGCGACGTCCGGCGGCCATACCCGAGATCGCCTGCTCGGCGGCTTGTTCCGCGCTCACCCACAGCGGGCCGGGCACCATGCGGTCCAGGTTCGGGGCCTGTGCGACCTCGGCGTATTCGGTGCGCACCGGGCCGGGCGCGAGCAGCGTGCACTGCACCCCGGTTCCGGCCAGTTCGCTGTGCAGCGATTCGGCCAGGGTATTGGCGAACGCCTTGGACGCGGCGTAGGTGGCGTTGTTGGGGCCGGGCTGGTTGCCCGCGGTGGAGCCGGTGATCAGGATCGCTCCCGCCCCGCGCTCGACCATGGACGGCAGGACCGCCAGGGTGAGGTCGTGTACCGCAACGGTATTGAGTTCGACCTGCTGTCGTTCCCGGGCCGGGTCCGAGGTCGCCAGCTCGCCGTAGGTGGCGAAACCGGCGTTATTGCACAGTACGGCGATCTCACGTTCGGCGAGTTCGGCGCACAGTTTCGCGCGTTCGCCGCGATCGGAGAGGTCGATCGCCCGGATCTCTGTCTCGATGCCGTAGTGGTCGCCCAAGCGATCGGCCAGTGCGCGCAGCCGGTCTTCGCGCCGGGCTACCAGGATCAGCGAATATCCGCGCCGGGCAAGACCTTCGGCAAGGGCGACGCCGATGCCGGAGGAGGCTCCGGTCACGACGGCCCGCATCGCGTGGGTGGGTTTGGGCAGGCTCATCAGGGGACTCCTCGGTTCAGAACTGGGTCAGGGCGCGCACGGTCACGGTGGCCCCGGCCGCGGCCAGGGTGCGGACCGCGCCCGGGCCGCTCACCTGCTTGTCTCCTGCGGCGATACGACGGAAATTGGCTGCATGCCAGGCGAGTTGGAGATAGGAATTGAGCGGGGCGATGGGCAGCGGGATGCGCGGTGCGGTGGGTAGCACCTGTGGTTCGGCGGTACCGGCCAGCAGTTCGGCCGCGATGTCCGGGCGCACCGCGAACGGGCGGCCCAGTCCGATCACGTCGACCGCGCCCTGAGCGAGCACCTCGTTCATGAAGTCAAGGGTGCGGATGCCGCCGGTGAGCATGAGCGGCATGGTCGAGCGCGCACGCAGGTTCTGGGCGTAGCGCAGGAAATACGCTTCGCGTTCGCGGGTGGAATCGGCCACCACACCGGTCATGGCCGGAGCCTCGTAATTGCCGCCGGAAATCTCCAGTAGATCGATCCCGGCCTGCTCCAAAGCCAGTGCGATATCGAGTGATTCGCTTTCCTCGAGCCCCTTGTCCTGGAAGTCGGCCGAATTGAGCTTCACCGACAGCACCGCATCGGAGCCGATGGCCGCGCGCACATCGGCGATCACCTCGAGCAGCAGGCGGCGACGATTAGCTGCGCTACCGCCGTACCGGTCCTCGCGCTGATTGGCCAACGGGGACAGGAACTGTGAGAGCAGATATCCGTGCGCGGCGTGGACCTGCACGCCCGCGAATCCGGCGGCCACCGCCAGCTCCGCGGTTCGTGCGTAACGGCGGCGCAGATCGGCGATGTCATCGAGCGAGAGTTCTCGCGGCTTGCGCAGGTTGTAGCCGATCACCTGCGGCCGCAGCGGCGACGGGCCGACGGGCCGACGCAACAGCGGCCCGACCGCAACCCGTCCGGGGTGATTGATCTGCATGAGCATCACCGCACCGTCGCGTGATCCCGCACGCGCCCAATTGCTCACGGCCTCGAGATGCCGGTCGTCTTCGAGGGTCACATTGCGTGGTTCGACGTAGGCGCGGCGGTCGATCATGACATTGCCGGTGATCAACAGGCCCGCGCCGCCGCGACCCCAGGCGCTGTAGAGCCGGGTCACGGTCTGGCTCGGAGCGCCGTCGATCTCGCCGAGCTGTTCGCTCATGGCGGCCTTGGCGAGGCGGTTGGGCAGGCTCACCCCGCACGGCAGGGTCAGTGGGCTGCCGACGGCGATAACACGGCTTTTGGGTGGCATGGGTCAGACTCCTTGTCGGGGACGAGATTTCAGGCGATCCGGCGGGAGAGGGCGAGGATCGGGCGCAGCACGCTGACGGGCAGACCGGGCTTCTCCACCGAATTCGCCTGCGCGGCAACCGATGATCCGGTCACCAGACCGCGAAGGATCAACAGTTCGGCCATCGCGCGGAGCAGCCATCTGCCGCGCCGTGCCTCCCAGCGCAATTCCGGTCCGCCCGCCAGGATGCGCGCCGACGGTTTGGAGACGCGGGTGTAAAGATCGCCGACCGGAGTGTGCAACCGCTGTTGCAGCAGCGCGGCCTCGGCGAGCAGTCGCGCGCTGTTCATCAGCAGCATGCCCGCGCCCGAGCGCGGTGCGACCAGTCCGGCGAAGCTCAGATTGGCCAGGCCCGGCGCGAAGGTGTGCGCCACCAACTTCGGTTGGCCCTGTTCCCACTCGAGCAGTCCGTCGCGCAGGAAGGGGAAGGTGGTCCGGAATCCGGTCGCCCACACGATGCTGTCGTACTCACCGCTGGTGCCGTCGACGAAATGCACGGTGTGCCCGTCGAATCGCGCGATCTCGGGCCGGACCGCGATGCGGCCGTGTTTGAGGAAGTACGGCAGCTGCTGGTTGACCACCAGGTCCTGGTCGAAGATCCCGTGCTGGGGCTTGTCCAGGCCGAAGCTGGCGAAGCTGCCCATGCCGATCGCGATGATCGATCGAAACACCGCCTCCTGCACCACCTTCGGCACCGGCACCGAACCGATATCGAACTTGCCGCTGGGCACGCCGAGCACGTACTTGGGAATGAACCAGTAGCCCCGGCGCAGTGAGATCTCCGAGGCGCCGAAGGTGGTGGCGGCTTCCACGGCGAGGTCGCATCCGGAGTTTCCGGCCCCGACCACCAGCACGCGTGAGCCCTGAAAGTCGCTGGGACGCTTGTAGTTCTTGGAGTGGATCTGCTGACCGGTGAATTCGCCCGGGTACGACGGGATATTGACATCCCAGTAGTGGCCGTTGGCGATCACGACACCGGCGTATTCGCGCACGGTGCCGTCCGCCACGGTTACCCGCCACCCGGCCAGACCCGAATCATCGAGCGGCGCAATATCGGTCACCAGCGTGTCGAACTCGATGCGGCGGTCCAACCCGAATTCGGCGGCGAAGCCGCGCAGGTAGTCGCGCATCTGTGCGGCGCTGGGAAAGTCCGGATAGTGCTCGGGCATCGGATAGTCCGGATATCCGGTGATGTCCTTGGAACTGATCAGGTACGTCGAGTCGTACACCCCGTGCGACCAGTTGCCACCGATCGCGTCGGTGGCCTCGATGTGGTCGTAGTCCAGACCCAGATCCGTATACGCCTTCGCCACCGCCAACCCGGTGTATCCGGCCCCGATGATGCAGTATCGGCGCGTCATTGCGACCTCCTCAAAAGCTACAGCCAATGTAGCTACAGTGAGTGTAGTATTTGCGGCGACGGTGCCCGATGTCAAGGCCGTAAGGTGTTTCGCGAGGTAGCGACACGAATGGAAGGAGCCGGCGTGACCAGCGCCCCGGCACGACGGAGCAGGACATACGCCCCGCGCATGTCCCCCGAGGAACGCCGCGAGCAGCTGCTGGACGCGGTCCTGAAGATCATCGTCGAGCAGGGCATCCACAAGGTCTCGATGGATACGGTCGCCCGCGAGGTCGGCGTCACCCGCCCGGTCGTCTACGGCGTCTTCTCCGATACCGACGACCTACTGCGCGCCTCGCTCGACCGTGAAACCAATGCAGCTCTCGCGCAAGTGCATCCACTGCTGATCGCACTGCGCGAATCCACCGATCCCGGCCCCGCGATCATCGCCTACCTCGACGGTTTCCTCACCGAGGTCCTGGCCGCCCCCGACCGCTGGCGCGCGGCCTTCAGCCTGGTCGACAGCACCACCCCCAAATTCCGCCGTCGCATCGAACGACAGCGCAAGGCCATCACCGAACTCCTCGAGAACTACCTGCGCGACACTCCCGGCATGCCGACCATGGATATCGAGATGACCGCCCGCGTCATCTTCACCCTCGCCTGGGAAGCGGGCCGCATGCTGCTGTCCGAACCCGAAATCTTCACCCGCGAGCGCCTTCTCACCTTCGCACGCACGATCGTCGCCGATCACTTCGCCACCTCGAGCACTCTCGAGAAGTAATCGCGCCGTATCGGTTAGACGGGCGCTGTGGCGGGCAGTTCGGTAAGCACGGACGCGATGCCCCTAGGAGGACACATGCTCACACTCGGTGTGATCGGCTGGATCATTATCGGCGGGCTGGCGGGATGGCTTGCCAGCAAGCTCATGAAGACGGATGCGCAGATGGGGATTCTGCTCAATATCGTGGTGGGGATCGTCGGCGGCCTGATCGGCGGGTTCCTGCTGCGCGGATTCGGGGTGGACGTCTCCGGTGGCGGATTGCTGTTCAGCCTGCTGACCTGTCTCATCGGCGCGGTGATCCTGCTGGGAATCCTCAAGCTCATCACCCGGAAAACATCTGGCGCACGATGAAATCCGGCACTCGATAGCGGACCACGCACGATGCGGGCAGGCACATCCCGCAGGTGAGGCCCATCGGCCGACCCGCACCGGTTGCTGCCGAGCAGAGGGAGTAGACCGGATGCATGATCAACTCCGCGCGCGATCGGTCTGGTTTCCGGGTACCTCGTCGATGGGGAGACATCGACGAATCTCGTCGCGGCATAGTGCTGGCCTGGGTGGCGTTCACCATCACCTTCGGCGGGGCACGACTGGTGACCTGGCTGATCCAGATCGATCCGAAGAATGTCGGCAACGTCTCCGCAGGAGGCACCCACCTGCATCACTACCTCTGGGGAATCCTGCTGCTCGCGGGTGTCGCCATCTTCGGCATGGTCGACCGCAGCCCACGCGCCCGCACCTGGATGGGCCTCGCCCTGGGTATCGCTCTGGGACTGATCGTCGACGAAGCAGCACTGCTCATCACCCTGAAAGATGTGTACTGGCAGACCGCGGGCTGGCCCAGCATCGCCATCGCCCTGACCCTGATCGGCCTGGTCGGTTCCGGAATCGCCCTGACCCATCGCGGATCGGCGACCACTCACGAGCACAGCGATTCCGACACCGCTGCGGACAGCAGATCATGAACCCGGCCCAAGCCTCAGCTGTCGATATCCCGGTCGGCCCGGTGCGATAGCCGCTCGGAGAACGTCTCGGCCCAGGCCGCCGATTCGGACTCATCGTCCGGTCCGGGCCGGTTGCGCCGGGCGCTAGAGCGAGGTAGCTCGTCGGCCCGCTTGCCACCGCCCGGTCGGGCTCGAGTCACAAAGATTCGAGCACACCAGGACACGTAGGCTTCGATATCCATCCCAGCGGCATCGGCAGCTTCACCCAGGACCACCCACTCGTCCTGACTCAGCGTCACCACCATGTGCTTGCTCACCATCCGACCAAGGCTAGACCTCTGCTGTATTTCGCGAACGCGTGTGCATCACGCAAACCGACGTTGGCCTAGCGGTGACCTTGGATGCCTACGATGAGAACGGTGACCGCTCTCGCGGTGTCGCCCACAACGTCGTCGGTGCTCCCGCGCATGGTTGGCCTCGATGTCGCTGCCGTGGCTGGTTGAACTCCCAGCCTGCCCGGTGAGATGAGCATCGGGCAAGCAATCGATCGGAGACCGATTTCGTCATGGCAACACATCCGGCACATTCGCGCGATACAGCTCCCGATGCCCGGGCCGCACAAAGTCGGCGTACGCCTGCTATCGAGCCCGAGGATGAGGCACCGGTAGTCCGGTGGCCCGAGCCGAGTCGTCTGGAATCGTGGTGGGACGCGATCATGCACCACACGCAGCCGCCCGCGACCACCACCTGATTTCTCGATCCGTTCGCGGTTTAAAACGCGCCGATCTTGGTATGCGGTGATTGTCGGCGCAGCCGCGACCCATGTGTCCGAGCCGATACGAGGGTTCCGCTCTGCGTGTACTCCTGGGACGCGGGGCGGGGCCCTTGTCCAATCCGCTGTCCCTGGGAATCCCGGACGCTCAGGCGGCGTCGCCGGGGCGGTGCGACAACCGTGCCAGCGCCTCGTCGATGGCCTGCGTCGCGATGGTACGAACCTGCTTGAGCGACACCATTTCCGGTTTGTCTCCGTAGGCGTTCTCGAGATCCTTCTCTGCCAGCCAACGGAAATACTGGCTCTTGGTCATACCGAGTTCGGCGGCACGGATCCCCACGCGCAAGTCCAGATCCTTGGTCAACTTCACCGATCGCGGTTGCATGCGATCCTCGTTGCCCGGCTCGGGGGCTGTCGCGGGAGCAGCGCCGCGCTGCACGCGCGCCAGCAACTGCGCCATCTGCTCGGGAGTGACGTCATCGGTGTGGGTGGTGTTGTCAATCATTGCTGGCCTCCCACTTGGCGAGTTCGGCGATTTCGGTGCTGGTCAACGGACGGACATCGACGATATAGAAGTCAGGCGGGGTGATTCGGCCGGTGACCTGGACGGCTTGTCCGTCGTCGGTACGCATCCACAGCTGGTACATCACCCACCCGGTCGCGGGGTCATGTGCGGGCTCGCCCCATGCCTTGGCTTGACCGGCGAGCCATCGACGCATCAGATCCTTGGCCTGCTCTGGCGTGAGGTCGACGCCGGCATTCCTCATCATCTGCGCAAGCGCGTAGTACAAGTGGATAGCCACTGGCTGAGACTACCCAAGAACACAATGAGACTACCACGGTGGCTTCTTGTCCGAAATGCTCCGAGCGGCGCGACTCCCCACCGATCGAAACGGGCGCAGTCATGAGGTAGGCGCGAAGGGCAGGCGAATTCATCGCTCTGGCGAACATGCCTCAGGCATCACGTGTCCGCCGGCGACTCCGGGTGGTTGCGCAGCCGGTCGATATAGGGCGACCGCGCGTCCGCGGTTGCCATGTCCGGCAGCGGTTTCGAACTGTAGCGGGGACCGTCGAGTGGGGTCTCGCCCCCGTCGAGCAGAAAGCAGAACGGGCAGTGATAGCCGGGTGGCTCGTGGTTGTGCACGAAGTCCGAAAGTACTGTAGCGCCGTGCTTTTCACATGATGCGAGCATCCGATGCGCGAGTCGTGAGTTGCTCTTGGACTCGGGGGCGGAGCGCATCGGCGACGCGGGTCAGCCCGGATCCGAGGCCGGTCACTATGACCGGATTGAGGCGCGAGAGCCACCATAGTGCGCGTCCGTATGCGGGCAGGATCACGAAGGACCGATTGCGCAGGGCGGCACGAACGACCTTGCGGCCGTGCGATTCCGGGGTCTCGACCAGGAAGGTCGGCACGTAGTGCAGGAGTGGTTCGATGCGGTTGTACAGGGTTGCGACCAGGATCGATTCGGTGACCGCGCCGACACCGTCGTTGGTCTGTCGCACGATATTGGTGTCGACCGCGATCGGGCATACGCAGGTCACGTTGACCCCGCGCGGTGCGGCTTCGGCGCGCAGGGATTGGGTCATTCCCACGACCGCGTGCTTGGCCATGTTGTACGGGCCCATGAAGGGCGCGGGGATCAGTCCGGCCACCGAGGCGGTGTTCACGATGTGGCCGAAGCCCTGTTCGACCATCACTTTGTAGGCGGCGTCGACGCCGTGTGCGACGCCCATGACCATGACTTCGCACGCCTTGCGCCAGTGTTCGACGCCGAGTTGTTCCACCGGTCCCGCGACGGCCAGCCCGGCATTGTTGAAGATCATGTCGAGGCGGCCGTGCTGATCCACCACCTCGTGCACGGCGGTGGCGACCGCGTCGGCGTCGGTGACATCGACTCGCTTGGCTTGGGCACGGCCGGGGCCGAGCGCATCCAATTCCTTGGCGACTCGCTCCGCGCCCACGGCGTCGATATCGGTGACCAGGACAAAGTAGCCGCGCTCGACCAGGGCGACCGCATAGCCTTTGCCGATACCGGACGCGGCTCCGGTGACGATTGCTGTTTTCATCGAAATGCTTTCTCGCTGAGTGTCATACGGACGGGCACTGCGTTTCGCCTACACACCGGCGCGCGTCTTGGCGAAGTCGATCCAGCGCTGCGGGATCCGATCCGAGACCAGCGCGACCCCGCGTTCGACGCGTTCGGGTGCCAGCAGCGCCGCGCCTGAACGCAGCAATCCGGGTGCGAGGCGGTGCAATCCGAACATCAGCCAGGACTCCGGTCGCACCGGCACCACGCCCCAGTTGTGCCGCGCCGCACGGACTATGCCGCGAGCGATGTAGTCAGGTGAGGTGAGTAGCGGCCCGTATTTCTCGGCCAGCGCACCGAATACGCCTTGCAGTTCGTTCTTGTCCGCCTCATCGAAGCCGTCGATTTCGGCCACGATGCTGCCGTGGTTGAGCAGGTTGGTGCCGCCGACCATGCCGGGGCAGATCACGGTCACGCCAACACCTTTCGGGGCCAGCTCGCTGCGCAGGCATTCGCTGAACATGCGGACCGCGGCCTTGGAGGTGCAGTAGGAGGGCGTCATAGCCAGCGGGATGTAACCCAATCCCGAAGAGATATTGACGATTTGACCGCTGCCGCGTTCGACCATGAGCGGCGCGAAGGCGCGGCAGCCGTTGACGACCCCGTCGAGGTTGACCGCGAGCTGTCGGTCCCAATCGGCTTTGGTGTGGTCGAGGAATCCGCCCGCGATACCGAATCCGGCATTATTGATGAGAAGGTCCGGCACGCCGTGGTTTTCGGCTACTTGCGCGGCCACGGTCTGCCAGGCGTTGTCATCGGTGACGTCCAGGATGTAGACCTCGGCCTTGCCACCCTGGGCCGCGATCATATCCGCGGTGGTCTGGGCGGTGGCACCGTCGATATCGGTGACGATCACTTTCGCGCCCATGCCCGCGTAGCGCAGCGCGGTCGCGCGGCCGATGCCGCTGCCCGCGCCGGTGATCAGAACCAGGCGAGGATCTGCGTGTCGAGTCATCGGATTGCCGCCCCCACAGTGGATTTCGTGACGCTCGGGGCGGTCGCGCCGGGCGAGTAGTTGTAGACCTCATGCGGGAAGAACCGGCTCTGCCACCACATGGTCGCGTGCGATTCGGGCCGGATCAGCGCCACATCGCCCTGGTAATTGATGTAGTAGGTGTTCGAGCCCGAGCACAGGTCGACATAGCCGATCCGGTCGACCTTGTTGCGGCACTTCTCGGTATAGGCATCGTGCGCCTCCCGCGTCACCTCGCACACCTTCGCGCCGCGGCGCATCGTCTCCTTGATGGCGCGTGCGGTATGCGCGGCGGTCGCCTCCACGAAGCAGTGGTAGGAACTCGGCGCGTAGCCGTACGGGCCGACGATGGTGAACAGGTTCGGGAACTCGGGAATGCTGACGCCCTGGTAGGAGGAGAAGCGGTTCTCATGCCAGAACCGGCCCAGATCCAGGCCACCGCGCCCGAAGGTCGGGAACGCCGGGGTGGTGCCCTCCCCCATCACCGCGAAGCCGGTGGCGCAGACGATAACATCGAAATCCCGCGCGGTGCCGTCGCGGGTGATGAGCCCGGTCTCGGTGCCTTTGGCGATGAGATCGGTTTCGAGGGTGACGTCCTTGCGCGCGAACGTCTTGAAGTAGGTATTGGACATCGACGGGCGTTTGCAGCCGAAAGGGTAATCCGGGGTGAGCTTTTCGCGCAGCTCACGATCGGGGATCTGGGTTCGCATCCACAATCGCAAAGCGCCTTCGGCCACCTTCAGCACCGGCAGTGCACGCTTTCCGGCGATAAGCGCGCCACCGGTTCCCGCGGACACACCCACGCCCACCGCTGCCCGCACCGGCGCGCGGAACAGCTTGTTGCGCAACAGCGCCTGCGTCACCGGCCCAGCTTCCCAGTCCGGTTTCGGAGCGATCCAGATGGCGCGGCGCTGGAATACGGTCAGATGCTCGACGGTATCGGCGATCGTCGGAATAAGTTGCAGCGCTGAGGCTCCCGTACCGATGACGGCGACCCGCTTACCGGTCAGATCGTAGTCATGATCCCACTGCGAGGTGTGCATGATTTTGCCGGTGAAGGTGTCCAGTCCCGGGATATCGGGCAGCTTGGGCACTTCGATACCGCCCAGGGCAGGCACCAGGAATCGTGCGGTGTACTCCTCACCCTTATCGGTGCGCACACGCCACAGGCTGTTCGCCTCATCCCATTCGGCCCCGGTCACCGCGGTGCCCAATCGCACCTTGTCCCGCAGCCCGTGCCGGTCCACCACCTCATTGGCGTAGCGCTTCAAATCCTCACCGGGCGCGAACACCCGCGACCAGTCTGACCGCTGATCGAACGAGAAGCTGTACACCATCGACGGAATATCAACCTGCACACCGGGATACGAGTTCGCGTGCCAGGTACCCCCGACCCCGTCGTGCTTGTCGATCATCACGATATTGGTGACACCGATCTTGCGCAGCGCCACCGCCGCCGCGATACCACCGAATCCACAGCCGACGATCACCGCCTGAAAGTCCGGCTCCACAACGACATTCACCGCGGCTTTGCGCGCGCCGGTACGGCCCATGAGCTGTCTCCATCCACATCTTCGCTGATGCAACTCCGACCGGAATCCGGCGGGTAATGAAAACGGTATAGCGGCGCTATACGAAATACAAGTGCTGTCTGAGACAGAATTGACATGGCAGGATGGTCACCGACCCACACCGAACGGGAAGGACAGATCCGACCAGTGAGCAGGGCCATGCGGTCGGTCCGAGCCCAAAGCCAGGCTCAGACAAGGGAAGCCGTACTCGACGCCGCCGAGGAACTCTTCCTCACCCAGGGCTTCACCCGCACCACGATGGCCCAGATCGCCACCCGCGTCGGCCGCACCCAGGGCTCCATCTACGGCAACTTCCCCGGCAAGGAAGCACTGTGCCAAGCCGTATTGGAACGCCACTACACCCGCACCTTCACCGAAATGCTCACCCTCGGCACCGGCTCGGACCCGTCCCTCGAGGACCGCATCGAAGCCGTCACCACCTGGTGGCGCAAACTCGGCAGCGACGACCGCCTCACCATCCTGCTCGCCGAATACACCCTGGCCGCCCGCCACGATGCCGAACGCGTCGCGGGGCAGAAAGCGTTGCTCGCCGGTATCCGCGGACTACTGCAAGCCTTCGTCGCCGACCTCGCGAAGGTGAGCGACGACAACCCGCTCGCGGAGGAAGCAACCGTCGGCGTCCTGGCGACGGGCACCGGACTGGCCATCGCGCACGCAACCGGAATGATCGATATCGACCTATCTGCGAGCATTCTGAACTCGACAATGCGCCAGTGGGTGCACCGCCTCCGACCACCGTGACGGTGCGATACAGCTACCCCTTCGCGCCGTTGTACGGGCACACGCCAGGATCCACGGAAGCATCTGCCGGAGAATGCTTTTCGCGTCCTGTCGGGACGTGGTCGGCGGGGAAGTCCTCCGGCAGCGGTGCACGCATCGCGGCGATTCGCGCACGATCCTCGCTGGTCTTCGCGCGATAGCACGGCACCTCGGCTGCCGGGCGACGATGATCGATGATCACCTTCACTCCCCCGGCCGGGCGAGTGAGCGCGCCCAGGGCGACGTAGGCGCGATCCGGCGGACCCGCCGGACGCAGGTCGAGGCGGCCGAATATGCGGTGCAGCACGATATTCGCCTCGATCATGTAGAAGTTGAGCCCTGGACAGCGGTGACGGCCAACCCCGAAGGGTACGAAGCCATTTCGATCCGGAGTCATGTCCAGGAAGCGCTCGGGCCGGAACTCGTACGGGCTCGGATAGGTGTTCGGGTCGTAGTGCACCGCGGAGCTCACAATCATCGAATAGGTGCCCGCACGCACGTGATACCCGTTGAGGCTGATGTCTTCTCGCGGAATGCCGCCGAACCCCCAGAACGGCGGGCGCAATCGCAATGTCTCGTTATTGCACGCCTGCGCGTAGACATCGGTCTCGCCCGCCCGCGCCTCCGCGATCAGCTTCTCGCGCTCGGTTGTGTTGTGCGCCAGCAGATCCACCGCCCAGCTGTACGCCGATACCGAGGTCTCGTGACCGGCGAACAGCATGGTGCGGAACAGGTCACCGAACCGTTTGTCGGTCCATTCGGGCTGGTCCAGCCGCGCCTTGATGATCCGCGCCGCCATCGAGTCCTCGTTCGGATGCGCGCGGAACTCGGCGATCTTACGAGTGATCAGGGCATCGGTCCTGCGGCGGAAGTACGGCATCCAATCCTGAGATCTGCGCCCGAATCGTTTGCTGTGCGGCTGGGTCAGCAGCAGTACCGCCGACATCGGATAGAAGCGCAGGTAGGAATCGCTCAGGCGGCGCACCAGCTTGTTCAGATGCCCTACCTCGGTATCGATTTCGGCTTGGTCGGTGAGCCCGAACAGCACGCGCAGGATGATCTCCTGGGTGAAGCGGTAGAACATGGCCTGCGAGGAGACCGGCTCGCCCAGCGGCATGTCGTCGATGATCCGATCCAGCACCTCGATACTCATATCGCGGTACTGCTCGACCGCCGATTGCGTCAGCTCCGGGGTGATGGCGCGCCGGGTCGCCACATGCAACTGTCCGTCCAGCAGGAACGGCGAGTAGGTGCCGAGCACGAAACGGATATACGGGTCCTTGACGATCTCGTGATCGATCATTTCCTTGGGATAGGAATAGAACTCGCGCACGATCTGCGCGCTGTTGAGCGCGATCTCGGTGCCGTTGAGACCTTCGGATACACGTTTGGTCAGGAACCGGAAACGCGGCTTGAGGTAGAGGCCGGGGCCGGTCACCATGTGTCCGGATTGCCGCAGTCGCGCACTCTCACGATCCGAATCGGTGAACCCGACGGCTCGGATCCCGCTCAGACCCAAACGGATGAAGGTGGCCCAGGCACTGGGCGGCGACGGCGGCAGCAACTGTCGTCCCCGCGAGTCCAATCGAGGCTCTGTGCGATAGCTTTCGGATTGAGCGGTCATGTGATGACTTCCTTTGCAAAAGCGAGCAATTCGCTCGATCGGTCAGGCGCGCGCTCCGGTGACGGGGCAGACCGCAGGCATGGGAGCGCCTGCGGGATGGACGTTTTCGGGTACGACCGGTGACGAGTCGACCGGGAAGTCCTCGGGAATCGGCGCGCGCATCGCGGCGACCTGCTCACGTTCGCGCTGAGTGGTGGCGCGATAGCACGGCACCTCCCCGGCGGGGCGACGGTGATCGATCAGCACCTTCATCCCGCGCGAGGGACGCGTGAGCGCGCCCAGTGCCACGTGCCCGCGTTCGGGCGGCCCGGCCGGGCGCAGGTCGAGGCGGCCGAATATGCGGTGCAGCACGATATTCGCCTCGATCATGTAGAAGTTCATGCCGGGGCACCGGTGCTTGCCGACACCGAAGGGCACGAATCCGAAGCGGTCCGGGGTCTTGTCCAGGAAGCGTTCGGGCCGGAATTCATACGGGCTGGGATAGGCCTGCGGGTCGTAGTGCACGGCAGACGAGATGGTGAATACGGCCGCGCCTTCACGCACCCGGTAGCCGTCGACGGTCAGATCGCGGCGGGCCATGCCGCCGAAGGCCCAGAACGGCGAATGCATGCGCAGTGTCTCGTTATTGCACGCCTGGGCGTAGGTGTCGGTCTCGGCCGCGCGTGCCTCGGCGATCAGCAGTTCCCGCTCGGGTGTGTTGTGCAGCAACAGATCCAGCGCCCAGCTGTACGCCGATACCGAGGTTTCGTGACCGGCGAACAGTAGGGTGCGGAACAGATCGGCGAACTTCTTGTCGGTCCAGGTGTCATCGGTCAAGCGGGCCTTCACAATTCGCGATCCGATACAGGCATCGCTCGGATCGGCCCGGAATTCGGCGATCTTGCGGGCCAGCAGCCTGTCGACCTTGCGGCGCACCAGCGGCACCCGGTCCATGGGCTTGTCCCCGAAGCGCTTGGCCCGGGGCTGAGCGAGCATCAGCGCCACGGTGACAGGCCAGAACCGCAACATCGAGTTGGTCCCGATGCGGACGAATCTGTGCAAAACCGCTACGGCATCATCGATTTCAGCCTGATCGGTCAGTCCGAGTACCACCCGCAGAATGACTTCCTGCGTGAAACCGTAGAACACATCGTGCATGGCCACCGGCTCACCAACTGGCAGTTCGTCCAGAATGCGATCCAGCACCTCGATACTCATCTCCCGGTACTGTTCGACCGCCGCCTGCGTGAGTTCGGGTGTGAGCGCACGCCGCGCCGCGACATGCGCCGGACCATCGAGCAGGAACGGCGAATACGTGCCCAGCCCGAACCGCAGGTACATGTCCTTGACGATTTCGTGGTCGATATCGTCCCGGCCGTGCGAGTAGAACTCGCGCACGCCCCGCGGGCTGGTGATCATCAACTCCTCACCATCGGAGTTCTCCGCGATCCGCCGGGTGAGAAACCGCAACGGTTTGGGGAGGAAGATGCCCGGGCCGGTCAGGATATGCCCGTATCGATTCAATTCCGAGGTGGCCAGGTCCGCGTCGACCGCGCCGGCCGGGCGGGTACCGCTCATGGCGATACGCGCGAACGTCCCCATGATGCCGCGGGGAAACGGCGGTTTGGGCTGGCGGCCGCGCCGGTCACGCCGCACCGGGGTCGCGGTGGTCGTAGGAGAGGTCATCGCACGATCCTTTCGATCAAATATCAAGAACCAGCCGGGTTCCGGCCGCCGCCCGTGAGACGCAGAGCAGCATCTGCCCGGCCGCACGCTGCTCGGCGGTGAGCAGGGTGTCGCGATGCCGGGGAACTCCGGCGAGCACCCGCACTCGGCAGGTGCCGCAGAACCCCTGCCCGCAGGAATAGGCCGTGCCCGACCGCACCGCGCGAATCACCTCGAGTGCGGTGCGGTCGGCCGGGATCTCGAGGATCGGCCCGCTGCGCGCGAGCTGCACCTCGAACGCTTCGCCACCGAGCACCGGTGTGGGACCGAACCTTTCGACGTGGAACTCGACGCCCGGCCGATCGAGCAGGATCGCCCGCACCGGGTTCAGCATCGGGGTGGGTCCACAGCAGTACACGGCGGCGCGCTCGTCCGCGGGCAACAGGTCCGCCGCAGCGGGTGGCCCGTCGAGGTCGTCACTTCGAACCACCACGCGAGATCCGTAGCGCGCCAGCTCATCCCGGAACGGCATTGATTCCCGGGTGCGCCCGCTGTAGACCATCGTCCATTCCACACCGGCACGGTCGGCCGCACGCACCATCGGCAAGACCGGCGTGATGCCGATTCCGCCGACGATGAAATGCATGCTGGGCGAGCCGGATCCCCGCCCCGGCAGCGCCAGCGGGAAGGCATTGCGCGGACCACGCACCCACAGTCGCATCCCGGCCGACAGCTCGTCGTGAATCTCCCGCGATCCGCCGCCGCCATCGACGATGCGGCGCACCGCGATTCGGTAGGTGTGCCGATCGGCCGGATCGCCGCACAGTGAGTACTGCCGGACCCGCCCCGAAGGCAGCAGCAGATCCAGATGTGCGCCGGGAGCCCACGCGGGCAGTGGTTCACCCTCGCGCGTGAGGGTCAGTGTGACCACATCATCGGCGATGCGGCGATGCTCGCGCACGGTCAGTACCAGCCCGTCCAGCGCTATGGGCACGTTCTCGGGCCGGGCCCGGACCACCGCGCCGACCACATCCTGCATCCAGGGACCGGCCACCGCGAAGGTCCTCATGTAGAGCCCCGGACGCCGCCGCTCGTCATCGATATGCGGCGGCAATTCGGCTATGGCCGTGCGCCATCGACTCAACACGACTGTGCCGCCTTCGCAGCCGGGGAGGCGGCGAGATAGGCCACGGCCTGGGCGGTATCGCCTTCGTGTTCGGGCGTGTATCCCGGAGTGAGGTATCGCAGGAACGCGGTTCCCAGCAATCGGAACCCCGGCAGCGCACCGCTTTTCGCCGCCGCGCGCCAACCCTTGAGCATCCCCGCGTATCCCAGGTCGGGAATCGAATCATCTTGCCGCACCAGGAATTTCCCCCCCGGCGAGCACGCCCGCGACGATTCCGGCGTTGGCCATGACGAACGCCAGATTGCGCTGGATGAAGCCCACTCCGAAGTAGCGTGCCACCTCGTATGCGACGTGGCGGTGTTCCACCTCTTCCGCGCCGTGCCAGCGAAACAGATCTGTCATCGTCGGATCCGCTTGTAGCGCTCCGAGATTCGCGTTGAGAATCCAATTGCCCAGAAACGCGGTGAAGTGCTCCGCGCCCGCCACCTGCGCGAGTCGCCACACCATATTGCGATAGTTCTTCAGTGGGTCCGCGCTGTTGAGCGGCTTGCCGTAGGTGGTGTGCAGGTATTCGGCATAGCGAGCGAACGGCCGGGTATCGAGCCCGTGCGCCTCCAGGAACTCGTGCACCACACGATCGTGGGTAGCGGCGTGCACCGCCTCCTGACCCATGAAACCGATCATCATCTCGCGAACGCGCTCGTCCCTGACGTAGGGCAGCGCCTCGGTGAAGGTGTCGACGAACATGCCCTCGCCATAGGGCAATCCGATATTGAACGCGTTGATCAGGTGCGAGGCGACCGGGAAGCCCGGAATCCAGTGCAGTGGCACCCGGGACCACTCGAATCGAACATCGCGCGGCCGCAACGCAACCGGGAGCTCGTCGGGGGAATCAGTGCGATGTGGGGACATCCTCGTCTCCTCGTCACGCAGAACAGCCTTGTGAACTGGCGATTATTTTCCAGCTGGCTGTTCAATTAATAGAAACGGTAACCGCGGCAGCGCGTCTGGTCAATGACTGTCTCAGACATTCCCCCGACCGTTTCGGACGATCGCGCGGATAGGATCGGCAAGATGACCCCCGACTCGACCGAGACCGCGCGCCGGCGCGGGCCGGGTCGGCCGCCGAATCCGCAGCACACCGCACGCCGTCGGCAGGCTCTCGTGGACGCGGCCATCGAATGCTTCGCCACCACCGGCTACCACGACACGGCGGTCACCGATATCACCGAACGCGCCGGGGTCGGGCGGGGCTCGTTCTACCTCTACTTCGACAGCAAGCGCGAAATGCTCGACGCCGTCTTCGATTCCGTCCTGGAGCGGATCGTCGGCACGGTCACCACCGAGTCACTGGGCGAACCGCCTCGCTCGAGCGCCGAACTGGCGGCCCGCGTGCGCCGCACCGGCGAAGCATTGCTCGCCCTGCTCGACGAAAACCCCGGCTTGGTCCGGATCGTGACCCGAGAATCCATGGTCGACAACGAAATCAGCACCCGCCTGATGGGATTGAGCCGCACGCTCGAGGCAGCCGCGGCCGCCATGCTGGCCGAGGCAATCGCCACCGGAGCCATTCGCCCGGACCTGGACCCCGAATTCACCGCGCACGCCCTGGTCGGCGTCTCGGTCGCGGGTCTGCTCCGGGCCATCCGGGGCGACCTCGAACCGGCGGACCGCACGCCGTACATGGAGGCGCTGGAGCGCTTCACAACCCAGATACTGGCCGGGCCGATCGTCTGAAAACCCGCCCCGGGGGCCGGGATCCGCTACGCATATCCTGCCGACCTCACCGGGGACAGATGCGCATGCCTTGCACCGGTGACGGCGGTGTCACCGTCGACTTCGAGCGCCCGCTCGGCGGTGAGATCGTCCGTGGTTTCGTGCCATACGGCCCAGTGGATCGTGAAACATGCTGAACACCAGGTGATTCCGCGCGCAACGCAGCGTCGATGCGCAGATTTCGAGGACCCTTCGTGCGGCAGGAACAGATGGTCGGCGAGATATGCGCGCTCGGACCGGGTTACACGGTAAGCAATCGATGGTCGGCGAGATATGCGTGCGCGGGGCGGGTTACGTGGTCGGGGTCAGGCGGGGCGTTCGCATGGTGGGTCGATGCAGGTCTCGCGGGTCGAGCGCCAGGTCGATCGTGCTGGTGATTCCCCGGTATCGAGTTCGCGGTGGGCGCGGGCGAGTTGGGTTTTCGCGCGGTCGCGCAGTTTGGCGGCGCTCTTCAGATCGCCCATCAGGTCGGCAAGGTCGGCAAGTAATGCGTCCATGGGGCCGAATATCGCCGCGCCGCTGTCGAATCCGATCAGGGTCCCCGAATGTGATGTGAGGGCGGCGTAGAGTTCAGGAGCGGACTCGAGCGCGCCGAGTTCGACTGCGGCGTGGGCTCGGAATGCTGTCATGAGTTGCGGATAGAAGTCGGTGCGGATGTGCGGGTGCCGGTCGAATAGTGTTCGTGCGCGCTCCCAGTCCCCCGCGTGCAGTAGGGCGAGTGTGTACACCTGTGCCACCAGGTCGGGCTCCACGCGGTACAGCGCGTCGAGTTGCTCTGCCAGCGGGGAGATATCGCCGCGCGCCCATGCCACCACCAGTTCGCCGAGCAGCAGTAGCTCACTCTCGTTGGCTACGCCGGATCGGGCGATGCGGACACCGAATTGCCGATAACCCGCCTCGGCCGCGCCCAAATCGTCGCGGAGCACGGCGGTGACGGGTGAGAACGCCGCGAGGGCGTCCAGCAGGGGGCGCAATTGTGCGGTCGAGGCGCATTCAAAGGCGCAGGCCGCGTGCAGGCGGGCGGCGGCCACATCGGCGTCGCGGCAGGCGGCACGGAAGCGTAGATAGTGTGCCAGCGCTTGATATTCGAACGAGTGCGCGGTGTGCGCGGCCCGCAACAGCTCGTCGGCGACCGCATGCCAGTCGTCGAGCATGGCGGGTCCGGTCACGGTGAACGCCAGCGCGGACAACGCCGCGCAGAGCAGCTCCCCATCCCCAGTCCCACGTGCCAGATCGACTGCCGTGCAAGCGCGTTCATGCATTCGGCGCACATCACCCTCGACCTCGGACTCGTGCACCAGCGCGATCAGCAGTCGGCAGCGCTCGGATGCGTCGGTTGACCGGGCCAGGGCCGATTCCAGGGCGATCCGGATTCGGGCGTCGGGGTGCCGCCAATCCCTGATCGACCAGATCACCGGTGATCGCCAGCAGGTGAGCGCCTCGATCACCCTCGCCGGATCGCTCAGCGTCTCGGCGAAATCTAGTGCCCGCTCCCGGGCGGCGCGGGCCGCGGAGATCTGGCCGTCCCGCGCGAGCGCATCGGTCAGCGCGCACAGCGCCTCGAGCAGCTCGGTGTCATCGCGGCGCTGTGATCCACCGGCGAGCTCGTGCAATTCGATTGCCGCGCGCCATAATTCAGCGGACTCATGCCATGCGCCTTGCTGATCGCACAGACGGGCCGCCACCGTGACGCTGTCGAGCGCGTCCGCGGCGGTCGCGCGGGTGGCTCCACGGAAGGCGTGCCGTGCGCGCAATCGCGGATCATCACCCTCCAAGGGCTGTCCCGGCTTTTGCTTTCGCAGCAATTCCAGTGCTGCACAATGCATTCGATGTCGTCGCAGCGGAGATAGACTGTCGTACAACGCCTCGAGGGCGAGCACCTGGCACAGCTCGATCCGCCCGTCGGCGTTGAACCGCACCAGTCCCACCGCCGCTGCGGCCTCGACATGATCGACGATCAGCTCCTCCGACGTACCGCACAACGCAGCCAGGGCCTCGGCATCGATCGCCCGGCCCCACACCGCGATATATTGCAGCACCGTCCGCACATCCGGCTCCAGCTGCTCGATCCGCTCGACCAGTACCGCACGAATACTGGTCGGCATCGACCGCCGATCCCCCTGCACCGCAATCAATTTGGACATCTCGCGAATGAACAGCGGATTGCCGCCGGTCCTCTCGTGCAGCGACCGCACGGTATCGCAATCCACCGACACCAGACCGGCGTCCCTGGCGATCTGCCGCGTGCCGGACAGATCCGACCCGGTCAGCTGCAGGCGTTCACTGACCCGGTCCGCCAGCACCGCCTCGGTGGCTCGGACCGCCGAGGAGAGTTCGCAATCGCGTGCGGTGACGATGATCAGCACCCGCTCATCCTGTAACCAGGTCACCAGCTGGCGCAGCACCTGCAGCGTCGCCGGATCAGCCCGATGCACATCTTCGAGTACCAGGGCGACCGGACCGCCGCGCACGAGCTCTCGGCAGCGCAGGCTCACCGCCCGCGCGATGGTGAAGGGGTCGACCGATTCGAGCCGATCGACCGGCTCGCCGCCCAGACCGCTGAGCAATTCGGACCACGGCCACGCGGGCGGCGCTCCATCGACATCGGGGCATCGGCCGCCCGCTGTCGCCCAGCCCTCGGCAGCGAGAGCGGTCGATGCCGCGGCCGCGAGGGTCGTCTTTCCGGTCCCGATGTCACCGGTCAGCCAGATCAGCCGCACTCCCGCGGTCCGGGCCCGCTGCGCGGAATCGAGGATGGCGGCGAAATGCTGCGGATAGCAACTGGTCTCCTGTGGCGGCGGCATGCGAGGTTCGACTGGTTCGAGATTCGCACGTTCGAGGGCCGGAAACTGTTGACGGGACTGGGGCGCGGGCACGGATTCAGATCGCTGATCGGTAGGAATGGTGTGACCCAGAATCGCGAATTCGAGTTCGTTCAGTTTCGCACCGGCATCGATGCCGTACTCGGTCCGCAGAAACTCCCGGGTGCGGCGCACCGTCTCCAGCGCCTCGATCTGCTGCCCGAGCTGGTATTGCGCCAGCGCGAGCAGGCGCGCGGTTTCCTCTCGCCCCGGGAATTCCTCGATCTGCCGGCGCAGCGTGGTGACCACTTCCCCGAACCGGTCGAGTTCGAGTGCGGCCTGCGCGCGCATCTCCATCGCACTGGCGTGCAGATCGGTAAGTCGCGATACCTCCGACGCCGCCCACGAGGCGTCGGCGAAGGATTCGAAAGCGGCACCGTGCCAGCACGCCAGCGCCTCACCGAGAATTCGATATCGTTCGACGGGACCGGGCCGATCGGCCGAATCATGAACGCGCTCTTCGTATTGCCGCATCAGTGTCTCGAACTGCCAGGCGTCGACATTTCCCGAGTCCAGTCGCAGTGCGTATCCGCTGCCTTCGGACACCAGAATCCGAGCCGGCGTCCGGGGTCTTCGGTTCGGTTCGAGCACCCGCCGCAGGTTATGGATCTGCACCTGCAGCGCCGACGGCGCATGCGGTGGCGGGCGACCCTCCCACACATCTTCGACCAATCGATCGACACCCAGCGTTCGTCCCCCGGCCAATACCAAACGGCCCAGGATCGCCTGCTGCCGTCCCGCCCCTATCCGCGCGGTCTGGTCGCCGAGTACGACTTGCAGCGGACCGAACACCCGCACCTTCGGTTCTGTAATCACCTGCGTTCCCTTCGATCTCGACGCTTTCGGTCACGCTTTCTCAGACAGTCGACGGTAAATTACCTCCGGAAAACAGCCTTGACAAATCATCACCGCATATTGATGTGTCATCAAAGCCATTGACCGCCAACCTAATTGGCGTATCACGCTCGTATCTCAGCGAGTCCGTGCGGCTTCCCGACACGCCACGACCGGCAGAATCACACCGGCTCTACCGCAACTGTATTCGCGGAATCCGGCACCATCGCGACACGACAGAATTACGAGATCGCATCGAAACGAATCGGAAGTCACGAGGAAGTCACGAGGAAGCGATCGCAAAGTGCCCCGATGGACAATCGGCCAATCGTATTGCCACACATCAGGAGTTGAACAGCATGAATATATCGGTGAGCAGCGAATTCGAGCGGGATGTTCGCGTGAAAGACTCGCTGCGACAGCTTTCAGATTCGCATCGGCAAGCAGTGCTGACCGGATTACTCGGCGTTGCCGAACGGGCGATGGAACTGAGCGGCTACCTGCTCACCCCCGCCGACGATTCCAGCCCGGACCTGCCCGGCTCCGATCTCTCGGAACCCATTCTGCCCGGCCTATATCGAGACCGGGACGGGGATGTCTGGGAGCGGACCGCGGGCGGCTGGCGCCTGCGCATTCAGCAGGGTGTCGAGCTCAATGAGGCTTCCCCGTGGCATTGGATCGACGGTCACGTCCACGAGTACGGGCCCTTCACCTTCATGTCCTCGTACTGAATTCCGCTTCCACGCCGAGTTTTCCTATCGAATCGAGGCAGGGACGATGACCGATACATTCACCCCCATCGCACGCCCCGAGCTCTACGGCGCATTCGACGCGGCGGTGCGATCCCCCGCCGCGCATGTGCTGCGGATCTGCGCCCCGGCCGGGGCCGGGAAGACCCTGCTGATCGCCGACTGGCTGGACAATCGATTCCGCCGATCCCACCCCGGCGCGCATATCGCCTGGCTCACGATCGCCGACGCGAACCGTGCGCCGAGCACGCTGCGAGACGCACTGCGCCAAGCCCTCGGTCCCGATCCGCACGAGTGCAACTCGGTCGAGGAAGCCGATCGGCGCACCGTGCTCGTCATCGACGACGCGCACGAGGTGACCGATCCGAAAGCGATCACGGTCCTCGAGGATGTGCTCAACAACGCACCGTCCACGCGGACCACGATCGTGGCCGCGCGCGGGGAACCGCCGTTGCGCTGGCACACCATGGAACTGCGCGGAGGCGTAACCCGCCTGCACGCAACAGATCTCGCGCTCAACTCCGCGCACGTACGACAGCTGTGCGAACATCACGGCTACCGGCCCGATGACGCCGAACTCGCCACCCTCATGCGCCTGACGCGCGGCTGGGCCGCACTGGTCCGCATCGCCGTGCGGCATCTGGCCGCACACCACGACCGCCCGACCGCGCTCGCCGAACTGGCCCTGGTCCCGCCGGCGATCGCGGACCTGTTCACCCAGGACGTGCTCGAACCACTGCCCGACCACGTACGCCGGTTCGTGACCGTGATGAGCGTGCCCGATCGCTACACCGCCGCGCAGGCCGAATACCTCACCGGCACAACGGCACAGCCGATTCTCGACGAACTCGTGCGGGGCGGATTCCCGATGCATCGCGCGGCCCGCGCCGGTGAGCTGTGGTGCAGCTATCACCCGCTGCTGCGCGCGCATCTGCTGGCCGAATTCCGGCGCGACGGTTCGCATTCGTTCGCCGAACTACATGCGCGCACCGCGGAGTGGTACCTGACGCACGGGTTGCCGATGTCGGCACTGCCCCATCTGTTGCACACCGGCGAACCTGCGCCGCTGCGTCGATTCCTGCGTGACCGAGCGCTCGGCGTGGTGCTCGACGGCAACGGCCCCGGCCTTTTCCAGCAGATCGAGCACAGCAGGCCGGAGCTGGCGGGCGACCCTTATCTGCGGGCGATGCGCGCGGTGGCGGCGCTCGAGGGGCACAATATCGCCACCGCGACGGTTCAGCTGGACCTGCTGCTGCGCCGCCGCCCCGGCGGGCCCGCCACCCTCGTTCCCGACCCGTGGCTCACGCCGCTGGCCCTGGCCACCACCGCCTCGATCGCCGTGGCGACCGGTGCCAGACTGACCGAATTCCGTATCCCGCAACGGCTTCCGACCACCGGGCAGTCCGATATCGACAGCTACGCCGCCATCGAGCTCGGCACCATCATGATGGCGCGCGGCGATATCACCTCCGGCGATCAGCATTTCCGGCGCGCGCTCGCACTGGCGGACTCCTGCGGCAACGCACGACTGACCGTGCGCGCGGGCACCCGGCGCGCCATCGCGGCAGGACTCGGCGGCGCGAACGGGCGCATGCGCCGACATGCCGACGCCGCTACCGAGGTGGCCGTCGCACACGATCTCCTCGACTCACGCGACGCCCGCCAGGCCGCGGCACTGTCGGCATTCGCCGAATATCTCTGCGGTGCCACAGCGTCGACCCGCGATTACACCGGACCGCGCCCGGTCATCGGCGAGGAGCCCGGTGGCGGGCGGTACGCGGAGCTGATGTGGGGATTGATCGCCTTCGACGAGGCCGAGGACAAATACGATGCGGCCGAAGAACTGCGGCGCGGGTTGTCGGTCCTGCTGCACCGGCCGCCGTCGCTGCCCGCCGCGATAGGGCGGCTGGTGCCGCATGTGGTCCGGGTGCTGCTCGAGGTCGAGGCCGCTCACTCCGCCCGCCTGATCGTCGAACAGGCGGGCGCGGTGCTCGGCGATACCGTCGATATCGTGCTGGCGCGGGCGCTGAGCCTGGTGCGGGATCACCCCGCCTCGGCTCGCGCGCAGGTGGAACCGCTGCTCGCTACCGACCATCCCCGTCATCCGGTCAGCATGATCACCGCGTGGGTGGTGGAGGCGAGCGCGCAGGCGGCGCTGGCGAATCCGCCCAAGGCGCGCACGGCGATCGCGGCCGCCGTGCATCGCGCCGCTCCCGAACATCTGGTCCGGCCGTTTCTCGATGTTCCCGGGGCCGGGGCGCTGCTGGATACGCATTCGCGAACCTTCGGGCACGACAGTGACTTCGCCGAGGCCGTGCGCGCACACCCGGGCATCGGTCGCGAACACACCGTCGCGAATCTGACCGCGACCGAATTGACGGTGCTGCATCAATTGCCCTCGGGCCGGACCGCGCAGCAGATCGCCGAAATGCTGGGGGTGTCGATTACGACCGTGAAAACGCACCTGCGCGGGATCTACGCCAAACTCGGCGCCAATTCCCGCGCGGGTGCGCTCGACCTGGCGCGGCGCACCGGACTCCTTTGAGCAACCGCGCTAGCGAATATGGTTGATGTACAACACATTTTGGCTGGTGGCGAGTGGACGCACCGCATGGCGAGGATCTCGCACGGGCCTGGGTGTGCCGACGATGCGGATTACCACGGCCACCGCCCGCAATAGCGCTCCACGCCAAGTCATCCCGGGCAGCGCAGGGCCGAAATCGCTTGCGGCCCTGCGCTGCTGTGCACGCGGTGATCGAGCCCAGCGGCGCGCCGCCATATCCAGCACCTCGATCACCACGGTGATCGCGATGAGCGCGTGCACGCCTTCGAGAGTGCCGGTCAAACGCAGCGCCTGCAAGATCAAAGTTGCCCAGAGCATCAGGCGCACAACAGTATCCGCACGGGAGCGCCGGGTGTCCGGCGCTTCCGTCAGGCCGCCTGGGTATGCCATGTCGCGACCGCCCAGATGACCACGACATCCAGCACGATGACCAGAATCGACCACGCGGGGTAGTACGGCAGGGACATGAAGTTGGCGATGATCGACAGCGACGCCACCGCCATGGCCGCGACCCGGCCCCACGCGGTCCCGCTCATCAATCCGATTCCGGTGAGCACCAGCACGATTCCGGTCACGATGTGGATCCACCCCCACGCGGTGGTGTCGAACTTGTAGATGTATTCGAGCCCTGCGACGTACAGCTGGTCGGCGGCGACCGCGGAGATGCCCTGCAACATATCGAGCACCCCGACGGTCACCAGCAGTATCGCCGCGGCGACGGCTCCCCCGGGCGTGCGCTGCTCGCGCACCACCTGATCGCTGTCTGCACTGAGTGTCATGGTCTACCCCTTCTCGACTGTGATGGGTGCACCTCGAACCTGCACCGCCACCGATCCGGCGCGCCTCCTCCGATTCGGATGAGCCAGGACCCGCCGCCGATATCGATCCGGCGACCGCAGCGGAGTTCATCCGCTGCGTAGGAGGAGATGCCGCGGCGGCCGCCGCAGGGTCGAATCTGTATCACCCGTCGCGGGAAAGTCCGCCGCACAGAAGGGTTTTCGCAATGTCGTTCTGGGACATAGTGTGGTTCATCGTTCTGAGCTTTCTGTTCTTCGCCTATCTCATGCTGCTGTTCTCGATCCTGGCGGACCTGTTCCGCGACAGCGGCGTCTCGGGCTGGGTGAAAGCCATCTGGGTGCTCTTCCTGCTGTTCTTCCCCTTCGTATCCGCGCTGATCTACCTGATCACCCGGGGGAATTCGATGGCGGCGCGAACGGCCGCGGAGGGCCTTCGACGCCAGGAACAGCAGAACGATTACATCCGGCAGGTTGCCCGCGCGGACACCACCGCGCAGCTGTCCGATGCGAAGAAGCTCCTCGATGAAGGCGCTATCAGTGCGGAGGAATTCGCCCACATCAAACGAATGGTCATCGGCTGATGGACGCCGACGGTCCGCTCTCGGGTGAGGAACGCGCCGAACTGGATCGATTGCGCGCCGCGGTCGCCGCCGAATCGCACAGCGGCGGGCAACTGCTGCGCTGGAGCGCGGTCGGAATCCTGTTGACGCTCACCGCGATCGTGCTGCTGGGCACCGTGACCGCCCGCTTCGCCCGCAGCGAGATCTTCGATACCGATCGCTATGTCGCCACCGTCGCACCGTTGGCGTCGGATCCGGCGATTCAGCGTGAGCTGGCGGACCGGCTCACGGAATCGATTGTGACGCATGTGGATATCGCGGGGATGACCACCCAGGCGATCACGGCGTTGACCGACAATGCCGGACAGGTGACCGATCGCCCGCGTATAGCGGCGGCGTTGAACAACCTGCCGACGCTGGTGGCTTCGCAGGCCCAGTCGTTCATTCACCAGACCGCCGCCTCGGTGGTCGGCAGTGATGAATTCGCGCAGGCGTGGACCGCGGCGAATCGGCTGGCGCACGAGGCGCTGGTCGGCATCGTCACCGGGGATACCCGACCGGGGGTGCAGGTCGATGCGGATGGCACGGTAAGCATTGCGCTGCAACCGATTCTGGCGACGGTGCGCGAGCGGCTCGATGAGCGCGGGTTCACTTTCGCCGATCGCATTCCCGATGTCGATGCGCGGTTCGTGCTGTTCGAGGACACCCAGTTGCCCAAGGCGCAGCGCATCGTGCGCTTCCTCGACCGCGCCGCGACCATCCTGCCGTTGATCGCCGCGGGCGGCCTCATCGCCGCTATCTGGCTGTCGCCGAGGGGATTTCGACTCCGGGGCCTCGCCTTGGCCGGGCTCACCGGCGCGTTTTCCATGGTGATGCTCGGGATCGGGCTGGTCATCGTCCGGGGCCTGTACCTCGAGGCGATACCGCCGGACACCGTCTCCCCCGATGCGGCCCGCGCCATGTTCGACACCGTGGTCGCTCCCCTGCGCACCAGCATGCGCGCGGTCGCGACCCTGTGCCTGTGCACCGCGCTGGGTGCCTATCTGGCCGGTCCATCACCATCGGCGCGCACGGCCCGCGCCGACTTCCGGCGACTCGTCACCGCGCTGACGAGACGCGGACAAGACCGCAAGCCCACCGCCGCAGCGCGATTCGCCGAACGTCGGCGAATCCCCCTGCGCATCGGCGTGCTCACCGTCGCGGCGCTGGCAGTGCTGTTCTGGCCCTATCCCACCGCCATGGTCGTGGTGGGGATCGTGGCGATCGCGGGACTCTCGCTCATGGTCCTGGAGACCCTCGCGCAATCCGTACCGACTGATCGAACCCCGGTATCGACAACATAATTCACCCGAGGAGCCGAATCATGACCCGCTACCCCGCCATCGCCGACCACGGCCTGATCGGCGATCTGCACACCGCCGCGCTGGTCTCCACCGACGGCACCATCGACTGGTTCTGCTGCCCCCGTTTCGATTCCCCGAGCGTGTTCGGATCGCTGCTGGATCAGCAGCGCGGCGGCCACTGCCGGATCCGGCCCGCACAGCGGCCTTTTCGCACCCAGCAGATGTACTTCCCGGATACCGCCATTCTGATCACCCGCTTCATGACCGATATCGGCACCGGCGAGGTGATCGACTTCATGCCGCCCGCGGGCCGCGACAGCACCGAGACCCATCGCATCGTCCGCATGCTGCGGTGCGTGCGCGGACGCATCACCTTCGAGATCGACGTCGCCCCGCGCTTCGACTACGGGCGGCGCTCCCACGCCACCCAGATCACCCCGGACGGAGCGGTTTTCGATGCCGGTGACACCGCCCTGACCCTGCATGCGGTGCGCGAACCCGAGGACCCGCGGCTGGCGCAGGTGCAGATCTCCGAGGACAACGCGCTGCACG
Organism: Nocardia sp. NPDC056000; assembly: GCF_042269265.1. Lineage (NCBI taxonomy): Bacteria > Bacillati > Actinomycetota > Actinomycetes > Mycobacteriales > Nocardiaceae > Nocardia > Nocardia sp. NPDC056000. The sequence continues at coordinate 255,064 of NZ_JBHJXS010000004.1, read as the reverse complement.
GTCTGCTGCCGTTGCGGGCCGGGCAGGTGCGCGGGTTCGTGCTCGAATCCGGTGTCGCGCGCAGACCACAACCGATTCGCGTCGCGGAGGTGGAGCGGATGTTCGACGATGTGGTCCGCTTCTGGCACACCTGGGTATCGCATTCGACCTATCGCGGCCGGTGGCGCGAGATCGTGCACCGCTCCGCGATCACGCTCAAGCTGCTGACCTACGCCCCGACCGGTGCGATCGTCGCAGCCCCGACCGCCGGGCTACCGGAACAGCTTGGCGGCGAACGCAATTGGGACTACCGATACACGTGGATACGGGATGCCTCATTCTCGGTCTCGGCACTGCTGGGGCTGGGCTTCACCGTTGAGGCCACCGACTACGCCACCTGGCTGCGCGGGCGCTATCAGAACAAGGACAGCCGCCTGGAAATCATGTACCGGGTCGATGGTTCGGCGGATTTGAAAGAGGAGACCCTCGCGCATTGGGAGGGCTATCGCGGCTCGCGCCCGGTCCGTATCGGCAATGACGCCTCGGGGCAGCTCCAACTCGATATCTACGGCGAACTGCTGGACAGCATCGACGCCGCCGACCGGCGCGGGTTGCGGATCGGCCATCAGGGCTGGCAGCGCGTCACCGAACTACTGGATTGGCTGGTCGACAATTGGGATCAGCCAGAGGAAGGCATCTGGGAAACCCGCGGCGGCAGAGCCGATTTCACCTACGGCCGCCTGATGAGCTGGGTCGCCTTCGACCGCGGCATCCGCCTGGCCGAACGCCACAGCCTCCCCGGCCCCATCGACTCCTGGCGCGAACAGCGCAACCGCATCGATGAACAGATATGGGATCGCGGCTGGAACGAACACCGCCACGCCTTCGTCCAACGCTACGACTCCGAGGTCCTCGACGCCGCGCTCTTGCGCATGGCCCAGGTCGGTTTCATCGCACCCCGCGACCCCATGTGGCTGTCCACCCTCTCGGGCATCCGCCGCGAACTGGTCACCGACAGCCTGGTGCACCGCTACGACCCCAGCGCCTCCCCCGACGGGCTCGCGGGCTCGGAGGGCACCTTCTCGCTGTGCACCTTCGACTACGTCAACGCCCTGGCCCGCGCGGGCAACCTCATCCAAGCCCGCGTGGTCTTCGAGAAAATGCTCACCTACGCCAACCACCTCGGGCTGTACGCGGAGGAAATCGCCCTCACCGGAGAGCAACTGGGCAACTTCCCCCAGGCTTTCACCCACCTGTCCCTCATCGACGCGGCCCTGACATTGGATAGGGCGATGGATGCAAGCCCGCAACCGGTGGGCTGATTCTCGCTATTCCGTCCCGCAGTGGCTACGGCGTGAACTCCGGGACCTGATAGTCGCCATCGCGGACGGCTTGGCTCGGGCCGTACATGCGCAGGATGAGGTAGCAGTCCTTCTCGGGGATGGGCAGGTAGTTGGGGTCATCGAAGTGCGCCGAGGCGTCCGAGCCGAGTTCGAGGGTGTAATAGCCCTCGGAGTCGGGTGAGAGGGTACGGTCGCCTCGGCTGTGGCGGTTGATGTCGTTGTGGGCCATGAGCCGGTTATCACTGCCGTAAACGGTGAACGACCAGAATTCGCTGACCGGCGGCGGCAGGAACCGCGCGCGATAGGTCTTGCCTCCGGAGCCGTTGATGGGCAGTCCGTCGGTGCCGGTGTCGATCTTCAGATATACCGATTCGACCGGGGGAAGTCCCCATTGGCCGAGGAAGGTACCGATGGCGAAAGTCTCCCGGGGGGTGTTCTGCAGATCCGCGCGGGTGCCCAGGAGCTGTTCGCTGTCGGTCATCCGGGGTGCCAGCTCACGAATGCGGGCCAGGCCCAGGCGCTCGCCGGTTTCGGCGGCGGCGCGCTGTTCTGCGGTGAAATCGGTTGCGCCGGGCGCTAATCCGATATCGCGATACCGTGCCAGCCAGTCGGCATCGGCGGTGGCCATGGCACCGAGCGACAGCGCGAAGCAGACGCGTTCGAGCCATGTGGTCGAGTCGGGATCGGGATATTCGCGCACGATGGGGTCCGGTCGAGAGCCGCCCAGAAACTCCGACAGAGTCTGGATGGTCCACCGGTCTTGCAGCGCGCGGGCAGCGGCGAGGTCGTCACTGCCGACGGTCATGATGCGACCCATGACCTTGATCAGGTCCGATTCCGAGCGCACAACCTGTTCAATGCCCTCGGGCTCCGCGCCGTCCCAGGCGCTACCCGCGAACAGGAACCGCCCGCCTTTCGTGCCACGAGTGCGGGATCCGATCATGGCGTTGGTGTAATGCCCCAGATCCATGGTGTGCAGGATCCAATAGCGGCCGGGATCGAAGTCCGGAATGGTGACCACGACCGGTTCCGCGCCCACATCGAACCACCCTTGCAGGTGCAGGGTGTCATTGTTGATGGTCGGATGCGCGGTATAGGTGTCATCAGCCAGATCGCGCAGCAACTGGAACTCGTTGAGCGGCGTGCCGGGCGCGATTGTCGTCTCGTAGAGGAACTTGTAGGCCTCGTCGATCGAGTACCCGTACAGGTACGCATCGCGGGCAAGGTCGTCGGTTATCTCCACGCGATTACCTCCGGACATAGTGGATTCGCTCCAACGCCAGCAATCATCAGGCTAATATCAAATACGTCGTTCGTTCGCTATTAACAGCCGAGAAATCAACGCAGCGGGATCTCCAGGTGGACAGTCTGGAATTGACGACGCGGATCACGGTCGTCGAGGACGATGGTGCCCAGAGACGTCCAGAAGTCCAGCGCGCCTGGCGAATTCGCGTCCGTGTGCAGGTAGAGGCGGTCGAACACCTCGGTTCCGCGCACGAACTCGATAGCACGGTGGACCAGTTCGGTAGCGAGGCCGTGGCGGCGATGGTCCGGGCGAACATAGACGCGAAAGAGCTGCGCTGTGGTGTGGTCCGGATAGCGGGCGGTGAGCCAGGCCGGATGCGGGGGTGTGCGCGGCCCACGGGCGCGAATGGCCGTGGTGGCGACCACTCGGCCGTCGTGCTCGGCTATCCAGAGTCGCTGATGCGGATGGCTTAGGTACACACGGGCGGGATCGATGACGTCGTCGTGGTGTTCGGGTAGGTAGCCGTAGCCGAGGTCGGTGTAGAAGGTGTCGAGCATGACGCTGCGCGCGCCGGGCATGTCCTTCGGCAGGGCCGCACGGATGAGGTAGTCGCTCATCGCAGAGCTCCGAGCTTGGCCGACAGCACTTCGAGCCCTTCCACGGCGACCGGGCCGGGGCCGGTGTAGCCGAACGGGACGGCGATGATGCGGTCGTCGCGAATCGCACTGAGCGAGGCCAGTTCCGGGCGATTGCGCAGGGCCTGACGCACCGAGTCCGGAGTCTGATCGCCCTGGGTGAGGGCGATGATCACCTCGGGGTTGCGGGCGATGAGGGTTTCGGTGCTCGCCTCGAAATTGCGTTTGGCGACATCACCGAAGATGTTGTCCAGGCCCAGCATTCCCATCTGGGTGTGCACGGTGCTGGTGCTGCCGTAGGCGCTCAGCGTCGCGCCGTCGCGGGAGAGGATGAGCGCGGCGGCGGGCCGGGTGGGGGTGCCGGGGCGGTGTTTGTCCGCAACGGTGGAGACGCGGCCGCGTAGGGCTGACACGGTGTCGTCAGCCTGCTTCGCGGTGCCGAAAAGCCTTCCGTACAGCGCGATGTCGGCGAAGATGTCGTCGTAAGTACCGGCGGCGTTCTTGCAGTAGCCACGGGTCACCAGCAGCGGGATACCGGCGGTGGACAGATCCTCGGGTTTGATGGCCGCGCCTTCGAAGCTGACGACCAGGTCAGGAGTACGGGCGATGATCTGCTCGCGCGCGAGATCGGCTGTAGGAGTAATCATTTCAGCATGCGTGAGCGCGGGCGCGTATTCACCCGGGAACGGCGCGGTCTCGAAGGTCCGGGTGACGATGCGGTCGGCGGCCCCGGCGGCGGCGATGAGCGGCGCGGCGATCGAGCCGACGGTGACCACGCGGGCCGGCGGGCGTTCGAAACGTACGTCCCGGCCGCAACTGGAGATGGTGAGCGGGAACCCACCGTCGGAGGGCTGCGCGTTCTCCGATGCCGGTGCGCCGCACGAGGTCAGGGCGAGCACCGCCGCGAGCGCGACCGGAATGATCGACAGCGCCCGGCCGAGCGGGGTGGAGACAGACATGATTGCAGGTTTCCTATCGGGTAGTTCGAATGGTTCAGGCAACCGGCTCGCGGAAGCGCCGGACCAGGACCAGCAGTAGCGGTGCGCCGACGACCGCGGTCACGATGCCCAGCGGTATTTCCCTGGGCGCGAACGCGGTTCGCGCCACGACGTCGGCGATGACCAGGAAGATCGCACCCAGCAGGGCGGACACCGGAATCAGCCGCCGGTGCGCGCTCCCAGCCGCGAGTCGCGCCGCGTGCGGCACGATCAGGCCGACGAAACCGATGGCACCGGCGACCGCGACCACCGCGCCGATACACAGCGACACCACCGCCAGTGCCGCGACCCGCCACCGGGTCGGCGCGAAGCCGAGGGTCCGGGCGGTGTCATCGCCCACGGCGAGCGCGTCGAATCGGGTGGCCATGAGGAACAGCACGAGGGTGCAGCCGCACACCGCCGCCGCCGTGGCCACGACGGCGGGCCAGGCCGCCGATCCGAGGGAGCCGAGCAGCCAGAACAGCACCGCGCGAGCGCCTTCCGGCGAATCGGAGGCGAAAATCAGAAAGCTGGTCGCGGCCGAGAAGATGTAGCCGATGGTCACCCCGCCCAGCAGCAGGCGCAGCGAGGTCAATTGCCCATTGCTGCGGGCCACCGCGAACAGCAGCGCGGTCGCACAGAGCGCACCGGCGAAGGCGCTCGCGGCGAGCATCCCGCCCACGCCCACGCCGAACAGCAGCGAGAGCGCCGCACCGGTCGAGGCTCCCGAGGTGACCCCGAGAATGTGCGGATCCGCCAGCACATTTCGCACCACGGTCTGTAGGACCGCACCGCTGACGGCGAGCCCGGCACCCACGAGCGCGCCCAGCAGCACCCGGGGTACCCGTACCCGCCAGACGATGGCGTCCTGAGCCGCCGTCCAATCCCCCACGGCCGCAAGGCCGAAGGTGTGATGGCCGACAATGCGCGCCACGGTCGACGGGGGCACCGCCACGGGTCCGATACCGCAGGCGCACACCACCACGGCCAAGAGTGCGGCCGTCAACCCGGCGATCCAGGCTGCGGTGATCCAGCGGCGGCGTGCATGCCCGAGGTCATCCGGCGGCGCGTGGGCCGCCGACTGCGTGAGGGTCATCACGACACCTGCTGTCCCGCAGTTGCATTCGCGTGATCGACCGGTGCCGAACTGTCCTCGCCCGGCGACTCATCGCTGCGGGCATCGTCCCGGTCGCTCGGACCGAAGAGGAGCTGGGTCGCGCCGAAGGCCGAGCAACGCTGTACCCGAACGCCGTAGACGGGCTCGAGTATCCGCGGGGTCAGCACATCGTCCACCGCTCCGGCTGCCACCACGCGCCCGCTGTCGAGCAGGACAATGCGGTCGCAATAGCGGGCGGCGAGGTTCAGATCGTGCAGGACGATCACGGTGGTGGCGGCGAGTTCGGCGAGCAGACTGAGCAATTCGTGCTGATAGTGGATATCGAGGTGGTTGGTCGGCTCGTCCAGGAGTAGGTGATCCGCCTGCTGTGCCAGAGCACGGGCGATGAGCACGCGTTGACGTTCCCCGCCGGACAGGGTGGCGAAGGCGCGCTCGGCGAGCTCACGCGCACCGACCCGGTGCAGGGCCGCCGCCGCGACCTGGTGATCGGCCTGGGAGTAGCCGCGTACCGGTCCCGCCCAGGGCGCACGCCCGAGCATGACCATGTCGGTCACGGTGAGCGGAGTCTGCACGTGGTTCTCCTGGGTGACGACGGCCAACCGCGCGGCGAGTTGCCTACCGCGCAAATCCGATACCGGCGTCCCGTCGATGAGGACGGTTCCGGTGCGAGGCCGCAGGGCGCGGTAGATCACCCGCAGCAGGGTCGATTTCCCGGAGCCGTTGGGCCCGATCAACCCGACGGTCGATCCGGTCTCCGCGACCAGTCCGACCCCCGACAGTGCGAACGATCCGTCATAGCCGAAGCTCACCTCGTGGGCGCTGATCATCGGGCGCGCACCCCCGCGAAGTCCGGCGGGCCGGGCCGCCAGCTGCGGTGCACACTCACCGTGGTCGCGTAGTCGGCGGAAATACGCTGTGCCTCGGCGAGTTTGCCTCGATAGTCCGGTCGTCGTCGGCGAGCAGAATGCCGGTGGTGGTACCGCTGTGCGCGATCACCACTCCCAGCGCGCCCATGCGCCGGGCCGCGGTGCGCGCCATATCCAGGTGCGGGCGTTCGCGCAGCACCGAGTTCATCAGCGCGCTGCGGGTGGCGACCTCGCCGATGCCTCGGTGATCGCGCCGTGCCACCGCTTCGGCGAGGGCGGTGAGCAGACGCGAGTACTCACGCTTGTCCGCGGAGGTGAAAGGCTTGGCGTGCCGGTTGAATTCGATGGTGTCGAGTTGGCCACCTTCATCGGCGAGCACCACGGTCAGCGGCGGTAGCTGGGGCAGGCGGGTCAGCAGGCGCACCTCGCGGTGATAGAACGCCACCGCGCCGGGATACATGACCCCGTCCGACGGTTCGATGCTGCGCAGCAGGTCCTCGATATCGGCGGCCCCGATGCGGCGACCCGCCGCGTCCGCGATGGCGCGCGCGGTGGCAACCAGATCGGCGGTCGAGCTGGCCAGGCCCTTGCCTTCGGCGAGTTCGCTGACGATGGTCAAGCGCCCGCCGCATCGGCTGCCGGAGCGTTCCAGCATCAGTTCGGCCAGGGTGCGCGATTTGGTCTTGTGCGGTGGGATGGTCTCGATATTCGCTTGGGCCGCTAGGGGTTCGAAGACCGCGACCGATCCCTGCCGAATGGGCAGTGTGACCAGGAAGTCGCGATTGTCGGTGGCGGTCACGCCCTGCAGCAGTTCACCACAGCTGCCGAAGGCGCTGCCCACGCCGATCCGGGCCGGTCCGTTCACCGTGTCCCGGATCGATCCGGGCGGCGAGCCACCACATGCAGGCGATCACCGGTCAGATCGGTGCGGCGCGCGCCGTCACCGGGCCAGGCGGGTTCGGTGAGCGGGCCGGGGGCATCGAATAGCTCGAGCGTCTCGAATCCGCTGCTGTGCAATAGATATCGCAATTCCTCGGGGAACAGCAATCGCCACGCGGTGTCCTGGGATACGGGACCGCCTCCGGCCCAGGTCCATTCCCGTCGCCGCCGCAGCAGCTGGGCGGGCAGGTCGAGCGACAGCGTGGTTCGGGAGGTGTAAGCCACTCCCTCCCAATCGATTTCACGTACCGATACGGTGTCCAGCAGCTCGCGCCGCCCGCGATCGGTGAGCAGGAAAGCGCCATTGCGCATTTCGAGTATCAGCAATCCGCCCGGCCGCAGGCAGTGCGCGAAACGGCTGAGCGCGGCGGCCACGTCGACACTGGAATGCAGGTGCAGCAGTGTGCTGCCCAGGCAGGTGAGGACATCGACCGGCGCGGGAGTCTCCACCAGGCGAGCATCGCCCACCCGGAAGTCGATGCCGGGGTATTTCGTGCGTGCGTAGTCGGCCATGCGCGGCGAAATATCCACCGCCGACACCGCGTAACCCAATTCGGCCAGACGCGCCGCATCACGACCGGTGCCGGATCCGATATCGAGCACTCGCGGCGCGGCGGTTCCGGAGCCGTCGCCGAATTCGGTGACCAGATCGTGGACGAAGCGCGCATTGCGCTCGCCGGTGTCGGGGAAAGTTCGTTCGTACAGGGCCGGATTGTCGGTGAGCAGGTTCTCGGTGGCGAGCACCGGCCCGGCGATGGGACTGGTCATCGGGAGCCTCGGTTTTCGGGTTCGGGGAGTGCCTCGTCCGCGACAGACGCGGCGGCCGAGGCGGTTTCGGGTAGGTGGCCGCCGCGATAGAGGGCGGTCACCGCGAGAGCGGCGGCGAATCCGGTTCCGGCGCACAGCACGGCGGGCCACCATGCGAGCGGTCCTCCGCTGTGATCGACCGCCACACCGACCAGTGAGGTCAGGCAGACGGTGTACACGCCGGATATGAGATAGAAAGCGCCGAAGTAGGTTCCGGTGAGGCGCTCGCCGCCGAAAGCGGCGATCAGTTCGTTGACGAAGGGCTGCACGATCATCACGCCGATCGTGAGTACGACCACGGCCGCGAGGATCGGCGTCATTCGCAGCGTGACGCCGACGATTCCGCCTCCGGCCTCGGAGTCGAGCAACGGTGCGGAAAGCGGTGGAATCACGAAAGCCGCGCCCATGACGGCCATTCCGGTAGCCATCGCGGGTCCGCGTTCACCACCGGCGATGCGCTGGGTGATCCGAACCTGCAGGAGCAGGATCACCGCGGTATCGACCAGGAACAATGCGGCGACCGCCGCGGTCGCGTGTGGACCGGCCACCTCGCGCGCCTGCAGTGTCAGGATGAAATAGCTCTGGCTCTGCAATGCGAACATGCCCGCCAGCGCCGCCGCGAAGCCCCAGAAAGCTGTGTGGGCGAGTAGATTTCGGAAGTCGCGCAGGACGCCGTGATCGGCACGGGGTACCAGGCGGGCCGGGAGTAGCACCAACTGGGCCATGGTGAGCGCGAGGAAAATGCCCGCCGCCACCCCTGCGGTGAGCCGGAAACCCATGGCCACCAGGACAGTTCCGGCCAGCGGACCCAGCGCCGATCCGACATTGCCGAAGACGTTGAACAGCGCGAAGGCCGAGGCGGAACGCTCGGCGCTGTCGCGGGCGATATAGGCCCGCACGGCCGGATTGAACAGCGCCCCGGCGAACCCGGTCAGCACCGAGGCGAGCAGCACCACCGCCAGCGATCCGCCGACGGCGAACAGCGCGAATCCGAGAGCGCGGATGGCCGCGCCCACGATGATCACCCCGCGCGCACCCAGTCGGTCCGAGATCGCTCCACCCACCAGGAACAGGCCCTGCTGGCTGAGATTGCGTACCCCGAGCACCACACCCACCACCGCCGCGGACAACCGCACATCGGTCAGCAGGTATCCGGCCAGGAAGGGCATGAGCATGTAGAACCCGGTATTGCCCGCCAACTGGTTCACCAGCAGCAGTCGCACCGAGAGCGGGAAGGACCGGAACAGGCGCAGGGTGTTCACGAGTCGCCTCGGTACCGGATGCCGAGTCCGGGGTCGGACGGGCGGTGCAGGTAACCGTCCTCTCCGCCGAGGCCCTGCCACGGGTCCCGGGCCAGGAGCAGGTGCCCGTCCAGGTCGATCCATCGCGCCGCCGCGCTCAGATGCGCCGCGGCGGCGATGCTCAGGGAGGTCGAGGCTTGGCAACCGAGCATCACCTCGACACCGTGCCCGCGCGCCCACTCGATCATCGATAGCGCCGCGTCCAGTCCGCCGCATTCGGCGAGCTTGATATTGATGCCGCCCAGACCATCGGGCAGGGCATCCAGATCGGTCCTGGTCCCGGCGTCCTCATCCGCGATGATCGGGATGGGCACCGATTTCGCCACTGCGGCAAGCTGATCGGGGCGACCGGCGGGGACCGGCTGTTCTACCGCGGCGATGCCGAACTCGGTGAGTTCGCTCAGGACAGCGATCGCGGTATCGGCATCCCAGGCACCATTGGGGTCGAGCAGCAGCTCGGACTCCGGCGCGACCGCGCGGATCGCGGCGACTCGCTCGATATCCTCGGCCGGGTCACCCGCGCCGAGCTTGACTTTGAGAGTGGTGAATCCCTTGTGCGCCAACCGTTCCGCGGTCCGCGCCGCCTCCCCGGCGGCAACGATGCCGATGGTGTAGGCCGTCGGCACCCGATCCCACCGCGGCGTACCCAGCACTTCGTACAGCGACATTCCCGCCTCGATGGCGAGCCAGTCGTGCACCGCCGCGTCGACGGCGGCTGCGACCGGCAGCGCATGCGCCAGCCGTTTCCGCAGTTCGGGCAATCGCTCGCGCAGCCCGCCCGGGTGCGGTTCGGCCCCGATCCAGGCGGTGACGGTCCGCAGCGACTGCTCGATCGCCGGAACATCCAAGGCCAGCCGAGGGCTGGTCACTACTTCACCACGACCGTGGATATCGTTGTGCGACAACCGCACCCACACCGCGTCGCGTTCACTCATCGCCGCGCGCGAAATGCGCAGCGGCTCCGCCAGGGTGAGCCGCCGCACCCGATGATCCAGCCTCATACCGGCACCGCCGCGGCCGGATCGCGGACCATACGACAGCGCGCCCAGCCGCTGACCTCGACCTGCCCGGGATCCGCGATTTCCACCGGCCGCATCGCGGCAGGAGCGAAAAGCCCACGCGTGGTGCACCATTCGTCGTCATAGATGGTGCGCAGGTAGCGGTGCGGGCCATCCGGGAACACGGTCAGCACCCGAGCGCCGGGTTCGCGGCGCGCCGCCCATCCTGCGACCAAAGCCGCCGCGCCGGTGCTCCAGCCACCCGCGAGACAGGTGCGCGCGGCGACCGCGCGGCAGGACGCGACCGCTTCGACCGGACCCACCCAGTGCACCTCGTCATAGTCCGGATACACCACATTGCGCGGCAGGATGCTGCTGCCCAGTCCGCGCATGACGCGCTGGCGGGCGGGCTGGCCGAAGATTCGCGACCCGACCGAATCGACGCCGATGACCCGCAGTTCGGGCCAGCGTCGGCGCAGTACGCGCGTGAGTCCCGCACAGTGCCCGCCGGATCCGACGGTCGCCACCAGTACATCCACGCGATCTAGCTGGTCAGTGATCTCGCGCGCCATCTCCGCGTAGCCCGCGGCGTTGTCGGGATTGTTGTACTGATCGGGCCAGTACGCGCCCGGCACGGCAGCCAGGACCTGCGCCAGCCGGTCCAGGCGCGCCTGCTGCCAGCCGCCCTCGGGATGCTGGTGTTCGACCACCTCGAGGCGAACCCCGAAGGCGGTGAACAGGGCACGCATATCGGATTCGATCTCGTTGTCCACGACCAGGATCACCGGGTGCCCGAGTGCCCGAGCGGCCAGGGCGAGGCCCACACCCAGTGTGCCGCTGGTGGATTCGACCACCGGTGCGCCGGGTGTGAGTTCGCCGCGCGCGGTCGCACCGGCGAGCATGGCGACGGCCGCGCGGGCCTTCATACCGCCGATCCCGGCGGATTCGATCTTGGCGTGGAAGCCGGTGTGGCCGTGCGCGTCAGCGGGTATCCACGCCAGTGGCGTATCACCGATCAGCGGCAGCAACCCCCGCTCACCGGATGCGGTCCACGACATCAGAACTCCCCGCCACGGTAGTGATAGTGCGTGCTGGGACCGCCGTCGAGGGAGAAGAACGGGTAGGGTTCGGCCGCCACCGCGGTCAATCCGGGTGCGCCGAGGAACCAGGGCAGCACCGCGCTGCCGGTCTGGGCGAACATGACCATCGGAATGGCCCGTCGGCGTGCCTGTTCCAGGAGGTCGTCGAAACTGTTGTTACCCAGGCACATCCCGGTGACGAGCAGTGCGTCGTAGGGCGTGGTGGCGGCATCGGGTCGGGTGAGCACCGGTTCATCCCATTCGGTGACCCCGCCCGCCAAATCGCACGGGATGTAGTCGATTCCGCGCTCGCGCAACTGTGCCAGAAGGGAATTCACCACACCGATCACCAGTACCGTGCGTGTTCGCGCGGGCAGCAGGTCGATCACACCGGCGGCACGATGCTGAGACTTCTCGAGTGATGACACTCCGGCCACCAGCTGCGATTCACCTCGCACTCCCCCGGCGTCGGGGTGCGGGCGAGCGTGTGCGAGGTAAGCGTCCAACGCGGCGATCCGCACGGTACGGCTCGGATGGTCCAGCAGTTCGGCGATGCTCGACCCGACGCAGTCCTCAACCGCGTCCGTGTGATCGGCGCGCTCGCCGGGTTCGAAGGCGCACGAGCCGACACCCGCGCCGACGCGCAGACTCAGAATTTCATTGCGGTACTTCTGATTCCGGCCCAGGTGACGGGTGCTGTGCAGGGTGATGAAGGCGCTTGCCACGGTGACCGCGGCGGGATCGGGACCCACTCGCCCCTGCCGAACCCAGGAGATCAACTCCGGCACCGAGTATGGCCGACTGTGCGTATCGACGCCGGTGGCGAGTTCGGTGACCGTGCGGTCGATCATCGCGAAACCTCGACCCGGTCGTATCCGACCCGGAGCGAATCGATCAGTGTTCGCGCATAGTCCCCTGCCGCCCCGCGCTTTTCGTCAACGACCATGACGTGCGCGAGGTAGCCGTTGTTGTTGTGCGCGGCCTCGACTCGCTTGCCCGGCATGGCGATGTCGTAGTCCACGATCCGCGGGTCCAGCGGCCAGTCCTGCGCGCCGGTGATGCCGTCGAGCACACCGCTTTCCTGCGGAACGAGGAAAGCTATTGCGGCACTGCCCACTCCGGTGGGCCGTGCGCTCAACTCCGGTTCGCGGCCCAGGGCCAGGTCCGCGCAGACCGCGGCCAGGTCGATGCCGGTCACCCGGCGCACCAGTTCGGTGACGCGATTGCCCGCCGGCCGCGGGTTCACCTCGACCAGTCGCGGACCGCTCGCGGTCAGCTTGATCTCGGTGTGCGCCACCGTATTGTCCAGTCCCAGAGCGGCAATGGCAGCGCAGGCTACATCGCCGATCCGAGTCGCCAAGTCGGGCTCGAGAGCCGCCGGGAACATATGTCCGGCCTCGATGAAGAACGGCGCACCGATCACCTGCTTGTCGGTGATTCCGATAACCGCGGTTTCGCCACCGAAAGTGACTGTCTCCACGCTGAATTCGGGTCCGTTGAGACACTCCTCCACCAGCACCTGGGCGGCGCGGGACTGCCCACGGGCGTTCACCGGAAATCCGGCGATCTCCGCGACCGCCGCGCGCAACTCGTCGGCGGTGTGCACGCGGCGCACGAACATGCCACCGCACAGATCGACCGGTTTCACCACCACCGGATAGCCGATTCGCTCGGCGGCCTCGACCAGGTCGGCGGGGTCGCTTCCGAGCGTGAACTCGGGACCGGGAACCCCTGCGGCACCGCAGATTCGGCGCGTACGCGCTTTGTCGCAGGCCGCCGCCATGGCTTCCCTGCTCGCCCCGGGTAATCCCAGTTCCGCGGCAACCGCGGCCACCGTCGGCAGGTAGTAGTCACAGGAGGACACCACGCCGTCGAACTCCAGCGCATCGTGCAGCCGCCGCACCCACGGCAGCAGCGCCACCTCGTCATTCGTCTCGGCCGCAACGATATTCGCGGCTCCGAGCAGTGGATGCCCCGTATTCGGCGCCGCTCGCAGGTAGTGCTGCAGGTCGCGGGTCAGAAAGCTGAACCGATCTCCACGCTCGCGAATCGCCTGCGGCAGCAGCGTACTCATCGATCCGACCCAACTCTCGATCATCAGCAGATGTCCCACTCGGTCTCCCTCACCCTGGCGTCAGGCCGCTAATGATAACGATTGTCATTATGCTTGTAAACCCGTAGGCTCGCCCACCGCCGGGGTTCGACCGAATGGCCAGCGAGCCAAGTCCGATGCGGTCACCCGTGCGCAATCCACCACACCCGATGAGGAATTCGAGGTACATCGATGGGATATTCCGCCCACCGTCCCGTGCTGTCCACAGCACTACTGCTGACCGCCGCCTGCGTCACCGCCGCGACGGTCAATGCCACCCCCGCAACCGCCGAATCGCCGGTCAACTACACCGCGACCGTCAGCGACACGAGCACGACCATTCGCACCGACGGCGGTTCATTGAGCGCCGACAACGGCACCTTCACGATCAGAGCGACCGACGGCACCGTACTGGGCGGCACCGAACTAGCCTTCCGTGTAGACGATTTCGTCTTTCCCATAGCCGCGCAGGTCACCGACCGCACAGCCACCCTGACACCACAGTTCGACCTGGCACACGCGGTCTACCGCCCGGTCGCTCTGCCCTTCGAGAACTCCGCGCCGTGGAAATCCGAGTACGACCGTGAACAGGCCGCCTGGAGCCGCATGACCAGCACCATCAGCATGGGCGCCACGATCGGCACTCTGGTGGGCGGCATCGGCGGCGCCGCCATCGGCTGCCTCATCGGCGGCGCGGCGGGGGCCACCCTCACCGGCGCTCTCACCGCCATGTTCGGGGCCCTCCCCGGCGCTCTCGTCGGCTGCATCGCGGGCACCGCCGCCATCGGCTTCCTCGGCACCCTCGCCGGCCAACTCTTCGTCACAGCCCCCACCGCGATCCTCGCCGCCGCGCAATACTTCACCACGATCACTTCCCCTTACCCGGGGAAATAGACCGATGCCCTGAGGTCGATCTCGACCTCAGGGCCGCATATCCGTTGTGGCCGTTGCGGTGTCGCCAATCGTCAACATCCTGGCGGCTGGGGTCGTAGGCCGGTCCGCTCGGGGTCCATACGGTTGATGAAGCAATCCATACGGTTCGGCATGGGTGATCGAGCGGAACGGCGGCGACCTGCTTCGGGGAGCCGCCGTTCGGTGGATTCCAGATCGGCAGGGGATAGATATGACGACTATGCGCCGCGTATTCACCCGGATCGCTATCGCCGCAGTAGCGATGGTTGTGGTGTTCGGTGGGGCGAATCCCGCTGCGGCCGAGCCGTATCCGGCTCCACAACCACCCGATCCCACCTATCCGTTCGCCGAGGTCCTGCAATTGCTGACCGGCACCGAGCACGACCTGTCGATGCCGGGGGCATTGGATTATTGGCTCCGTTCGGCCGCGCTCGTGAATCTGGCCAATGCCGGGCTGCCGTTCCAAGATCTGCTGCGACCGGAGACGTGGTCGGGTCCCGATGCCGCGCAACGGCAATTGGTGGCGGCGCAGAAGATCATCGACGGCGTACTGCACCTGCCACCCCTCGGGCTGGCCGCGCCGGTGAACCCGGCGTACGTCCCGAACTGGAGCCACGACGGCAATTTCACCAACAACGTCACCGACGCGGTCCTCGAGGACGACTACGAGAATCCTGACGCACAGGAGGCGAAGTTCCGCTATCCGTGCGTCCAGCCCAACGCGGATGTCCTGTTCGAGAACACCGAGGGCGTATGCGTGCCGGGCACCGCACCCGGCGAGGTATTCAAACTCGGAACCGTCAAGAAATTCCAGGTCGTCAACAATCGCGGGATCAAACTCGGCGCGAAGATCTTCTTCCCCGAGGGGGCCGAGGACTCGTCGGAGAAATTCCCGGTGACCGTCATGCTCCCGGGCGCGGCCGAAAAGCAGTCCGACGTCAACAGATACACGCTCAGCGCGGTGCGCGAAGGCTTCATCGGAATCTCACTCGCCTACTCGGGCAATGCCGCGGGGACCGGGGGCACCATCGCCGATGTCTACTTCCCCCAGCTGAAGAATCCGCACCTGAACTTCCCCGGCTCGGCCCGCGACATCCAGGACTTCATGCGCTGGCTCAACCGCGCCCCGATCGCGCCGATCGTCGATCTGAACGGCGACGAACTCGGCAATCTGGCACGCGGTGAGATTCCACGACTTCAGCGCTACAACCCCGCCTACGCTCCAGCTGGGGACAACGAACTCAACCCGTGGGCCGACCGAATGGACCTCGACCACGTCAACCTGTGGGGTCAGTCCTTCGGCTCGGGCGGTATCACCAGCTACGGCTTCTGGCAGGGCCTCGGGCAGGGGTTCGATGGCAATCCCCTGCCCAAAGTGAGTTCGATCGTGGGATTGTCCGGATTCTCCTACACCACAGCCGATATCCCGATCCAACTGCAAACTGCCGACTTCGACATCCCGGTGCCCAACGGCTACCTGATCACACCCCAGCCCAACGGCCTCGCCGATGTCACCGACGGCCCGATCGGGGTCAAGGAGTACTACGACAACCTCCGCCGGGAGGCACACGGCAACAGTCCGTTGATGTTCCTGACCTACGAGGGCGGCACCCACACCGACTCGTTCAATCTGTTCGGCATCCCCTACAACGTGAAATCGGCTTACCTGTCGACCACCTCGGCGATCAATTGGTTCCAGTGCTACGGCCGCGCCGACACCGACGAGGGTGCGTGCGCGGCTCTCCGCGAGCCGATCGCCGGAATGTCCCGGGCCTTCGCCACCGAATACTCCCCGGACGGCCCCGCCGGCCCGAGCCTGTGCGTGACCCTCCCCGACCGCGCGACCTTGATCCAGGCGCTCTACCGCCCGGCAGACTTCAGCCAGAACAACTGGGGCCCTGCGAAATACGACTGCACCCCGCAGCAGCGCTAGCCGGAAGCTCTCACAGCCGTTAAGACGCTGTCCGGAAGCCCCGGGACCTGCCCTTCCGAGGTGCGGGTCAGGGCGTCGGGTTCAGAGTCATCGACCTCAGCATGCGCCGTTCGCCGGGGTCGTCAGGCGAAGGGCCCGCATCGGCGAATCCGTGTCGTTGATACAGGAGGATCGCGGCCTGATTGTCGACCTTCACCGATAAGCCGACTGGTCGGCCTACGGCCCAGCGCAGGACCGCATTGACTGCCGCGTCGGCGACACCTCTCCCGCGGGCGAGCGGTGCGACCCACATCGATATCAGTTCGACCGGGCCGTCGTCGGCAATGTTATAGGCGCTGACCATGCCTGACGGAATCCCGCACCACCGGACGATCACATTGAACGGAACGTCGGTCAGCCGCGCACGCCACCGCGGTTCGGTGTCGCCAGGGCCGGTCCACTCGACGAGTGTCGAGCCGAATGCTGCCGGTGCGTCCGTCAGTGCCTCCTGGCGGAGCTGACGCCATATCCTCCAGTCATCGGGTCGAAGCACCTGCACCTCTATCACGCCGCCCCCTAACGTTGCCGAATCTGCTCGTGCCGCTGAACATGTCGCGGAATTCGACAATATCCACTGCCCGGTATCCAGACAGCATCGAGCTTTCGGAGCAGTCCAGCAACGGCGGCGGTTCATCAGTTGTGGCGGTGGGTGATTCGGCCGCTGTTCACCGTCAGGGCGATGGGGGCGTCGGCGAGTTCGTCCGGTGGGGCCTGGAGGGGGTCGACGGTGAAGGCGGTGAGGTCGGCGCGCATGCCTACTGCGATGCGGCCGGTCAGGGCGGATTGGCCTGCGGCGGTGGCGGCGTGGGTGGTGTAGCCCTCGAGGGCCATCAGGGCGGAGAGGGATTGTTTGGGGCAGACCGGTTCTATATCGGGGTGGCCTGCGGGGCGGCGAAGTTGGGCGTCGGCGAGGATGGCGCGCGGATCGTACGGGGCCACAGGCCAATCCGAGCCGAGGGCCAGGGTGCCGCCGTTGTCTCGGATGTCGCGGGTGCGGAAGGCGCGGGCGGCGCGTTCGGGGCCCAGGCGGGTGGACCAGTTGTCGGTGTGGTCGGCTCGGGTGTAGTGGGTGCAGTGGGTGGGTTGCATGCTGGCTACGACGTTGTGTTCGGCGAAGCGGTGGACCAGGTCGTCGGGGAGGGTTTCGATGTGTTCGATGCGGTGCCGGGCACCGTTGGGCGGGAGGGCCGCGCGGGAGAGGGTGTCGAGGGCGTAGCGGACTCCGGCGTCGCCGATGGCGTGGGTGACGATGGGGACGCCGTGTTGGGCCAGATACAGTGCGGCGCGGCGGTATTCGGCCGGTTCGGGCCAGAAGGGGGCGGTGGATTCGCCGTGGGTGTCGGGCTCGTCGAGCCAGGCGGTGCCGCCGTCGATGGTGCCGTCCATCATGAATTTCACGCCGTCTACTCGCCAGCGGCGGCCGCGGGTGGATTGGAGTTCGATGATGTGATCCAGGGTCGCGCGGTCGCTTCCGGGGAGGCAGAAGGGGGCGAAGCGCAGGTGAATGGGGAGGTCGCGGTCGGATTCGAGGTCGAACATCAGGTCGCTGCTGTCGCCTTCGAAATCCATGGCGTTGGCGGCGGTGATGCCTACCGCGGCCATGCCATCGAGGATGGCGCGCAGACGAATTCGGCGCGATTGGGTGGATTCGCGGGGCAGGATTTCGCGGACCAGGGCCATTGCGGCGGGTTCGAGCAGATGTCCGGTGGGGGTGCCGGTTTCGTCACAGACGATGCGGGAGTGCTGTACGAACTCTCGCGGGCCGGTGATGCCCGCGCGGCGCAGGGCTTCAGGGGTCACCAATGCCGAATGGGCGTCGAACATTTCGATGAATACGGGGATCGATGATCCGATCGTCTCCACGATGGGGGCGTGGGTGACCGGGAGGTCGCCGAATACGTTGGGGTCCAAGCCCCAGCCGCGCAGCCAGCCATCGCTGTCGATGGATTCGCGTGCCCTGCTGAGAGTTTCGCGTAGGGCATCGAGATCACGAACCCCGGACAGGTCAGTGCCGTAAGTCAGATTCAGGCCGGTGACCGGATGGATGTGACCGTCTATGAGTCCCGGTGTGAGAGTGGCGTTTCCGAGGTCGATGACTTCGGTGGAGCTGCCACGCCACGATCGGGTGTCGGCCTGATCGCCGACGGCGACGATATATCCATCGGAGATGGCCACCGAACGCACGACGGGACTTGCGCCGTCGAGGGTGTGAACTGTTGCGGCGGTGATGATCATATCGGCCGTTGTCATAGGGCTGTCTCCTTGCTTTCGAGGTTGGTTGGGGTCGTGGTGTCGCGGTCTTCGCCGAAACCACCGATGGCGGCATAGGCGGTGGGGCGGTATCTGCGGAACCAGACGGCGGCAGCCGCGCCGAGGATCATGACGAAGGGAACGACGCCGATGAGAATGGCGTTGGTGGTGCCGGTCGTGGCGGTCGGCAGGTTGATGTACCAGATCACCAGGAACAGAGCGATGCCGAGAGCTATCGCTCCGAGTGAGGCGGCGATGACCCCGACACGCTCGACCGAGACGGCCTTCTTATTGACGAAGTACGCCACCACGGCGATAGCCGTAAGCGCCTGCAGGGCAATCACTCCCACGATCCCCGGGGTATTGACGAAGATCAGCAGGCGGCGGTACGGATCAGCCTTGGCAATCGCGAAGCCGATCACGATGACCGCCGCCAGCACGGTTTGCAGCGCACCCGCCCGATTGGGCGACTTGAGCGTGGGATGGGTCCGGTCGAGCCATTTCGGCAGCACGCCATCGCGGGCCAGCGACAGCGTGTACCTGTTGATCGCATTGTGAAAGGCGATCTGCGAGGCCAGCGCACTGGTCACGATCAGCACGGACATCACATCCGAGGACCACACCCCGACGTACTGTTCGATCGCGGTGAAGAACAGTCCGGCGGTGTCCTGTTGTGCGGCCGCTTGGACATTCGCATCGCCGAACGCCTGCACGATCGACCATACGATGAAGCAGTAGAAAAGCGCCATGAACGCGACCGCGAAATACGTTGCGCGCGGGATGGTTCGGTCGGGATCACGGGCTTCGGCGCGATAGACGGCGGTCGATTCGAATCCCATGAACGCCGCGAAGGTGAAGGACAGCACCCCGGCCATACCGGGCGCGAAGGCCGCATCGGGGGTGAACGAAGTTAAGGTGATGCCGTTCGCGCCGCCCTTGAGGACCACCGATACAGCCAGTACCAGCAGGATCGCGGTTTCGGCGATCAGCAGTACGCCCAGGAATTTCGCGCCGACATCGACACCGCGACGGCCGACGAACCAAACGATCGCGATAGCGCTCAGGGCCAATATCGGCCAGTCGACATGGATGCCGAACAGCCGGTCAATGGCCGCTTGGGTTTGCACCGCCATCAGCCCGTACACGCCGATCTGAAGCGCGTTGTAGGACACCACCGCCAGCACTCCCGAGGCCAGACCGACGGTTTTCCCGAGGCCGAGGGTGATGTAGCTGTAGAACGCCCCTGCTCCCCCGATATGGCGGGTCATGGCCAGAAATCCGACCGCGAATACCGCGTAGATGACCCCGGCGGCCAGATAGGCGATGGGCGCGCCCGGCCCGGCAACGGCCAAGGCCAGCGGGGCCACCCCCGCCATGACGGTCAGCGGCGCTGCCGCGGCAATCACCATGAAGGCAATTCCGCTGGCCCCCAGGGCATTTCGTTTGAGACCGTCACCAGGACGGTCGGCAGCCATCGACTGATCGAGTGAAGACATAGGCGGGCGGCCTTCCAGAGTTCTCCGGGCGCGGACACCGGCACGAAGATTAATCGAATGTGATTCGATTAACTATGCTGAGGGACGACAACGGTCCCGTCAAGGCATCGCGGTAACTTCGTGGAAAACAGAAAGGTGGACCCGAGGCATGGCCAGACCGAAGACCCCGCGCCTGAACCGGGCGATGATCGTCGACGCGGCGCTGGAACTGGTCACCTCATCCAAGGGGCTGACCATGCCCGGACTGGCGGACACACTCGGGGTATCGGTGTCCTCGGTCTACCACCACGTCCGCAATCGGACCGAGCTGGTGGAACTGATCCGCGGCCGCATCGCGGGACGCGAATTCGTGAACGTCGACCGAAACGGCCCGTGGCGCACGGTCCTTGCCACCTGGCTGCGCGAATATCGCTCCGCGTTCAGCGCCTATCCCGAACTGGTGCGATTGTTGATCGGGCAGACAGTCTCCGCGCCGGAGGTGCTCGCACAGTACGAGTACATCGCCGGAGTCATCATCGACGCCGGTTTCCCCCGCGAAGAAGCACTCCCGGTGATCATGGTGTTCGACAGCTTCGCCCTGGGCTCGGCATTGGATCTGTCCGCACCGGACGTGATCTGGGCGACCGACGACACCAATCACCCCAACATGACCACCGCCATCGCCGCCGCACCCACCGAAGTGGTGGCACGCGCGGACGCCGCCTTCGAATACGGATTACGTTGCCTGCTCGACGGATTGGCGCTCCGACTCGGGGAAACACCCTCCGCCACAAGCACCTCGTATTCGTGAACCGCCACCTGTGACAGGTCAGTCCTGCGCGCCGACAATCGGCAACCACGGAACGGCATTGGGCCGAAAACTCTGCCGCTCGGGCACCAGCCCACCATGGTCATCGAGACTCATCATCGTGACACCGACCAACTCCGCATCACTATCATCCTGCGCGGCAACCGAACTCCCGCACACCCCGCAGAACCCGCGCTGAGAATCAGGGAAGGTGTTGTACCACACCGGCTCACCACCGGGCCCGGTCCACTCGAACCCGTCACGAGGAAAGTCCACCCACGACATCACCGGAGCGCCGGACAGTCGCTGACAATGCGGGCAACTGCACAGATGAGGAAACGACAACTCCCCCACTGCCCGGTACCTGATATTCCCGCACAAGCAACCACCGGAATGCATGGCGCACACCCTTTCGCATGATCGTCCCGAGGCAGACGCTGGTTCTTCTGATCCGGAAGAGATTCGATGACGAGGTACGGCCGAACCCTAGCAAGGTGGACCGACAGATCCCCCGGTGCGCTAGCCACTGAGCGGACCCTTGACGATCCGCTGACACTACCGAGTGTTCTCGTGGAAAATATGCTTGCATTCCAGGATCCAATTCCCAAGGGGGACTTAATGCCTGCAAGGCGTGCCATCGTTGGAGTGTTGCTTGGCGTGTTCACCATTGGCGCGACCGCGTGCGACAACTCCCCGAGAGAAGCACAAGCCTCGCCCACGTCGGCATCGACCATCGCCGAGAGGTGCCACGCGAAGGTTTGGCCGCAAGCCCTTCCTGATCTGCGAGGTGAGCGACTGGTTGACGCAGAACTTGGGGATGGCGTCTGCTTCGCGATTGATTCAGCGATCGGCCCTGACGGCACCAACGTACTAGACAAATCCAACAGCCCGATCTATCTCGTCATCGATCAATCTCCAGCGCCGGGCACGCTGGTCGGGGAACAACAGTCGATAACTCTGAGCGTCGCAGAGAGTAAGCCCAACTAGGACAGCGCCAGTCGGCCAATTCACACCGGTTCCGGATCGTGAGAACACCACGATCAGCGCTCCGATCGGATGACCGCATACACCTGCGTATGTGATCGGCCTGCTGCCGCAGACAGACTTGAAGAGCGGATCTCAGTCCCACACGGGTCTGTGAGCCAACAGGTTGGGGAATTCAGTTTGCAGCACACAAAATTCATTGCCCCACGGATCGCGAAGCACCCAGAAGTCATAGCCTCGTTCGCACTGATGATCGAAACGTTCGGCCCCGAGCGCCTCGAGGCGACAGACCTCGGCTTCAACGTCGTCGGTCTCGATATCGAGATGCATCCGTTCTTTCATCCGCTTTTCTTCCGGAGTTGCCTGTAGCAGCACCCGGATCTGCGAGTCAGGCAAGCGCAAGCGCCGGTATACATGGCGACTCTGCGGATTGACCGGCTCTTCGACCGCGTCGAGGGCACTGCCCCAAAAATCGGTAGCACGGTCGAGGTCGCTGACGTCAATTACAAAGTGGCACAGGCGACTACGGTGGCCCAGCTATCCCCCACCGGCAGCACATAGGCGCGGGCAAACCAGGTCCCAATTGTGGCCGCATGCACGTGACCTGCCACGGCTCGATCGCCCTGGATCGCGAAGGTGGCGTGCACGTGGACTTTGCCGTCTCGGATCTCTCCACTGCCGTGCATTTCGCCTGGTAGTCGATAGGTGCAAACGATGTCCTTGGTCGGGTCGTCGGCGGGCATCGTGGAGACGGTGAACTCATCGACGCCGCCGATCAGCGACACGATCGCAGCTTGGGTGATTCCGGCGGAGTTCGACTGGTGCTCAATGGATTCGATCATCTCGCCGGCGTCGATCGTGAAGATCAGCATGCTCGGCATGCTAGTCAGCAGGCAGCGTCACGGTGTGCGACTTCGGCTTGAAATGCCGATTCGGCGCGCTTGTGACGTGGACAGCGGATGATCGATAGGGCGACGCCGGTCGGTATTCGGGTGCGGAAAGGTGGGTCATGGCCGATCTCGCAGTGTTGATGATCGATGTACAGAACGGGTACATCGCCGAGGATCGTGTCCGGGATCTTTTGGGGTGGCCGCCGATCTGGCGGTTGAACGAAGTTGTCAGCGAATGCGCGGAACTGCTGGCTGCGGCGCGGTCGGCCGATGTACCGATCGTGTACTCACGGCAGACGGCCAGTCCGGCCGGGCTGCTGGCCGCCAATCCGCGGGCAGCCCATCATCAGAAGATTCGGGGCGCACGACTTCCGGCGTTGACTGCCGCCGAGCGCGAATGGCGTAGCCAGATCATGGATTTGGTTGCGCCCGCGCCTGGAGAATTGGTGCTCGACAAGACTCGGCACAGCTTCTTCACCTACACCGAACTCGATCCGATCCTGAGAAGCCTTGGTGTACAACGCCTTCTGGTGGCGGGGCTGCAAACCAACGTATGCGTGGAGGCGACCGTGCGCAGCGGTCTCGAACGCAACTATGAGATGGCCGTCGCCGAGGACGCCGTCTCCACCGACGGACCCGCCCTGCACCACGGCGCCCTCAATTCGATGCGCGTCCTCTA
Organism: Nocardia sp. NPDC056000; assembly: GCF_042269265.1. NCBI lineage: Bacteria > Bacillati > Actinomycetota > Actinomycetes > Mycobacteriales > Nocardiaceae > Nocardia > Nocardia sp. NPDC056000. Next base: position 231,715 of record NZ_JBHJXS010000004.1, on the reverse strand, counting down.
CGTCGAAGTCGCACCCTGGCGTGAACTCATTGCCGAAGGCGCGCAATGGGATCGCGCGTTCACCACACCCAACTACGGCCGCGATCCTGCCTATTGGGACGAGAGAGCCGTGGCTGCTTTGGCTCAAACATCCGACTGAGAGGCAGGTTCGCCGCTCGGGCGTCAGCCCCGCAGGGTGGTGATGGCTTTCTCGATGCGGCGTTGGCGGGTTTCGGGCTTCTTCGCGCTCTCGATGGAGAGCACGTGCTCGCGCTTGCGACTGTGGGAGAGGCTGTCGTAGGCGGCACGGGCAACGGGGTCGGCGTCCAAGGCCGCGGTGAAATCCTCGGGTTCGACGACGACTCGGGGCTCGGTGTCGAGTTCCACCTCGACCTCGATCTGCTCGCCGATGTCGACGCCTGCGGCTTGCCGGTTGGCGTGGCTGAGGCCGATCAGGTGGCGGCCGCGCATGAGGGCGATCCGGCTCTTCCAGGAATGGCCATTGATCGTGATCGTCACCGGTGGTCGTGCGCCCTCGCCGAGCGCTTCCACCACCTCGGGCGGGACTTCCAGGCCGCGCATGGGCTCGGGTGGCTCGACCTCGGTCTTGAACTTCATCGTCGTCTCCTGTTGTTCCGCCGGGACCATCGCCGTGTTCGGCACTATATGCGCCGAAGTTCCGGACATTTCAGACAGGGCTGACCGGCACGCTGGAGCGTGCCGGTCAGCCTGCGAAATCGGTTATCCGCGTGCGGAATTCGCGGCCGTGATGAACGCGATCTGCGCGGGTGACGGGCCACAGACCTCGCCCTGGGTCGCATCGCCGGTGTACATCCGGGTCATGCTCTCGCGCAGCCCGTCGTCACCGCCGTGGAATTCCTCCAGCAAGCCCATCCACTGTGCCGCCAGCTGTTGAGCGCGCTCCGAGGTCGGGTCCATGCCCGCCTCGATCGCGGCATCGACCTGCGGAATCAGTTCGCTCCAGGCGGATTCGGCGCGCTGGATCTGCTGTTCACCGAGATCCTCCCGGCGCTGGGCAAGCTGCGCCAACTGCTCCGGGGTGAAGTACTGCTCGAGAATGTCGTCGACCATGACTGTCCTTCTGATCAATTCCAGGAAGCGATCCGCGGAGATGTGCGGGCGGTTCTGCGCGGTCGCGGCCAGCCTTGCCACCAGGGCGTGCAGTTCCTGTGTCGCGGCCAACTGCGCGGCCAGGTAATCGCGATGCGTTGCCAGCACCTGCGGCATCTCCACCGTGCCCGCGAGCACCTCGGCGATCCGATCCAGGCTCAGACCCAGCTGACGCAGGGCCAGCACCTGATACAGCCGCTCGACATCGGGCTCGGTATACAACCGGTGACCGGTACCGCTGCGTTCGGCCGGGCTCACCAGGCCGATGCGGTCGTAGTGGTGCAACGTCCGCACTGTCAATCCGGCCTCGGCCGCGAGTTCACCGACCTTCCACACCGTTTCGGTTTCCCGCACCTTCATCCCGCTTCCACTCGCTCCCATCGGCGCACTGTGCGCCGATATCGACGACGCTATGACCTGACGTTACGTCAGGAGCAAGCCTGCGTTTCGCGCCGAATCCGGGTGGAGTCCGCCTCGAGGAATGGCATCACCAGATCGAGCAGTTCGTGTGGCCTGTCCAGCGGGATGATGTGACCGCAGTCCGGAATGACCTGTCCTACAAGGTCATCGGCGATGGGTCGAAGTTGCTGCTCCAGCGCATCGCCGACCGGGTGGGCGCCGATCGCCAGAGTGCGTGTGGTGAGCCGGTTATCGGCGAGGGCGAGATCGATCTGGTGAGCGCTGGCCGGGAGTGCCCGGTAGTAGGAGAAGGCGCAGCGTAGGGCGTCCTGTCCGGTGTAGGCGTCGGCGAACGCGTCACGGATGTCTGCCCGCACACCCCGGCCGCGGGTGCCGGTGGTGAGAAACCAGTCGATATACCGTGCCTCGTGGCCGAGCAGGACCGATTCGGCGAGACCGGGGACGGCGTGGAATCCGAACCACCACGGCGGCCCGGCGGCGAGGAAATCCTCCGCGCCGGGGAGTCTGCCCAGCAGTGCCTCCATGACCACGAGCCGTCGTATCCGGTCGGGGTGGCGCAGGGCGAGCAGGACCGCGACGGGGGTCCCGGCATCGATCGCGACCACGGCCGCGGTGGGTTCGCCGAGCGCGTCGAGGATCCCGGCGATATCGGTGGCGAGTGTTCCGGCGTCGTAGCCGTCCGCCGCACGGGTGGTGGCTCCGAATCCACGCAGGTCCGGAGCGATCACCCGGTACTGCGCGGACAGCGGGCCGATGATCTCGCTCCACAGTCGCCAGGTGTGCGGAAAACCATGCAGCAGAACGACTGCGGGGCCGGAACCGGCAACGGCGACATTGGCGTGGATGCCGTTGGTCTCGATCCGGCGCAGCTCGATCGGCGCGGGGTGGAGCGGTGGTGTGTGGGCCATGAGACCTCCAGGTGGTTACCATCGGTTACCAGGAAACGGTAGGTAACGACAGTTGCGCTGCCAAGAAGGCACTTCGACGACAGGTGGTGAGGTCCAGGTGACCACTCGATCAGCGCACACGACGACGCCGGTTCGCGGTGATCTGTTCGATTCGCAATGCCCGACCCGCCAGCTGCTCGACCGCATCGGCACGAAGTGGACATCGATGGCGGTCAAGGTCCTCGCACAAGCCGCTCCGGGCGAGGTGCGGTTCGCCGAACTGCGGCGGCGCATGCCCGGCGTATCGCAGAAGATGCTCTCGGTGACCCTGCACAGCATGGTCCGGGACGGTCTGGTCATCCGTCGAGTGGAGCCGACCGTGCCGCCTCGGGTGCACTATCGGCTCACCGAACTTGGCCTGTCCCTGGAGATCCCATTGGCGGCACTGCGCACCTGGGCCGAGGATCACATGGCCGAGATCGACCACGCCAACATCGCCAACGACGCACACACCGACAGGTAGCGCACGCGCTACCTGACAACGGGCGCACGGGGTAGGGTCCCGCGCCGAACTCGCGATGACACTCGAAACATGTTGAAACACCCTCCAATCGCGAGTGTTCAGGATCGAACCATCCATCCCGCGGCGACGGCAGCTGCCGAGCCGCCCGCGATACGTCGCCGTGGTGTGTTGTGGTTCTTGTTCTTGGCGTTCGCCGGGGCATGGGTGCCGTGGCTCGGAGTGCACGCGGCGGGGGGATCGCTGGACGATCCGCTCACCCAAATTCTCACCGCCGCATTCGTTCCGGCACTGGCGGCGTGCGTGGTGCGGCGATGGATTACGCGTCAGGGGTTCGCGAACTCCGGTCTGCGAATTGATCTTCGGCAGGTGTGGCGGCACGTGGTGATGGCGGTGACGCTGCCGTGGGGTGCGCTGGCGGTAGCGGTGAGCATCGCGATCACCGCGGGATGGTCACCTGCCGATCTCGACATGGACGGTGCGTCATGGCTGTATCTGCTCGCCGGTCCGCTGATGTGCGTGGTGATGGCTCCGTTCTTCTGGGGCGAAGAGTACGGCTGGACCGCCTATCTGCGCGATCGACTGGTCCCGGGACGGCCGGTGGCGACGACATTTCTGACCGGACTGATCTGGGGTGTGTGGCACTGGCCGCTCCCCTGGGTCGGATACTTCGGCGGCAATACCGGCGTCCTGGACGCGGTGTGGGCCATGCTGCTGTGGCTGCCGTTGAGTGTGCTGCTCGAGTTCATCATCGGATGGCTGTGGTCCGAGACGCGATCGGTGTGGCCAGGCGCGATGCTGCACGCCGGCAGCAATTTCGTCATCTCGCAGGGCCTGCACCTGGTTCTCGGTGATGCGTTCGGCACCAATGCTCTGATGCTGCTGCTGTGCGCCGGACTGACCCCGTTCGTCATCGCGATCATTGCCAGCGGGCACACTGGGCGAGTGACCAGTAATCAGCGCCCTGTGGACCGGAGCCGCCGGTCGTGACTGCTCCCGCACACGATGAGACCTCCTCGGTGGCCGAGGCCATGCTCACCGGACCGCGCTATCTGTTCACCGCCTGGCCGCTGCGGGCTGCCGTTGGCAACATTCTCGCGGGAATCGTCGCGGGGGTTCTGATGGTGGCACTGATCCCACTGCTGCTCGTGGGCATCACCGGCAAGCTCCGGACCGCGCTGTGGACGCCAGTGATGGAGTTGGAAGCAGCACGGCTCGCACTGATCGACCCCGAGATATCCGACCGCGTCCGCGACGACACTCGCACCGCCACGGCTCGAGCCAGGTTTCCCGCGTGGCGTCACCTCGCATATTTCGCGCTCCTGACAGTCCTGATCGGCCCCGTCGCGATCTGCGTGACCGTCCTCATGCTGGGACTCGACCTGGTGCTGATCGCCGCACCGTGGCTGCTCGACGACAGGCCGGTCACTGTCCTGTGGTGGCAGATCGAGACAATGCCGCAAGCGTGGACCGCGATGGCCATAGGCGTTCTCGCCGTGGCAGTCACGGCCTATCTGCACGGCCTGCTCGCCGCCGCCGGATCCGCACTGGCGGGTCTCACCATCGCCGGTGATTCGGAACTGCGGCGCGAGGTGGTTCGGCTCACCGACTCGCGCACCGCGCTGCTGGAGGCCGTCGAGCAGGAACGTCGCCGGATAGAGGCCGAGCTGCACGACCGCGTCCAGCATCGACTGGTCGCCCTCGCCGTCACGCTCGGACTCGCCGAAGCCGCCCATGGCGATGACGACACCGGCAAGCTGGCAGCTCTGGCTCACCAACAGCTCGACGCCGCGCTGGCTGAGTTGCGCGCGGTCATCCTCGGGGTGCAGCCGCGCGCGCTCAGCGAGCACGGGCTGGCCGCCGCGGTCACCGATCTCGTCGGCCACTGTCCGCTGCCGGTGCACGTCGACCTCCGAAATACGCAGTCCCCCAGTCGATTACCTGCCGTGCTGGAGCAAACCGGCTATCTCGTGATCACCGAGTCGCTGACCAACATCATGAAGCACTCCGGCGCACACCAGGTGACCATTTCCGCCGACCGCACCCGATCATCGTGGCGTCTGAGCATCATCGACGATGGACGCGGCGGCGCCGAGCCGATTCCAGGCCACGGACTCGAGTCGCTGATCAACCAGGTCGCGGCCATCGATGGCACGCTCACGATTACCAGCCCACCCGGAGGACCAACCGAAGTAGCCATGCGATGCCCACTGCCGACGAACTAACCCCCACAACAGGATTGCGGATTGTCCTGGCCGAAGACAGTCCGCTGCTGCGCGCCGGGATCGCCGCCGTCGTCGAAACCGACGGACACACGGTATGCGCCGCGGTCGCGACCGGAGACGGCCTCCTCGAAGCCACCGAAGCACACAATCCGGACCTGGTCATCACCGATGTCCGTATGCCCCCGACCCACAGCGATGAAGGGATCCGCGCTGCCGTGCAACTGCGGACAAACCGGCCTGCGCTGCCGGTGCTCATTCTGTCCCAGTACACGACGGTCGCCTCGCTGGACCAACTCATCGACAAGAACGCGCGAACCGGTCAGGGCGGTCTCGGGTACATCCTCAAGGATCGGGTCGCTCACGTACGCCACTTCCTGGACACGATGAACGCGATCGCGCACGGCGCGACCGTGATCGATCCCGACGTCATCACCGCGCTCATCGGAAAATCCCGACATCAGGGGGCGTTGTCGTCGCTGTCGCCGCGCGAACAACAGGTACTCGCGCTCATCGCGCAGGGCATGACCAACAACCAGATCGCCCGAGAATTAGTCGTCTCCGAGGCCGCCGTCCGGAAACACGTCGGAAGCATCTTCGCGAAACTCCCACTCGACGGAACCGGAGACCGCCGAGTCCTCGCCACCATCGCGTACCTCAACAGCCGTCAATGAATGGTCACCATCCCTAGTGCGGGAGTTATCGAGACTGGTCGCCTGCCCGGCCGATGATGTGACGAGCGGCCTGGATCAGGTCGGCATTGTTCTCGGCCGGTGACTGGTCGGGTAGGTGGAGTACGTCCTCGAGGCCGATGCGGGTGTCCAGGCCGCGGGCGGCGGCCATGGACAGGATGGTCCAGGCGGCGTTGTCCTCTCCGTGGAGCAGGATCGGCACATCGGTGAGCGTGGTCAATGTGTCCAGGAGTGCTGCGGCTGTCTGTGGGGCGGTGCACGGATCGGTGTCGGTGACTTCGGCCAGCACGCGCAGGACCCGGTGCGCGTGGGGCCAGGCGAGAAACCCTGCGGCGGAATCGGTTCCGGACCAGATTCCGGCCTCGATCCCGATTCCCTTGGCCAGCAGCGTTTCCGCGATCGCGACGGCACCGTCCTCATGCCAGTTCACCGAGGCGTGATCGGGCAGCACGGTCCACTCACGCACGTGTGCGAGAAGCTGGTCGGCGTGCTGGGTGGTCCACGCGCCGGTTGTCACACCGACGCGCACGCCCGGAACCGCTGCACGCACCGCCGTCACCGCTGCGGCAACATGGTCGGGCTCCACGGTGTCGTACCCGGCGGAGTCCTTGGGGTGCAGATGAATGTCCTCGGCTCCGGCGCGCACCGCGTCGCGGGCCGCTGCCGCGAGCTGGTCGGGGGTCACCGGGAGAGAGGCGAAGTCATTCCGGGTTCGGGCACCGTTCAGGCATACCTGCAGCATGCTGCCGAGTTTTTCAGATGATTGTGACATCGATGGGGCCGTGCACGAATTGCCTTGGCGCGCTACGCCTGCCGGTACGCGAGCGTATTGAGGAGGTGGCCGAGCCGAGCAGGGGCCTGGATGTGCCCCAGGTGGCCTTGGTCAGGTAGTTCGTGGATGTCGGCATGGGTGATGCGCTGGCGCACATCGTCGAACGAGGTGCCGTACGGAGCCGTGCCGCGGTTGTGCTGGCCGATGAGCAAATCCACTCGATCTGCCTGTTGTGCAAGCGCGTCCGGTATCGGCGTCGTATTGAGCACGGTGATTTCGGCGTATAGCGGCTCGCTCCAGCGACGCAGCATCTCCCACCCGTCATGGTCCGCTCTGAGGGCTTCGACCTGCGCTGCGGGGAATCCGGAGATCTGCCGGTTCACGATCTCGACACAGCGGTCCCAATCCTGTTGTTCGGTAGCGTCTTTCAATGCCGGTAGCGCGTGGGCACCGAACGGCCGCATGACCGGCTCGTAGGCGATCACTTGGCGCATCGGACGATCGTTTGCGGCCAGCAATGCGATCAGACCGCCGTAGCTCCAGCCGAAAAAGGTTGTCGGACCGCCGAGTTCGTCAATGACCAGGTCGAGATCGTCGAGTTCGCCGCGCATCGAGTACTCATCGGTCAATGGCCCGGATGGAGCACGGCCCCGGCGGTTCACGACCGCCACCGACGGCCAGGCGTCGATGGCATGCGCGACATCGTGCCAAGCGCGCGCGTCAGTCATCACACCGGGGACCACGACGAGGCCGGGGGCCTCTGGATCCCCGTAGATATCGATGACCACCCGGCTGCGCTCGCCGTTCGACAGCACCTTCTGAATCGATCGCTCCATAAATTGATTATGGATCAACTGCTCTACAATTGGTAGTCATGCCTGAGCGACACCGTGGACGACCACGTGCTTTCGACCGCGACGACGCGGTTCTCGCCGCGGCCCGACTGTTCTGGCGGCGCGGATACTCCGGCACATCGACCCGAGATCTGACAACGGCACTCGGCCTGTCCACCTCCAGCCTCTACGCCGCTTTCGGCAGCAAGGCTGGATTGTTCGAGGAAGCGGTACGGACCTACGCCGAGCGGTACCGGGAGATCCATCACCAAGCCGTGGCCGAGAAGGACATTCGATCCGTTGTCGACCGCCTCCTCGTCGACTCCGTGCACGAGTTCACCCAACCCGGCGACACGCACCCCGGATGTCTGATCAACAGCGCGGTAATGAGTGACAGCACAAGCACTCTCGACACCACCGCCTACATTGCCGAACTCCGCTACGCCAACGAACAGATCCTGCTCGCGCGCATCGAACAAGCGATCGGCGACGGCGACCTGCCCGCCGATACCGGTGCGGCGGTCCTGATCAAGCTCATCCAGGCCATCTGGGATGGACTGTCGGTCCAGTCCAACCTCGGCGCGGTGCGCGAGGACCTGCTGGCGACCGCGGGCCTCGCCCGGGAGCTGATCTGCCAGCAGGTCACCTCACCACCGTCGCGACACGCGGCCACCGCGTGATCAACCCGGCCGCAGGAGAGCAGGACGCACGGTAACGCGGTGCGGCACTTCGTCGCCGGGCTGGACGCCTATCCCGCGTTCCTCACCGGCGACGCGGGCATCAACCGCAGCAGTGCGCTGACGCTGTTCGCCAGGCTCGAGTCCGTGCCGGTCACGCGGTCGGCGAGGTAACCGTCCGGCCGGATGAGTAGCAATTCACCGGGCGCGGGCGCATAGAACTGCTCGAATTCGCCGTTCCCGTCGAAGATTCCGTCACCGGGGGTGCTGGTGATCCGGTACACGTGCAGCTCATCGGATTCGAGGCTATCGATGAGATCCACTGCGCTGCTGTCGATGTCGAAGGTGAGCAGGGTCCACTGCGGACCGCGGGTCAGGTCGAACAGGCCGAGTGTGCCCTCGGGGCCGCGCAGCCCGGTGGCGTTCGGGGCGCGGTCACCAGCGATCGGACGCGTGTCACCGTTCGCGGCGGCGCGATCGCCGTAGTGGATGCCGAGCCCGGTGGTCAGTGCGCTGTCGGCGAGCCCGGACAGCGCATCGGCCGCCTGCCCGATATCACCGTTCGCGCCGCCGACGACGCTGTCCAGCCGCCGCGTGCTGAGTTCCAGTACGTTCCGGGCGACCGGAATGCGTTCGGCGGCATAGCTATCCAACAGGTCCGGGTCCGCGCCCTTGATCACCGCACCCAGCTTCCAGCCGAGGTTGTAGGCGTCCTGGATGCCAGTGTTCATGCCCTGTCCGCCGGCGGGCGAATGCACATGCGCGGCGTCACCGGCCAGCAGCACCCGGCCGCGGCGGTAGTCATCGACCATGCGGATGTTCACCCGGTAGATCGAGAGCCAGGTCGCGTCCGCGAGGGTGATCTCGGCATTGCGGTCGTCCAGCAGGCGCTGGTACAGCTCGAGCGACGGCTCGGCCGGGTCCGCATCGTCGGGGATCCGGTTCTGGAGCTGCCAGATATCGGCGGTGGGCAGGGGGGTCAGGACCAGCATGCCCGAGGACGAGGTGAAGACATGTATGCGGTCGCGAGGCAGTCCGGCGATGGTGACATCGCCGAGGTACCAGCGCTCGGTGTCGCGGGTCTCGCCCTTCAACGGGAGATCGATCAGATGGCGGACGGTGCTCTTGCCGCCGTCCGCCCCGACGGCATAGCGCGCCTCGACGGTGCGCTCCCCCACCGCGGTTCGCACGGTGACCGTGACGCGGTCCGAATCCTGTTCCAGGGCAATAGCTTCCGCGCCGTATTCGATCGCACCGCCCAGCTGGTACAGCCGTTCGCGCAGTGCGTGCTCGACATCGAACTGCCCGATCCAGAGCATGTTGGGGTAGGGGGTGTGGAAGTAGGGCGCGGCCGGGACGGTGAGCGGCGGGCGATCGACCGTTGCGCCGGATGCATCGTGGAAACGCACCGGCAGCTCCACGATGCCCTGTCGCACGATGTAGTCCACGGCGCCGAGATCGTCGAGCACCTCGAGCGAACGTGACTGGATCCCTTTGGCTTTGGAGGCGCGGCTGGGTGCGTCCGCGCGTTCGATGACATGGCAGGCCACGCCGCGGCGGGCAAGATCGCACGCGAGAGTGAGGCCCACCGGGCCGGCACCGATGACGAGGACTTCGGTCTGAATCGTGTTGTGTGCGTTCATGACTTCCTCCACGAACAGTCTTTAGATGCAGATCCGCATCTTATGGAATCGAGAGTACTGCGGGCTGATAAGATGCACAAGTGCATCCTAAAAACGATCAACCCATCCAACGGCGCCGCGGCGCGGCCCTGGAGGAAGCGCTGCTCGACGCCGCCTGGGCCGTGCTGTGCGAGCACGGCTACGCCGGGTTCACCCTCGAAGCCGTCGCCGCCCGCGCCGGGACCAGCCGCCCGGTCCTGGCCCGGCGCTGGGCGGGTCGGCACGAGATGCTGCACGCCACCATCGCGCACGCCGGGCGGATGCGACCGGTCACGACCCCACACACCGGATCCCTGCGCGGGGACCTCATCGCCCTGCTGCGCGACCTCAACGACTCCCGCCTCGATCTCGCGACCGTCATGGGCGTACAACTGGGCGGCTACTACCAGGAAACCGGCAAAACCCTCGCAGACCTGCGCGAGATCTCCCTGGGCGGGCGGCCACCGACCGTACTCGACGAGATCCTGGCGGCAGCCACCGAACGCGGCGAGATCGACCCGGCCAGACTCACCCCGCGGCTGCGCGCGCTACCTGTCGATCTCCTGCGTCACCACATCTTCATGACGATGCAGCCGATGACCGACGCGGATATCGCGGATATCGTCGACACGATATTCCTGCCGCTGGTCCGACCTGAGCGAGATCACGAGGGTTGAATCCGGTTTAGCCGCAACACTTTTCGACACCGAGTCTCCGCGCCGAGCAGACCACGCACCCGGTGCCGAGGAACAGAGGTGCGGTGCTGACGAAGCGCGATCCGCCCTACTGCGCGCTTATGCCGCAGGGTGTTGCCCCCGCTCGGCGGATCCACCATGGGAACCTACCTCTGGTACGGATATTGACCGAGGTCATTCTGTCAGGTTGATGCGGAGGTCGTTGTGGCCGAGAGGTTTGCCGGCAAGGTGTGCGTCGTCAACGGAGCCGCCAGTCTGATCGGCCGAGCGGTGGCCGAGCGGTTCGCGAGTGAGGGCGGGGTGGTCATTGGTGTCGACAAACTCGCTCACTCGGTCGGCTCGCAGGCGATACAGGCCGACCTCACCGACGAATCCGCGGTCGAGGCGATGTACCGCGACGTTGTTCGCGACCATGGTCGCCTCGACGTCATCTACAACAACATGGGCCTGATGGATCGCGGTGATCGGTCGGTATTGGAGATGAGCCTGCAAACCTGGCGTGACGCCCAGGATGCGAATCTGACCAGTATCTTCCTGTCCTGCAAGCACGGAATCCCACACCTTCTGAACACCGAGCCATCCGGTGGCTCGGTGATCAATTCCGCCTCGTTCCTGGCTGCTGTCGGGTCAGCGACGGCGCCGATGGCGTACGCAGCGGCCAAGGCCGGGGTGGTGCAATTGAGCAGAGACCTCGGCGTCCACCTGGCCCGCAGCGGAGTTCGGGTCAATGCCGTGTTGTTCGGGCCGATCGAGACGCCCGCGCAACGCGAGATCCTGCAAAGCAATCCGAGTGTGCTGGAAAAGCGACTGGTGCACTGGCCGATGGGCCGCTTCGGCACCCTGGACGAGGCCGCCGGCACCATCGCGTTTCTGGCCAGTGACGATGCCGGATTCATCACCGGCGCCGCCATCCCACTCGACGGTGGCATCACCGAGGCTTTCACTGTCCCGGAATGACATTGGCTCCGGGCTGACTATCGCGACTGGATTGCGCCGAGCTCGGCCATTGCCATTGACCACCACGATTGCGGGCTTATGAATGCCGCCTCATCGATCTCCATGAGCTCTGCGCGGAGTGCGGTCGCTCGATCCATCCGCCCCTCGATCCCAATATCCGCATCGATGAAGACCGAGAATCTGTGGAGAAACTCGACAAACGATCGAACGGTCGAGTTCACGAGCTCGAGGTTCACCCGCTCGTACAGGTCGTACTCGTTCCCATCGAGAAAGCAGGTGAACACCATCGACATGTCGATAGGTCGGATGGTCAAACCTCTACCGCGCCAGCGGAACTGGAAACGAGCCTACGGGGCGGGCGAGGCTTACATCCCGGCGCACGGCATGAGCCACTCCTTCCCACGGCACCATCTGCGGCGACAGATGGTGCTAGTCTTATTAGCATCATGCTGTGGCATATCGATCAAGCCTCCCGGGTCTCACTGCACGAGCAGATTGCCGCGTGTGTACGGCGCGCGGTGACCACGGGAGAGCTGTCGATAGGCGAACCATTGCCACCGGCAACGGAATTGGCCGAGGCGTTGTCGGTGGACCGCAATACCGTGCTGGCCGCCTATCGGCGGCTGCGAGCCGAGCGGGTGGTGGACTTCCGGCGCGGTCGCGGGGTCCGTGTCACCGCGACCGCGCCCGCCACGGCACCTGTGGAGCAGGCCGCACGTCAACTCATCGATATCGCACATGCCCACGGCTACAGCAAGACCGAGATACTCGGCATGATCCAGGAGTTGATGTAATGCCCGCCTCGACGGTCTATACCGGCCGTGTCACGAACTGGCCGTTCTTGTGCCTCAGCCTGTTCGCCTCGATTCTGATGGTCTACAACATGCACATGACGCCCACGCGATGGGCAGCACCGTTGTACGTGCTGTTGATCCTCACGCTGGTGAAAACGGTGGTGGATTCGAGTCTGCGCGTAAGCGCGGGCCCTACCGGCCTGACAGTGAGCATGGGATTGCTCGGCCTGCCCCGGGCCAGGGTTGCTCGCGCAGCGATCGTTCACGCCGAACCTGTCTTTCTGCGGGAATCTCCTTGGCGCGGTTGGGGTATCTACCGACGAGGGAAACGCGGATGGTTCCTGACCCCGAAGTTCGGACCCGCGCTACGCGTACATTTGGCCAGCGGCCGCACAATGACCATCTCGATGCCGGAGCCCGCAGCCGCAGTGTGGGCAATGGGCATCACACCGTAACTCTCGCGAATTTGGGAACCGGTCGCATGCGACAACTGAATCGACTCGCGTCCGCATCGACCTCGACGATTTCGGGAGCGGGACGCGGACGGCCTTCACCGATGCGATGGACGCGATCGGCACATCCTGCGGATTCTGATCCAGCCGTCGAGGTCACCACTACAACACCAACCTCATGAGCTGGCACGCTGACGGAAGATCAACGACCCGAGGTGAACTCGGGCCGTTTCATCGCGGGCTCATGCCGAATAGGTTCGCGTTTTCATCGATTGATGTCGGATCCTGCAAGCTGGCAGTGTGAGAGTTGAAGTCGCCGCATTCGTCGCCGCGGGCGCCCTACCGGATCGGGATGCCAGCGAAGAGCAGATCTCGTACCGCCAGGCCCAGCTCGAAGCGATAGCCGGTCCGGTCACCGGCGAGGAAGCCGCCGCGCTGGTCCACTGCTTTGGACCGGATGATTGTTACGGCCTCGCGTGGACTCTGCTGCATCTCATCGAAACCGGCCCCAATCCTGTGATCACAACCGAGCCGGAACCCGACGCCAACGAATGGCATCACACCCTTTGGGTGCGAGCGGTCGCCGGTGGCCTGGTGGCAGTGACCGAAGCATCAGAACACCCAGCGCATTTCCTCGGAAGGTCAACGGACTGAGCCGATCCGAGGTCGGTGGAACATACGGGCGAGACTCCCGTTCTGAAGTCCCTTCGCGGCTCCGGCGGGCCCCAGATTCAGGGTGACTGCGGTCTCGATTCAGGGTCGAGCCCGGATGTGCCCGGTGGCGGCGCGACCTAAATTCGCTCAAGCCCATCACCGGACCAGGAATTACAGAGGGAACGCCTTGCCGAAACTGACTGCCGCCACCGTCTACGCGGCGCTCGCGACACTGGTGTTCTGCACCATGATCGCTGAAACAGTCTTCTTGTACCCGAACTATTTTCACGACATCCCGAAGTCGCTGATCGTCGCCGACGAATTCACCGCAGTCGTCTCGGTCGGCAGCGTGATGCGCCCACTCGGCGCGGTCCTGACTCTGAGCGCGGTCGTGGCGACGGCGGCGAGCCTCTGGTCGCGAACCGCACGGGCGTGGACGCTCGCTTCGCTGGCGGCGCTGGTGTCGGGGCTGTTCCTGCTGTCGGCGCTATACCTGTCGGAACGCTGGACAATCCTGTTCGACGATCGCGACCGCTATACCGTCGAAGAACTGAACCGCACCGTCCGGGAAATTGAGGTAGCGCACTCCGTACGCGTTGCACTGGGAGCGCTCACCGCGCTGTTCGCCGTGATCGCCGCCTTGCGGACCTACCGCAGCCGACTCCTGCGCAACATCGAACAGACACAGCCAGTGACGTCGCTGAATTGAGTCCCCGGTCATGGCCGAAGCGATTGCCCAGCTCGGGATTACCACCATCCTCCGGGTGCAGGCCAGGCCACTGGCATAGCCGATTCATACCGTCAGATAGGCGTGATTGAACATCGCTCTTGCCGCGACCCGAGCGATGGTCGGCTGCCCAAACCGGTTGGCCGACAGTAACTTCCCACTGCGGGCTCATACCAATGATCGGTAACGTGGCCGTGGGCAGTGACCTGCATCCGTAGTATCAGTAACCGCAAGCGGGAACGACCGGCCATGGCCCGTATCGACAGAATTCGCTGCTGACCTTCGTTCTCCCAGTTACCATGACGATCCGGGGCCTGGTCAGGCTCGCCTAGTTTCAGTGGGAGTCTGCAGTGCACTACGACAACCACTGGGAGAAGCTGGACGAGGCTGCCGGCAGGCTGGTAGCTATTGTCAGTCTGCACGGCGGGAGCTGGGAACTCGAACGCCTCAACGCGGCTATAAATGAAGTGCTGGACGGGGTTTCGGTTTTCGAGCAACGCCGGGTGTTGATCATGGCGGCACTGCGGACTCCGCTGGGCAATCCCGATGCAATCCCTTGGCTGTTGGCCGCGCTTCGAAAGAACAAGGACCGCGATGAAATCCGCGATATCCGTTCGGCGGCCTGCATGCACCGCGTGGCCGCACCTGAGCAGTGGGACGAAGCATGGAGGCAGGCCACCGGCTCGGTTCCACGATGGCTCAGGAAAGAGAAGAAGAATCGATACAACCCGCTATATATGGCTGACTGGCCTCAGTTGCTGCGCGAGGGCCCAGGAGAATGGCGTCGTACACTGAGTATCTACTGGATCCAGTACCGTCACCGTTGGAGTAACGGTGATCGCTCACCTTGGTGGTGAGATCACCGGTATCAGCCCGCGATCATTCCAATTCCTTTGTCTGAGGTGTAAGCCGAATCTGGCTCGCTCTCATCCGAGCGGGCCAAACCGCCCGCCATGGCATACTTCGCCGCCCCAGCGGACCGCACCGACATCGGTCAGGCAACCTCGCCGAGCACTCGCGGCGGGTGGCCCCAACTTCCCAGCGGCCCGCGCCCCAACCTTCGAATGATCCTTGGGTTCATACACATCAGCATCCGGCGACCTACTCCTGCAGCTGTCGAAATGCCAGTGTCGCTGTATCGTCCTGTCCCGGTGCGGGATTCGCACTCGGTCGGGGGTCGATCACGAAGTTGATGCCGAAGGGGCTGTCGAAAAGATGAGAATCGCCGCGAAGTTCATGACTGCGCTGGTCAGCGCGGGCACAGTCGCAATCATGGCGGCGGGACCCGTAGCCGCCGCTCCGGACACCGGTTCCGGGTCGGCGGTTGTGCCCGCGGGCACGACGATCGAGCCGCCCATCGATTGCACGCCGGACTCTGCGCACCCCCGGCCAGTCGTGGTGCTGCCGGGCGGGGACGGAACCACTGCCGAGACCACGACTCAATGGAACACACTGTTGAGCACCGTGCGCGCAGCCGGGCACTGCGCGTTCCTGTTCCAGGGAGGGGTCATCAACGGCAGCCGCTGGACCGGCGATATTCCCAGCGCCGCACAGCAAGTCGCGGACTTTGTGACCAAGGTGCGCCAGACCACCGGCGCCGATCAGGTCGACATCATCGCGCATTCGGCCGGAACGATCGTCGCCAACTACTTCCTCAAAGTCCTCGACGGTGCCCCCGTCGTCGCGCATGCGGTGTTTCTCACCCCCGACAAGGCCAACCTCGTCCAGATGTTGCCGTCCTCGCCGGTGTACCAGGCCGTCTTCAACGGCCCCATCACCCAGCCCGGCGTCCGTTACTCGGTGCTGTCCACCCGCAACGACGAACTCGCGACACCAGCGACCGTGTGCACGAATCTCACCGAACCGGGCGTGAACATGAACTTCTACGAGGACCTGTTCCCAGGCACCACCCCAGTCGGGCACTCCAGCCTGCGATCAAGCTCCGACACCGCGAATTGGGTAGCACAGCAACTCCAGCCCTAACACCTTCTGACAACCGCCAGCGCCCAATCGACGACCGCGGGTACGAGATGAACACACACCGAACTGGTCCCCGCTCAGTTCATCACCCTCGTCGGGCGGCACCGAGGGGCCTGTGGTCGTCGTACTCACCGAGCATGCCAGGCAACCAGATACCTTCCGCACCTACGGGTTTGAGAACGGCGCATGCCGCGCGGTCTCGTAGGTGCTCAGGGGACATCAACGGCCATCGCACCGACATCCCGTGCCTAACTGGCACTCACCGCACCTATCCGGCTAACAACACTCTGACGTCAGCAGATGGGACGGCTGCATGATGCTCCACCCATCACCTGACGAATGGACACTCGTGAACACACCGACCCACGTCGAGCCGCTCCCCACCCTGCTGCCCAGCTACCTGTCGGCCGCGGACGCGCCGAAGAAGCAGAAGAAATGGGTGTGGCTGATCGGCGCCCCGGTACTGGCTCTCGCTCTGGCGGCACCCGCCTGGAACAGCGCTGCGGCCGCGGCGGACATCGCTCAGTCGGATATCGCGGCGCCGGTATCGACACTCGCGGTCCAATTCTCCCCGGCCAAGCAGGACATCACCTCCAGCCAGCGCAACGCCATTCGGTCTGCCAAGCAGTACCTCGACTACTCCGCCTTCTCCCGCAGCGGTCTGATCCACCAACTCGAGTACGAACACTTCTCCACCGCAGACGCTACGTTCGCAGTCGACAGCCTGGATGTGGACTGGAACAAGCAGGCGGCAAAGTGCGCCAAGCAGTACCTCGATTACACCTCGTTCTCTCGGTCCGGACTGATCGATCAGCTGGTGTACGACGGCTTTACGCGCGCCCAGGCCGAGTACGGAGCCAATGCCTCCTACTGACAACCTTTTTGGGTGGTAGACCCCGTTGACGAGAAGCGAGCACTGCGGCGCGCGGCCGGTCGCAGTGCTCGCACAGCCGCAGCGCGTGCGGTCAGATCGACTGCGGCGCAGAAAGATCCGCTAGTCCTGATGATCAGGCCGCTGCGGTCGGCGAATCGGTCGAAAATCCAGCTGCGTCTGCTGATTCTGGGCGATAGCCTGAGCGCTTGGTTCTGCGGGAGGGTAGGGATTTGGCGCATATCTGGGTAATTGTGTGTTTGCCGCCGGATGCGATCGATGACGTTCAGGCCGCGCTCACTCGAGCGCTCGCGCCATTCGAGATGTACGAACAGCCCGCTGAGCGATCGATGTGGGATTCATGGCGTATTCGGGCTGGCGGCAAGGAAGGCAGGTTCGATGTACGACCGGGGTGTGAGGACGATCCTCGGCTGATCTACGACTCCCCCGACAACGCCGGCTTCAGGTTTCCGCACATCCGACGCGAATGCGCGGGCGGCCCAAAGGCATTGCTGAACATCCCGGTTGACACTCTCCGATGGACCGATGTGCTCACTCTCGACGGTTGGTGGGTGGAGCCGAGGGGTGTCTGGGCGCATGAGGACTGGGACGAACACACGTCCTACGAAGACGAGCCCGACTGCCCGGTGCCGCCCGGCGGCAACGAGAATTACCTGGCGGGATTGCCCGAAGACACAGTACTTGTCCGGGTCTATTGCCATGGCTGACAAAGCACTGTTCCGCCGCTCATCGACATGGCCATGATGGCCGACTCGGCATGTCGATTGCGGGACCTCGCGATCCTCACCGGATACTCGGTATGTGACTGATCGTGGCCGGGAGGGACCAAGCCGCAGTGCACTTCTCGCCTCGGTCAATCGTGCCTTGTGGGGTGAGGTTTCGACTGCGGTCCGGGCGGTGTTCTACAAGGTTGAGGACGATTGCATCCTGATTCGGTTCGTCGTGGATGGACCCATCACCGCAGGCGATCGAGAGTCGGCGAGTTGTGTGGGTGGTGAGGTCGTCGCCGACTTCCCCGGGCTTGGGGTCGAGGAGCTCATCGACCGGGTGGACGCACCCGCGAGGGTTGTGGTGCAATCCGGATGGGAAGTGGCGTTTATCCGCAAGGAATCGCAGGACTGACCGGTGCCTTCGGATCGCACGGTATTGCCGTGATGACCCACCGGTCAGCGGAATCTGTTGACTTGCAACGCTGTTCAGCGTGGCTAGGATGGCCGCATGGTGGGGAATATTGATGATCGAACCTCGGGTGACGCCATTCGACGTTCGGTGGTACTGGGCGGCGGCAGTATTTACGGCACAGCGTGGATGGCGGGGTTGGCCACTGAGTTGCGCCGTCGCGGAATCGATTTGAGCGCGTCCGATTCGATTGTGGGCACCTCTGCGGGCGCGTCGGTCGGTGCGATGCTGGTCACCGGCCGCGATCTCGACTCGCTCGCCGAAAGCCCCTTTCTCGACGGCGTGACAGTGTCGTACCCACCCCGCAAGCCTGAGCTGACGGCCGCGGTGTTTTCCGTACTGTTCGACCGGAATGCGGATCGAGATGTCGCGCGACGCAAGGTCGGACAGTTGGTGATGGCCGAGGAACCGGCCGAGCCCGAACTGATCGAGCAGGCGACATGGTTTATCGGCGGCGACGCCTGGCCGGATGGACGACTGCAGGTCGTCGTTGTCGATGCCGAGAGCGGGCAGCGCCGAATCTGGAACAGTGACAGCGGTATTGCGCTGACGACGGCCACCGTCGCAAGCCGCGCCTTCCCCGGAACCTTCCCTCCGGTCGTTGTGGACAACCGCTATTACATCGATGGCGGGGTGTGGTCGGCCACCAACGCCGATATCGCCGCGGACGCGGATGTTGTCCTGGTCATCGAGCCACTGGCATATCAGTGGCCGCGTGAACCGCTTCGTGCCGAACTCGCCGGGACCGCGGCCGATGCCGTCGTGCATTTCGTTCCGGATGCCGCCACCGTCGAGGTATTCAAAGCGTCCGCGACCAATCCCGACGTATTCGCCTGTTGGCCTGAGGCTTTCCGAGCGGGCATTCGCCAGGCAGAGGCGCTGGCCGAGCAGCTGGCGCAGTCGGCCTGGGTGTCGCGCACGAGCTGACGTAGCTGCATGGTGAAGAGCTGAGGAGACCGTTGAGCCCATCTGGGCGGAGTGCTCCAGGTTTTCGCGATCGAGGCGGCGGTCAGTCGATGAGCGTGTGAACCTCGGTTGCCGGCCTCTCCTGGCTGGCCGCCCACGATGCCAGTACCGCCAGACCATCTGCGGTCGATGAGCCGGCGGGCGCGGTGTAGATATTCAGGAGCAGGCCGGGTTCGGCGGGGAGCTCCATCGACTCGACGTCCAGGTCGAGCTGGCCTACTGCCGGATGATGCATTCGCTTGCGGCCGGATCGGTGGAGGCGAACGTCCCGCGATGCCCACTGCCGACGGAATAGTTCACTGCGCGTTGACAATTCACCGATGAGTGCAATCAGCTCCGCATCGTGCGGGTTGCGACCGGCTTCCATGCGGAGTTTTGCGGCCACATCGCGGGCGATTCGGTCGTAGTCGACGAAGAACGTTTGTGCCGCTTCGGGATTCAGGTATACGAACCGTGCGACGTTCGCCGGGCGGCGTGTGTCGGCCAGCACCGGTGAAAACAGCGCGCGGGCAAGCGGATTCACGGCGAGTACGTCGTAGCGGCCGTTGCAGATCCAGGCGGGCGCCGCCGTGATGGCGTCGAGCACCTGGTGCAGCGCCGGACGCACTGTCACGGCGGGCCTGCGGCGGCGCGGACCGGTGGAGGTCTTGGACTGCCGTGCAAGGTGGAATAGGTGATCGCGCTCGGCCTCGTCGAGTTGCAAGGCACAGGACAAAGCGTCCAGCACTCCATCGGAGGCACCGGTGAGGCTGCCGCGCTCCATCCGCACGTAGTAGTCGACCGATATCCCGGCCAGTAGAGCGACCTCTTCGCGACGCAGACCTTCGACCCTTCGATTACCGCCGAAGGCGGGCAGCCCGGCCCTCTCGGGCGCAATCCGGGCGCGACGTGAGCTCAGGAATTCCTTGATCTCGGTGCGCAAGTCGATCGTGGTCATCTCTTCACCGTAGGCGCTGCGCGCACGCCGAGGGAGGTTCTGCCGGTGCCCCCGAGAGGTTCGAGACCTGAGTGGCGCTCGGACAAGGGGGTAATGACCGTACCTGTATGAGCGGGCCCTCCCCACCCATGCAAGGCGGTCATAACGTGCTGTTACCGGCCCGCCATACAGCGGAGCCATAGCCGGGACAACCTCAACCGAAGGAGCATTCTCCAGTGCAGACACGCAAACTCGGACAGCACCTCGAAGTCTCAGCCCTGGGCCTCGGCTGTATGGGCATGAGCTTTTTCTACGGGACGACCCCGGACCCGGCCGAGATGACGAAGCTGCTGCGGACCGCAGTCGAGCACGGTGTGACGTTCTTCGACACCGCGGAAGTCTATGGTCCATTCACCAATGAAGAGCTGGTCGGTCAGGCGCTGGCGCCGGTTCGCGACCAGGTGGTGATCGCCACCAAATTCGGCCTGGCGCACGGAGAGCACGGCCCGACCCCGACCTCGGGGCTCGATAGCCGACCCGAGCAGATCCGTCGAGTGACCGAGGCCTCGCTCCAGCGTCTGCGAACCGATCGCATCGACCTGCTCTACCAACACCGTGTCGATCCCGACGTACCCATCGAAGACGTCGCGGGCACAGTCAAGGAACTGATCGCCGAAGGCAAGGTCAAGCATTTCGGTCTATCGGAGGCCGGTGCGACGACAATCAGCCGCGCCCACGCTGTGCAGCCCGTGACCGCGCTGCAAAGTGAATACTCGCTCTGGACGCGAGACCTCGAAGCCGAGATCATTCCGACCTTGGCGAAGCTGGGTATCGGCCTGGTGCCGTTCAGCCCGTTGGGCAAGGGCTATCTGACCGGCACGATCGATTCCCGTACATCGCTGGCCGACAACGACTTACGCCGCATGCTGCCGCGCTTCACTGTAGAAGCACGGCTCGCCAATCAAACGCTGATCGACGTGCTGCGCCAGATCGCCGACGACAAGGAAGCCACACCGGCTCAGATCGCTCTCGCCTGGGTGCTGGCGCAGCAGCCATGGTTCGTGCCGATCCCCGGCACGACCAAACCGCATCGCCTCCGGGAAAATCTGGGAGCGGTCGACGTCGAATTGACGCCCCACGACCTGCAAAGCATCGAGGCCGCCGCGAACCATGTCCACGGTGAGCGCGTTCCCGAACAGTTGAAGTCGCTGCTCGGCCGCTGAACCAGGCCGCTGCCCGAAATCGGGCACGGCGATAATGTAGTCCTTGTTCACCTCACTGACAGTC
Organism: Nocardia sp. NPDC056000; assembly: GCF_042269265.1. Classification (NCBI taxonomy): domain Bacteria; kingdom Bacillati; phylum Actinomycetota; class Actinomycetes; order Mycobacteriales; family Nocardiaceae; genus Nocardia; species Nocardia sp. NPDC056000. Next base: position 210,422 of record NZ_JBHJXS010000004.1, on the reverse strand, counting down.
CCGAGGGTGCGGGGCATGCCGGTCGGCCGGAAACGCAACTGTTGTTGGGGAATTCGCTGATCCAGTGGAATCCGCTCTGTCGCAGAGTAAAACGGGCCAGGTCGTAGCGGGTCAGTTCCACAGTGACCGGATGTCCATCTACATCACCGGTGAGTCGCAGTTGATTCGGCGTGGGACGGTCGACGGTGAGGTTCGCCCACGGGGCGGTGGAGTCAGGATCGTTTCGGGGGCGCCGTAGGAGTTGGTGTGCGTTGGGGCTGATTTCGGCACGCATGGGCAGGAATCGATCATTCATCGATTGGACGTCTGCGGTGGCGCGCCGGTCGAATATCACTCGACGCCAGCGGATTTCATCGTCGAGGAGGGCCGGTAGGAGTTGTCCGTCGCGGGTGAAGGAAGCGACCTCCCAGATCCCGTACAACTCCGATCTGGACTCGCGCTGCTGCAAGGACAGCACGCCGGTGACCGCGCCCGCCACCATCAGCCAAATCAGCAGTCCCACTTGGATACCCGCCATGGCTCGCCGTTGGCGGGTGGTCCGGAAGGGCTGCGGTGCGGTCGAAGGTCCGACGGCATTGCCCAGCAGCACGGTCACGATTCGGCGCGCTTCGGGGGCCACCAGAACCAGCGCCATGAGCAATATATGGAACGACAGGATCTTCACCGGCACGTCGTACGTCATGTTCAGGATCCACACCTGCGCGGCACTGACCACGGTCAGCAGCGCACCGGCCACGGCTGTGCGCGGCACCAGAAGCAGTACACCGCAGAGTATTTCCGCGATTCCGAGCAGGATCTCGTACACCGGGGATATCCCGACCTGGCTCCACAGCACACTCATCGGGGTGAGATCACCGAACGGCTCGAGCAACCGGGTCAGTGATGGGGAGGGCATTTGGAGCGGGAAGGCTTTGACGAAGCCGTAACTCAGCATAGTCACCGCGAGGCATACCCGCACGAATACAAGCAACCAGCCTGCGGCCCTGCGGTATTCGACGCGCCTGCGGTCCAGGATGCTCCACACCAGCGTCACAGTCACCGCCGTCACGAGAATGCAGAACAGCAGCACCCAATCGTAGCCGTATCCCCGCTACCTGAATCTCGTTGTGCGACAGCCATTCCGAAAACCGCACGCCCGGTCCATTCGACCACCGGCCGCGGCCATTCCTGGACGATCGGCCGCACCAGCGCCCCCAGGCCCGGAAATTCCAGAATGACCTGGGTCAGGAGTGCGAACAGGCCGAAATAGACCAGTGCGAACCGGATCAGAATTCTGGTGATAGGCCGCCAGCGTTCGACTTCCGGTCGCTCCGATGCCTGGGCATCGAGTCCCGGCTCGACGGTTCGAACGCTCATTCACAATCCGTTTCATCACAGGGGCGCGATAACGGCGACCCTATGAAGGCGGACCATGTTCGGTGCTTACAAGATTCTTAAATCGGAAGCCGGATACGAAGACCCTCACGCCGGTACATGGTTGGCGGAGTTGGGGACTGGGATATCGAACTGCCAGGGGCCGGGTAGGGCGGGACGGGCGGCAGCCTCGGCGTGTAGGCGCAGATAGTCCGCACGGGGCACATCGATCGCACCGAGGGAGCCGAGGTGGCTGGTGGTGACCTGGCAGTCGATCAGAGCGAATTCCCAGGCGGTCAGTTGGGCGCAGAGCCAATACAGCGCGACCTTGGAGGTGTCACGGGCACGGGAGAACATCGACTCGCCGGCGAATGAGCGCCCGCGTGCGACACCGTAGAGTCCGCCGACCAGATCACCGTCGCGCCACACCTCGACCGAGTGGACATGGCCGAGCTGATGCAGCTCCAGGTAAGCCGCCTGCATATCGGAGCCGATCCAGGTTCCGGCCTCTTTGGCACGCGGTCCGGCACAATTCGACATCACATCGGCGAATGCGCGATCCATCGTCACCGCGTAATCGGCGGCCGCGACGGACTTCCGGAAGGACTTACTCACCCGCAAATCGGTCGGAATCAGAATGCTTCGCGGGTCCGGGCAGTACCAGTGGATCGTTTCACCGGGGTTGTACCAGGGAAAGATGCCCGCGGAATAGGCGTCCAGCAGCCGCTTGGGCGACAGGTCACCGCCGAAAGCGATCAATCCGGACGGGTCCGCGAGCTCGACAGGCGGGAACGGCTGGTCCGGATCGGCCAGATACATCCGCATCAGGTCGGTAGCGTCGGTCACCGGGCAGACATTACCGATCCGGGAGGACAAACTCAGGCTGTGACGACGGGTACGAGGTATGGGTTGTTCCCGGCATGGGCGGTGGCGACGAAGGAATCCCACTGGGCCACAGCGGATTCCGGATCACGAGGGGCGCTCGGATTATCGAACCAGGCGCGAGGCACCGCAGCCTCGCCGCTGTAATCGAAGCGCAGGGCACGCCGGTCGAAATCGGGTGCGCAGGGATCGGTGACCGCCAGCGCGTGGAGCGCCACCTCCAGCCAGTCCTCGAATCCGCTGTCCGCGGGCAGCACATGCGAGGCGAGCACCGCGCATAAGCCTGACTTGGTACTCAACTGCGGCTTGCCTTTCCGGAACATCAATTCCAGGATCTCCAGACGCATCAACACTTCCTGCAACGGGCCCGCAGGGTTGCCGCGCACACCGAGGTCATCACGCACACTCTCGAGCCCCAAATCGCGTACCTCGGACACCGACACCTGCAACACCCAGGCAGCCTCGAGTCGCTCGAGCGCGTCCCGCACATCGATCCAGCCGGACAGCCGCCACACCACCCATTCCAGACTGGCCAGCGCGAGAGCCAGTCTGCCTTTGTAACTGATCTTCGCCAGCGCGGTCCCCAGATGTGCTGGTACACCGTCGAAGTCGTCGAGGCGCATCGAGATCTGATTGGTCCACGGGAAGGTGAGCGGAGCTTGAGTAATGGCGGCGGGAATATGGGCGGGACGATCCAACATGCCTTGTGGTTTCCAGTTCGAAACAGCGGACAGCTCGGTGACGGCAGGGACGATTCAGCGAATCATCCACGCCGAGTGAAGGTATCAACCCCTGCCGATCCTGCCTCAGCGGTCATCCCTCGCTCCGGACGAACGGCAATCCTCGGAATTCGCAAACTAGAGTGCAGTTATGGGGACAAGCCACGATGTCCGTCGGGTACAGGACCGGACCGATCCCCGCCCATTACCTAGGCCCTCGACGCGACTTCGCACACACAGCGCTGTCTCCACGGCCCTTGCGCTGCACAGCGATGACGCGTTGCGTGAACTCGTGGATGCGGCCGCACCGCTCGGTGCCGGTATCGGCGGGAAGTCAGCGCTGCTGGATATCGCCGGAACCCCGGTCTTCGTGAAGCGTGTGCCGCTCACCGATCTCGAACGCCGACCAAAGCATGTCCGGTCCACGGCGAACCTGTTCGAGTTGCCGATGTTCCACCACTACGGCGTCGGCCTCATCGGTGGGGCGGGCTTCGGCGCGTGGCGCGAACTCGCCGTGCACACCATGACGACCGACTGGGTGCTCGCGGGCGAACATGAGGGATTTCCGCTGATGTACCACTGGCGGGTACTGCCGGACACGACACCGCTGCCGACCGAACTCGCCGATGTCGATCGCGCCGTCGCCTACTGGGACAACCGACCTCAGATACGCCATCGGATCGAGGCCCTGCGGGATTCGTCGGCGAGTATCGCGCTGTTCCTGGAGTACATCCCGCAGACCCTCCACGAGTGGCTGAACGAACAGATCGAGTCGGGTGCTGCGGCCACCGATCGAGCCTGCGCCATGGTGGAACGAGAACTGGCCGAGGGAGTTTCGTTCATGAACAGCCGCGGGCTTTTGCACCTGGACGCGCATTTCTGGAACGTCCTGACCGACGGCCGACGACTCTATTTCGCCGACTACGGCCTCGCGCTCTCCGAAGAGTTCGATCTCTCGCCGCGGGAGACGGCGTTCTTCGAGCAGAACCGGAGCTATGACCGCGGCTTCACGGCAACCTATCTGGTGAATTGGCTGCTGTACGCCCTGTACGGCCCGCAGGACCGGGAGGCACGCGCATCGATGGCGCACGACATTGCCGAGGGCAAGGAGCCGGAGGGCATCCCCGAGGGCGCCGCCGCAGTCCTCACCCGCCACGCGCCGGTCGCCGCAGCAATGTCGGTGTTCACGCGTGCGTTTCAGCAAACGAGCAGGAAGACCCCGTATCCGAATGAGGAGATCCGCCGACTACTGGACAGGTAGTGGCTTCAGGCTCGGGCGCTGCCGGCCACATTCGTATTGTGCACCGAACAGACCCACCAGCGGTCATCTCGTTCGGTGAAAACCCATGTCCCACGGTTGGTTACCGAGAAATCCGGAGTGCGCAGGGTCTGTTCGACATTGACGATCGCGTGTCCACCGGCAAGAGATCGCAGTGCCAGAATCGTGTAGTGCGACTCGGCATCCGGGCTGTTCCGCAGCGCGGCCGAGTGATAGGCGTGCAATTGATCCCAGTTCGAATAGATCGCACCCGCCGGATTGATGAAAACGACATCATCGGTGAACACACTGTCGAACGCCTCGGCATCCCTTGCCACAAGCGCGGCTTCGAGATCGCTGAACACCCTCGCGATCTCTGCTGGAGCGGAATCCTGATCGGTTGCGGCAGTCGCCGCTGTCGGGCGCTGGCCGTGGATGTCGACAGTCATCGTTCCACCGTACGACCGTCCGGATGCGGCGCACGGCGGGCAATCGAGGTGTTGATACGCTGCCTGCGCCAAAAGCGTTCGGCCGGAGAGGTTGTCATGGGTGTATGGGGTCCGGGGAATTTCGACAGCGATACCGCCGCAGACGGGCTCGGGGAGCTGACCGATCACATCATCGGCAATATCGCCGAACAATTCCAGGATCCGTCCGATGACACCACGTTGGAACCCGATGAGTGGGGCGGGGACATGGTGCCCGCATGGCTCGAAATCCTTGTCCAGCTGGTCGAACCCGCGCGGGTTGGTGCGAACATTCCGTCGGTGGCGGTGCTCAGCGAATGGCGTGAGCGGTATTTGCGGGTGTGGGACGGGTATATCGACGAGCTCGGCCCCAGTGAGGAGTTCAAGGCCCAGCGTCGCGCGGTACTCACCGGGACATTCGACAAAGCCATAGCTTTGGCCGCGATTCGGGAGCAAGAGTTGGCGGAAGAGCTGTAGCGCGCACATCGATTGCCGCGCACGAGGCCCGTGTGCGTGAAATGTCGTGCGCACCAACTACTATGCGGCCGTGATCGACTTCGAAGCTTTGGCCGCTGACGGTTCCTGGCAGCTCACCTGGTCTGGTAACCGGTTGCAGGAGGCCGTATTCCGGCTATCGCCGCACACCACCGCTGTGCGCGGCGCGCTGGTGGAGCAGCTCGGCTCGGATGCGAGCGACCCGGAGCAGTGGGAGGCCGTGCTGATCGAGGCCCTGCTCACCGACCCCGCCTCGGCCTCGCTGCGCCGACTCGAGTTGCACCTGACCGACTTTCACTACTCTGCGCGCCGGGCCGCGTGGGCACTTGCCGGGCTCCGCCGCGAACAGCTGACCGCCCTGTACTTCGGCCACGACTTCGAGGACCTGTTCGAGCCCGCCATCACCTCCACCAGTGGCCGGATCGATCCGCTGGAGTGGTTGCACGAGGGATTCGTGGATGACATCGCGAGCAACCTGTGGGCCGCGGTGCCCGCATTGCGCGAACTCACCATCGAAGGTGGCCTGCTCTTCGACGATATCGACGGTGACGCATTGCCCGAGCTGACCGAATTGCGTGTGCGCGGTGCGGTTTTCGCCGACGGCGCGGTCTTCCCGGCCAAGCTGCCGAGCCTTCGGACATTGACACTGGAGATCGGTCCCGATGTCTTCGGCACCGTCTGTCCCGGTGAGCAATTGGGCAGCCTGGATCCGGCCGGGTTCCCCGCACTGCGCCATCTCGACCTGGGTGCCGCGGAGTTCGACACCGACGACTACGACACCCTCGTGACGCTGGCCGAGTCCCCGCTGCTGCCTCAGCTCGAATCGTTGACATTGCGCAGCGTGTACATCCACGAGCACGACATCGAGGGCGACCGGCCCACCGCGCTCGCGGCATTGGCCCCGGCCTTCGCCCACCTGAGGCTCGAGGTCACCGATGGCGCCGATGCGGACGTGGCCGCGATCCTCGGCATCGAAGACTGACCGCACCGCGCGTCCGCGGAACTGGCAAGATCGATAGCGCCAAGATCGATCCTGGCGGACACGCAGGACCCTGTCGAAGGAGATCGTGATGACGGATGCGTTCGTGCTCGGTGGAGTCAGGACCCCGTTCGCCAAATACGGGGGTTCGCTCTCGCATATTCGGGCCGATGACCTGCTCGGGATGACTATGAAGGGCGCGTGCGAGCGCGTCGGCCTGGGACTCGATCAGATCGAGGACATTGTCGCGGGATGCGTGAATCCGGCCCACGAGGGCATGGGCGATGTCGCGCGGTGGGCGGCACTGGCGGCGGGCTTCCCGGACACTGTCGCGGGTGCGACGATCAACCGGTTCTGCGGATCGTCATTGAGCGCGACGGTCAATATCGCGCATGCGATCAAGGCCGGAGACCTGGGCGTCGGGATCGCCTGCGGTGTCGAGTCAATGTCGCGGTCGGGTTGGGCGTACATGAAGGGCGACACTCCGTTCGGGCCGCGCGGGCCGGTCATCCTGCTCGACACCATGTGGGCGGGCGCGGGCGGTCCGGCCAATCCGGTGCTGCTGGCGCGCAATGCCTACATCGGAATGATCGAGACGGCCCAGAACGTGGCCAACCGCTACGGGCTGACCCGCGAGGAAATCGACGCGTTCGCGCTCCGCACGCAGCGAAATGCCAAGGCGGCCAGGGATTCCGGACGGCTGGCCAAGGAGATCATGCCGGTCGAGATTCCGGGAACCCGCAAGACGCCCGCGCGGCTGTTCGAACACGATGAGTTCATCCGGGACGACACCACGGCCGAACGCCTCGCCGCGCTGCCCCCGCAGCCGGGGACGACGCAGATGACCGCCGGGAACTCGACGCCGCTGACCGATGGGGCCAGTGCGCTGGTGCTGGCCTCGGGCGAACGGGCCGCTGAGCTCGGTGTCGAACCGCTGGCACGGGTGGTGTCGTCCGCGGTGTACGGGATCGACCCGCTCTACATGGGTCTGGCTCCGGCGTGGGCACTGCCCTTGGCGCTCAAACGAGCCGGACTGACACCCGAGCAGATCGACATCTGGGAAGTGCACGAGGCGTTCAGCGCTCAAGCGCTCGGCGTACTGCGGGAACTGCCGAATCAGCTGGGCGGCTTCGTCATTCCCGATGAGAAGCTCACACCGAACGGCGGTGCGGTGGCGATCGGTCACCCGTTCGGCGCCACCGGCGCGCGCTACGTCCTGACCCTGGCCACCGAACTGCGCGAACGCAATGCGCGGTACGGGGCGATCGGGGTCTGCATCGGCTCGGGCCAGGGCGTCGCCATCGTCCTGGAAAACCCTGCTGCCGCATGAGAACTCGATAGCGATCAGGCGGTAGTCGGGTTCACTGTCCGGCGAGTTTGGCGACAACCGGCGCGAATTGGTCGGCGACGTGCGCACCGATGACGAAGTAGGAGAAGCCGTTCTCCTCGCGCCGACGCTGAATCTCCTCGATGGCGGCCGCAGGGTCCTCCGGGAGCACGGTCATCGCGTCCGCCGCACGCCACGCGGCGGGGTCGGTGCCGGGCGGCGCCATATGCGGCGCGACCGTGTCACCGACCGCCGGCACCGCAAGGGCGAGCTCGGCATCGGAAGTAGCACGGAAATCGGCTGCGAGCCTGGCGACTTCATCGCGGGGCTGACCACCCAGTACGAAGGTGACCGTATCGGCGACCTCGGCCGCCAGCGCCCGGGCCTTGGGACCGAATACAGCCATCGCGACCGGCGTATGCAGGTCGGGGCCGTCGAGATCGCGCAGCCTGGCGACGGTCTCACGAATCTGCGCCAATCGCGCCGACGGCGACGGCACGTCGGATATTCCCTTGTCGCGCAACTCATCCTCGATACCCGGCCGCCCGGTGCCGATGCCCATTTCGAAGCGGCCTTCGGTGAGCACCGACAGCGAGTGCGATTCCCAGGCGGTCAGCCAGGGTGCGCGGAACGGGGAGGCGTACACCCAGGTGCCCACCCGCAAGTCGGTCGTGGCCGCGACGGTGGCGAGCGTGGCGGCGGGCGCCGGTTGCGTCAGCGGGAAGTCGGGCACCAGCAGCGTCGAATAGCCGTGGCCGGCGATGCGGCGCACACTGTCCCGCCAGGTCGGCAGATCGGTCATGATCGGGGCGACAACTCCGAATCGAAATGGTCTGGTCACATCGAACTCCTTCTCTCGATCAATTCAGAGGCTTGGACGATGAAACCACCCGAAACTCATCGGCGGTCAGGAAAAACTGTCGAGACCGGTGAGTTCGCTCGACAGATTCCATAGGCGGGCCGCGGATTCCGGATCGACGGCCCAACGTTTGACACCACCGATGAGCATGTCGTCGGTGGTCGCCGGATTCGCGATATCGCAGTCCTGGCAGTAGAGGCCGCTGCGGTTGTCCAATTGCGGAGAGGTGGCCGCCCACACCGCCGTTGCCGCACCCTGGGCCGGGGTTTTGAAGCCCTCGGCGTGGCGGCCCTCGGCCGTGATCCAGCCCTGCGCGAGGTGTTCGTCGTGGGAGATGTTGCGCTGCAAGGGAGTCAGGATGCTACCCGGATGAACCGCGAAGGCGTGCAAGCCGATTCCCGCGCCGAAAGTGTCGAGATGGGTGGCGAATAGTGAGTTCGCGGTCTTGGACTGGCCGTACGCGAGCCAGTGATCGTAACCGCGCGCGAAATGCGGGTCTTCCCAACGGATATCGCTGAGGAAGTGGCCCGACGAGGCCACCGACACCACTCGCGCTCCGGCGCCGGCCAGGGCAGGCCGCAGTCGGTTGATCAGCGCGAAATGTCCGAGGTGGTTGATGGCCAGGTGTGCCTCCCAGCCGGAAGGAAGATGTCGCTGCGGGTAGGCCATGACGCCCGCGTTGTTGATGACGATGTCGAGTGTCGTGCCGGCGTCCAGCAACCTCTCACTGAAGGTCCGGATGCTGTCGAGATCGGCGAGGTCGAGTTCATGGATCTCCGTTCCGGCGATGCCGCCGAGCGCGTCGCGGGCGACGTCCCGACGGCGGGCAGGCACGATCACTCGCGCGCCGGCGCGCGCGAGTGCCATCGTGGCTTCCTTGCCCAGGCCGGAATAACCGCCGGTGATCAGGATGGTCTTGCCGGTCAGGTCGATACCAGTGAGTGCGTCGTCAGCCGTGCTGTGCGCACCCAGGCCCGAGCCGATCGGGGATTGCCGTGTGAGTGTCATGCGGCCCAACCTAAAATCTAGAGTGCAATCTAGGTCAAGCTATGGGAGCGGCGATGGGTCACACGGACGGTCTGTCCATTGGCGACGTAGCGAAGGCCACGGGCCTCGGCGTACACGCATTACGGTTCTTCGAACGCGAGGAACTGTTCCTGCGCCCGATCCCCCGCACCACCGGCGGACAACGAACCTTCGACTCGGTCGATGTCGAATGGTTGTTGCTGTGCAATCGATTGCGCGGTTCCGGCATGCCCATCGCGACCTTGCGAGAGTTCGCCCAACTGGTCCGATCAGGCCCGGGCAATGAACGAGAACGCCTCGCGCTGTTGGAATCCCACGAGAAGGCGGTCCGGGAAAAGATCAGCGACCTGACCGAAAGCCTGGACATCATTCGAGGCAAGGTCGCCACCTACCGTGAGCATGTCGAGAACGGCACCGCCGCCGGAATCTGGTCGCCCGCACCGCCGGTAGTCGGCTAACCCTCGGGGTAGAAGAGGAAAAGCGTGCAGCCCGTCGAGGTCGCGGGGACGTGCCAGGTACCCGCCGGTGCGTGCAGGAAGGTACCGGCCGCGTAGTCACGGGCGCCGTCGTTGAAGGTGCCTGCGACCACGTAGACCTCTTCCGGTCCCGGCTCGTGGACGTCGCGGTGTGGCCACGAGGAGCCGGGGTCCATTTCCAGCACGTGAGCGTGCGCACCGGAAGGTCCGCTCCACAGCGAACGCAGCCGGATGCCGGGAAAGAGTTCTCGGACAGGGGATTCGGTGACGGTGGCGAAGGTGTATCCGTGTTGGTCGAGGATTTCGGAGTGCATGCGCTCCACGCTGCCCGGTAGCCGTGGAGGTGGCGAGAGTCCCGCCGGACAGCATGGGGTACTTTTCTGCCATGCATCGCGTGGTTGCCTTGGTGCGGCCGGTGCAGTCGACCTTCGAGCTCGGCTGCGCGGTCGAGGTATTCGGTACGGAACGGGCCGGGATACCGCAGCACTACGAGTTCGAGGTGTGCACCGAGACGCCCGGTCCGGTGCCGACGACAGCGGGGTACGCGATCTCGGTGACGCATGGTTTGGCGGCGCTCGAGACCGCGGACACGGTGCTCATCCCCGGCTGGTCGCCGGTGGACGCGCCGCTATCGAACGCGGTCCGCGACGCACTGCTGCGGGCGCACGCGCGCGGCGCACGACTGGTGACGATCTGCTCCGGCGTCTTCGCGCTGGCTCGCACCGGCCTGCTGGACGGCCGCTCCGCGACCACGCACTGGGCTCGCGCGCAGCAGCTCGCGCGCGAATTCCCCGATGTGCGTGTGGAATCCGGCGCGCTCTACGTGGACCACGGCGACGTCGCCACCAGCGCCGGAGCGGGCGCCGGCATCGACCTGTGCCTACACCTGGTGCGTCGCGACCACGGCGCGGCGCATGCGGCGCTGATCGCCCGGCACATGGTCATGCCGCCGCATCGGGAAGGCGACCAGACCCAGCACCCGCCGCCCGCACCTGCGGCGGACACCTTGGATGGTCTGCTCGACTGGGCGGGAGCGCGCCTGCACGACCCACTGTCGGTCGAGCAGATGGCCTCGTTTCTCAACGTCTCGCCGCGCACGCTGGCCCGGCGCTTCGCCGATCAACTGGGCACGAGCCCCGGCGGGTGGGTGCTGTCCCGGCGGGTGGCCGCCGCGCGCACTCTGCTCGAAGAGACCGAACTTCCCGTCGAGGTCATCGCGACACGGGTCGGCCTCAGCTCGGCAGTGAACCTGCGACGCCGCTTCCGCGCCCACGTCGGCACGACGCCGGGCGCATACCGTCGCGCATTCCGGTGCCCCTGAAGTGCCATGTCGGTCAACGCGATATGCGGCGAGCGCGGGTACCGACATCACTGGGCGACGATGGACGTGAGTCACCGACGCCAACCTCTCAATCGAATTCGATGTACTCGGACCAGGCTGGATCGATCCATTCACCGTGCGCGCGCTGAAATGCTAGGCGTTCACGATCGCGAGCCACCTCCGGTGCGATCGCGTTGAGCCACTCGGTCACCGAAGGCCAGCACTGCTCCACGAACTCGCCTTCAGTGATCGCCCACACCGGAGGATCGAGCGCACTCAGGTCTGCTCCACCAATCACGTCGAATTGGTAGGACTGGTGATCAACCAGGACCAGCATCCCGCCGGAGTCGGCCATCGTGTCGCCGAGCTCCCGCAACGTGGCCTGTGCCGCGCCCTTTGACCTCGCACCTACCGCGTCGACTCCGAACGAGCTTCCGCTGAGCCATCGACCGCCTCGAACTCCGATCCAGCGCAACACCTCTCGCACGGCAACGGGAACGTCCGACACACGCTGCGCGATCGCCCAACTCTCGATCTGTGCATCAGACGCCCCCACCATCGACTCACGCCGGAGCCCGTCGGCGACCACCCGCTCGATCACAGAACGAACTGACGCCGTTACATCGTGCGCGGGATCAGATCCCCCTGGCAAACCCTCGGATGTCATTGTCCTGCAATCTAACAACTCCGACACAGTCACCGAGCGAGCGGGCATCGTGACATCGCATGTGGATGGACCGGCGCGTACCCCTGCCCCTGAAGTGAGAACCACCGTTGGTGAGGAGTCCGGCGGACTCGGCGGTGACAGGTGGATACCGCACCTCGTGCTCAGGTCAGGCAAGTGTCAATCGGACCATCGGCAATGTCTCGACCGGTGCGGCGGTGGCCTGTTCGATGGTGGCGCGCAACCGATCCCACGCTACGGGATGGATCCGAGCGTAGTGGGCGAGCGCTGCGGCTGATTCCGGCTCGCTCATCGCGGTGGCGATCGCCGGGGCGCCGCGGCGCGTTCCGATCCACACCCGCACATGTGGGTCGGCGACGATATTGCGGTACCACTGCGCCTGTTTGCCGAATCCCGACACGATGACGATCTCCTGCGGCGCGGGTCGATCGACGACCTCGAGGACCACGAATCGTGCTGCGCCGCTGCGGCGTCCGATGTGTTGCAGCATCAGCATGCGCGAGCCGAAGACGAACCCCAATCCGGCACGGAACAGCGCGATCGGGGCACGCACGACCCATCGCGTGCGCAGCAGTCGGGCACCGAGTTCGGCTCCGGCGGTCACGACAGCACCGCGTCAGCGACAGACGGGCTGGTACACGCAGGGATGAGGTCAGCGGTCGACCTGTATGTATTCATCTCATCGCACATGAGCATTGCCTTTGGTCGGGAACGGTAGGCGTCTGCGTTGGTCACACCCCGAGACGAGTAGCCGCCGCACGGTGCCAGCCATTCCATTGTCCGCCGTGCTGATTCGATCGTGTCCGGATCAGCATGCGGTCGTTCTACACCGTGCGGCCGCCGCTCGTCTACGAGTTGGCGAAACCCATGCCCCTAAGCACTATCCGGTGAGCGCCGCGTGCAGCGCCAGCCACTGGTCCGGATGAACGTAGGCCACCACCGTGCCGGGGGCGATGCCTGCGGCGGACAGAGCCGAATCCGCGTGTGGGTGACGGGTTTTCAGTGATGCGCCGATCGAGCCACCGATCCCGGAGAAGCCGAGGCGGACGAGTCGCTCGAAGGAAGAGCGGTCCGCCACGAGCGGGTGTGGTCGGCGGTCGATGCGCAGGATCGCCGCGTCGACCGCCGGGATCGGACGAAATGCGCTGCGCGGCACTCGGTTATGCAGGGTCCAGGTGAACCTTGGCCAGCTCAGCACCGTGCGCAGACTCCAGCGGCCGTAGTCACCGGTCCGCTTGCGGGCGTATTCGAGTTGGGTGAGCAGTGTCGCGGAGGTGAGTGCGGGTGCGTTCAGGCACCAGTCCACGATCTCGGTGGTAGCCGAGAAAGGAATATTGCCGACCACCGCGAAGGGGGTGCGCGGGGGTCGGGCTCGCAGGAAATCACCCTGTACCACGCGGATTTCGGGATGCCTTCGGGTGCGCGCGGTGAGTTTCGCCGCCGGGAGCGGGTCGATTTCGTACGCGATCACCTCCGCGCCGTGTCCGGCCAGTGCCAGAGTCAGCGCACCCTCACCCGCACCGGGTTCGAGCACGAGTCCACACGGATTCGCCAACGCCACAAACGATTCGACGGCATGACGGTCCACCAGGAAATTCTGTGAGAGCTCACGGCGAGCCCGGTCGCGCGGGGTGCGCCCGCCGCCGGTGCCGAGCTTGCTTTGGGTACGGGAAGAAAAGCGTTGCGCCACAGCACATGCCCTTTCGGGTCCTCGAGAAATTGACGGATCTCGAAGGGCCCTGGGCGCGCCTGCCGACGCGGGTACGGATCTACCTGCGACGGCTAGCGGGCCAGAGCCCGGCTCGGGCGCACCCGCACGAAGAATTGGAAGCTGCACATGGCTGCCACCCTAGAAACCGCCGTTCGACGCGGCAAACGATTTTCGGCGCGGGGTGGACCTCGGCGATGAATCTTAACCAGGCAAGACTCTGATACGTTCGATTCATGGACGATGGACTCGGAGACCTGCTGCATCGCGTGGTGTATCTACTCGGCGAGGCCGCGCGCCGACGCGGCGGCGAGACCGAGGTCTTGACGTACAGCCAGATACGCCTGCTGGGAATGCTGGAGGAAATCGAGCCGGTGACCCAGCATCAGCTGGCACAGGCACTTTCGGTATCCGATCCGGCGGTCAGCCGGGCCTTGCGGCCGCTTGAAGCCGCCGGGTTCGTCGCGGTCGAGACCGATCCGGAGCATGCGCGGCGACGGTTGGTCAGCACCACCGAAGCCGGGCGCGATGCCTTCCACAGCACCGACAGGCCATTGCAGAACCAATTGCGCGACGCGCTGCTGGAAGCGGGTTTCCCGTACGAGCAGTACCTGCGTGATACCGCCGCGCTGGCAAAGCTTCTGGAGCCGCGTCGATAGCACGACGCCGACTTTCTCGATCAACGTAAGTGTTGCATGGTTAATATTAACCATGCAACACTCAAGGTATGAACGCGATGTCGTACCTTGCCCAGTCGGCTTTCCCCTTGGTGTGGATAGTGATCGCCGTTGTCGGCGCATTGGTCCGCACACGGCACAGCCCCTCCCGTGCGGCTGCTCTCGAGACGTGGCAGCGATGGTGGGCCGTCGCCGCGCTCGGCTGCGGCAGCCTGTGGATGACGATCGCCTTCCTGACCGCCCCGGACGTGATGGCCACCGCGATCGGCTTCGACCGCACCCCGTTCCAGTTCGAGATCGCCTTCGCCAATCTCGGGCTCGCTGTCATGGGTTTCCGCGCCGCCTCGGCCGGCGCCCGTGAGCGCATCACCATCGGACTCGGCGCCGGAATGTTCCTGTGGGGCGCGGCGATCGGCCACGTCTACCAGTGGTTCGCCCACGGCGACCATGCTCCCGGCAATACCGGTGGAGTTCTGGTGTGCGACATACTCTTTCCCGCAGTCATGATCATCCTGGCGCTCCGATCGCAACAACTCGCCAGCACCGAGCAGCCCACACTCGCGCCCGCCGCACGCGCAGCCCGCGCATAACCCCGGGAGACTCCGATGTCGCATCACACCGACGCGAACAGCAACGCCAGCGGCTGGTCACCACACCGCATCGGCGCGTTCGCCGACGCCGTTCTCGCGATCGCGATCACGCTGCTGGTCGTCGAGATCAAGCGGCCGGAAGGCGAGGACCTGGTCGATACCGGTGCCCTGGCGTCATTCCTGTGGCACGAGCGCGCCTCGTTCGTGGCGTTCGTCCTCGCGTTCTTCCTGCTGTGGTCGGTATGGCGCCGCCATCACACATTGATCTACGAGGTGACGCTGCTGGATCGGCTCACTCTCGCCTGGCATGCGCCGCTCTTGTTCTTCGTCGCGATCCTGCCCTATTCGACGGCGGTGTTCGGGCACGCGACGGACAACAGTCTCGCCGTATGCCTGTTCGCCGTGACAGCGGCGCTGCTGTTCGGCAACGAAGGTGTGGTGCGCGAGCTGGCCGCACGCCGATCCGTACTCGCCGAGGGCATCGTCGCGGCTGATATCCGTCGTAGCGCCGATGCCTCGTTCGCGGTCGCCTCGGTTTTCCTCGCCACGGCCGCACTCGCCTGGCTCAGTCCGTACGTGTGGTACGTCTGGATTCTCGCGCCATTGTCAGCCACGTTCGGCGGAGGTCTGATCTACCGGTTGCGCGGGGGCGCTCCGACTGACTGAAATCTGTTGCAGCTCTTGACCAGTGCAGCGACTTCGACGACCGAAACCCGAAAGGTGTTGCGACCGTGACCCGTAACTCGGACGAACATCCAGGCTGGGTCGTTGCCCCGGCCCCGGTGCGACACCCCGAAGCCGCCGCGCTGCTGCGGGAGTACTACGTCGAGGTCGCCGACCGCTACCGCCTGCTCCATCTGGGCCGCCGATCGACACCGGCAGAACTCGACCGAGAACTCGCCGCCGATTCGACAGACGACTTGATCCCGCCACGCGGTCTATTCCTGCTCGGCCGATACGACGGCGAACCTGCCGCATGCACCGGCCTTCGAGCACTCGGCAACGATGTCGTCGAACTGACCCGCGTGTTCGTACGGCCGCAATGGCGCGGAACCGGTGGAGGACAACACCTGCTGATCGCGGCAGAAGCCGCCGCTACCGCCCTCGGTGCCACCCGGGTCGTTCTCGATACCCGACTGGATCTGGTCGAAGCCCAAGCCCTCTACCGCCGCCACGGCTACGCGGAAATTCCGGCGTACAACACCGGCGACTACGCCGAGGTCTGGTACGGCAAGTCTCTGAGCGCGCAGCCTCGAGCATGATGTGCGGCTCTGTCGCGAGCGGCTATATGGCGAGCGATGAGAAGATGATGCCGGTGAGTTTCTCCGACTGCTGCCAGAGTTTCTGTGCCAGTTCGGGATTCGATGCGGCATGGGAGCGACCCACCAGGGTGGGGTAGCCGCGGTACTCGTAGAAGCCGTCGGGGCCGATGTAGGCAGCAGGCGGCAGGTCCTGGGTCGCGGCGAACAAAGTCGGCAGGGCACCGGCGGTGGCGCTTTGAGCGATCAGCTTGTTGCCCACGGACATTGCGAAGTCCGCGATCGGGTTCTGGGTGTGCTTCTGCAGATTCGTCGCCGCCCAGCCGGGGTGGGCGGCGACCGCGCGCAGCGTGGAGCCCGCCGCGGTGAGGCGGCGCTGCAATTCGAGGGTGAACAGCAGGTTGGCGAGTTTCGACTGACCGTAGGCGCCACTTGGGTTGTAGGGCCGCTTGTTCCAGTTCAGGTCGGCCAGGTCGATGTGGCCGCGGCGGTGCGCCTGCGAGGAGATCGTGACCACGCGGTCGGTCAGATGCGGGAGCAGCAGGTTCGCGAGGGCGAAGTGGCCCAAATGGTTGGTGCCGAACTGGCGCTCGAAACCGTCGGCGGTGCGACCCTCGGGGACCATCATGATTCCGGCGTTGTTGATCAGCACATCGATCGGCTCGGACCAGCGCCGGGCGAATTCCCGGATCGAGCCGAGATTGGCGAGGTCGAGCTGGCGGACCTCGGTGACACCTCCGATCTCGCGTGCCGCGGCGGCCCCGCGTTCGGTGTCGCGCACGGCGAGTACAACCCGTGCACCGGCCCTGGCCAGTTCCCGGCTGGTCACCAGTCCGAGCCCGCTGTTGGCCCCGGTGACGACGACGGTGCGGCCGTCCATGCGCGGTAGATCCTGTGCGGTCCAGTTGGTTTTCGACATATCGCCAATGTAGACACTGCCCACAAAGTGGTCAATGCCCACATTGCTGATACGCTGCATCCGTCATGACAACCTCCCGTTCGTATCACCACGGCGACCTGCGCGAGCAGTTGCTCCAGCGTGCCGAGCAGACGCTGCGCGAAACCGGCGCGGAGCAACTCTCGCTTCGGCAGCTCGCCCGCGATGTGGGCGTCACCCACAACGCGCCCAGTCGCCACTTCCGGGACAAGCAGGCGCTGCTGGACGCGTTGGCGCAATCGGGTTTCGAACGACTCGGGGCAGCCTTTCGCGCTTCCGACGCCGACGGCCCATTCGTACAACGCTTCCACCGGCTCGCGCGCGCGTATCTGCGCTTCGCCGTGGACAATCCGGCATTGCTGACGCTGATGTTCACCCGCAAGCACAGCCCTACCGGGGGCACGGAAATGGCAACCGCAGTACGACACGCCTTCGCTGTGCCGGTGGCCTTGACGGCCGAGGCACAGGCACGCGGGGAGATCGTCGCGGGCGATCCGCTGCGCATCGGAATGTCGGTCGCGGTCTCGCTGCAGGGCCTGGCCAGCTTCGTCATCTCCGGAATGGTCACCCCGGAGGCCGCCGAGCAACTGCTGGACGAGGTCGTCACCAACCTGACCCAGGGCCTGCTCCCCCGCGAGGTCTGACCCGACTCACCTCATGCAGTCGATCTTCTCAGCGAGAAGCCGGGTCAGATCATCGCCCCGCCGTGGCACGCCGAACACGAATGAGGCAGAGCGTCAAACCGGCTGGGGTTCAACGGAAATCGGCAAGGTGGTCGTTGACCCATTCTCGATATGTGTGCGCGGGCGCGCCGGTGACCTCGGCGACGGTGGGCAGCACCGGCTCCGGCCGCGCGGTCATCTCGTCCATTTCCCGCAGCGCCTTGTCCACATCGTCGACCGGCATCCACGCAGCCGTCACCGCACGCATCCGCTCCCTGGACATCTTCTCGAACCGCACCGGCACCCCGAGCGCGTCGGCGATGATCCGCGCCCGCTGCGGGGCGGTCAGCGACTCGGGGCCGGTCACGTCGTAGACAGTGCCGGTACGGCCCTCGAGCAGTGCTCCGACGCCCACCGCGGCGATATCGCGCTCGTGAATCACCGACCTCGCCCATTGATCGTAGTGTTCGCGCACAACACCTTCCGAGCGAATCGACTCCGCCCAGCCGAGGTCATTGGCCGCGAAACCCCCTGCCCGCACGAAGGTCCAACCCACCCCCGATTCCTCGATGAGCCGTTCGAGATAGCCGTGTGAACCGAGTACCGCGCCGACCCGCTCGTCGGCGCCCCGGGCGGAGAGGTACACAACGTGGCGGGCCTGCTCGGCCAGCCGCCCAATCACCTCTGGCGCGACCGCGTCCGCTTCCAGTGTGGGCCACACCAGGAACACCCCCTGCACTCCCTCCAGCGCGGCATCGAGACTGCCCGGATCCGACAGATCGCCGCGAACGACCTCGACGCCCGGCGGAAGATCCGCCGCCTCCGGGCGGCGGACCAGTGCCCGGACCTCGACGCCCGCCTCATGTAGTTGGTTGACGGCCGCGCGGCCGACCCTGCCTGTTGCACCGGTTACCAAGATCATGAACTCGATCCTGCTACCTCAACCAATGTTCAGGTCAAGCGATATGTTCCGACCGAACGTCCCGAGCACCTGCGCGAGCCATACCAGGTGGTTCCAATCGCTCGATCCGGATCAGTGAGCAGTGCGCGCGGTACACGTCGGATTCGTTGGTAGAGGCAGGATGTCAGCATGATCGAACCCAGAGTCACCTATGACCCCGTGGCCGATGCCGCGTACATATATTTGACGGGCGAGATTCCGCCCGGGGGTGTGGCAACGGTGGTTCCGGTTGATCCGAACGCGGTCGGGGGCATGGTCAATCTCGATCTCGACGCCAATGGCGTCATTGTCGGGATAGAGGTGCTCGGCGCGAGTTCGAAACTGGATCCGGACCTGCTTCCCGGCGAATGACACCCGCCGGCTCACTGCCGGCCGCTGTACAGCGCTCGGGCTGGTGATCGATTTGTCGTGTCGTTCGTTCACGGGTTGTCGATCCTGCGATGATCGATGACGGTGGGAATGGCTCGGTCCGATGGCTCCACGAACGCGAGGAGACGGCGAATATGCAGCAGCGCAATGGTGGACGGCGGGCTGACGCGAGTAGGGCCGTTCGGCTCGAATCATTCGGTGGCCCTGAGGTATTGACCGTTCAGGATGTGCCTGAACCTCAGGCGGGAGATGGGCAGATCCGGGTTCGGGTCACGGCGGCCGGATTGAATCCGATGGACTGGGTGATGACCGCGGATGCGGAGACCGCAGCTCGGTTCGGATTGAGCCTGCCTGTCGGGTTCGGGACCGATTACGCGGGTGTCATCGATCAAATCGGTACGGGCGTAAGCGGTTACGCGGTGGGTGACCGGGTGTTCGGGACGGCGCTGTCCCGGGCGATCGCCGATTTCGTCGTGGTGGACGCGGACGGGAACATCGTGAGCGGGGTCGCTCATCACACCCCGGACGGGGTCGATGATCGCACCGCCGCCACGCTCTCGATCGCGGGCAGTACCGCGTCCGCCGCTCTCGACGTGCTCGACCTCGGTCCGCAGGACACGGTGCTGATCGGCGGCGCGGGCGGCGGAGTCGGGGTGTTCGCTGTGCAGTTGGCGCGAATCGCGGGAGCGCGAGTTATCGGAACCGGTTCGCCGTCGACGGCGGAGTACCTGCGCGACCTCGGCGCGGAACCGGTCGCATACGGCGACGGCCTCACCGACCGGGTCCGCGAAATGGGCACCGTCACAGCGGCATTGGATCTGCACGGCACTGACACCGTGCACGCGGCTCGCGAACTCGGAGTTCCGGACAATCGCATCTGCACCATCGCGACCGTGATCGAGGGGATCCCAGCCGCCAACGGAGCCAACGCCGCACCCGATGCGCTCGAGAACATCGCGCGACTGATCGCCTCCGGCCGTCTCCGTGTGCCCATCGCCGCGACGTTCCCTGTCGAAGACATCCGCACGGCCGTCGAACTCCAAGCGGACCGACACGTCCGGGGCAAGGTCGTGATCGATCTCTGATCCCGGAGGTGGCCGATCCGCCAGATGCGGGACAGCAATTCGAAGCAAGCATGTCGGACCCTTCTGGCACAGTGCTCGACCATGAGTTGGAGACCGTGGTTGTCGCGCTGGAGTCAGGAGTGGATTCGCAGCCGCGAACCCGGGCAGGAGGATCCGGAGATCCTGCGCGATGGGTGGCTCGGGTTCGCACCGGCGAGCGAGGAGGCGATCGCGGGGGCCGAGGGGCGGATCGGGCGGACGCTGCCGCCGTCGTATCGCGAATTTCTGTTGACGACCGATGGCTGGCGGCATGCGGGGGTTTTCGTTGACCAGATGCTGGACACGTCCGACATCGGGTGGTTGCGGGACATCGAACCGTTCTGGGAAGAAGCTTGGAAGGACCTCCTCGATGAGAATCCGGCTCCCGAGGACGGCAATCCGCTGGGCCGTGGGCTGCTGATCTCGCGGGAGGGTGACGCGCAGATCCTGTTCCTCGATCCGGGTGATGTCGACGCCGAGGGGGAATGGGCCGCCTACATCCTGTCCTCCTGGAGTGATGGCCCCCGGAGGTTCGCGTCGTTCACCGCGCTGATGGAAGACCTCTACGCCACATTCCACAATATCGACCAGCCCGAGGGCCAAACTCGCGATGACTGGGATACGGCGGTCGAGCAGGCCCGCGCGGCCGCGCTCGCCGGTGCGGTCGACGCGGCGGCACAGCTGCTGGAGGAGGCCGAGAAGTTCGGGCGTGACCGTGCCACCGTGCTGCGGGCGCAACTCCAGATGTTCCTCAATCGTGAACGCATGGACACTACGCAGTCGCTGCGCCGATGGGTCGCCGCGGCACCGGGATTCGCCAATTTTCGCGACGATCCGCTGTTCACCGCGGAACTGTTGCCGACGCTGTTCGCCGATCATGCCGCGAACGCGCGCCCGTACCAGAGCACGGTCCTGCAAACGGCGATGCTCGACGAGCGGATGCATCTGATCATCGGTGAGTATCAGGCCCGGCTGCGGCGCGGCGGTCCCGAACTCGAGTTCGGGAATCCGGAATTCAATGCGCTGATCCGGCAGGCTTTGCGCGAGCATGCCGACGATCCGGATGCACTCTGGGAAGCGGTGGGCGCGGCGCTGGTGCGATGGCGGCCGCGAACGCCCGACCACATCGCTCCGATCGCGCTACTGGCAGATCCGATCCTGGCCGAGACGCTGACTCCCGAGCGCGGCCATGCACTACTGTCCCGACCGAGAGGGTGATCGGCGTGCAATTCCCCAGTCGTCACGATATGGCGATGGCGTTGATCTTCGACGAGTGCGGCGACCGCCATGACTTTCCCGACCGCGACAGACTCGTGGTGACCGATACCGAGATCGACGAGTCCGGGCACACGATCAACATCAGCCGGATCGCCTGCCGGTCCTGCGGCATGCTCAAGGTGTCCAGGTGGCACAAACCCGACCCCGCCGAACCGGCGCGCGGTTTCGCCGTGATGGGCCAACAGGAGTACCCCGAGCCGGGAGACGTTCCCGGCATCGTCGATCGCACGCGACGGATCACCGACGCCGAATACACGAAATACCTTGCCACACGAGGCATCAGCGATATTCCCGCTTACTATGCTCCGGATCGGCGCGAAGGTACCGAGCAACACGAATTCGTGCTGCGCATCCGCGCCGGGCAGTTCTTTCTGCTCGAATGGCCGAACAAGATCGGTGAGATTCTCCCGATCCCGCCGCACGCCACCTCCCTCGGCCCGATAGACGCCGTCCCCGGTGCGGCGTTGTGCTGGGCGCCGGTCGACGACGGCGAGATGGCGGTTACTGTCGTCACCGCACTCGATGACCCCGGGCCCGATCGCTCCTACCCGCAGATCGCCGAGCTGAGCTCTCGATTCCACGCGGGCGGGGTGTATCTGTGCGAACTCGCCGGAGCCCGCCATGAGCTGCCACCGCTGCCCGCAGGGTACGGCGACTATCGACTGCGCTTACACACGAGTGACTCCGGTTGCCTGCTCCAGATCTTCAGTCACCCCCGCGCAAAACCCTTTGCGCACCAGCCGATGCAGGGCGTCTGATCGATAGCCGAGAATAGTCACCATCGGTCCGAAGACGACAGAGGAGTGGGCGCGTTGAGCACGTTCGTTCTGATTCCTGGCGCATGTCATGGTGGCTGGTGGTTCGAGCCGGTCGCTCAGCGGTTGCGCGAGTTGGGGCATACCGCGTACGCGGTGACGTTGACCGGGCTCGGGGACCGGGCGCATCTGCTCAACGCCTCGGTGAATCTGGATACGCACATCCGTGATGTGCTGGCGCTGTTGGAGAATGAGCGCTTGGACGAGGTCATCCTGGTTGGACACAGCTATGCGGGCATGGTCGTGAGTGGCGTGGCCGATCGGGTGGGTGAGCGGATCGACGCTGTGATGTACGTCGATGCCTTCGTTCCCGGAAACGGTGATGCCGCATGGAATCTCACCAACGATGAACAACGCGCCTGGTACATCGACGGGGCCTCCGATGACGGGATCGGGATCGCACCGCTGCCGTTCTTCGACCCCCGCGCCACACCGCATCCACTGGCGTCGGTGGTTCAGCGCCTGCGGCTGATCGGACCCGAGCACACCTTCCGGCGCAAGGATTACGTGTACGCGGCGCAGTTCGACAACAGTCCCTTCACCTCGACATATCAACGGCTGCAAGGGGACTCGGAGTGGCACGTGCATGAGATGGCGGCTCGGCACAATGTGCTCGCCGATGGTCCCGAGCAGTTCCTCGAACTGCTGTTGTCCACCGTCCCCGACGCGTTCGATTAAACGCCGAGGTGCTGGATGAGGAAGAGCGCCGCACGGTCCAGTGCCTGGTCGGCTTCATCGAGTGTGCCGGTGAAGGATTGGAAGACGTGCGGTACGTCGGCGGTGATGTCGAGGATGACATCCACCTCGGCGGCTCGGGCGCGCTCGGCCAAGCGGGTGGAATCGTCCAGCAGCATTTCATTGCTGCCTGCTTGAAGCAGCAGCGGCGGAAAGCCGCCGAGGTCGGCGAGCACAGCCGGGCTGAGCAGCGGCTGATGCGGGTCCTGGCCCGCGACGTACATGGCACCGTTGTGGTTGAGGCTTTCGCGGGTGAACAGCGGATCGATACCCGCTTTGGTGCGCATGCTGTCGCCGGTGCGCGTCGCGTCAAGGCCGGGTGAGAACGCCACGATCGCCGCGGGCACAGGCAATCCGGCATCGCGAGCGGCCAGGCAGGTGGTGATGGTCAGTCCCCCGCCTGCGGAGTCACCGGCGAAAGCGATGGCCGAAGGGTCTTCGCCACTGTCGAGCAGGGCCCGGTAGGCATCGAGGGTGTCCTCGATCGCGGCCGGGAACGGATATTCGGGTGCGAGCCGGTAATCCACCGATACGGCTCGAAATCCGGTGCGGGTCACCAGGTTCGCGGTCAGTGACATCGCGGTCTCGGGTGAGCCGCTGACGAAACCACCGCCGTGGAAATACAGGATCGTCCCGGGGCGCACGCTTTTCGTCGGTTCGACGAGCACGGCGGGCCGGGTGCCGAGGGTGGTGGGCCGAGTGCGTATCTCGCTCGGCACGTTCATTTGGGCCATCAGCGCCCGGAATCCCGTGCGGATCTCGTCGATCGATCGAGGTCCGGCCGGTCGCGGCTGGCGTAGCAGTGTGTCGATCTGCGCGCGTTGCTCCCTGCTCATATGCACCTTCCTAAGAAGTATCTTCCAGTACACTATATGCCATGGAATATATATCAGCGAGCGAGGCCGTTGACCTGCCGAGATTGTTCTCCGATCTGGTCCGGTGCGAGACGCGGCTGTACAACGCGCTCAACGATCGGCTGCGCGAACGGCACGGGATCGTCACCTCGCAGCTGGAATTCCTGCGGTTCCTACGCGATCATCCGGGCGCGCGAGTGGCCGACCTCGCGAGCGAATTCGCCGCGGGCGTGGGAGCGATCAGCAAGGGCATCGACCGCTTGGAGCAGCAGGGATGGGTTGCGCGACAACCGAATCCCGCCGATCGCCGATCGTCGCTGCTGGCACTGACCCAGGACGGCATGCGCCTGGTACAGGCGACGGACGACACCTTCACCGAGTGCCTGACCGATTTGCTCGGCAGCAATCTGCCGAGCTCATCGCTATCGACTGTCGCGCAAGCTTTTTCGCAGCTGCGCGGCGTCCTCGAGCAGGCCGGAATCGGTACGCCCGCAGGCTGACCGATCCCCCGGCCCGATACCTTCGGGCTACCGCTTGCGGCCGACACCACCGACGATGCAATGCCGCACCGCGCTGAGATTGGTCAGCCGCGGACCGTCCTGCCACCAGTCATCGCACAGCACCAGTCCGGGTTCGATCATTTCCAGATCACCGAACATGGCCTGGATTTCCTCGCGGGTGCGGAAGCGCCCGCTGCCCATCGGACTGTGAATGAACTTGTCCTCCATGTTCACCGCCAGCTCGCTGAGCTCGGGCTCCTCGGGATCCTTCGGATCGAAGAAGTGCGAAATCGCCACGAACGACCCGGACGGCAGGGCGTCGATATAGGTCTGCATGATCTCGGGCGCGTCCGTACCGAGGTAATGGTGCAGCGTCCCGACCTGCAGCAGCGCCAGCGGCCGACTGAAATCCAGATGCTCGACAACCGATGGGTGCTTCAGCACTTCCAGCGGCTGGAAGATATCGGCGGTGGAGATGGTGGCCTTGTTGTTCTCAGCCAGCAACGCCCGACCGTGCGCGAGCACCATCGGATCGTTGTCCACGTACACCACGCGCGCATCGGGATCGACGCGCTGCACCACCTGATGGGTGTTCTCCGCCGTCGGCAACCCCGACCCGAGATCGAGGAACTGATCGATCCCCGCATTGCGAACCAGGAAGCGGCACACCCGAATCAAGAAGTCACGATTGGCCCAGGCCAGGTCGGTGGCCTGGGGCGCAACGGATTGCACTCGCGCCAGCACCTCCCGATCCACCTCGAAGTTGTCCTTCCCGTGGAGGAAGGCATCGTAAACCCGGGCGATGCTGGCACGGGTGGTGTCCACCCCTACCGGCACCGAGCTCGGGTAGTCGGACTCGGGCATCGCAGACTCCTGAGTGTCATGTGTCCAGTTCGCCACAAGTATGTAACAGCCGAGCGGCGAATTTCGCGCGAATGCGTTGATCGCCAATAGCTTTGGATATGCCGTGAGATCGCTGTCAGCACATCTGACCTGGTAAAAGCCAATTCCTGGACAATCGCCTGGCACAAAATGTCTTACGCCGACGTCAGTATCTTCGGCGTGCCGAGATGATCTCTGCCCGTTGTCATTCGGGCTTCGAATTCAAGGGTGACCGGTCGGTACTGGGCCCGGCGAAGCGGGCGATGGCGCGGGCGAGTGCTTCGCCCATCGCGGGGCTGCCGGTGTGGCCGGAATCGTCGATGATGTGCAGGCGGGCGTCCGGCCAAGCTCGGGCGAGGTCCCAGGCGGTTTCGAGTGGGGCGCTCAGGTCGAGGCGGCCGTGGATGAGTTCGGCGGGGATCCCGGCCAACCGATGAGCTTCGCGGAGTAGGACCCCTTCCTCGAGCCAGGCCGCGTGCGCGAAATAGTGGGTGCAGATCCGGACAAAGGTGAGCATCTCGGCGTCGGGTTTGGCGCTGTATTGCCCTGGGCTGCCTTGGGATTCGTGTGCGATGGCAGCGTCCTCCCAGCGACACCACTCGACCGCGGCAGTGCGACGCACCTCTAAGTCCGGGTGTTCGAGCAGCCGACGGTAGCCCTCGACCGGGTCACCGTCGCCAGGGACCAGGGCGCGGAATCGCTCCCACTGCGCGGGCAGCAGCCGCGCCAGACCCCGGTACAGCCAATCGATCTCACGGCGGCGCGTGGTGGTGACACCGATCAGCACCATGCCGGTAACTCGCTCCGGGTATCGCTGGGCGTAAGCGAGGGCGAGCGTCGAACCCCAGGAGCCGCCGTACAGCAACCAGCGGTCGATGCCCAGATGGATGCGCAGCCGCTCCATATCGCCGATCAGGTGCTCAGTGGTGTTCACCGCCATATCCGTGTCCGGATCGGCGGCGTTCGGAATACTGCGCCCGCACCCGCGCTGATCGAACTGCACGATCCGAAAGATGTTCGGGTCGAACGACTTCCGCGCTCGCGCACTACTCCCACTGCCCGGCCCACCATGTACGACCAGCACCGGTCGACCGGCGGAATCGCCGCTGGTACACCAGTACACGCGATTACCGTCACCGACCTCGAGCAGACCGTCGGCATACGGATCGATCAGGGGAAACGACGTCGGCACAATCATCGAGGCTAACGGAGGCAGGCGACAGCGACAGCGGTGACGTGTCGGGACGGGATGAGCGAACCACGTCAGCGAACGGTCCTGTTACCTTCCCCGGCGAGCCCTCGTCATAGGTGCGACGACAGAATTCGACGGTCGTCACCTCGACGAGCACATGGAGAACGAGATGCTGACCAACATCATGTACGTGACGATCTACGTCACCGATCAGGACCGCGCGCTGGAGTTCTACACCGAGCGACTCGGCCTGGACAAGCGGATCGACGTCGCCGGGCCGGACGGGCGTTTCCTCACCGTCGGTGTTGCGGACAGCCCGGTGCAGATCATCCTGTGGCCGCACGCGGCGGCCGCAGGACAGCCGGCCGCTGTGGGCCGGAATGCCGCGCCCGGTCCGCTCATCCTCGAATCCGATGATCTGCGAAAGGATTTCGAGCTCCTGCGCGCACGCGGCGTCACCTTCGATACATCCGAACCCGAGGACTATCCCTTCGGGGTTCGCGCCGAGGCGACGGACCCGGACGGCAATCGGATCTCGCTTCGTCAGCAGCGCAAGCCGTGACTACCCATCCCTCCGACGTCGTCATCGAGACGTTCGAAGCCCAGCGCGATCGGCTGCGCGCGGTCGCGTACCGCGTGCTGGGTTCGCACGTCGACAGCGAGGATGTGGTGCAGGAGGCCTGGATGCGTCTCGCCCGTCAGGACACGGCGAGCATCGACAACCTGGCAGGCTGGCTGACCACCATAGTCGGCCGGATCAGCCTGGACCTGCTGCGGTCGCGTCAGGCCCGCCCGGAAACCACCTATGGGCAGGAGTTTTCGGACTTCGTGGTGACGCCCGACGACGACCTCACGCCGGATGAGCAAGTGGCGCTGGCTGATTCAGTCGGCTTCGCGCTGCTCGTCGTGCTCGATTCACTCACCCCGAGTGAGCGGCTGGCGTTCGTGCTGCATGACATGTTCGCAATCCCGTTCCACGACATCGGCCAGATCCTGGGCAAATCCACCGACGCCGCCAAGATGATCGCAAGTCGCGCGCGCCGCAAAGTCCACGCCGGAGACCGGCAGACGGGTAGCGGTCGAGAACACCGAGAGGTCGTCCACGCCTTCCAGGCCGCTGTCCGGGGTGGGGATTTCGAGGCACTACTTCGCGTGCTCGATCCGAACGTGAAGTTGACCGTGGACACTACCGATGGCGTGGTGGTCACGCTCGGCGCGACCAAGGTCGCCGCCGGTGCCCGAATGTTCTCCGGGGAGGTCGCCCGTCACCGGCCCGTGCTGGTCAACGGCATTCCCGGGCATATGTCCTGGCGTACCGACGGAACTGTCTTGTCGGTCATCGCCTTTGGCGTTACCGAGGGACGGATCACCACTATTCATATCGTGGTCGATCCGGCCAAACTCGCCTCGATCCACCTGCCCGACCCGTCCTGAGTGTGTGTCGCCGACATCGGCCTGCGCCTGAGATAGTCGTCCGAGCTGGCCAACCGGCAGCACAGCGGCCGGTTGGCCAGCGGGACGGTCGGCAGTTACGGATGGTCCCAGCTGTGTGCCGGACCGTCAGCGATGCAGGATGGCGTCGCGCAAGGCGCTTGCCGCGTTGTCCTGTCCCTGTTTCATCACGCCCTCGATCGCCCGTTCCAGCGGATCGGCGCTGGATTTGGGACCGGCCTTCAGGATTGCGACACCGAGTAGCCGTTGATCGGCGAACCCGGTGACACCGCTCTCGCCCGCGCCACGCACCTTCACCGGAGGCAGCCGTACCGCAGTCGGTTTCGCCGCCGCGATGAGCATGTATCCGCCCGTCGAGAAACCATCCAGGGTGCCCAGCGACCACTCCTCCAGCCGCCCCTGACTCGTCGATTTGATGCCGAAACCGGTCTGCACGCCCGCTTGCTCCTCGGTCGGCTTGTCGGTGCGCTGCGGACCGGGCCATACACCGCCGAAGGTCTCGTAGGTCATGATGTTGAGCGCCTGCGTCGGATCGGTGCCGCGGGTGAACACCACGAAATCGCTCTGCTCGAGTTTGTCGAGCCGTTTGTCCTGCTCCCGCTGGATCTTGCTCAGCCAGCCGGCACGCCGACCGTTCTCTTCCTTGTCCGCCAAGAACAAATCACATGCGGCGGAATCGGATTGCCATTTCGTCACCCGCGCCTTGGCCAGCCGGACCAGTTTGCGGTATGCGTAGGCGACGTCTTGTTCGGTGTAGGTGTTCTCGGTGTCCTCGATGGCGACCTGGACCACGACGGTGAGCAACTTGTGTAGCGTCCCAGCCGATTTGGTGGGCGGATCGACCCTGTCCGCCAGCATCTTCGCCCCCTCGATGAAGTCCTTCTGCGGAAAGGTCTCCGTGCTGCCGGATTTGCTGTGATCGGTAAGAACGAGCATGGCGTACTCCAGTGCCGATTCATGAAGGGACACAACCAGTTTGCGCCGGTATCCGAACCGATACAGGCACTTTGACCGGTACGTCTTTTCACGGATTGCTGTTCTCGGCGCTGGTTCGCCCGCGTCGAGTGGGCGGTGTCCGGCGTAACCGAAAATAGGTGAAGATGCCCATAATCACGGCGGCGAGTGCCAGCGCCGACACCACACCGGCGGGTTCGGTTCCCGCGGCGACCAGCAGACAGCAGATGAGGACACCCAGTCCCATCGGCACCATCGAAGCGACGGCGACGGACAGGCGTGCTCGGCGGTTCATGGAGTTACTCCTTTGCGCAGCACATGATTTCGGTGGCGGTTATTCACGGGTGGGGTCATGGCGCGCGTGGTCGAGATAGTCCGCCAGTGCTCGCCACTCATCGGCGGGCGCGGCGGGATCACCGGACATGGCAGCCGGGTTGTCACGCCAGGCATTACGAACTCCCTCCGAAACCCCGGCGTCCCCACCGGTGAACAGCGCGCTCAACTCGTCCATGCGGTGCGCCAGGCGTCGAACGCGGTCGTCAGCGGGATCCACCCCTTCCCGCCGCAGCCGATCAGCCCTGCGATAGAGCTCGGGCCATTCGATCTCCAACAGATAGTGTTTCGCGGGGCCGAGCGCCGTCGACCGAGCATCGAGTCGTCGGATCTGATCGGTATCGAGATGCCGGTTCAGTACCTGCTCGCTCGCCGGGCTCGCACCGCCGAGCGCACCAAGCGCCTGCAGCAGTGTCTCGGGTGTCGCACCCTGATCGGTCGCCAATTCGGCAGCGAGCCGCACCAGTTTCCGCCGCACTGCATCCAGTGCCGCGAGGGACGCCTCGACACCACGCAGATGGTCATCGACGACCCGGGCCGCATCGACGCCCGCATCGAGGCAGACAACGATCGACTCCAGGCTCAAGCCCAAACTACGCAGCGCCAAGACCTGATACAGACGGACAAGGTCCTCGCCGGTGTACTCCCGGTATCCGCCAGGGGTCCGCCGAGACGGACTCAAGACACCGATCGCGTCCCAATGATGCAACGTCCGCACCGTCACACCACTGGCCTCGGCAAGCGGTCCGACTGTCCAGCCTCCGGAAGTAGTCACTTCCTCACCATGCACCCTCACGCCACGTCAGGGTCAAGCAGCGCAAGCCGAGCGGTGTTCAACCCGCTGACCCTTCGAAGGGATCAGTTCTGCTTGTATTCCAGGATGTCGCCCGGCTGACACTCCAGCGCTTCGCAGATCGCGTCCAATGTGGAGAACCGAATAGCCCGCGCCTTACCGTTTTTCAGCACGGACACGTTGGCCATCGTGATTCCGACTCTCTCGGCGAGTTCGGTGACGGTCATCTTTCGCTTCGCGAGCATGACGTCGATGTTGACTACGATTGCCATATCGTCTCGTCACACCGTCAGATCGTTCTCGGTTTGCAGGTCCACGCCGTGCTGCACGATCCGCGTGAACAGGGCCGCGCCCGCAGCGATCACCGATGCAATGAACATGATCAGCAGACCGATCGCGACGCCTCCCGCTCGATCGTCGGAGCCGTTGGAAGCGACAAGATAGATTTCGAATCCCACCGCACATCCGATGACGGCGATCGCGCAACGGCGAATGGCCCGTAGGGATTTCACCGCCGCGTGCGCGAAAACGCGATTCCTCCCGGCGTATCCGGTGAACTTCGCCGTGTGATAGAGCGCAACGAAGACCGGAATGGATGCGATATACGCGCACACCAGGAACGGATCGTGGAAGTAGATCTCGGTGAGCGTGGCGTGCGCATTCCTACCCTCGAGATGAGGTTCTCCGAGCAGGATCGCGAGGGCCGCGAGCCCAACCAGGGCGATGACTACCTGCAGAAAAACCGCTGAGCCTCGGTTCACGCACCCAACGTACGATCACGGCATATCGTTTGTCAATACTAATATATTGTTAATCGATATCTCCTTCGCGCTGCGAACCAGCCTTGACTCCGCAGCCCGCACGATGCCGGGGAATCTGACCGGCAGTAACTGATCCCGACGCTGAACACGTAATACGTTGCTACTGTTGACCTTCGGCCAATCGAAGGAGTGCCGTCTCATGGCAACGGTCACCATCAGTCTCCTGCCGGCAAGCCGGACAAGGTCCGTCGACCTAACAGTCACCGGCTTGATCACGCCGAGCGCCTGCACTCCCAGCCTGTCCAGCGGCGGAGTGGTCGAATTCGGAAAGGTCTCCGCCGAGGATCTGAACTCCGAACGAGAGACGAACCTCGGCACGCAGACAATGTCGCTCTCGATCACCTGCGACGCCCCGAATCTCTATGCGCTGCAAGCCCTCGACCAACGAGCCAGTTCGGCCACACGGGCCGATGCCTTCGGTTTGGGACGAACCGAGGACGCACGGTCGTGGGGCTGGTACGCCATCGCCCTGCGCAACCCCATCGCCGACGGCGTGCCGGTACAACCGATCGGCTCCACCGATGAGGGTGCCACCTGGCACCCCAATGACCTCTGGATGCCCGGTATCCAGATCGCGTTCGCCTCCATGACAGAGGTCAACCAGCCACTGCGAGTCCGGAAATTGACCCTGGACCTTGATGTGAGCGCCTCCCTTCCCCCGACCACGGGCCTGACCCTGACCGACGAAATCGCCATCGACGGCTCCGCCACCCTGACGCTGGTTTACCTGTAGTCCGTCCGCCAGCAGCATTAGTCGAGGAAGGTGTGGCGTCGAGTTCGTTATACCGTTCCTGCAGTGCTTTCGAGTGCTGCCGCCTTGCCTGCCCTGGAGAATGGATCTGTCGTGCCCACTGTTCAACCCAGCAAGCCGGCGGTGCACGACGACGATCCTTTGGTGCCCATCCCGATTCCCGCGCTCATGACCCTGCTGATTCGCCGGGAAGACGACAAGGGACAGGCTTTGACAGAGGACGAGGTCCTCGAGGTACGCGATCACGCCCACTGCATGATGCTGCCACTGTCGGCACAGCAAGCGGTGGATCAGTCACGTGGATACCGCGACATCGACCCCGACAATGTCTGGCAGGAATGGTGCGCGTACAAATCCGGCCAAGACCCCTTCGCCCTCGCCGATGATCACCTCTGATCGCGCCCAACCAGCACCCTCGACGGACCTCCAGAGAATGTTCCCGAATGCGTTTGCTGCAGCGGATTCTGTTTCGGTGCCCGACAGCAGTTGGGGCTGTTCACGGGTTGGACCTATTGGCTATTGATCTCGCCCACGATGACGTCACCGGGCTCAAAGTCTGACTTCTGCAGATCTCGAACGGACTTGTAGGCGGCATTATCGTGCGCCTCGCGGCGGGAATCGTGCGATGTAGGCACAGGCTCGCGGTCGGGGATCCCGAGGGAATTCCGCTGGGCTTCGACTCCAGTGACGAGCGCAGAACTCGTCGAGATCCATGGAGATCGGGTGCGGGTGATAGTCGGCGTCGGGCTCGGCCGCGCGGCTCGCCTCGAGTAGTTCGGCCATCGGTGTCCATCCGCTGTGGTCGAACGCCCAGGTGCCGTCTGTGGCGAAGACGTGACTCGGATCGGCGGCGGTGCCTGGCCACAGCCCGACGACGGTGAAACCCTCGTGATGCTGCTCGACGAACACGTAGGCCAGGATGTGGCAGGCGCCGGCAGCGAAGAACCATTGGTCGTATCGATGCCAAGCAAGGTCCTGATCGAAGCGCTCCAGCGGTGTTCGTCGTAGCTGCGAGCATGGGATGTACATGAAGTCAGCGTGACCGGGCCTGGCCCGATTTGCCGTCGAATCGACAGCGTCCGAAGAACTTTCGCTGCCGTCCGTCCTGTTCGAGGTGGTTTGCCGCCCTCGAGTTCGATCGCGCCCTGGGCCCATCCTGATCGGCTCGGCTGTCCACACCCAGCGAACAGTTCCAGCGCCGACCAGCGCAGACTCGGGTTTCGATCAGGCCGCGAGACCGGCCACCCGCTGGATTCGAAGTTGGCCGAGTTCGGCGGCGTTCTTCATCAGCTCAGCATTGGCCCACGCGATCGTATGGATAGCGGACTTCGCTGGGTCGTCTTGCCACGGAAAGCCGATCGGGGTTTCGAGGTCGGCTTCGGTGCAGCCGTCGAGGATCTCGAGCCATTGCAGTCGCAGCTCACGCAACCACTCGGCGACGGCGGGGCCGGGCCCCGGCCACCGAACGTCATCGCGGTCGCGCGGACTGCGGTGTCGTAGATGGTCGATGGTGACACTCCACCACCAACCGATATGCCAGCTGATCCAGCCGATGGTCGGCACCGGAATCGGGTCCGGTTCGGAATCTGCCCAATCCGGCACCCAGTGGCCGTGTTCGTCCTGCCGAAGCGTCCACACCACCTGCGCCGGCTCCCACAGGAAGTCGTCGGTCACAAGCCGTTCGAGGTGGTAGTCCAGCAGGCCCCAGACGATATCGAATTGCAGGCGCAGCACAGCAGAGCGCGAGGTATCCATACGTCGCACACTGCCTGACGGACATGTGCGTCAACAACTTGATTTCGCGGTCCCACGTTCAGGCGGGACATAAGCTTTCGCTCGGGAAGCGGGCCTGGAAAGACGCTTTGGCAAGCGCGTCCTCGAGTACGCCGAAGCTGGGTTTGTAGTGTCGGAATCCGGCCATGGAGACACAGACCGTGCCGAACGTGACAACCCTCAGCCGTAGCCTGATCCGGGCTGGGACTTGAAAGTGTTTAGTGAGCGTGGAGCAGTACGAGATTCAATTGTTTCTCACCCTGGCGGACGATCAGCGACATAAAGGTAGCCGAGCGCGGGTTCACCACCGCGTTCCTCAGCGCCGATCCGCAGGCCAGTGAATACGACGCCGAACGCCGAACCGCCGAAACGGGATTCACCGAGATCTGTTCCGAACCCCAGGCAGCTGTCGAGACATCCTCTGAACAGGGTGCTGGTGAGGGCAACGGCCCCAATCCGGTAATGGATGGTTCGCGGTGATCACCGAGACGGACGTGAGACTGAGAGGTCGGTACTACCGCGAACGTCCACCTTTGGTGCTCTCTCATGAGGACGCGTTGGCGATACTCGGCCAGTACTGGGATTGCTGTCGGCTCTCGGGCGGGCGTGCGAGGTTGTGTCAGGGAGTCGAGCGGCTCACGACGTCGATCCCTTGACCTGAGTGTCTGGTCAAGGGATCGACGTCGTGAGCGGTCAGGGCTCGAATCACCACTTGCCGAGAAGGATTCGGCGTCTTCATGGTTGGTTTCGAGTCAGGAGCGGCGGGGCGAGGGCGGGCGTTGCGGGGCGGTGCAAGGGGTGGTTCGCCAGCTGGGGCGGCGCTGGAATGGTGGCGGAGGCGGCGTGGTGGGACGGGTATCAGCGGGCATGGGCTTACTCCTTCGAATGCTCAGTTGGCGCTGGGGCGAGTGGTCAGGACTGCGGCGGTGGCCAGCAGGCTCAGAACCGCTGCGAACCAGAGGACGGTGGTGAGCGGGAAGGTGTTGGTGAGGAGGCCGCCGAAGAGCGCGCCCAGGGCGATGGCGAGGTTGAAGACGGCCGTGTTGAGGGCGGTGGCGGGTTCGGCGGAGTCGGGGGCCGCGCGCAGGATCCAGGTTTGGACACCGACTGGGATGCCGCCGAAAGACAACCCCCACAAGATCATCAGGACAGTGCCTGCGACGGGGCCGGTGCCTACGAGAGCGATCAGGACGAGGACTGTGGCCAGGGCGACGCTGATCGCGATGATGGTGGCGCGGACGTTGCGCCCGGTGGCCGCGCCGGTGACGAAGTTGCCGATGATGCCCGCTACACCGAAGGCCAGCAGAACTGGGCCGAGGAGAGCCTTGTCGATTCCCATGTGCTGCTCGACGATCGGGGCGGCGAAGGTGAAGGCGGCGAAGTGACCGCTGACCAGAAGGAATGTGATGAGGACGCCGGTGCGGACCACGGGGTTGCGGAATTGATCGGCGAGGGTGCGCAGATGGATGGCGGTGTCGGCGGGCAGCGGCGGCAGGAGCCAGAGCAGGGCGGCGACCACCAGCAGGCCGAGACCGCCGAGCAGGCCGAAAGCGATACGCCAGTCGGTGAGTTCGCCGATCAGAGTGCCCGCGGGGATGCCCAGGACATTGGCCGCGGTGGCGCCGCCGAAGGCGATCGCGGTGGCCTTGGGAACGTATTCACCGGGCACCATGCGGACGGCGATCCCGGCTGCCAGCGACCAGAATCCGCCGATGGCAATGCCGATCAGCAGGCGGGAGATCAGCAGTACCGCGAAGTTCGGAGCGAAGGCCGACAGCAGGTTCGCGCCGACCATGAGGGAGATGAGACCGATCAGGACGTGTCGGCGGTCGAGACGTCCGATGGCGACCGGCAGGATCGGCGCGGTAGCGGAGGCGACCAGGCCGGGCACCGTAACCATAAGGCCCGCAGTACCTTCGGAGATATCGAGGGCACTGCTGACCGAGGTGAGCAGCCCGACGGGCAGTTGTTCGGAGGTGACGACGGCGAAGGTGCCGACGGCTACGGCTCCGACACCGAGCCAGCGGGTGAGCGATACCCGCTCATCGATGCCCGAGGGGGTAGTGGTGGTGGTCATGGTTGTGCTCCTTGATGGTGAGATATTGCTGTCGCGCTCAGGCGATTCCGCCGTCGACGCGAATGACCTGCCCCGAGATCCAGGTGGCGGCCTCGCTGGTCAGCCATGAGACGACCGAGGCGACATCCTCCGGTTGGCCGAGACGACTGCGCGCCGACGACGGAAACGGGATGTCCGCAGCGGAGTAGATGGAATCCGAAACAGGCCCGGGGGCAACGGAATTGACGGTGATATCGCGACCCGAGAGTTCTCGCGCGGTCGCCGACACGAGGTGCTCCACCGCGGACTTGGCCGCCGCGGACATTCCCGACGCGTGTGTGCCGGTGTCGACGAGCGCACCGGTGATGACGACATAGCGGCCGTTGTCCGCGAGATGGTGCGTCGCGGCCCGCAAGGTATTGAAGGCGCTGCGCGTGTTGTAGTCGATCAGCAGATCGAAGTCCGCGTCGGTGTGCTCGGCCAGCGGCTTGTGCACGACCGCCCCGACCGCGTGTACCACGATGTCGAGTCGGCCGTGGCGGGCGGCCAAACCTTGGAAAAGACGTGTGACATCACAGGATTGGATGGCGTCGGACCGGATCGCCTCAGCCCGTACCCCATAGCCTTCCAGCGTGGACAGGGTCCGGGCGGCGGCGTGCTCGCCGTGGGCGTAGCTGATCACGGTGGTCGCGCCACGAGCGGCGAGCACCTCGGCGCAGGCGGCGCCCTGATCGTGGCTGCCACCCACCACCAGCGCGACCTTGCCGATGAGATCCTTTGTGCCGGTGTGCCTTTGCTGCCGCGCCAGGGTGGTCGTAATGGGTCGCACCGGAGTTCCTTTCGTAATGGTCGGTGTGTTGCCACAAGCCTGCTGGGTCCGCGAGGAAAGCGGAAACAAAAGAACTCGGTACCCGCCACCGAGGAAGCCGGTAGCCGAGCGAACGATAGGGTGGCTGCTGTGATCGACCTGGATATCCGTCAGCTGCAGTCATTTCTGGCCGTCGCGGCCGAACTCAATATCACGCGTGCGTCCGCGCGCCTGCACCTGAGCCAGCAGACCGTCTCCACCCAGATTCAGCAGCTCGAACGGGCGATCGGCGTGACATTGCTGGTCCGGACCTCGCGGGGAGTCCTGCTCACGCCCGCCGGTGAGGAACTCGCGCGCGGCGGCAATGCCGTCGTAGCCGAGCTGGGCGATCTCACCGACCGAGTCCGCGCCGCCGACCGCGGCCGCCTCGGCCGACTGCGCCTGGCCTGCTGCCCGTACGCCACAGCGCTGTTCGCCACCGAGGTCGCCGATGCCATGGAGGCCGCGGTCCCCGGACTCGAGGTCGAATTGACCACTGTGCACACCCCACCGGAGGAACGCGCGCTGCTGCTGTCCGGGGAGGTCGACGCCGCATTCATGTGGCTTCCACTTGGCGACGACCGATTTCAGCACGCGACGGTCCGCACCGACCCGCGCATGGTCGCCTTGTCACCGAAACACCCACTGGCCCAGCGAGAATCGGTGACACTCGCCGAACTGGCCGATGAGCCGGTGCTGCGCCCGGACATCTACCTGTCCGAACAGAACCTCTGCCACTGGCTCGCCGACCCGCGCCCGGACGGCACCTCTGCCCTACGCGGCTCGGTCGTCGACAAGGTCGAGGACGCCCTGATGATGGTCGCGCGCGGCAAGGGCGTCTGGCTCGCCCCCGAACCGTTGACCCGCTGGATCCCCGGCACCACCGTGGTGTGGCGCCCGGTGCTCGACGCACCCGCGTCCGACCTCGCCATCGTCTGGACCGACAGCGCCCCACCGCATCTCATCGCCCGCATGATCGCCGAGGTCCGCACGATCATCGGAAGCACGCACGCCGCCCTCGTCTGATTCCGGATCAGCGAACCGCGGGGAGCGCCGCAGCCGGGTCGCGAACGAATTCCTCGATACTTCGGGAATTCGTTCGACGCCAATGCGTTTCGGCGGAGTGTCACGCGTTCAGCTGGACCGCTCGGCGTAGGTCGGCCGCATATGCCTCGGGCTGTTCCCACGCTGCGAAGTGGCCGCCGGCGGCGTGTTCCACGTAGGCGCGGATGTCGAGGAACACCTCGGCGTAGCTTCGGGGCTCGGGTTTGATGTCGCGCGGGAAGATGGAAAGTACTGTCGGCGTGTGGATTCGGGCGGGGAGAGTAGCCGGTTCGACGTAGGTGGCGAATGAGGTGCCGATCGTGCCGGTGGCCCAGTAGGCGGTGACCCAGGTGAGCAGGTCGTCATCGGTGAAAGCCGAAGCGTCGGACCAGGATTCCAATTTCTCGATGATCCAGGCCGCGAGACCAGCGGGTGAGTCGCCGAGCGCGACGGCGAGAGTGTTCGGCCGCGTCGACTGTTCGGCGATGTATCCACCCTCGGTTCGGAACCAGTGCGCGGCCCGGTCGAGGTAAGCGGCCGCGTCGGGCGCGAGCGTCGCACGATCCGCGGTGAGCGCGCGTAGTGGCGCCACGTTCGTCAGGTGCAGGGCGGCGACACGGTCCGGGTGTTGTGCCGCAAGAATTTCCGCGACGGTGCCGCCTACGTCGCCGCCGGACACCGTGTAGCGGGCATAACCGAGTGCAGCCAATGCGTCCGCGACGATCTCGGCGATCCGGTTGACCGACATGCCAGAGCCTTCGAGCGGGGCCGCGAACGGGAAGCCCGGCAGCGCGGGAACCACCACGTTCATGTCCGCGAGCAACGGCAGGACACGCTCGAACCGCAGCACCGAGTCGGGCCAGCCGTGCAGTAGTACGACGACCGGGGCATCAGGTGACACGGACCGGTGGATCACCCGGAGCTCGCTATCGCCCGCTTGCACTGTTACCCAAGGCAACTCGGCGATGCGGCGCTCGTGTACGCCCCAGTCGTATCCGTTTGCCCAGCGTTCGAGCAGCGCGTCCAGGCGAGTTCCGGTGATGCCCCGCGTCTCGTCGGCGCTCCACGGTGTCGTGACACGTCGCGCCCGCTCGAGTCGTTTCCGTAGATCATCGATCATGTGTATCAGCGTACACAACAATGTGTATGCTCGTACACATGACTCTGCGCAACGCGGCCGCCACCAAGCAGCGCATCCTCGAGCATGCGCAACGCCAGTTCGCGCAGAACGGATACGCGGCGACCACGGTCAAAGGCGTTGCCGATGCGGCCGGTGTGTCGCCCAACCTCATCACCCGCTACTTCGGCGGCAAGGAGGGCGTCTTCTTGGCGGCGACTCGGGTGGAGATACCGGTCTCCAATTCCTTCGACGGTGACCGTTCCGAGCTGGGTTCGCGCCTCGCGGCGAGCATCGTCGAGCGCTGGTTCGGTGTGCCGGAAGAGGATCCGCTGCTCGTGCTGCAACGCGCGTCCGGCGAACGCCCGGAAGCGGCGGAGGCGCTCGCGGTGTTCCTCGATACCAACTCACTGCAGCCGCTGTATCAATATCTGCGCGAGAGCGGCCTGGACGATGTCGACGCCCATGCGCGAGCCGCGGCGATCGACGCCTTCGTGCTGGGTGTTTCGACTCGTCGACGGGTGCTGCGTTCAGAACTCGGTGACGCTGCTGAATTGCGGACTTGGCTGAGCGCCACCATCCAGCGTCTCGCCGACGGGTGATCGGAACCGTCTCAGATGACCCGTGCGGCCACCAGGGTTTCGAAGGTATAGGGCCGCAGGCCATCGGTGCGTCCGGCGAAGTACCGCTGCTCGAGGTCTGCACGGGTGGGATGGTCCATGACCTTCAGCCCGCATCGGCTGATCAGTCGCTCAATCACCGATACCGGCCAGCCGGGCTGAAGCGGCTCGCCGACAGAAGCCGCGATCGGCGTGTAGATACGAGCGAATTCGGTCCCCACGTCATCGAGCGCAGAGTCCTCGGGACGGTAGGAGAACACCACCTCGGACCCGGGTGCAGCCGCCGCGATCGTGCGCAACCCCGACTCGATCGCCTGTGCGGTCAGATAGGGAGCGACGCCCGTCCAGCAGAACATGGTCGGCTGCGCCCAGTCGAACCCGGCCGGGCCCAGCGCATCCTCGACAGGCCCGGCCTCGAAATCAACCGGCACGAATATTTGCGAATCACTCTGCAGCAGGCCGAGTTCGGTGACTCGCTCGAGCTTCCATGCCTGGGAGGCAGGGTGATCGACCTCGAACACCGTCAGCGGGCCGAGCAGATCCGGCCGCCGCCACGCGAACGAGTCAAGCCCCGCACCGAGAATCACGTACTGCGTGAAGGCACCGGCAGCCAACCGGTCCTCGGCGTACCGGCTACGAGTGCAGACAGCCGCGCGGGATTCGCGAACGACCTGCCGAGGGAACATCGGATCGAACCGGTCTCGTAGCTGCTGCCACACCGGGCCGACGAGCACCAGGGCCAGCACATCGTCCAGTACCCACGGCGACGCGTTCTCCAGGCGGAACAATCCACGCGAGACGGCCGCGAACATCGCCGTCCTGCTCGGTGCGCTTTCCATGCATTCCTCCCCGGCGGCCGATCACGCTCGTTCACTCCCCGCTCTTCACAGGATGCGCCTGAAGTGCCATGACGGCCATAGCCACATCGCCCTCGCCGCCGCGATCTGCGCGTCGGTTCGGGATACTCCAGACGCCATCCACGCCAGCATCACAACCGCCTGCACGCCACCACGCCCGGGCGCCACCGGAACCCCGGGGCCTCTGAACCGGTGCGACAACGAACTCGTGTTGCGTCGCAGTAGAACCGACGCCGACGACTACCTTGCGCGAATCCCACCGCCGGTGAGCATCCGCCACTCGGCAGAAGAGTGCACCGAGAAGCGCTGACAGCCAACCGGTTTGGACGACCAACCAACGCTCGGGTCGCGGCATTATCGCTCACTGAATCTGACTGAAGTCAGCATGGCCCGGAAGCGACTCAGTATGTTGAGGCGGTCACGAGCAGCATCTATGCGTCCCAGAGGTCGCAGTGGTGTGTGGTCCGCATGTTGAAGGGCGCGATTGCGTCGGGGGTGAGCGAGAGGGCGAGATCTGAAGCGTCGAGTCGGGGCCAACTGGGCGCGGAGTTGCCGTTCGGGTTGCCGGTTCGGATGAATCGGGTCCAGTAGCCGATGAGTTGTTCGGCCAGGGGGCGCTGTGCGGTGGTGAGTGGGGGGCCGTCGGGGAAGTCGAACAGGAAGTACGTCTCCGATCCGTGGACGGTCGCGGGGTGCAGGAGTGCGGGCACCGGGTTTCCGCCAGGGGTCGGGGCGGTGGGGTCGGTGAAGGTGTAGGCGTAGGTGGGAGCCTGTTGGGCGTGGTCACGGCCGGATCTCCAGGAAGCGCAGATCCAATCGCGGTCGCTGAACACCCGGCTTGCCGCGGCGGTCGGCGAGGTGAACGCGTGTACGGGGTATCGGCGTTCGACGAGATCGGCCGCGTCGCCGAACGCGGTTCTCAGAATGGCCGAGTACCGCTCGGCGGTGATCGGTTCGGGATAGGCCGCCACAGTGAACTCGGCATGTTCGTCTAGCGTATTGCCTTGCAACAGTGCGATGTCGGATTGCTCCCCGGCGGCGAAAGCGCTGCCGGGTTCCACTGGGACGAGCGGCGTTCCGTACGCGACGAGCGGAAACATGGCGGTGTAGGCAAGCAGCGTCTCGGCGGGGAACGCGCGCAGGCAAGCGAGGTCTTCGCAGGAGAACTGCTCGGCCAATGCTCGGCCGGCACCTTGAATGGTGGCGAGCGGCTGCCAGGTCGAGATCGCGCCGACTCCTTCTCCCAGAGCCCCGGCGGGGTGGTTGGTTCGGCATGATCCGCTTTGAATGATCGCGCGATGGAACAGGTTTCGTGCTTGCGGTGCTGCCATGAGGGTGCAGGCGCTCATTGCGCCGGCGGAGGCTCCGGCCAGGGTGACCTGGGTCGGGTCTCCGCCGAAGTGAGCGATATTGGCTCGAACCCAGCGCAGCGCCGCCACTTGATCTTGGAGGCCGAAGTTGCTGTCGCCAAGTTCTGGGTGGGCGAAGAAGCCGTACACACCCAGCCGATAGTTGACGGTGACCACCACGATGTCGCCGGACTGCGCCAGACGCGTCGGATCGTAGATCGATCCGGCGCCGGTGATGAAGCCACCGCCCGGAAGCCACACCATGACCGGACGATTCTTGCCGGATCGCGCAGGCACGGTCACATCGAGGGTCAAACAGTCTTCGCTGCGCGGTACACCGGATGGCATATCGGGCGCTTCTGGTTGCATGCAGGCCGGCCCGGAGTTCGTCGCGTCGCGCACACCGTTCCAGTCGGGCACAGGTTGCGGTGCAGCCCAACGTTTCTCGTTGATCGGCGCGGCCGCGTATGGGATGCCCCGGAAGTGCTGCACACGATCACCGCCGGTACCGCGGACCGTCCCGGACTCGGTGGCGACGACAATATCGAC
The DNA here is from genome assembly GCF_042269265.1 of Nocardia sp. NPDC056000. Taxonomy (NCBI): domain Bacteria; kingdom Bacillati; phylum Actinomycetota; class Actinomycetes; order Mycobacteriales; family Nocardiaceae; genus Nocardia; species Nocardia sp. NPDC056000. The sequence goes on along the minus strand of NZ_JBHJXS010000004.1, from coordinate 168,737 downwards.
GTGCGGCTCACTCGGCGAGGCACACGCGATCAGACCAAGCAGCCCAACGAGAATGCCTGCAGCCAGGGCTTGACGACGGCTCACTTGGCACGCCCGGTTCGCTTGGCTCCGCGACTACCCCAGCCGGCCAGGCCCGCACCTGCGGCACCGATTACGACGTAGCAGGTCAGCAGGACCGGAAACCCGCCCGGGAGCTCGCCGAGCAACCCACCGTTCTCATGGTCGGCGGTCAGCCGGATGGCACTCTGCACGCCGAGCACCAGCAGGATCATTCCCAGGACCAGGGTGATTGTGTGACGCACTACTGCCTTCTCCTATCGCTCCGGGGAGCACTTCTCCGTTGTGGTTCGATCGCACCATAACAGGTTGTTGATACGATCGCACCACAAGTTGTCCTGGCAGAAGGAGAAGGCCCATGCCCCGGCAGGTCGACCACGACTTGCGCCGGCACCAGATCGCAGAAGCGGTGTGGCGGCTGGCCGGACGCGGCGGGCTGGAACAAGTAACCCTGCGACTGGTCGCCGCAGAGGCCGGAGTCTCGGCACGACTCCTGCAGTACTACTTCGGCACCCGCGATCAGCTGCTGCTCGGCGCGTTGGAAATCCTCAACAACGAGGCCGAACAGCAAGCCAAAGAACGCATGGCAACCCTCGGCGAGTCCCCCGGCATGCGCGCGATCGTCCGCGGAGTCCTGCATGAAATGCTGCCGCTCGACGAGGAACGCCGTAACCGCCACATCGTGTACGCGGCGTATTTCATCCGCTTTCTCACCGAGCCCGCCCTCACCTCGGTGGCCCGGAATGCGCCGCACGCACTGGCTAACCTGGTTGCCGACCTGATCGCTGAAGGGCAGAGGCTCGGCCAGGTCCGAAACGACGCCGACCCGAGCGACGAAGCGATGTTCCTCTTGGCCGGCACGGAAGGTTTGCAGACTCGGATGCTACTCGAGCAGCTGTCCGCAGATCGTGCTGTCGCGCTGATCGATAGGCAATTGGACCGCATCTTCATCAGCGACCCTCGAGCCGAGGCAGATCCCAGTCGCTGACCGGGCGGACCCGGGACACCAGGTAGTCGAGCACCCGATGATGACCGCCTGAACGCGCAGGCATTCAGAGTGCTCGTCGCGGTCTCGACTACCTCGCTGAGGTGCTGGCTCAGGCAGCGGGCTCGTAGGAACCGCCCCGTTGTCGCACGATGACGCCGAGCCGGTTGGCCGCGTTGATCTGGGCGACCAGCGCGACCAGGGCCGCGGTCTGGTCGTCGTCGTAGTGCTTGCGGATTTGGGTCCAGGTCTCGTCGGAGACGCCGGGGTGCGCGTCGGCGATGCGGGTTCCCTCCTCGGCCAGTGCGAGTGCGGCGCGCTCGGCGTCGGTGTAGACCGTCGCCTCGCGCCAGGTGGCGAGCAGATTGACGCGCACCGCGGGTTCTCCGGCGTGTGCGAGATCCTTGCTGTGCACGTCGGTGCAGTACGCGCAGCCGTTGATTTGGCTCACGCGCAGCATCACCAGATCCTGTGTGGCCTTGGGCAGTTCGGACTGGATGATCACCATGCTGGCGTTGCCGAATCGCTTCGCGAACTTGGCGCCGAGATCGTTGATGAACAGGTTGAAACGGGGTTCCATGACATCGTCCTTCGAATCGTGTTGTTGTGCTTGACGACCATGAGATGCCGACGGTCCGAGCCCTGTGACAGGGCTGGGCTGTGACCCATCCCACTACGCAGGACTGTCACAAAACGGGCGGCGCCGGCATCTCATGTGCGCGAGAGACGAGATCGAACGGACGGAAAGTACTGATGAGCCAGCCTGGCAACGCCGCCACAGAAACGTTTGTGGCGCACCGGAATCTGCTGTTCACCATCGCCTACGAGATGCTCGGCTCGGCCGCCGACGCCGAGGATGTGCTGCAGGAAACCTGGATGAAGTGGGTCGGCGTCGACCTGTCCACCGTGCAGGACCGGCGCGCCTATCTGGTGCGCATCACCACCCGCCAGTCGCTCATGCGCCTGCGCACTCTCGGCCGCCGCAAGGCGTCCTACGTCGGTCCTTGGCTACCCGAACCGCTGCTCACCGCACCGGATGTGGCCGAGGACGTGGAGCTCGCCGACAGTGTGTCGATGGCCATGCTCCTGGTTCTGGAAACCCTCGCCCCGACCGAACGGGCTGTGTTCGTGCTGCGCGAGGTTTTCGACCTCGACTACGACGAAATCGCCGATGCCGTGGACAAAACCCCGGCCGCCGTTCGTCAAATCGCCCACCGCGCAAGGGGACACGTCGCCGCCCGTCGGCCCCGCGGCAGCGTATCCCCGACGGACGCGCGTGATGCCGTCGAGGCTTTCCATCGCGCCATCGAAACCGGCGACGTGCAAGGGCTTCTCGACAGGCTTGCCCCGGACGTCGTCTTCCTCGGAGACGGCGGAGGTATCAAACAGGCTGCGCTGCAACCAATTACGGGCGCCGACGCGGTCGCCGCTCTACTGGCAGCCTCGCTCCCCCGAATCGGCCGCGAAATGTCGGCCGAACCCGCCGCCATCAACGGCTTCCCAGCCCTGGTCCTGCGGCTCGACGGCGAGATCGACACCGTGATCGCCGTGCACGTCGACAACGGACTCATCACCGGTCTCTACTCCGTCCGCAACCCGGAGAAGCTGTCGCGCATTGCCCAGGAGACCATCCTGCACCGCTAGTGCGATGTCCACGAACCCACCTTGCAAACGGAGGCCAAGACACCTTCAACTCGGCGGTTCTATGTTCGATCGGCCCCAGATAGCCACGGCCAGTTGAGTTTTCGTCGCCTCGCGCCAGCCGAGTCGGTCAGAGCAGAGCGCCGCCGGAGACCTCGATGCGTTGGGCGGTCATCCAGCGCAGACCCTGCGACGCCAGCGTCGCGATGGCGTCGCCGATCTCCTCGGGTTCGCCGACGCGGCCGAGCGCCGTCTGCCCGGCGAGGCCCTGGCGCATCTGGGCGTCATCGCGCATCGCACCGCCGTTGAAGTCGGTGGCGGTCGGCCCCGGGGCAATGGAGTTGACCCGGATGCCACGGGGGCCGAGTTCTGCTGCCAGAGTGCGGCTCAGGGCCTCGACCGCAGCCTTGGAAGCCGAGTAGACCGAGGTCGCGGGACTGGTGTGGCGGGTCAACGATGACGAGACGTTGATGATGCGGGCATCCTGCGCCAGCAACGGCACAAGCGCCTGAATAAGGAAGAAGGTGCCGCGCACATTCGTGCCGAACACCGTGTCGAAGTCGTCGACCGTGACAGCTTCCAGCGGGCCGAAGACACCGACCCCCGCATTGTTGACCACGATATCGAGCCGCGAAGCCTCCCAGCGCTCGAGCAGTCCGTTCAGCTCGGACGTGAAGGCCCCGAAAGAGGAGACGTCGCTGATGTCGAGACGCACCACGGCGGCACTCCCGCCCGCAGCGTGCACTTGCCGCGCCGTCTCCTCGGTCCCGTCCGCATCACCGCGATGGGTCACAACGACCCGCACCCCGCGCGCTGCCAGGGCGAGGGCCGTGCTCCGACCCAGGCCACGATTCGCACCGGTCACCAAGGCAATCCTGTCGACTGTCATCAGCTGCTCCTCATCGCACGGCACCAACGAGTCGGTGGCCGCAACCAGATGCGAGTCGATCGACTCGCCATCCCGTCGCACTGTAGGCACGCCGCAGGAGGCGAGTCAAGTGACTCGCCTCGGAGCTAGGGCATACTGCACGCATGGCAGCAGAGCTCTCCCCCCATCACCGCCGCCTCGCCCAGCAAAAGCGGGAGGCGATCATCTCCGCAGCCACGGACCTGTTCCTGAACCACGGTTACGACGGCACGTCCCTAGCCCGCATTGCCGAAGGGGCGGCAGTATCGAAGTCCACCTTGTTCAAGCAGTTCCCCACCAAGGCAGCACTTTTCGAGGCCATCGTCACCGAGTCCTGGCAGCGCGACGCCGAAGGCACTGTCGCACAACCTCAGACCGGAGACCTGCGCTCGGGCCTGACCTCCATCGGCCACCGCTACGCCGACCTGATGAGCAGGCCCGGCATGACAGCCCTGTTCCGCATCGTCATCGCCGAACTACCCCGCTTCCCCGAACTGGGACGAATGCAGTTCCAGCTCGGCAAACTGCCCTACTTCACCTCGGTCCAGCACTACCTCGAGTCCGAGCACGAGGCCGGCAACGCCGACGTCCCGGACGCCGAGAGTGCCGCCAACCAATTCCTCGGGATGATCGCCAACTACGTCCTGTGGCCCCGCATGCTGCTGACCGACTGGAACCCCGCACCCTCGGACATCCGCTACTCCGTCGAGCAGGCCGTCGAAACCATGCTCGCCCGCTACGCCAGCAATCGGAGATAGAGGCGTCGCATTGGAGCGCGCACAACTAGTGCCGACGGTCACACCAGCGACCAAACTCGTGATGACCGGCATCGACGACTGTAGAGAAGTCCTACTCTTCTGTTGTCGAACCGGCAGCGGGCGGCCGATCATCGTCACCCTACGACCAGACGACGAGGACGACGACACCGCCATCGTCGACTACCTGATTCGCAGCGTCTATGACATGCGGACCTACGAACTGGGACTCTTCACCGAATGGGAGAACAACCGATGAGCGAAAACCGTATCGACGCAATCACTTTCGACTTCGCGGACACACTTCCGACCGAGAACTTCCCCGGACCGAACGATGTTCCGGCCGAAGGGATCATGGTCAAGCGGTCAGTCAAGTGGACCACCGCCACCGACGACGCGCTCAAGGCCGCCGCCGAGCGTAAAGGCATGTCCGTCTCCGAACTGGTCCACCAATTCATCGATGTGGGACTGGCGGTCGAGAATCCCGGCCTGGTCGTCAACCTCGCCGACGTTTGGCGTGTGCTGGCAACCGTTGCACACCCACCAGCCGCTTAAGAGGGTGCCGCCGTCCGCGACAGCGCTGTTCGGCCTGCTGCGGAACACCGCACCGGCCTCGCCCGCGCTGTAGACCGACTGACTACGAGCGCGCGGCCCCACCCATGCGAGAAGCCGTTAGGCTGCGGTCGCGACAGCGCACCCCGCCATGATCGCCGGAATCGGCCCCGCAAGGACGAACACGCCAGGGTTTTCGACACTCGACGGTTGATTCCCCGCCCCGTCGCAGTGACTGAAAGCGTCAGAACCCCAGTGGGCACTTCACAGGTAGGGGCCGTCATGGCTGACCTATGTAGCGGTGGTTGCCGCTGTCGTGGTGACAGCCGGGCATAACTTTTCGAAGGTACGGTCTGGCGCCGATACTGCCAGAATCCGCAGAGGACACGGTAGCAATTCAGTGCGTTCGGACCGGCCGAGATTGCCTCGGCGCGTTGATCTTCGGTCCCGCCGCGTGCCACGCGGCAAGAGGGTGCGTTCCGTCAGTACCTCGGAATCGGCGGAGGCCGCTGCAGGATCAAATGACAGTGTCACCTACCCCTGCCGAGTGGCCCCGCATCAGGGAAAATTGATGCGGGGCTTATGTTTTCGGTCAGTAGGTCAGGAGACGCTCCAGTTGGCGTAGCGGCTCCACCATTCGGCGGAGCGGTTCGACTCCTCCTGGGAGGTGTTGCCGCGCAGGTAGCCGTCGTCGAAGTAGGTTCCCTGGTAGATGCCGACTTTGCTGTCCCTGATCCATTCGATCCTGAAGGTGATCGTCCGCCCGTTGATCACTCCCTCCTTGACCCGTCCGGAAGAGTTGATGGTGTATGCCAATCCGGTGAATTTGGTCGCGGTGGCGGAATCGTCTATCGAGACGTGGAATCCGAGGGGGCTGTCATTGGTGCCGGATGCGCGCTGATAGATGTCGAACTCGTGCTGCAACTCGATCGTGCCGGGTGGGAGCGCCGGGGCGGTGATCGTGCCGGAGACGGTGAAGGCGGCGGTGGCGCCGAGTACGAAGAGTCCTGCGCACAGCGTTCGTTTCAACTGGGAGAACATGGAGGCTCCTGTATCAGGTGGTACGGCACGAGCTTTCGTGCTGTGACCTAATTCAGGATGTGTTCCCCCGATGTTTTGTTCGGAGTGTTCGCGCAGGTCGTCGGGAGCGCCCATATCACTCAGTGATACGGGGCGCGATCGCGGTGCGGGCGAGGGAACGCAGATCGCGGCCTATGGCATCGGCGGCGGCGATCAGGGCACGCTGGGTGGAGCGCTGGGCGGCGGCCGAGCTCCGGCCGGTGATGCCGATGACTCCGAGCGGCCAGTCCTCGGCGTCGAGAATGGCGGCCGCCACACAACTCCAGCCGGGGGTCACCTGTTCGCGTTCGTAGGCCAGCCCGGTCGCGCGCGCCTGCTCGAGCAGCAGCCCGAGCTCGCGGGGAGAGGTCGCCGAATGCTTGGTCAGCGGAGCACATCCCGTATGGGTGATCCGCTCGCTGAGTTCAGCGTCGTAGGCCGTCTGCAGCCTTCCGGCGGCGGTGAGCGCGATGCTGGACCCGAGCCGGGCATTCGACGGCCAGTTCTGGTTCCGCACCGCCTCGCGGTACTCGTGCCCGAAAACCAGCTGCCGAAAGACCATTTCACCGTCGAAGAACTCCCCGCACCAGCTGACCTCCCCGTGCGCACGCAGCGAGAGCTCCCTCAGATGAGGCGGCGCGACAACAGACAGCCCCTCCTCGTTCACCGCCCGGAATCCGTAGTAGGCCAGCCGCGCGCCGAGCCGATAGCCATCGGAGACAAGTTCCAGAACCTCGTGGCGCACAAGATCATTGGCGATCCTGCGTACCGTCGCCTTGGGCAATCCGGTACCCCGAGTGAGCTCCGCGAGCGACATCGGCCCGGACGCGGCCGCCACCGCATCGGTAATCGCGACGACACGACCGACCATCGTGTGATCATCGGACATACACGACCACCCGGCTTCCCCGACAACAAGGCGACCGGCCCAGTGTGCGAGCACAGCCCTACGCTGTCAACGGATTTCGCCGGTCACCTGCCTGCCAACCATTTCGGACATCCGACCAACCTGCGGGTCGCGGCAAAGTAGTGCGCTTCGGCGGCGGGGTCATTCCGAATCGGAGTACTCCAAGTCCGGATGGCCCCACCAGATTCTCACCTGCGCATCGGGTGCCACGGCGGCAACACAACGGCGCAACGATTCCTCGAACCCTCGTGCCACCGACCCCAGCTGCTGACGTACAACGAACCCTCGCTCTTGCATTCGACTGACCAATGTTGGTTCTGCTCTACGGTGTTCAGCATGACGTCTCGATCCATATGCTCACTGGTGAGTACTTCCAGGACCGCGTCGAACACCGATTGAGCTTGGTCGTCTCCCGTAAGCCCCAGCAACTACATCACCGCGGGAAAGGATCATGCAGTCGTCGGCGGTCCGGTTCGATCACCGTTCACGGTCGGAGGTCCATACCTGCAGACACCACCACAGCGCGCCGGCCACCGCGGTCGAAGCGCCTGCCAGCAGGATCCAGAGCGCTGGGCCCCAAGACAATTCGCGTAAGCGAAAGCTGCCCCAGGGGAATGTCAGGAAGCAGTGCCACCGCCGTCGCTGTTAGCACCGCCGCGATCAATGCCTCGGCGACAGCGAAACCCAGCACCACAGCCACTCCCGCTCGAGTGCCGTTCAGAGAAGCCACCCAAACGACCACGAGCGCAAGCACAATCGCGCCCCAGAGAATCACTGCGGGCCCGGGCGCTCCGAAGTCTGCGGCCGTGGACAGCGAGTACGTTTCGCGTGGCCGCGCGCACCGATCCGGGCGAGTGGCACGTAGTAGGCGACCGAGATCGCCACCGCGCCACTGAGAATCAGGCCCAATGCAGCGAATTGAGCACCGAGACCAGAGGAGACCGCGGGTGAGGGAACGTCGGTAGGCCGATCAGTCGACACAATCAATAGCCTGCCACGCCAGTGAGCCGGGCCCACCGCACAATTGGGACTGCGGCCACCCCTTGGTCGCACTCGGTGAACCAGGGCACGGTTGTTCGTGGGGCTGGGCTCGCTCGTTCGTCGAAATCCGGGTCTGCCGCCGTCACCCCATTCACGGGACGCTGACAATGGCAATACAGTTGCGCCTGATGCTATTTCGGCCATCTGACCGGACCGAAGGGCACGTCGAATCTCAGCCCGCGCCAACGCCGAGTTCAATATCCGGTTGATCTCGGCAAATCTCGACCGCGAAGATGACTTGATGCAGGGCATACGCTTCGTGCGGCGGGTGGACCAGTTGACCTACGAGTTCATCCACGACGGCGACGCTCACGGGTTCCCATCGTTCAAGCGAGTCGACTTGGACATACGGTGTCTCCGCCTGCCTGACTTCGGATGGGTGGTGTGCACTGCGGAGGGCACCGTATCGAGTCGTCCGTACGATGACGCGGGCCGGGGGGACCTCCCGCCCGAGGGAGTCTGGGTGAGCGTCAGGGGTGATCGCACGTACGTTTACGACCTGGTCTACGCCGACGCTCCTGTAGCAACAAACTCCGAAATAACCGATTAGCGGCAGTCCGCACGGCCAGTAGCGGACGTTCCGGACACTCGGATCAGCACGGGCAGTTGATCTTCCGCCGCGCTGGCCACTTTCGGGCAGCGCGGTACGCGGCAACAGTGCGTTTGCCCAGGTTGGCTGTGTGCACTTCAGCCATGGCAATACCTGACGTGTTCCCGCGCGACGCGCTGTGCCCGTGGTGCTGCCGACGACGAAGGAGCACCCGCTCATCGCGATGGGTGCTTCCTTCGGATCGGCCGTTGACCGGTTCTGCGTTCAGCGCGACTGTTCGCGGGTTGCGGGGCCCTCGATCAACCCGTACTCCACTGCGGCGGAGGTGGTGAGGGCGCGTTGCTGCTCGAGGTCATGGCGGACCTGCTCCTTGTCTCGGCCGGTGAGTTCGGCCAGCCGGGTTACCAGTTCGCCGAACATGGCTCGCGCGTGGTCGAGTCGCGGTTCGACACGACTGAATCCACCCTCCAGATGCACCGACGGTTCCCGCAACACGAACTGCGCCGTTCTGTAGCCGTAGCGGTGCTTGCACGCCGCGAGCATTCCCAGCGCCGCCCCGGCGAGTGTGCCGCTCACGTAGGCGCTGACCGGTGCCCGAAGGACGTCCAGCACATCGGTGACCGTGCTGGCGTCGAGCAGATCCGCGTCCAGCCCATACATTTCGAGCCGGATCGGTTGGTCGCTCTCCGCGTCCAAAGTCAGTAACCGTGCGCACAACTCGGTGGCAGTGGCGGAGTCCAGGCGCCCATGCGCGAAAACTGTCCGCGGCGTCGCCGATGGCGCTACTGGCGTGTCCGGATGAGGGTCGATCCACACATGCGTGGAGGGCTGCGATGCCGGAACGGACTGCGGCTCTTCATGTTTGGCTGGATAGAAGGTGGGATACTCCGAGGGCCACGGCTGCCAGTGGGACGTGGGCGTGCTCGTCTCGATCCTCAAGACTGATCTCCGATCCGATTCGATTCAGCTGTCGCACTGGTCACGTGCGAGGTGATGCGGCTGCCGACTGCGGCGGCGTACCGATGCAAAGTCGAGGTCCGTACATCGACGTTCTCGGTCTCGAGCCGCGCGACCGCCGACTGCGAGGTCCCCATACGAGCGGCAACTTCGGTTTGAGACAACCCCGCCGCCCGCCGCCGCGCCGCCAGTTCGGCAATGAGCCGTGCCTGATCCTGCGACATCTTGCGTAGCGCCATCTCCCGGAACCCAGGCAGCGCCGGGAGATTGTCCTCGCCCGGCGACTGGGTTGCCTCCTCGTTCATACCTACAACGATATCTCATATTAGGTATATCGCTAGGTCTTGAACGATGCGGCTCGGCGGACTGACAAAGGGAACCGACGAAGTCACGTGATCAGCTGACACGAACCTCAGCACGCTCGTCGGCATGTGCACGCAGCGGAAAGCCGCTGTCGACCAACCAGGTTGGGCGGCTGACAACGGCGCGGGTCGCGGCAGAAGCGGACGTTGCGGTGGCCTGAGATCGACTCAGCCCGTTGACCCTCGACTTGCCTGCGAGTGGCCGGTTCAGCCATCGCAGTGTGCGGCACATGAGTGCGGCTGGTGAAGTCGCTATCGGGCGGGCCGCGCCTGCAGGTAGTCCGGTGCACCCGCGCCGCGCAACAACAGCCGCACGGACCACGGCGCCCAACGAAAGGTCGGGTCGGATCCGAGGATCGGCTCGACCATTGTGGCGGTTCGCCCATTCCACTCGAGCTCGAACCTGCCCGCCCTCAACACGTTGCGAACCCAGTCCGACTCTCGGCCATGGCTCAAGGCGATGCGATACCTACCGTGACGGATGAACACCGCCACCGGGCTTCGGTATTCGCGTCCGGTAACGCGCCCGTGATGCACCAGCACTGCCCAGGCAGGTACCCACTGCATCATCCGGAATGCCAGGCGGTTGACGACCCGACGCTGGAGGCGGGCCAAGTTGCGAGAAAACGGCACGATCTCCATGCTGCCTGCCTCGCTCGGGGCGGACCCTGGGGTGGCACTCGGTCGGCCGTATTGATCGAGGTCCACCGATGTCGCCTTCGACGGCACAGTCTCCGAGACGCTCAGTTTCGTCTCTGGTCAGGGGTTCTCTTCGAGGGTGAGACCGTAGTAGTCGACGCGATAGCCGGCCACCGATTGCGCGTGGTCGCTCAGGCTGAGGTTCCGCGGGGACGCGACGCCCAGGCCGCGCAGGGTGTCGACCATCATACGAGCCAGACCGGGACCGTCGACCTCGCCGATACCGAAATCGCCCGAGTGATAGTGGGATTCGATCCAGTGCTCGAGCGCGGCGGGCCGCGTGGATTTCGGAATCCATCCGAGGGAGGCGGGGTCGCCGATACTCGCGCCGAGTCCCTCGGTGTCGTACGCGACCTCGAGGCGCTCGCCGCATGCGATGTGGAATACGACGGGCCCCCGGGTGCCAGGCACCAGGGCATGAAAGCCCAGGTCCAGTTCTATTCCGAGCGCATGGGTTTCAGCGGGCAGGTTCCAGAGGAAAGCGGTGAGGGCGTGGAGGAAGACGTCCCATTCGTCGGTGTGCCACGCTCCCGGGAAGCCCAGGCCCGCGTTGGCGGGATCCCGGTTGGAGCCGAAAAAGCCACCGATGGCGTAGTTCTCGCCGTGGCCCTGCCTCCAGAACCAGTTCTCCGCCGGAGCGGTCGGCTGCAGCAGCAATTCAGGACCGTGCTCGCCGGCGCGCAATTCGAGGGTGTCCACCTGCTGACGCCAGCGGCGGAAGGGGCTGCCCCACCGCGGAGTCGAGTCGTAGAACGGACCGAGGTCGCCGTACGCCCCCATGATGGGGGCCGGGTCGAACTCTCGGGTCAGCGCCTCACCCGCCGCACGGAACGCGGCAGCCTTTCCGGCCGCTCCACCTTCCGGGACCGCGATGGGCACGTACAGCCCCACGTAGTCCTCACCCTCGTGCACATAGTCCTTCTCGAACCGGTCCACTCGCCGCAGCCGAGGTGCCCACTGCGGCAGGTGGTCCGGCCCCACACCCCCGATCAGCCGCACCCCGTCGGCGGTCTCCTGCCACTGCCATCCGAGCCCCGCCACCAGTCGCCGCAGCGCTGCCGTCTGCCAGCCACCGGTTTCCGCACCCCGTAGTTGCCGCGCAAGATCGACCACCCGCGCCGCGTCCCAACCCACCGTCATTCCGAACTCCCCGATTCGCTCCACATACGTAGGAGACCCTGCCATACCGGCCCGACAGACATCGACTCCGTGAGCGCTCGGAGGGGCTTTCACAGCGGTATGCTCTGCGGCTGCGCGACGCGAAATGCCCTGAGGGGCTGCCGCATTCGCGCTAGGCGATCACGACGCGCGACAACCCGCCTCCGCTGCGAGATGCCGAGCCGATCCCTCGATGGTCGGGTGGCCCCCTAAGATCCATGTGGCCACAAGGCATCTCAGGGCCGTCGCAGTGTCCGCACATGTCGCATACAGCGATGACCGAATCGGCCAGATCCCTATGTCAAGCTCAATGCTGACGTCAGATTCCACCGATACGACATCCGGCCGGTTAGAGGTGATGTCAGGATTCACCGATCAACGACGTCCGGATTCGCCGATGTAGCAACCGAGGCTATCGCCCAGAATCAACATACGCAGCTGGATTTCCGACCGGCTCGTCGGCCGCAGTGGCCCGGTCATCGGCAGTTCAGTACGTTCGGCCCGGCCGAGATCGCCTCGGCACGTTGATGTTCAGCCCTGCCGTGTGGCTCCTCTGAACAGCCCGTAACGCGGCAATTGCGGATATGCGCTACCGGCGGTGTTCAGCGTCGTCGGGTAGAACGAATCGATGGATGGCAGCTGCGAACTGTCGCAACTGCTCACCAGCTTCCAGGTAAGTCACGACCGTCGCGGCCCAGGAAAGGGATTCGCCCAACTGACGGGTCAGGCTCCAGTCCAGCTGAACATGTCCCAAGGTCAAGTGTCGCGCCTCGATCCGCAGCTCGTGGTCCATGCTCTCCCACGTCCGGATCCCTTGCCAGCCAGCGAAATCCCGCTCCAGGCCGCTGATGAATCCCGGGAGTGAGCGGCCAGCGACGTAATCGAGGATGAGTCCACGCATCGACGCCACCATCCCATTCGCAGACAACTCCACGCACACCGCTACGTTGTCGTCGCTGTATGGAACGGTGCGGTGCCACAACCGCACCCCGGTGCCGTCGGGCCGGTCCATGAGCTCGATGGCCTCATCTCGATCGACCATCTCACTCTCGAATTCGCAGGTCACCGGTCGAGGCTAGCGACTCGATTGCGGTCCGCAGCGAAGGAGTCGGACGACACTCACACCATCTCGTTGCGTGGTGGATCTGCGCCATCCAACACGTGCAGCGGCGGCGCTGCGGCTGTCCCGAATCGAGCGGTCAGCGGCAATTGAGTACGTTCAAACAGGCTGCAGGCGGCGGGGCTCGGTGTCTGCGCATGCACGGTGAATCGCCTGTGATCAGGAAAGATTAAGACATATGTGGTGAATCGCGTGGGCGAAACGGTGAGGAGTGCCGAGTGATGTCACAGCAAGCTTTCCGTGTTGCCACCGGAGTGTGCCTGGTCGTTGTCATTCTCGGTGTTCTGTTGTCCAAGCTGATCACTGTGGAATCCAGCGGCATCATCGGATGGACGCTGGCGATGATTGCACTCGTAGTTTGGTTCGCCTTGGCCATTATGAGGTTTCGATCATCCGACCGCTGACCGTCTGACAGTGCCCGCCATTCGACAGTTCAGTGCGTTCGAGCTGGCAGCGTGGGCGCTGATCAATCATGCGCGAGACATGCAAGTGTCCGTTGCGACTCCGGACGGCGGCCGATCACGGGACAGACAGCAATATGCCACAGGAGGAGTATTTCGGTGAGTAAAGCTGCCCTCAGGCAAGTAACGCATATTTCGGACGACGAATATCTCCTCGTCTTCGATCAAGACGGATTCGAATTAGAGGTGGTGTGCAATATCGACATCCGCGGAGGCATTCCTTCGGCGGCTTTTACCCCAGCCAACCTGGTGACTTTCGGGCACCTGGGCGACACGCGACCGATTGTAGCCGTAGTTCTAGCCCTGAAGCGTGCGCGCGATAGCTCTACTGATTCTGATTAGGCAACACCGGCCGGTCCGATGCTGCGGAGGTCGCTCACCGTCGAACACGCTCAGCGGCATGACAGGACATCGAAGCTCTTGCCCGGTGTGGTGTGTCTGCGTCGATCAGTCATCGGTGGACGAGACGATGGCAGCAACAGGCTGGGAGGAGCGCACATGTACCGGGAGTTCGTTGTCCCTCATCAGGACGAGTTCATCCAGGAGTTGGGTATCGAGCTCGAAGCAGCGCACTCCGCCGGGAGCGAGACGGTGCGGCTGGTGAAACTCGAACTCGGTCCCGATGATCATGTGGAGTTCTCGTACGACGTCATGGGCATCTCGGTGCGCTTCCGCCGGGTCACCCGCGGCGCTGTGGTGACCGATATCTTTCGGGAGGCAGCCACCCGGCTTTCGATCGGCTGGGTCGGTGAATCACGCCAGTTCGTCACCGAGTTCAACACGGATTCACTGCCGGGCAGGCTCGAGATTACGGTCGGCGAATCGGTGGAGATCCTCGATCAAATGCTGTTCGTCTGACCCAAGGTGCTCAGAACCTCGAAGCCAATGGCCGGAGCCAACCGACGGGATCGGGTTCCTCACGCCTCGCGGTGACCGGTTCGATCAGCGCGGAACGCGGCAGTAGCGGATGCTATTCCGCGAGCAGCATGCGGGCTTGTTCGATCAGGGACTCCGGCGGCGGTCGGTCCTTGTAGGACTGTCCCACCTGTATCCCATAGGCGTACACGACGATCGTGTTTGCGTTCATGACCTGCTCACGAGCGGCGGCAGGCCGGACCTCCCTGTAATGAACGGTGCCGAACACGATGTCGGAGTATTGATTCCAATGAGCGATAGCATGCCGACCGCAGAGATAGCTTTCCCGGTCACTACTCCGGTACTCGATGACGACGACCGGGTTGCTACAGGTGAAGTCCTCGAGCACCCTCCACTGTTCGGACGGATCGGTGTAGGAATCGAATTCGATCCAGGTGGAAGGCATGTCGTGGCACCTCTGGTCGCGCAGTGCGCTGGTTTCCAGCGCTGAAGAACAATCGGCTTGTTGGCATTTGTTGTTTCTCGAGCTGCTCGCTCATCGGCATGAGCGCGCACTTGATTGCGCTATAGCCAACTCTGTGGTGTTGGCCAAGGTCGCGGTCGTAGGCATTGAGGTGTCTGGCGATCTTGCGCGGCAACCGTTGCGGCGCTCCAGAATCGGATTCCCTAATTGAAGGGGGGTGCGGTCGAGCTGCTCGGAGTACGCGCTGATGCGTTGAGGCACCACCACACCGCGCCCGCGAGTATCAAGGCGGGTGAGACGAGCGGAATTGCCGCGGCGAGGGTGAAGTCGGCTTTGACGAAGGCATGGGCACCGAGTTCGGCATGGGTGACATCGCGGGCGTCTGTCCAGATCAAGACGAAGGCGATCAGGCAGACCGCCTGGGCACCGACCGCCTGGAGGCAGGCGAGTATGAGCAGCGCGCCGAGTTTGGCACGGGTCTGGACTCTTTCGACCAGCAGAGTCGCCGCGAGCAGCAGCGCCGCCGATCCCGCGAGCACCAGCCACACTCCGGGCGTGCCCAGAACCTCGGCGGATTTGAACTGGGAGTAGTCGGCTTTCTTGTCGGGATAGTTCACCAGCGGTACGTACAGCCCGAACAGCGTTCCGAAACTACCCAGCCCCAACACTATTCGACCTAGCGTCCGCGCTTTCTCCCCGTCCACGGTCGGCGGGGTGTTGGTTGCGCGTTCCTCGTCATCAGTTGGCACATGCCGAGTCTGCCAGCCCGCACCGTCCCACAGGGTGAACCACGTGCGGGGCGGGGTTTGGGCGGTTTGGCTCAGCAAGTCATAACACCACCCATTCGATGTCAGCGCCGGGTGGAGTTCCGGTGTCGAATACCAGGCAGCTCCACCATTTTCGCGGGGTCGACGTGCCTACCTGCGCCCCATCCACCCGGACACCGCATCCCGGACAGGCCAGGTAGGCGCGTCGCAGCGATCCCGCAATGGCGTGAGTTGTGTTGCTGCGGGAGCCCTTCTGGCGTTGTTGTCAGGTGAGATCGAGCGCGTTCAGATCGATCGGATGGTCCGCGGTGAATTCTGTTAGCGCCGTGTCGATCTTGCGCGCGCCTCGCGCACCGACTGCGGCGTACTGACCAAGTGCAAGGGGATTCGCGTGGTGCCCGGGTGCTGTTCGCTGCGAAAGCTGGGGTGCTCGATGGCAGGGTCTTGTGCATGGGTATCTGGACCGACCAATTCCTCGCCCCGTACGAGGCACAGCTGCCGGCGGCGGAGAAGTTCGCTGACTTGGCGGCCAACATGATCCGCTTCCAGGTGGCACGCGCGCCCTGGACACTCGTCGCCGGAAGCCTGTCGGCCAACGCCGAACTGCCCTACGGTGGGATCCTCGGCGACATCCGATGGAGCATCCGTGACGGTTCGTTGACCGTCGGTGGCGAACGGGCCACCGACATCACCGAGCGCTCCGAGTGGGAGGACGCCGAGCCTCCGCCGTGGGGAACGGCCATCGAGGCGGGCCGGGTGCTGGCCACTGGGACCGACCCGGCAGAAATCGCGGCCGCGGTCGCCGCCGCCCCGTACGGCGGGGAGGACATCGCCATCGTCTTCGACGAGCTCGATTTCACCAATACTGATGTGCTGAACCACTTCTGGGACGAGGACAGCCGGATCCAGCTGACCTGTTTCGCCTTGGCCCGCCCGCAACAGCGGCCGTTGTGGGCCAACGCGCTCGGCGATCCGGACGGCGGACCGGCACATACGGTGCAGACGTTCGTGTCCGTCGGCTACAAGCACGGCTACGACGTGCCGTGCCCGGCGATCGCGAAAGCCGTGATGTTTGTGCTGGGCCCGGGCCTGGTGATCGGCCGGACGATCAGCTGAATATCGCTTCGGTGCGGGTGGGTGCTTGTCCACTTCGACCACGACGGCGTTGACATCCCCTGCTGGGCCTACTTATCGCAGGTCCCTGTTGCGGCGCCTTCGAGTCCCTGGGCCATTCCGATTTGTTGCGCCTTGGACAGCTGTGTCCAGTCGGGGGACTTCTGCACCTCGTCGAGCAGGCTCTGGACGCTCGAGTCTGCCAAGTACGACGGACCATTGGCTTCACGTGCGGCCTTGACGGAAGGGTCCACCCGCACCGCGTCGAGTTGATTCCCCGTCCCATCGCAGTGGCTGAAAGCGTCAGAACCTATGGGGCACTACAGAGTTCGATGTCAGTTCGGCGAAAATCAGTCCGGGAGCAGGGTTGCCACCAGGCTGCGAGTCCATTCGGGGGTGAGGGGATAGTCGGTGAAGACGGCTCGGTAGTAGAGGGGGGCGAGGATCGCGTCGGTGGTGCGTTCCAGGGTTGGGGGGTGGTTTCCGCGGGCCTGGTCGCGTTCGAGGATGGCTTCGAGTTGTTGCTGGCGTTCGCCGCGGCAAGCGGCGGCACCCTGTTCGCCACCGATGCCGATGGTGGCGCGAACCAGGGCGAGGGTGTCCGGGTCGGCGAGATCTTTGGCCAGGTCGAAGGCGTAGCGTTCCAGGTCGCCACGCAGTGTTCCGGTGTCGGGAACGACGATGTCGCCGGAGAAGCGGCTGGTCGCGACGTCGGCGAGGAGTTCGCCGACCGAACCCCAGCGGCGGTAGACCGTGGTGGGGTGCACGCCTGCGCGCGTTGCGATGACCGGGATTGTCAGTAGTTCGCCTGCGCCGTCGGTGATCAGTTCTTCCACCGCGCGATGGACGGCCGCTCGTACCCGGGCGGATCGGCCGCCGGGTCGGCTGGCGGATTGAGTGGGCGTCAGGCTGGCCATACAGCCATTATCGCATTGATCGTTGCTTTTTTATTGCAGCGATCGATGCGTTTGCAGTAGCATCGGCAGCGCTAACGCAACGATCACTGCGAGGAATGCATGTCTGTCGATTCTGCTGAAACCGCATCGCCTACCGTCGAGTCTCACCCTGCATCCAGGCGAGGCACATTCACGAGCGTGGCCGCGATCCTGGTCCTCTTCCTTGCCGCATCCAGCGCCCCTTCCCCGATTTATGTGATCTACCAACAGAATTGGCAGTTCACCGCGTGGGTGCTGACCGTCGTGTTCGCCCTCTACGTCTTCGGGTTACTGGGCTCGTTGCTCGTGGTCGGAGCACTCTCGGACCATCTCGGTCGCCGCCCGGTGCTCGCCGCGGCGATCGGCCTGGAGTTGGTCGCTCTTGTGTTGTTCCTGGTCGCCGGGAACATCTACGTCTTGGCCGTCGCCCGGGTATTGCAGGGGATCGCGACCGGGGCGGCGACCACCACGTTGAGCGCCGCGCTGGTCGATCTCGAACCCGCACGCGGACGGGCCGGAGTCGTCACCTCGGTGGCTCCACTGACCGGACTCGCTTTCGGTGCGCTCGGCAGTGGCTTGCTCGTCGAATTCGGGCCCGCGCCAACACGACTGGTATACATCGTGCTGCTGGTCGCGATGCTGGCTGCCGCGGTGATTGTCGCGCGGATGCCGGAGACCTCTCCGCGCCGCCCGGGTGCCCTGGCCTCGCTGCGCCCGCGGATCGCGATGCCCGCGCACCTGCGCGCCGACATCATCCCGGTGGTTCCGGCGATGATCGCGACCTGGGCCTTGGCGGGCATGTATCTCTCACTCGGGCCGTCCGTCGCGGCCGAGTTGTTCGGGCTGCGTAGCCATTTGGTCGGCGGCGCTGTCGTGACACTGCTGGCGGGCGCC
The DNA here is from genome assembly GCF_042269265.1 of Nocardia sp. NPDC056000. Taxonomy (NCBI): domain Bacteria; kingdom Bacillati; phylum Actinomycetota; class Actinomycetes; order Mycobacteriales; family Nocardiaceae; genus Nocardia; species Nocardia sp. NPDC056000. The sequence continues at coordinate 150,478 of NZ_JBHJXS010000004.1, read as the reverse complement.
GGCGCGCTCGCGATCTTCCTGCTGCGTTCGCGTTCCGCGGCGTGGCTACTGGGGCCCGCGTCCGTGCTGCTCGGGTTCGGGACCCTGCTCTCGCTCGCCGGGGTGGTCGCGGAACTCGCTTGGCTCGCCGCGGTCGGCACCGTGGTCGCGGGGGTTGGTTTCGGCGCGTGCGTGTTGGCGACATTCGGCACGTTCGCCCGGATCGCCCGGCCGCATGAGCGCAGTGCCGTGTTCGCATTGGCGAACATCATCAACTATCTGGGCAACAGCGTGCCTGCCGTCCTGGGCGGCATCGCCGTGACAGTTGTGGGACTGCGGACCGCGACGGTGGGCTATGCGCTCGCCATCGTGGCAATCACGTTCTCCGCCTTCGTTCTTCGGTTGAACCAGGTCAGGATGACAACCGCTGTCGCTCCGTGCACCTGAGCCGTCAACCCATGCGTAATCGAAATTCAGTACGAGGAGAGACTGTGACAACAGCACACCGGATCAAGAACCACCGCGAGGTTCAGCGATCGGAGCACACGACCATCCGGTACACGGCCAGCGGTCCGGTCACCGGGCCGACACTGGCGTTGATTCACGGCTGGGGTTGCGCCCGAAGCGATTTCGATGCGGTGACCGACCACCTACCCGAGAACTACCGGGTCCTGGCGATCGACCTGGCCGAGCACGGCGAATCCCGCTCGACGCGCACGGAGTGGACCATGGCGGAGTTCGCCCGCGATGTGGCCGCCGTGCTGGAAGCCGAGTCGGTCGACTCGGCGGTGGTGGCCGGACATTCCCTCGGCGGTGCGGTCGCCGTCGAAGTCGGCCGACTACTGCCCGAGGTGGTCACCCATGTGGTCGCACTCGATGCGCTGCACTACCTTTCGCTGTTCCCGGCGCAGAGCGACGACCAGGCCGCAGCGATGGTGCGTCTGTTCGAGGACGAATTCGCCACGGCGGTACGGGGTCTGGTCGAGGGCGGCTCGCCGGACGGGACCGATCCGGCACTGATGGACGCGTACTTCGAGAAGATGGTCGCGGTGCGCCAGCCCGCGGGTACGCGCGCCATCGAGGGTCTGATCCGCTGGGACATGGACGCCGCGTTGCGCGAAACCAAGCAACCGATCACCGTATTCGCGATCCGTGATCTGGTAACCCAGGCCGCGATCGACCGTTACGCGGACCGATTCGAATTCGTCCTCAACGACCTGGGTAGCCACCACTTCCCCGTCGAGGCACCCGAGGGCACCGCGAAACTCCTTGCGTCCGTGGCCATCCCGCAGGCATTCGCTGACTGCAGCTAGCTCGACGACGTACCCTATGGAGCGCGCTTGGTGAATCGGACGCCGTTGAACGTGTGGGTGCAGCACGCACACTGAGGATCCAGACTCGATTCATTGATATCCGGATTCACCACTTGCAGCGTTCCGTCCGAGTCGACATACAACCCGCTGTAATACGTCGACTCACCGATCCGCACATAGTCCCGACGGTCGAACTCCTGCACCGCCACGAGCCAGAAAATCGGTTCAGTCGTATCGAGCCGGGATTTCGCCTCGGCGAACGTCGCCTCCCAGCTCGAACCGACCCGCGAGAGCAGGAACCTGAACAGCGGCGTGTAATCCCGCCCCCGACCGGTAGTCCGTCCCATACCCTCGTGCGTCACATCGGATTTCACGGTCGGCTTGGTATTGCGCCGATGCCGATACTCACCACCGCGTGGGCGTGACCCCCGCGCGGTGGTGTTGTCCTTGCGATACAGCGGCGCCTTATCCACACGCCGAGCCTATGTGGGTCAGCGCGCTCAGCCCGTCTTGCCCCTGCGGGGTGATGCGAATGCTGCGCGGGGTGTTGCCGCGGATGATCCAGCCGAGTTTGAACAGCCGGGTGGTGATCGCGGTGCCGAGGGGACCGGCGAGGTGGTGCGCCTGTTCGGTCCAATCCACGCAGTAGCGCAACGGCCGGGTGGTGGACAGCAGGTGGGGCGGAATCCCCCATGCCGCGAGTGCGTCCGCACCCGCGGGACTGAGTACGTAATCGGTTCCCTTCCCAGGCGCTGAAAGCCGGTCCTGGCTGGTGTCGGGGTGGTGGAGTCCGTCGCCTCCGGTGACCCATCCGGCATCGAGAAGCTGGCGGAACAGGGCGACCCCGGCACCGCCCGCGAGGTGGTGATAGCAGGTGCGGGCTGTGCGGAGCGCGGCGGCGCGCGTGTGTTCGCGCAGGGACGTGACCGGGGTGCGCGGCGCGAGTTTCGCGAGGGCTTCGAGCACGCCCTCGACCTCCCCGTTGGCAAGCCGGTAGTAGCGATGGCGGCCTTGCTGTTCGGCGGTGACGAGGTCATGGTCGAGCAGCAGCGACAGATGATTGCTGATCGTGTAGGCGGCAACACCGGCTTCCTCGGCGAGACGCCCCGCCGGGAGTGCGCGGCCGTCGGCCAGCGCCATCAGCACGCGCGCGCGGCGCGGATCGGCGAACGCGGAAGCCAGCCGAGCGATGTCCGGCTCGCCCTGCGGATCGTGCGGCATAGAGGACATGCCTCGATGCTAGGCGCGAAATACTTCGATCCACGGTGAAGTGTTTGCGACCCACAATGCGGTCATGACTGGAAATCCTGTCCGGTGGCCGCTCACTCTCGCATTGTGCGGCGGCTATTTCCTCGTGCTTTTGGACGTGACAGTGGTGAATGTCGCGCTCCCGCAAATCGGTTCGGGTCTCGCAGCAAACGGTGCGGGACTGGCGTGGGCAGTGGATGCGTATTCGTTGCCATTGGCGGCGCTGTTGCTGGCATCCGGGGCGATTGGCGACCAGCTCGGTCACCGTCGAGTCGTGCTGCTGGGCCTGGCAGGCTTCGGTGGCGCATCGGTGCTGTGCGCGCTGAGTCCGACCATCGGTGTGCTGATCGCGGCGCGAGCGCTCCAGGGTGTAGGGGCCGCGTTGATGCTTCCGGGAACGCTCGCATTGCTGGTGGAGAACGCCGCAAACGAGAGTGCGAGAAATCGGCTCGTGGGCGTGTGGGCGGCGACCGGCGGTGCGGCGCTTCCTGCCGGTCCGGTGATCGGCGGACTGCTGGTCCAGGCCGCGGGGTGGCGCGCTGTGTTCTGGCTCAGCGTGCCGGTCGTCGTTCTCGCTCTGATACCCGTGCTGCGGCTCCACCGCTCCCGTCCCGCTACGCCCCGAAGCGACACCGTCGACTGGGGTGGGACGGCCCTGCTGGTGACCGGGCTCGCGTGCCTGGTGAGCGCGATCATCCAAGGCCCGAGCTTGCCGTGGCTAGGCGCGACGTTGGGCACGATTGCCGCAGGAGTTGCGGTGTGGTTCATCGCGGTGGAACGGCGAAACTCGCACCCGCTCCTGTCCTTTCCGCCCGGCGCGCGAGGTGCGCTGACCGCAGCGCGTGTGGTCGCGGGAGTGATGAACCTGTGCGTGCTCGGCGGCCTGTTCCTACTTACGCAGCTTTCCAGAATGTCCGCGGGCTGAGCCCTTTGGCGGCAGGCATTGCGACATTGCCTGCAATGTTGCCCCTACCGCTGCTCGGCGCTCTGGCCGGTTGGCTCACCACGCGTATCGGCGTGTGGCGCACCAGTGCACTAGGTCTACTCATCGCCGCAGCAGGTTTCGCCGGCATCGCCGTGATGATCAACGGCAACAGCTACCCACTCCTGTTGGCCTTCATGGCGGTCTGGGGTTCGGGCCTCGGAATTCTGACCCCGGCCATCGTCGCCGCCGCACTCCGCGCCGCGCCCGACTCCCCCGGTGCCGCCTCCGGCGCGAGCAACACCAGCAGACAAACCGGCGGCGCACTCGGCGTCGCGATCTTCGCCGCCATCGCCGGACCGGCCACCGGCACGAACTTCACCGCGCACTCCGCCGGTTTGTTCATTGCGGCCGCGGCCGCCTTCGTCGTCATCGGCGTATTGCTCGGAACCAACGTGAACCACAGGTCGCCCAACAGCGCTCCGCCCCTTACAACTATCCCCCGGAACGGCTGATCTCGTTCAGTAGTTTTATCGCCCGCTTGATCTTCGGCATATCGGGAACCATTGCGACATAACCGCAGTTCCGGATATGCAGGAGGAAATTCGCCTGCACCGGCACACCGTATTCCTGAAGGTAGTATCCGATCTCCAGGGGCCAAATCCACTCTCCATCGGTGTGGAAATTCATCGGAACAGCTCTGCCACGGTTGGGATCGACGAGGTCGAGAGATCTTCTTCTCGCCCCCATGACGAACCCGCCGCCGTCCAGAAACTGTTGAATCCGCTGCCGCTCTTCCGGATCTGAAACGGTCGTACGCTCGGCTGAGAGAACGGGCTTCCCCGACGGATCGATCCCGTCGAAGGTATCCGCCAACTTCATGTCTACGATTCTGTCTCTCCTGCCAGGCCTGCTCGGTGTTCCGCGATAGCGGAAACACGTTCCGAGAGAAGGGTATCGAAGCCGCACCGGGTCAATGCGATTGCCTCCCGGGCGCTTTGCCCGGTTTTTGCCCTTCGAAGATCGGTGGGTTTACCCCAGGGCGGATCGGGAATCGACTTGGTGTCGGTGACAGGCACCGATGCTGTGGTTCCGGATCGGCAACGAATAGGGAGGACTGATGATGACCGCAGTGTTGCTGTCCATCGGTTTGTTCTTGGTGGCTCTCGGGGCTTTTCGCATGAAGCGGGAACCGCGCCGATTGTCGACGGGGTGGGTGCTGCTGGCGGCGGCACTACTGCTCGCGGCCGGATCGGCCGCGCTGGTTGTCGATGTCGCCGCGATCTCGGTGACCGTTCCGCAGATGGCGTGCGCGGGCGCATTCGCGCTGTGCTGCATCGGTATTGCGTTGGTGGCCAACGGGTTCACCGTGATGCGACGTGAGGGACGGTCGTTGACCACGCTGTCCCCCGTGGTGGTCGGTGCGGGCCTGGTGGTGTTGGGTGTCGTGATCGCCGCGATCGGGATCGCTGTGCCCGTGCCGACGCCGCTGACCGCGCTGGCCATGATCGTATGCGCCGTAGGCGGTTACCTTGTGCTGCACCTGGTCGCGTTCGGCGGGTACGCGCTGCTCTACGGCACGCTTCGCACTCGACCGGAGGCCGACGCGATTGTGATCCTCGGTTGCGGGCTCAACGGCAGGTCTGTCACTCCCCTGCTCGCCGCTCGCCTGGACCGGGGAATCACCGCCTATCACGCCGCGTCGGCCGAGGGCGAACCACCGGTGATCGTGACGTGCGGTGGCCAGGGCGGTGACGAAGGCACCTGCGAAGCCGATGCCATGGCCAGGCATCTCATGGACCACGGCATCCCGGCGCATGCCATTGTCCGCGAACGCTATTCGCGAAATACCGAGGAGAACATCCGGAACTGCCTGCGCCAGCTCGATATTCGCGGCATACCGGCGCACAAGATCCGAATGATGGTTGTCACCAGCGATTTCCACGTACTCCGCACCGCGGCACTGACCCGGCGTGCCGGAATCGACGCTCGGGTGGTCGGCTCCCGCACCGCCCGATATTTCGTCCCGGCCGCGTTCCTGCGTGAGTTCGTCGCGGTGCTGACCACGCATTACCGGCGCACCCACCTCACCACCGCCGCGCTCACGCTTGCCGCGTTCACCGCGGTGGCCGCCGAGGCCGCGCTTCCACCGCACTGAACCGAGCACGCCGAGGATGCCTGCAACCGGGCCGCACGAGTCGATCGTGCGGCCCGTTCTCATCGCCTCGTCTCGTAGCGGGTCATCATCACACCGCCCGGAAATGTTTTGCTCTGCACCAGATTCAGATTCACCCAGTTGTCCAGCGCGGTGAAGAACGGCGTGCCGCCACCCACCAGCACCGGATGGGTGACGATCACGTACTCGTCGATCAGCCCGGCCCGCATGGCCGCCGCGGCGAGCGTCGCGCCGCCGATATCCATCGGCCCCGCGTCCTCGGCCTTGAGCCGGGTGATCTCGGCGACCGGGTCACCGGCGACCACGCGGGTGTTCCAGTCGACCGCGCTGAGCGTCGAGGAGAACACCACCTTCGGCATATCCCGCCAGCGCCGGGCATACTCGATCTCCGCCGGTGTGGCCCCGGGCTGCTGGTCGGCGGTCGGCCAGTGCGGACTCATCGCCTCCCATAGCTTGCGCCCGTACAGCGACAGGCTCGTCGCGGCCACCCGGTCGGACCAGAACTGGAACAGTTCATCACTCGGCGGGGAGTCCGGCCCGTCACCCCCGCTCCAGCCGAGGTCATCACCGGGCGCGGCGATATAGCCGTCCACGGTCACATTCATTCCGAAGGTCAGTGTCCGCATGCGTCATGCCTCCCGTGAGTTGATCTCCAAAGTACAGACGGACCGGTACTGCACATCGAGTTGTATGTCGGTGCGCTCCTGCATGATCAACGCACACTCAGTTCTCGCGGATGGAGCGCCATGGCGATCACGAACCAGCAGGTGGTGGAGCGTACGTTTCTGCAGCCACTGTATGCGGACCCGTACTTTCCCGATCATGTTCTCGACAAGGGCACAGCGATCCTGCTGCGCCTATGCGAGCGGATCGAGGCCGAGCAGCCTGCGGATCTCACCGCCCTGTACGCACTCACCTGGTCCGCGACCGAGGAATTCAACCTCCTGGAAGAGGAGTTCGAGGCCGCCGGTAGCGAGATCGAGACCGTGGCGCGGGAGGAGATCGCCGAGGACTTCTCCTTCGTCGCCTCGGCCTACGGCTTCGCGGACGCCGACGCGGAGCAATTGATCGCCACCCGAGACTGGTGAGCGCGATCCACCCCGGTGATACGGTTGCCACCTCGATGAATGTCCGTTGATTGACAGGTTGTGAGCTGATTGGTGGCCGAATCCGTTGCTGTCGAAGGCGAATCCGGGCGGGTGGGGCCGCGGACTCGGCGAGGGGTGCGGACTCGGGGGGCGTTGATCGCGGCGGCTCGGGAGGTGTTCGAGCGGGACGGGTATCTCGATGCCCGGATCTCGGATATTTCCAAGGCGGCGGGGATGGCGTCGGGATCGTTCTATACCTACTTCGACAGTAAGGAAGAGATTTTCGCGGCGCTGGTGGAGCAGGTGCAGGATGAGATGCTGCATCCGCATTTGCGCGAGCGCAGCGGGGTCACCGATGCTCGGACGCTGATCGAGATGGCCAATCGCGATTATCTGTTGTCGTACAAGCGCAATGCCCGGTTGATGGCGTTGTTCGAACAGGTCGCGCACGTCGATGAGAATTTCCGGCGGATGCGGGTCGAGCGAGGCAAGGCGTTCGTGCAGCGCAACGCGCGGATGATTCGCGCGCTACAGGAGTCGGGGCAGGCCAGCGCCGAGCTCGATCCCACGATTACCGCGCATGCGCTCTCGGCGATGGTGAGCCGGATGGCCTACACGGTTTTCGTTCAGAATCAACGCATTTCGTTCGAGAAGCTGGTGGCGACGCTGACCCAGCTGTGGATCAACGGGCTGCAACTGACTGCGCCTTCGGACGACGCGGTCAGTTAGAGACTTCGCGGGCGAAATCGATCAGCGCCGCGCTCACTTCGGTCGGACGCTGCTGCTGAATCCAGTGGCCCGCGCCCTCGAGAATGATCGAGCCACGCAGATCCGTCAGTACCGCAGACATTTTCGCCAACGGCGTGAATTGAATGACCGGATCAGCAGAGCCCGCGATGAACAGCGACGGCTGGGTGACTTTGGTGTCGGCGAGATGCTCGGTGCGTTCCCAGCTGCGATCGAGATTGCGATAGTAGTTGAGCCCGCCGGTGAACCCAGTCTTCGTGAAAGTCTCTACGTAGTAATCGAATTCGGCAGGGGTGAGCCACGGAGGCAATGGCGGCTCGGCCGAGTCGGTGTCCAGGAACGTGCGCGCGCTGAGCACCTCGTCTTGCAGCAGGGTGCGCCGCACATCCGACGCGAGGACCTTATCCGCGACACCGGGCTCTTGAAACCACACCATATAGAACTCGTCACCGAGCCGCGATCGCAGAATCGACACCGGCGGCCCGGACGAGCGGGGTGTGGCCGGAACGCTCAAACCGGCGACCGCGCGCACACGATCGGGATAGGCCCGCGCCAGCTGCCACACCACCGACGCGCCCCAATCGTGGCCGACGAAGATCGCGTCCTCGATACCGCGGGCATCGAGCAGCCCGACCAGATCCGCGCACACGGTCAGAAGGTCGTAGTCCTCGATCCGCTCGGGCCGCGAACTCCCGCCGTAGCCGCGCATATCCGGGGTCAGCGTGCGAAATCCCGCGTCGGCGAGCGCGAAAACCTGGTGCCGCCAAGAGAATCCGAGTTCGGGGAAGCCGTGGCAGAACACGACCGGCACACCGTCGCCGTGCTCGACGACCCGCAGTTCGATGCCATTGGCCGCCACCTGGGCGCTGCCGAGCCCTTGCCAGTCCTGGAGTAGATCTCGTGCGGTCACGGTTGTCCTTCATCTCGCGTCTGAGCCAGGGGTCCGGAGTGGGACTCACGCTATGCAAAATTGACGCCGAGTTCAACTACGGGATGAATCGCTTTGTGTCACAAGCCTTTCGATCACGATCTTTGCCACTCCCCCATCCCGGGACTCTTGAACGCGGGCGCGCGGGCGAGTAGACAGACGAGATCATCGACTCGAACCCGGCACCGGGTTCGAGCATCCGACTCGACAGAGGAGTACTCGTGCAGGTCGCGGGAAAGATCGCGGTGGTTACCGGTGGCGGCGGCGGAATCGGCGGTGCACTGGCCGCACGGCTGGTACGCGAGGGGGCACGGGTCGTGGTCGCCGATCTCGATGCCGACGCCGCATCGAGCGTGGCCGCCGCCATCAACGAGAGCCATCCGAAATCGGCCATCGCGATGGGCTCCGATGTCTCCGATATCGCGCAGATCGAAGCACTGATCGCCCGCGCCGAAGCCGAATTCGGCCCGGTCGACTTCTACTTCGCCAACGCCGGTGTCGCCGGACCCGTCGGAATCGGCGACGACGACGCGGCCTGGGCGACCACGATCGACGTCAACCTCCAAGCCCATGTGCGCGCCGCGCGCCTGCTGTTGCCCGGCTGGCTCGAACGCGGCGAAGGCTATTTCGTCAGCACCGCCTCGGCGGCTGGCCTGCTCACCCAAATCGGTTCGGCCGCATACTCGGTCACCAAACACGCGGCCGTCGGCTTCGCCGAATGGCTGTCGGTGACCTATGGCGATCGCGGCATCCGGGTCAGCTGCCTGTGTCCGATGGGCGTGGAGACCGCACTGCTGCGTGCGGGCGAGAATTCCGGCGACGCGCTCGGTGCGGCCGCGACTCGCGCGGTGACTTCGGCGGGTGCGGTGCTCACCCCGGACGAGGTCGCCGAGATCGTCCTCTCGGCGATCGATGATGAGCGATTCCTGATCCTGCCGCACCCCGAGGTGCTGGATATGTACCGCCGCAAGGGCGGCGACTACGACCGCTGGCTGTCCGGTATGCGCCAGTACCAGCAGCGCCTGCTGGATAGCGCCACCTCCTGAAAACCTGAATCCGGATTCGACATACCGGATATCACCGCTGGTGGGCGCGCTACGCTGGCATTCATGTGTCGCGAGTCACAGCACGGACCGCACCGCACACCCTTGACCCGTGAGGCCTGCGTCACGCATGGTTTTCATGACTTACCAAGCGCTTAGTAATCGACTCCGAGTCGGTGGCGCTGACAACGCGCGGCGGGTGCACGACCACCCGGTCCGGATCGCCCGACCTCCGAAGGGACCACTCTGTGAACAGATTCGACGGCAAAACGGCGATCGTGACCGGCGCGAGCCGGGGCATCGGCTTGGGCATCGCCCAGCGCCTGGTGGACGAGGGTGCGAAGGTCGTGATCACCGCGCGCAAGCAGGAGGCGCTCGACGAGGCGGTCGCGAGCCTCGGCGGCCCGGCCCATGCGCTGGCCGTCGCGGGCAAGTCCGATGACATCGCCCATCAGGCCGATACCGTCGCGCGCGCCATCGAGACCTTCGGCAGCGCCGATCTGCTGGTCAACAACACCGGCATCAATCCGGTCTTCGGCCCGATGGTCGAACTCGATCTGGCCGCGGCCCGCAAGATCGTCGAGGTGAACTGCCTGGCCGCGCTGTCGTGGGTGCAGCAGATCTACAAGGGCTGGATGCATGAGCACGGCGGTGCGGTCGTGAACATCTCCTCGGTCGCGGGCACCAAACCCGCCCCCGGCATCGGCTTCTACGGTGCCAGCAAGGCGATGCTCACCCACATCACCCAGGAACTCGCGGTCGAACTCGGTCCCGATATCCGGGTCAACGCCGTCGCCCCGGCCGTGGTCAAGACCAAATTCGCCAGCGCGCTCTACGAAGGCCACGAAGCCGAAGTGGCGGCGAACTATCCGCTCAAACGACTCGGCGTCCCCGAGGATATCGGCGGCGTGGTGGCGTTCCTGCTGTCGCAGGACGCGAGCTGGCTCACCGGACAGCTGGTGGTCGTCGACGGCGGCGTCACGCTGACCGGCGGCGTCTGAATCCCCTGAACACTCACTTTCCCCCTGCACACTCACTCGAGGAGAGAACAGTATGAGCACACCGACCCAGCGGATCGCGATCGTCACCGGAGCCGCGCGCGGTATCGGCGCGGCCGTGGCCCGTCGCCTGGCCGATGACGGCCTGGCCGTGGCCGTCCTGGATCTGGACGAAAACGCTTGCAAGACAGTCGTGGACGAGATCGTCGCCGCCGGTGGCCGTGCACTCGCCGTCGGCGCGGACGTCTCCGACGAGACCGCGGTCGCCCAGGCCGTGGAACGCGTGGCGACCGAGCTGGGAGCGCCGACGGTTCTGGTCAACAACGCGGGCGTGCTGCGCGACAATCTGCTTTTCAAGATGTCCGTCGACGACTGGGACACCGTTATGAACGTGCACCTGCGGGGGTCGTTCCTGATGTCGCGCGCAGTGCAGTCCCACATGATCGATCAGAAGTGGGGACGCATCGTCAACCTGTCCAGCACCTCGGCGCTCGGTAATCGCGGTCAGGCGAATTACGCTGCGGCCAAAGCGGGTTTGCAGGGCTTCACCAAGACGCTCGCGTTCGAGCTGGGCAAGTTCGGTGTCACCGCGAACGCCATCGCCCCCGGTTTCATCGAAACCGATATGACCGCGGCCACCGCCGCGCGCGTGGGTGTGCCGTTCGAGGACTTCAAAAAGGCTGTGGTGGCAACGATTCCGGTCGCACGCGCCGGACAGCCCGAGGATATCGCGCATACCGCCTCCTTCTTCGTGAGCGAGGGAGCGGGCTTCGTCTCCGGCCAGGTGATCTACGTGGCCGGCGGACCCAAGAACTGAATCGGGAAGGACCGCAAGCGATGAAGACTTTCGATGGCCTGGGCGAATTGGAGAAGGCGGTCGGCACCCATCTCGGGTACAGCGACTGGCACACCATCACCCAGGAGCGGATCAACCTCTTCGCCGATGCGACCGGGGATCACCAGTGGATCCACGTCGACCCCGAGCGTGCGGCCGCAGGGCCATTCGGCACCACGGTGGCGCACGGATTCCTGACGCTGTCGCTGCTGCCGATGCTGGCCGGGGAGGTCTACACCGTCGAGGGTCTGTCGATGGGAGTCAACTACGGCGCCAACAAGGTTCGCTTTCCCGCACCGGTTCCGGTGGGTTCGCGGGTGCGCGCGGGCGTCGAGCTGATCTCGCTCACCCCTGCGAGCCTGGGGTTCCAGGCGGTCAGCAAGGTGACCGTGGAGATCGAGGGCGTGAGCAAACCGGCCTGCGTGGTCGAGAGCGTCGCGGTCCTGGTGCCGTGATGAGTTCAGCCGAAACCTCGCTTCCCGGTTTGGATCTCGATCGGCTCGCCGACTGGCTGGCCACGCATCGGCCGGATCTGGCCAAGGGGCCGTTGCAGGGACATCTGATCGCGGGTGGGAAATCCAATCTCACCTATGCGATCACCGATGGCACAACATCATTCGTGCTGCGCAGGCCGCCGCTGGGCCATGTGCTGGCCACCGCGCACGATATGACCCGCGAACACCGGGTGATCAGCGCGCTGGCCGAGACCGATGTGCCGGTGCCCGATACCTACGCACTGTGCGAGGACACCGACATCATCGGTGCGCCTTTCTATTTGATGGAATTGGTGGCCGGGACGCCGTACCGCAGGGCACGCGAGTTGGAAGCTCTGGGTCCCGAGCGCACAGCCGTGATCTCCACCGGTTTGATCGATACGCTCGCCGCATTGCATTCGGTCGATCCGGCCGCGGTCGGCCTCACCGATTTCGGTCGGCCCGAAGGCTTTCTGGAACGGCAGGTGCGACGCTGGAAGAAGCAGCTCGACGCTTCGTATTCGCGAGAGCTGCCCTCGGCCGTCGAGCTCCATGAGCTGCTCGCCGCATCGCAACCGCCGCAATCACCCGCACGGATCGTGCACGGGGACTACCGCCTGGACAATGTGCTGGTCGATGCGAGCGATCACGTTGCGGCAGTGCTCGATTGGGAGATGGCGACCCTGGGCGACCCGCTCACCGATATCGGCCTGCTGCTGGTCTATCAGCGGATGGGCACGCATCGCATTCCCGGCGTCACCGATGTCGCTGCGGCACAAGGCTTCCTGAGCGAATCGGACATGCTGGATCGCTACGCCCAGCGCGCGGGCCTGGACCTGTCGCACATCGGGTTCTATGTCGCGCTGGCCTCGTTCAAGCTCGCGGTGATCGCCGAGGGCATTCACTACCGCTATATCCACGGCCAGACCGTGGGCGCGGGTTTCGACAATATGGGAGACATGGTGGACCCGCTGCTGCGTGCCGGGATCACCGCGCTCGGAGAGAACAGATGACCAATCCCGAAGCGGTACGCGAGGATCTGCGCCGGCGCGTAGCCGCCTTGCTCGCCGACAATGATCCGGCTACCACCGATCCGGTGACCTTCCACCGCGCCCGCTTCGATGCGGGGCTGGCGTGGGTGTACTACCCCGAAGGCGTGGGCGGGCTCGGCCTGGATCGCGAATTGCAGCCTTTCGTCGATGCCCTGTTCGAGCAGGCCGGTTCACCCGGCAACAATCCCGAGCTCAACGGCATCGGGCTCGGAATGGCCGCGCCGACGATCCTGGCCTACGGCACTCCCGAACAGCGGCAACGCTATCTGCGCCCGCTCTGGGCCGGGGAAGAGATCTGGTGCCAGCTGTTCAGCGAACCCGGTGCCGGATCGGATCTGGCGGCCGTGAGCACCCGCGCGGTGCGCGACGGCGATGACTGGATTGTCAACGGGCAGAAGGTCTGGACCTCGGTCGCGCATAAGGCGCAGCGCGCGATTCTGGTGGCGCGCACCGATCCGAATCGCTCGAAACACGCTGGGCTGTCGTATTTCATCTGCGATATGACCGATCCGGGTGTGGACGTGCGGCCGCTGCGCCAGCTCACCGGTGAGGCCGAATTCAATGAAGTCTTCCTCACCGATGTGCGCATTCCCGATGCGAACCGGCTCGGCCAGGAGGGTGAGGGCTGGCGGGTAGCCAACACCACCCTCAACAATGAGCGCGTGTCTATCGGCGGCCGTCCGGTGCCGCGCGAGAGCGGCATCCTCGGCGCGGTCACGCGGACCTGGCGCGCTCACGCGGACAAGCACACTGCCGACCTGCATGATCGACTGCTGCGCCTGTGGGTGGAGTCCGAGGCCGCGCGCCTGGCCGCCACCCGGCTGCGCCAGCGCGTCGCGGGCGGGCAGCCGGGTCCGGAGACCTCGGCGCTCAAACTCTCGTTCGCGCGAATCAACCAGCAACTCAGTGGATTAGAGCTCGAACTGCTCGGCGAGGACGGGCTGCGCTACGAGGACTGGACCATGGTGCGCCCCGACCGCGTCGATTTCGCGGGCCGGGACGCGGGCTACCGCTATCTGCGGGCCAAAGGCAATTCGATCGAGGGCGGAACGTCGGAGATCATGCGCAATATCGTCTCCGAACGGGTGCTGGGGCTGCCCGGCGAAGCGCGCGCGGACAAGGACATCGCCTGGAAGGACCTGATCCGATGAGCGAGGACATCCTGCTGCTCGACACCGATGTCGAGACGGCGCTGCGCGGCGCGGTGCGGAGTCTGCTGAATGAGCGGTGTGATTCGACGGCGGTGCTGGCGGCCTATGCCGGAGATCGATCGCTGTCGCGTTCGCTGTGGAAGACGATCACCGCGGAGCTGGGATTGGCTGGGTTGCTGATTCCCGAGAACCGCGGCGGCGCAGGAGGTTCGGCGCGCGATGCCGCGGTCGTGCTGGAGGAGCTGGGGCGTTATGTGGCTCCGGTGCCGTTCCTGACCAGCAGTGTGATCGCGGCGACCGTGCTGCTCGCGGGCGATTCCGAACTCGTGGGTCAGCTCGCCTCAGGTGAGCGCACCGCTGCGCTGCTGGCACCGTTCTCGGCGTCGACCGTCGAGCAGATTCCTGCCCTCGTCAAGGATGCCGAGGGCAGGCTGTCCGGGCGGGTGACGAGTGTGGCCGGAGCGCTGGATTCCGATGTGCTGCTCGCGGCCGTGCAGACGTCCCAGGGCACCGAGGTGCATGCCATCGAAACCTCGCTGGTGTCGGTCGAACCGGTGGTCTCGCTCGATATGACTCGGCCCCTGGCCGATATCACCGTCGATTCCGCTCCCGGGCAGGTCGTCGTGGCGGCCGGAGCCGGATTGCCCGCGCTGCGTGTGGGTTTGGCGACCGGTGCGGCGTTGCTGGCGTCCGAGCAGGTCGGTCTCGCGGCCTGGTGCCTGGACACCACGGTGCAGTACCTGAAGGTGCGGCGGCAGTTCGGGCGGGTGGTCGGTGGCTTCCAGGCACTCAAGCACCGGCTCGCCGATCTGTACGTCGAACTCGAATCCGCGAGTGCGGCAGCACGATACGCCGCCGGTGCGCTCGCTGAGAATGATCCCGACGCCGCGATCGCCGGTGCGGTGGCCGCAGCATACTGCGGTGAGATCGCGGTGCACGCCGCCGAGGAAGCGGTGCAGTTGCACGGCGGCATCGGCATGACCTGGGAATATCCGGCCCATCTGTATCTCAAGCGCGCCAAGGCCGATCAGATCGGGCTGGGCAACCCCGCCTATCACCGATCGGTGCTGGCCGAGCTGATCGACCTGCCACTCGGACGGGACTGACACCGCATGTGCCGCAACATAAACGACGATCAGGAGTAGCGATGTTCGAACTCTCGGGCAAGGCCCTGCGGTACCGGGACGATCTGCTCGCCTTCATGGATGAGCACGTCTATCCGGCCGAGCCGATCTTCGAAGCGCAGATGATCGAATCCGGTGACCCGCACTTTCAACCGCCGATCCTCGAGGAGCTCAAGACCGAGGCGCGCAAGCGCGGGCTGTGGAATCTGTTCCATCCGCATCCCGAACTCGGTGCGGGGCTGACCAATTCCGAGTACGCACCGCTGGCCGAGATCATGGGCCGCAGTGCGCATCTCGCGCCCGAGGCCACCAATTGCAGTGCGCCGGACACCGGCAATATGGAGGTGCTGACGCTGTTCGGCACCGAGGAGCATAAGCGCGAATGGCTCGCTCCCCTGCTCGCCGGGGATATCCGCTCGGCCTTCGCCATGACCGAGCCCGCGGTCGCGAGCTCCGATGCCACCAACATCCAGTTGCGAATGGATCGTGACGGCGACGAGTACGTGCTCAATGGCCGTAAGTGGTGGACCTCCAACGCATTACACCGCAATTGCAAGGTGCTCATCGTGATGGGCAAGACCGACCTCGAGGCGGCGACCCATCGCCAGCAGTCCATGATGGTGGTCCCCATCGATACCCCCGGGGTGACCGTGGTGCGCGGGCTGACCGTGTTCGGCTACCAGGACCGCGAAGGGCACGCCGAAGTCATCTTCGACAACGTCCGGGTGCCCACCACGGCGCTGCTGGCCGGGGAAGGCGACGGGTTCATGATCAGCCAGGCCCGTCTGGGCCCGGGCCGCATCCACCACTGCATGCGGGCCATCGGCATGGCCGAGCGGGCGCTGGATCTGATGATCGATCGGGCCCAGTCCCGCACGACTTTCGGTGCGCCGGTGGCGGATCGGGCCAATATCCAGGACTGGATCGCCGAATCCCGCATCGAGATCGAAATGGTCCGGCTGCTCACGCTCAAGGCGGCGTATCTGATGGACACCGTCGGAAACAAGAACGCGCGCACCGAGATCGCTGCCATCAAGGTCGCTGCGCCGGAGATGGCGCTCAAGGTGATCGACCGGGCTATTCAGGTGCACGGCGGTGGTGGCGTGTCCGGGGATTTCCCGCTGGCCGCCATGTACGCGCACGTGCGCACGCTGCGGTTGGCCGACGGTCCGGACGAGGTACACAAGCGCACCATCGCCCAGCGTGAACTGCGCCGTCGCGATCCGTCCTGGGGACGGAAAGGCTGAGACGCCCCAAGTGAATTCGACCTATTCGAGAAGGAGGACCGCATGACGAAGACCCAGCAGGTGCTGCTGGCCGAACGGCCGACCGGGCTGACCACCGCGGACACCTGGAACGTGGTGACCACCGAACTCCCCGCCCTGGAGGCGGGCCAGATTCTGGTGAAGATCAACTTCATCTCCCTGGATCCGGCCATGCGCGGCTGGCTCAACGATGTGCGCTCGTACCTGCCGCCCGTCGGTATCGGTGAGGTGATGCGCGCGCTCGATATCGCCACGGTCATCGAGTCCGCGCATCCGGACTACGCGGTCGGCGATACCGTCAGCGGCACCTTCGGTGTCACCGAGTACGCGGTCAGCGACGGCCGAGGCGTGCAGAAGGTCGACCTGAACGTAGCGTCGGGCCCCACCTGGCTGGGCACGCTCGGAATGCCTGGTATGACAGCGTATTTCGGCCTGCTCGAGGTCGGGAAGCTGAAAGAGGGCGACGTCGTGCTGGTGTCGGCGGCCGCGGGTGCGGTCGGTAGCATCGCCGGGCAGATCGCGAAAGCCAAGGGCGCCACGGTGATCGGTATCGCGGGCGGTGCCGAGAAATGCCGAATGCTCACCGAGGAACTGGGTTTCGACGCCGCCATCGACTATCGCGCGGGAAATGTGCTGCGGCAGATACGCGAAGCCGCCCCCAAGGGCATCGACATCTACTTCGACAATGTCGGCGGTGAGATCCTCGACGCCGCACTGGCCAACCTGCGCCGCGGCGCACGCGTGGTGCTGTGCGGGGCGATCTCGGCCTACAACGAGGAGAAGCCGCCGCCGGGACCCTCGCGCTATATGTCCCTGCTGGTCTTCCGCGCGTCCATGATCGGATTCGTGGTCTTCGACTATGCCGACCGGTATGCCGAAGCCGGTGCGCAACTGGCGCAGTGGATCGCCGAGGGCCGCATCAAGAGCCGCGAACACGTCGTCGAGGGCGGTATCGCCCAGTTCGGTGACACCCTGAACATGCTGTTCAGCGGCGCGAACACCGGCAAGCTCGTCTTGGCGCTCTGAACGCGGAGCGTCCCCCGCCTACCATGCCGGGGGACGCTCCCCAGCACATGCCTGCTGACATGTCATGGTCCGACCGATGGGAGACTGGCCAGGTGACCGAACCAGCCGACCGCTCACGCGCGGACGACACTCGCGCCCGGCTGATCGATGCCGCCGTCATCGCCTTCGCCGAACGCGGCTTCCACGGCTCCACCACCCGCGACGTCACCTCCATCGCGGGCCTGAGCACCGCCGCCATCTACGTGCATCACCGCTCCAAAGAGGAACTCCTCTACCAGATTTCGCGCGTCGGCCACCAGGACACCCTCGAACGCGTCCAATCCGCCATCGCCTCCTCCCCCGACCCCACCGAACAACTCATCACCCTGATGCGCGACTTCGCCATCCACCACGCCCGCGCCCACACCGTCGCCCGCGTCATCAACTACGAACTCGCCGCGCTGTCCCCCGAGCATCAGCGCGAGATCAAAGACATCCGCCACACCATCGACACCGAAGTCCGCACCCTCATCGAACGCGGCGTCACCGACGGCTCCTTCGACAACCCCAACCCCCACATGGCCGCCGTAGCCATCCTGTCCCTAGGCATCGACATCGCCCGCTGGTACCACGACAACGGCCCCTGGACCCCCGAAGACCTCGGCGACTACTACGTCGACCTGGCCTTGCGCATCGTCGGTGCGCGCCATCCCGACAAGAGGTAAATCCCGGCGTCAGTGCGGGCCGGGGCGGGCGAAGATGTCATCGAGAGGACCGGCTGGGCCGGGGCGCAGACCTTCCTCGGCAAACCATTCCCAGCGGAACAGCTTTGCCCGCAGGGGCGCGGGAACGCGGCGCACGAAACCGGCGATGGTGGCGAAACGGCTCTGACCCTCGAGGATCGATCGGTGTTCGGCCAAGGCCGTCATTCGTTGCGTTGTGAACGCTCCGACATCGATGCGGTGGGTGATCTCCGCGCGGGCGGTATAACCGTCGCGGATAGCGGTGGCGTCATACCCGAGCCAACCGGCCGGAGCGGTCAGCCCCCGCAGTAGCTCCCGTGGCATGGTCGCGTTCAGCACTCGTGCGACGCCCGCCGATTTCGCTGCCAGCGCCCCGACCTCATGGACACGAACATGATCGCGGTGCCCGTACCCGCCGTTGCGGTCATAACTCAGCAGCATGTCCGGACGCTCCTCGGCGAGGATGGACGCCAGGCGTTGCGCCGCTGCACCGACATCCGCTCGGACGAACATCGTCCGACCCGGCGGGTTGGGATACAGCACCGGGCCGTGCCCGCTGTCCGCGTATCCGAGGTGCTCAACTCTGGAAACGCCGAGAACCTTTGCGCTGGCCTGCAATTCCAGTAGCCGTGGCGCGACGGGGCCATCGAACTGCCGGTGCCCATCGGTGGCGACCACGATGACCGTGCGGTGCCCCGCCCGGGCCAATTTCGCCAGAGTCCCTCCCGTCAGAGTGATCTCGTCATCGGGATGAGCATGCAGAGCCACGACTGTCGCCATGCCGCCCAGTATTCCGGCGGTGTGATCAGACGGCACCCCGTTCCGGGTTCGGCTGGATTTGCGCAGGTAGCGGCTATTGTTGGCTGTCGCTCACCTCAGCGAGCGGATTTTCGACTGCCTTGGGATATGCCCGGATGTGATCGGAGGCCGCTGTGAACGCGTCGCGCGACTGGAGCGACGAGATGGTCACGTCGGCGCAGTGGCTGCTGATCACGGTCGCGATCACGGCGGTCGTATTCCTGGTGGTCGCGGCGTTGCTGCTGCGGATGACGCAGTGGGGCAGGCATTTTCGCGCGGTGACGGGTGCGTACTTCACCGGCTCTGAGGCGGTGCGCACTCTCCCGTTCATCGGGGTGCTGCTGTTGAGTGCGGTGTTGTCGGTGCGGGTGAAGGTGCTGTTGTCCTATCAGGGCAACGATATGTTCTCGTCTCTGCAAGACGCGGCCGCGGCCATCGGCGGCGGAGACGGCGGTGCGCTCGACGCCGCCGAACACGCGTTCTGGCATTCGCTGATGGTGTTCGCTGTCCTCGCGGTGATCGAGGTGGTGCGCACTCAGCTGGACTTCTATCTCGGTCAGATATTCGAGATCGGCTGGCGTGACTGGTTGACCGAGCGCATGAGCGGGGCATGGATCGATCATCAGGCGTACTACCGGGGGCGATTCATCGACGCGCCCATCGACAACCCCGATCAGCGTATTCAGCAGGATGTCGGGGACATGATCTCCGGGGCGCGCTCACTCTCGCTGGGGGCGGTCACCGCGGTGGTGTCAGTGGTGTCGTTCACCCGAATCCTGTGGGATCTGTCCCAACCGCTGAGCATCGCCGGGCTCGAAATTCCCAGGGCCATGGTGTTTCTCGTCTTTGCATACGTGATCGTCGCGACAACGATCGCCTTCCGCATCGGCCGCCCGCTGATCCAACTCGGCTTCGACTATCAAGCCGCGACAGCGAACTTCCGCTACGCGCTGGTCCGGTTGCGCGACAATGCCGAGCGGGTCGCGTTCTACCGTGGCGAGGAGTCCGAAAGGCATTCCCTGCGCGCACTTTTCGCCGAGGTGCTGCGCATCTATCGCCGTCTGGTGTACTTCACCACCCGCTTCATCGGCTGGAATCAGGCCGCCACCGAAACGGCCTCGGTCCTGCCATGGCTCCTGCAAGCCTCCCAATTCTTCTCCGGCAAGCTGACTCTCGGCGATGTCCAGCAAACAGGTACGGCATTCGGGCAGATCCAGAGCTCACTGTCCTTCTTCCGCAACAGCTACAGCAGTTTCGCATCGTTCCGCGCGACACTGCTCCGGCTCGAAGGTCTGCTCGACGCGGATGAGCGATCGCGTGAGTTGCCCCGGATCGAAGCGCGAGCGTTGGAGCGCTCGGTGGAACTGAGCGCGGTGCACGTCTACCGACCCGACGGCGAGATTCTGGTCCAGGATCTGAACCTGCTGCTGACCGCAGGCGACGCGGTGGTGGTGCGCGGACTCTCCGGCACCGGCAAGACGACGCTCTTACGCGCACTCGCCGAAATGTGGCCTTACACAACCGGTATCGTCGGCAAACCGGAAACCCCCGGCACGCTGTTCATCTCCCAGCTGCCCTATCTGCCGCTGGGTGATCTGCGCACGGCCATCACCTATCCCGCCCCACCAGGCGGTGCCACGGACGCCGAGTTGCGCTCCGCGCTCACCCAAGTGCAACTCGGTCATCTCACCGATCGTCTGGACGAAAGTGCCGACTGGGCGAACATTCTCTCGACCGGTGAACAACAGCGCCTGGCCTTCGCTCGCATCCTCCTGATCCGCCCGAACGCCGCATTCCTGGACGAGGCGACCTCCGCAGTGGACGAGGGCCTGGAATTCGCCCTCTACACCCTGATCCGCACCGAACTCCCCGACCTCATCCTCATCAGCACCGCCCACCGCCGCACCGTCGACCAACACCACACCGCCACCCTCGAACTCACCCGCGGCGGCGAATGGTCGTACCGAGCCACGTCCACGACATGATCCGCACCGGCCTCCGAGCCACACGTCCACTCGGAGGCTGGTGCAAATCCTCAGTCCGGCAGCAGCTTTCACACAATCCGCCCGTTCGGTTCGGTGGTGATGTCAGTTGCGGAGTTGCCGGAAGAAGGCGCGAATGTCGTCGACGAACAGGTCGGTGACTTCGAACGCCGGGAAGTGGCCGCCTTCGGCGTGGTCGCGGAAGAAGGCGACGCTGTCACCGGCACCCAGGACCTTGCGAACGAAAGCGTCGCTGTAGAACAGGGATTGGCCTTGCGGCACCGCCGAGGTATCGCCCCAGCCCGGGTTGGTCGCGTGGGCTAGTTCCCAATAAAAGTCAGCTGCCGCGGGGCCGGTGCGGGTGAACCAGTAGAGGCTAGCGGTGATCAGGACGTTGTCGCGGCTGATCGGGGTTGCGGGGTTGGCCCACTCGACGAATTTCTCCGCGATCCATGCCAATTGCAGGATCGGGGAGTCGGCCAGACCCGCCGACAGGGCGTTGGGTTCGGTCTGATGCAGGACTTTGTAGCCCTTCATCTGCGACCAGGTGTATTGCGCGTGTTCGAGTTGTTTCTGTTCGTCGGGATCCAGACCGGCGGGCACCGGCAAGTCCTCCCCCACCATGCCGACCTGCAACCGGTCACCGTGGGTGTGCGCGCCGATCACCCGGTCCGGCAGCAGCGTCGCCACCCGGCCGGTCACCCCGGCACCGAGGTCGCCGCCCTCGACGCCGAACCTGTCGTAACCGAGCCGGGTCATGAGCTCGCCGAACGCGAGCGCGGTCCGTTCCATGTTCCAGCCGCGCGCTGAGAGCGGACTGGAGAAGGCGAACCCGGGCAGTGACGGTATGACGAGATGGAACGCGTCGGCCGGGTCGCCGCCGTGAGCGCGCGGATCGGTCAACGGCCCGCTGGCGGCGAGGAATTCGACGAACGAGGTCGGATAGCTGTGGTTGAGCAGTAGCGGCGTCGCGTTCGGCGCGGGCGAGCGCAGATGCAGGAAGTGGATCCGCTGCCCGTCGATCTCGGTGAGAAAGTGCGGGTAGCGATTCAACTCGGCTTCGTGCGCGCGCCAATCGAACCCGTCGGCCCAGTAGGCGGCCAGCTCGCCCAGATAGTCCGGGGCGATGCCATGGTCCCAGTCCGCGCCGGTGCCGGGCACGGGGTGTGGGGAGCGGGTGCGGGCCAGTCGGTCACGCAGATCATCGAGCTCAACCTGCGGAATATCGATCCGGAAGGGAATGATGTCAGCGCTCATGCGAATCAATCTAGAATTCGCGCAGGTCCGAATCTGTCCTAGTTCGCCGCACCGCGATCGTGTCGCCCACCACACCACCCGAGCCGAGGAACTCACCGATGGTGACGCAGGAGGGTCACTCGGTGCTCATGGCCGCAGCAGCTTCCTTCTGCAGATCGGCGTAGGACTCCTTACCGGTGTAGATGGTCACCTCGGCGATGGTGCCGCCGGTGAAGGTGCCGGGGTGCTGATACTGCTGGGAGACGTTGTCGCCGCTGTCGCGTCCGACGCACAGACCGTCACCGGCGAGGGTGAACTTGCCGACCTGCGCGCGCATCGGGCCGTTGCCGACGGGCTGGCCGTCGATGTACAGCGTTGTGCTGCCGGTGGATTCGCCGTTGGCGCCTTTGCCTTGGAGGTTGAATTCCATGCCGACGACGTGTTTGCCCGGTGTCAGCGGTTGCGAGGAGACGAAATCCTGTTCCGGGGCGATGCCGAGGAAGTTGTAGACGTAGTGCAGTGCACCATCTTTGACGAACAGGGTGTGGCCGCCGAATCGTGAACCGTGGGCGAAGATCACCCCTTGCGCGTCGGGGCCGAGGTCGACGTCGGCGAGGATCTTGTAGGACTTGCCGCGGATGTTGACCGCGACACCTTCGGGCACCGCGGCGGTATCGGGGTAGTAGACGTATTTGTCGCGCGGAGGCTCGGACTGCGGTCGTTCGTTGCCGAGCTGTTCTACGGCGGTGCGGTCGTCCAGGGGCAGCACGTAATTGTCTGCTGCCTCCGAGTTCCACAGCGCGATAAGCTCTTTGAGCTTGTCGGGGTTGTCCTTGGCGAGATCCTTGGACTCGGAGCGGTCCTCGTCGACGTGGTAGAGCTCCCAGTTGTCGTCGTTGAAATGACCCTTGTCCGAGAGCGCGGCGTGCACCGAGGAGGCTTTCCAGCCGTCCTGCCAGATGCCGCGGGTGCCGAGCATGGCGTAGTACTGGCGTTCCTTCTTGGTCTTCGCGTTCGGGTCGTCGAAGGTGTAGCGCATCGAAACACCGTTGAGCGGATACTGTTTGACGCCGCGGTACTCCTCGGGCATCTGCACGCCGGTGACGTCGTAGATGGTGGCGACGATATCGGTGCAGTGGTGATACTGGTGGCGCAGTTCGCCCTTGGCTTTGATGCCCTTGGGCCAGGAGATGATCAGCGGATCGCACGTGCCGCCGGAGAACTGGGCGTACCGCTTGAACATCTGGAACGGTGCGGAGAAGGCCGCGGCCCAACCGGTCGGGTAGTGGTTGTAGGTCGCCGGTGTGCCCAGCACGTCGATGTACTGCATGTTCTCGTCCAGGGAGTCGGGATAGCCGTTGAAGAATTTGTTCTCGTTGACCGATCCGTTCGGGGAGCCCTCACCGGAGGCGCCGTTGTCGGCGGCGTAGATGACGACGGTGTTGTCGCGTTGGCCGGTCTGTTCGAGGAAGTCGATGATCCGTCCGACCTGGGCGTCAGTGTATTCGGAGAAACCGGCGAAGACCTCGGCCATGCGCGAGAACAATCGCTTCTGGTCGGGGCTGAGCGTATTCCAGGGCAGGACCTGATCGTCATGGACCGCAACGTCTTTGGGTAGCGGGTTGAGCGGGGTGAGCTGGGTGTCCTTGGGCATGATGCCCTTATCGATCATTCGCTGCAGAACCCAGGTGCGGTACGCCTCATAGCCGTCGTCGAACTGACCCTTGTACTTCTCGGCGTACTCGGTGGGACTGTGATGCGGTGCATGATTGGCGCCGGGACAGAACCACATGTACCAGGGCTTGGACGGATTCGATGACCGTTGATCGCGGATCATCTTGATGGCGTTGTCCGCCAAGTCTTTCGACAGGTGGTAGCCCTGTTCGGGGGTCTGCGGCGGCTCGATGAACCGGTTGTCCTCCACCAGGTCCGGATACCAGTTGTTGGTTTCACCGCCGAGGAAGCCGTAGTAGCGGTCGAAGCCCTTCGCCAGCGGCCATTCCGATTTCGCGCCGCCGGAGGAGACGTCCTCCTCGGGCACATTATGGTTCTTGCCGACCCAGAAGGTGGAGTAGCCGTTGTCCTGCAGAATCTGTCCCACGGTCGCGCACTGCGCGGGCAGCCGACCGGCCGCGCCGGGAAAACCGTTGGTGCCCTCGGTGATTGCGGCGAAGCGGTTCACGTGGTGGTTGCGACCGGTGAGCATGGTGGAGCGGGTGGGCGAACACAGCGCGGTGGTGTGCCACTGGGTGTAGGTCAGGCCGTTATCGGCCAGCTTCTGCAGGGTGGGCATATTGATGCGGCCGCCGTAGGGCGACCAGGAGGCCAAACCGGTGTCGTCGAAGAGCACGACCAGCACGTTGGGTGCGCCCTCGGGTGCCTTCTTGACCTCGAACGGGGTCCAGTCCGGTTTCGAGTCTCGGATGTCGAGTTCGATATCGCCGTTGAAGCCGTCGTTGATGCCGGTGCCGTATCCGGGCGGACCGTCCTTCTTGTCGCTGCCGCACGCCGCGGCCAGGGGGAGCGCGGCCATTCCGGCGCCCGCCGCGGCCAGACCGCTCAGAATCGAGCGCCGCGACAACTTCCCCTTCGATGTCGGCTGACTGGAATCGGATCCCGCGGGCGAACTCTGCTCGTCATCGATCGGCTCCATAGGGTGCAGACTAAGCAGTCTGTTTCGGATTCGATCTTCAAATGGAGTGCACTGCGACCCAACTGTTTCCGAACCTTAGCAAATGCACAGAGATCGACCAACGTGCCTTTTGAGCTAACCAAGGTAACAAAACAGCCACATGAAGCAACTTTGTAGCTAATGAACTTTGGTGCCGATAGGGTGCCAGAGGTACCCGTTTCCGCGAAACAGCCCACGGTTCGCGCGTCAGCGAACCGAGGACCTGCGATGTCGGTATCCCATCGCTCGACGCGAGGAGCACCATGAAGGCTTTCGTACGCATCGCCGTCGTCTCCGCTTCCGCACTGATTCCCCTGACGGCCGGAATGGCTACCGTGCACTCCGAGCCCGGTGACGCGCCACGAACGTGCGCGGTCCCGGCCGATATGAGTGGCAAGTTCATGATCATGTATGGCAGTACCCCGGCCATGCCCGGCACCCCACCCGGCCATTCGATGACCATGGTGCGCTTCACTTCTGCAGATCAGTTGCAGTACCGGATCGCCAGCAGCACCACCTGGCAGGACACCAGTTACACCATGCGCAGTCCCGAGCCCGGCGTAGCGATCATCGACGGGATGCAGCCCGCGGAGGCCGGACCCATCAGCTACTCGGTCACCCTGCGTTGCCGCACCGACGAGGCCGGCGACTACAGCCTGTCGGCTCCGGGCGCACCCACGCCCGACTCGGACAGCGTCGCGTTCTATCGCTTCACCAATGGTCCGCAGTAGCCCTGCGTCAGGCACTCACCGTTCACGAAACCTCCAGTGCCGCACCGCGATGGGCGCTGGCCACGGTGTTCGATTCGAAGGAGTTACGAGATGTTCGCAGTCATCGCCCGCTCGGCAATTGTCGCCGCGATAGCCGTCCCGCTCGTCGCGCTCACCGCACCGACCGCGTTCGCCGACGAACCGGCCACCCCGACTCCGGACCAGACCTCTACCTCGACTGTGATCGACCCCCTGCGCAGGAATGCGGACGCGCCGTACATTTGGATCTCCTTCTGCGTCCACATCCCGACACCGGGTTCAGCCACCCTAGACTGGTGCTGGACGATCTGAGCCGCCGCTCACTCGCCGTGCGATGCACTGCCCGTTGACCTTTCGGCTCATCCGGACCGCGGCCGGTCGGGGCCCAGCCGATGAACCTCACCCGTTACGGGTGAAGTGGGTGGAATGCGCCGGTCATAGGTTTGCGCTCGTTGCTGTCGACGATCACTGCGCGAGAGGCGGTCAGTAGATGAGCTACCCGAGCCCGGCCCCGACGGACGCGACCGATGTTCCGGGGGTTCCTGCCGGAACGGTATTCACCCCCGAATTCGCGCGACTGGTCGCCGCCGATATCTACGTGTGGGGATGGCCGATCGTCAATGCCTTCCATCGGCGTGCGTCCTTCGCCGCGGCACCCGAGCCCGGGCTCATCGGCGGGGTGCTGCCCGCGGCGCCGACCGGATACGTATCGATGCTGAGCAGATACATCGACCCGTCTCAACGATGGGTCGCGCACCCGAACCAGGATGTGGTGTACGGCTTCGGGTACGGCGCGGTCGATCAAGACCCGGTGGTGCTGCAGGTGCCCGACTTCGGTGAACGGTTCTGGGTGTACTCCCTCTACGACGCCCGCAGCGACGAATTCTCCGCACTGGGACAGCAATACGGGACCGCACCCGGTCGCTACCTGGTCATCGGACCGAACTGGGACGGCCGCGTCCCCGAGGGCATCACCGCGGTCCTGCGGTGCCCGACCGAACTCGTCGCCATGGGACCGCGGGTGTTCCTCGATGACACCGATGCCGACCGCGACGCCATCCAGGCCACCCTCGATCGGATCGTGATCTACCCGCTCTCGACCTACACCGGTGACGATCGGACCGTCGACTGGCGCAATACCCCGCACTTCCCCGCCGCCGCTTCCTCCCACGGTGAGACCAGGTGGGTCGATCCCGAGACATTCTTCGACGAACTGGGCGACATTCTGGACCGCGTGCCGCCACTGCCAGGCGAGGAGTCCCGCTACGCGATGATGCGCGCACTGCTGGCCGCTGCCGCCACTGACGCGGAACTGGCCGCCGCACTTAAAGACGCGGCGATCGACACCGAATCCCGCATCGTCGCACCGCTTTTCGATTTCCGCACCAATGGTCAACGCCTGCCGGGCAATTGGAACACCCCACCGCAGTGTGCCCGTTGGGGATTCGACTACCTGACCCGCACCGCCACCGCCAAATCCAACATGTACGTCAACCAGCCCGAGGAAACCCGCTACTTCTTCGGCGAAGAAGACAGCGCGAATCAGCGGCTACACGGCGACAACGACTACACCCTCACCTTCGCGCTCGGACAACAACCACCGGTCGACGGCTTCTGGTCCCTGACCCTCTACAACCCCGAACACTTCTTCGCCCCCAACGACCTGGCCCGCTACTCACTGGGCACCAAGAACAAGACCATGCGCACCGACCCCGACGGCACCCTGACGCTCTACATCCAACACGATTCCCCCGGCCCAGACCTCGAATCGAACTGGCTCCCCGCACCCCGCACCGAGTTCGAGCTCACCATCCGCACCTACTGGCCCAAACCCGAAGTGAACAAAGGTGATTGGACCCCACCACCGGTCCACCGAACCAACTGACCCTGGGCCGCCAAACCACTGCGATCGACACCTGTGAACAACCCACCCTGAACCCGTGCGGTGACGTTTTCTGCCCACAGCAGCACGGCTGGGAACGTGCGGTCCATCCTCGGTAGTGTCCGCTACATGGAGATCGTTTCTATCTTGCCGCAGCTCACAGCATTCCGGTTTTCCCAGGTGAACGACCTCAATGTCTACGTGTGGAACGACAACGGCGTACTGACCCTGATCGACACCGGCCTGCCCGGATCGGCGAGCGATATCGAAAAAGGGCTTCGTTCTTTGGGATTCACCCCCGAGCAGGTCCGGCGGGCGATCCTCACCCACGCCCACGACGATCACATCGGCTCCGCAGGCGATATCGCCGAATGGGGAGCCGAAATCTGGGTGCACCACGCCGACGCCGACATCGTGCGCGGCGAACGCCCCCAGCCCGCTCCAGTCCTGCGCGACTGGGAACTTCCGATCGCCGAGGCTCTCGAACCGGGCCCGCAACCGCGCCCGGCCCCCGTACACCGCGAACTGAACGCCGGCGACGTACTCGATTTCGGCGGCGGCGCAGAGGTTCTCACCGTTCCCGGCCATACCGAGGGCAGCCTCGCCCTACACCTGCCGACCCACCGCACCCTCTTCACCGGCGACACAGTCGCCAATGTCCACGGCATCAGCATGCCGGGCGTGTTCAACCTCGACAGCGCCGCCGTCGAAGCCGCCGCCCGTACGCTGGCCGAACTCGATGTCGACGTCGTCTGCGTCGGCCACGGCACCGAGCTCACCGGTACGGCCCTGCGCACCTGGCAAGGCCGCTAACCAGGCCGCTGACACAACTCGCCCTTCGGCAGATTCATGCGGTTGCGGTTCGTCTCGCAGCAGTGCGCCATAAATCGATGGCGGGCAGCGGTCGGCCACTGTTACCGTTGCCGCCGCGCCGCTCGGGCGCGTAAGAATCGACTCGTGGAAGAGGGTGTTTTGATGACCCGGAATGCGCCGAGAGCGCCTCAGGGTGTGGCTCCGGCACGAAACATCGCTGCCCGCACCACATCTGGTCGATAGTCGCAAGCGTCATCGAGGCGCTCTCGGCCTGCTCCCGCTGCCAGCATTCACGCTCTAGGCATTGGAGTGAACCGAGTTGTCCGACAACACCTTTACCAACCATGAGCCCAGTCCGGCATTGCGGACCGGGACGTTTTCCTGCATGCGTTGCAGTCTCACCGTGGCTCTGCTCGGGCCCGATGGCCAGCGGCGCAATCATTGCCCCAGTTGTTTGCATTCACGACATACCGTCGATCAGGTCGAGGGTGGTGTGTCCGAGTGTCAGGCACGGATGGCTCCGCTGTCGATAGCGGTGTCGCGCAGTGGCGAATGGGGCATCGTGCATCGCTGCACGCGGTGCCATGAGCTGGCGCTGCACGCGGTGTGCGGGGATGACAATCAGCTGATCCTTATGCGGTTGGCTGTGCGTCCGCTGGCCGAACCACCGTTCCCGCTCGAAGTGTTCGGCGATCTGTAGGAGCCGGACATGCCACGGAAGAACAACGCGGCGCCCAATCGCCGCCAGCGCGGGAAGTCCGTATTGCACGGTCCCGGTGGGGAATCCGGTGAGTCGTTCCGATGCGTGGGGTGTCGGCTCGACGTACCGATCAACGCACCGGGGACCGGGCATCGCAATCATTGCCCGCACTGTTTGGCCAGTCGTCATGTGGACCGGGTACCAGGCGATCGTGCCGCGACCTGTCGTGCGCGCATGCGGGCGGTCAGTATGACGGTGCGGGACAACGGTGAATGGTCGCTGGTGCACCAGTGTCTGGGCTGTGGGGTATTGAAGATGAACCGCATTGCCGGAGATGACAACGCATTGGCGCTGATGCGAATTGCGGTGCGGCCCTTGTCTGATCCGGTGATGGGCCGGAGAGTGCTGCGATCGCTGTGAGATTCGGGGCACCGAACCTAATCGGGTCGGTGCCCCGGTATCGCGGCGCTGACGGTCGAGTTGACCTACTGGTTTTCGGCCAGCCATGCTCGGCCCGCAGCGAGGATGTCTTGTTCCTGATCGCTGAAACGGGTTGGGAACGCGCCGTTTGCAGTGTGGCCGCTGCGTTCGAGCAGATAGGCCAGGGCAGCATATTCGCGAGGGTGACGACGGACGGTGTCGGCATCGATGTGCTCGGCGCCGGGAACACCGAAGGGGTAGGTGAATCCGCCCAGGCGAGTACTCCGCTGGCCGCGTACAGCAACTGGCCATGGGCGTGCGCGGCGACCCCTCCGCAGTGTGCGAGTGACAATCGGCCTTGGGCGGGGTCGTCGCCCGACCAGTGATCGGGTACTCAGGGTGGGGGCTCCCGTTCGATCGAGCACGCTACTCGGACCGTCCACTGCCAAGCAGTGACCGGATTCGCGCGAGGGCGGCGCGCGCTTCGGTCGCGAGTTCGTCCAGCCCGGCCTGGGCGGTCGCGCGTATTGCCCGCTGGATCTGATGCGGAAGTCGGCGATGTTCCGCATCCTCGATTGCATCCTCGAAAAATACTGCCGCACTGTCTAATTCATTGACCGCGGCGAGCACTTCGCCGGTGGTGACACGCTCGATGATCCGCCACTGCGGCGCGGCCGGCCTACCTGCCTGGACGTGAACCAGCCGTCCCGCTTCGGCGGCCCGACCAGTGCACAACAGGCCGCGTAACTCGATCTCCCGCAACGTGAACGGCTGGAATAATAGTCCGCTCCCGGTGTTGCCCTCCAACAGCGTCCGATACTCATGCAGGGCGGTGTCGAATCGTTCGGCGTCGCCGAGGACACCGAACGCGCGGCACATGAACGCGAGCGTTCCGCCCAAAGCGGCCGGGTCACGTGACAGTTCCTTGGACTCCTTGAGGCGTGCGACAGCTGCGGCGGGATGCCCAGCCTTGCGAAGTTCGTTGCCGTGCATACGAAGCGTGTACGCACGAAACATCGGATCGTCCAGGCGGGCGGCGATCGTCACCGCCTGCCCGGTCCACCTGGCCGCCGATGACAACCGTTCCTCGGGTAGCACTGCCCCTAGCGAGACGCCAAGCCCTACCCGCGCTTGCGCCAACAGAACCAGGCTGTCCCGCTCTAAATGCCCCTCCGCTGCTCGTGCTTCCAGCCGTGCCACGAGCGGCCACAGTTCGTTGACCGCTTCCGCGGCGTGCCCGGACTGACGGGCGATCTCAGCTAATCGCACTGTGCTGTCACCGAATTGGAGCATCGCCCGAAATTCGGCGTCATCGGTGCCGGTGATCCCGAGAACATGCGCGGGTATCCCCAAGCGGCCGGCGATGTGGCGGCGAGCCGTGACATCGGTGATGGGCCGCCGCCCCGTCTCGATCATGGAAATGTACGACGAGTCGTAGCCGAGAAGCTCGCCCAGTTGAATCTGATTGAGCCCGTTCACTCTTCGATACGCGCGCAGAATCGTTGGCAGGTCACGGGTAGCTATCGCGGTCGCCGCTTCCGGAGCCGCCCACAACCACACCACCGAAGCAATCGGTGCGGCCTGCACCGGTCGCACCGGTGCGTCGGTGCTGACCGCGCAGGTCGGGCACACCGGTTCAGCGGCGAGGCGACTGATAATCACTCCGCAGGCTTGGCACCGGTGCCCATCCACGATCGCGGCTCAGACGTTTTCGGACGCCCGCAAGTGCGCGAACCACGTCATGATCGACCGCTTGTAGCCGTCCGGCATGTTCAGCCCCGCGATCTCATCCTCACGGAACAACCCGACCTCTTTGTGTTCATGAGAGAGCACGGGTTCCGCGTCTGTGTCCGGGTGACACCCATAGGTCACGATGAACACGGTCCGTTCCACTTCGTTGATGTAGTACATCCACGAGTCCAGAATCGGCCCCGTCGTCACCGGCCACTGCGTCTCTTCGGTGATCTCACGGGCCACACACTCTTCGGGGGATTCGTCCGGCTCGATTCGCCCGCCCGGCAACTCCCACTCTTCGCGCTCGTTCTTCAACAGCAGTACGTGACCGTCGCGGACGACGACACCCTTTACCGAGATCGAGTACATGTGTGGCACGTAGTCGGCAGTCATGCCCGCGACGCTAACACCGTCATACCCGACCCGGCTCGACGTTGACGCTGACAATCTGTCAGTGGACGCCCGGCAGCCACGAGCGGACGGTTATCGGCATGACTTTCGTTGATTTGCAGCAGGATTGGGCGTCCGGGGTGGCAGCGCGACTGTCCGCCGATGGATTCGCCCGGGTCGACAAGATCCGAACACGTGCCCAGTTGGTCACCCTCGGCTCATCGTTGGGCCGTATCGTCCCTCACCGGGACAGCGACACCGACGGGGTGACCACCCTCGAGGATCGGGGCGGGTTCGGCAACCGCATCGGGTTCGAAGGATTCGGGACCGGGAAGCTCACACCACACACAGACCGTTCCGGGGTGATGGAACCGCCCGCGCTGCTAATGGTGTGCTGCGGGCAGAAGGCATCCACCGGCGGCGAGTGTCTGGCGACCGATGGGCTGGCGGTGTACCTGGATCTCGCGATGAACGACCCGCAAGCCTTGGATGCCCTCTCACAGCCGCGTACAGCGCTTTTCGGCGGGGCCGCAGGCTATCTGGGTTCGATCTTCGAAAGCGGCAAGAGCGGCCGGATACGGGTCCGGTACCGCACCGACGATCTAGTGAAGTACTCGCCGGAGATCACGCGGTACCTGTCGGTGCTGGCGGCGGCGATCAAACGACACACCATCACGTTTGCGCTCGAGACCGGCGAAGGCTATGTGCTGCACAACCATCGGTGGATGCACGGCCGGACCGCGTTCGTCGGCAACCGCGTGATGCACCGGCTCAGTCTCGACCCGCACCCGGAATTCGCTATCCCATCCGGGTTCGCCCCCGACGTGCCGGCGGTGATGCCAGGATGAACGTGGACTTTGCGACGGTCCGGGTTGCCATGCGATTCGAGAACGGTTCGGACGACCCGAACGACTATGCGTACTTCGATCATTGTGGGTTCGACCCCGGCCCTATGGACGTTGCGCGGGCGCACCGGTTGACGCAGATCCACTTGCACAACGAGTCCGTGCGATGCAGGCAGAAACAGGCCGCCCTGGCGACCCTCGAGGCCGCCGGGGTGTTGTACCGCAGCGGGGTGCAGTCATGACCGAACCCGACAACGAGGACGCCGAGTAGGGCTGTACGGCAGTCGCGTGAATACATAGGTGCCCGTCGTGAACCACCGAGGCAGGGCATTTCTCAGTGCGCGGGCCGACGAGCACTCGCTCATGTGCGAGGCGGCGGATCGGTGACGCTACCAGCGACCGGTTCACCGAGCCCATCCCGGGCAGTTCGTTCGGTTATCTGGTCAATGTGGGCCTGGAGGCGTTCGTGCACGCTCCGTCGATCGCGATGCCGCGTGGCGTTCGCTTGAATACGGTCAGCCCGGGTTGGGTGCGCGAAACCTTACTCAGCCTCGGCATGGATCTGGCAGACGGCACCCCGGGGGTCGATGTCGCTCAGGTGTATCGGGACCTCGTGGAATGCACGGCACACGGTCGAACGGTGTCAGTCGAAATGGGCATGAGCCCGAAACCCGTTGCCCTGCAACCGCGAAAGCGCTCACCGATCACGGCATTGGGATCGATGTGAGCGTCGGGTTTTCGATCTATTCGTGTCGTGCGCAGGCGAGTTCGGCCAATTGGCCGAGGGTGTTCTCGAGCTGCTCGTAGCCGTGCTGTTCCAGGGCCTTGGTCACCTGATTGGTGATCAACGGTCCGGAGAAGGTGAAGCCCGCGGTGATGTTGCTGCCCGATTCGGTGCTCTGCAACCAGTAGGTCAGGTCGTACTGAATTCCCGTTCTTCCCTTGCCACGCAAGGCAATTCGATTGGGCTTGTCGAGTCGGGTGACGGTCCACTCGACTTCCTCGAGCATGCCGTGCAGCAGCACCTCGGCGACTACGACGGACCCTTCGACCAGCCGCTCGGGTGGCGTGCCGATGAAATCGTGATGCATACCGAACCAGTGGTCCCAGGTGGTCGGCGCGACAATGGTGTTGAAAAGGGACTCGAGCGTCCCCGGAACGTCCCTGCTGAGAAGTAGCGCTCCCATGGCGGCTCCTTGAAATTTGTTGGCGGCGAGTCAAAACGGGTGCGCAACGCGGATTGCCGACTACCTCCGATGAACTTCCCCCCGAAGCCGGTGCCGACGATCTTGACACACCGGAAACCAGAGCACAACATAGGCATTCAGCCTGGTTAACACCGAACTTGCAAATGAAATCGCATTCGCGGCAAACCAAATGACCTGTGGGTCAACGACATCACCCGCATCCCTCACAAAGGGGAAGTCCTACCGCTGCGCGCTGATGACTCCCCGTTCCAGAACCCTGAGCGTCTCGAGTGCGTCGTGCGGATCAACCGGGACTGGTGTGCCGTCGATCAAGGCATCGGCCATCGCTCGATAGAACGCGGGGTAGTCGCCGGGCTCGGTGGGGATTGAACCGGTATCGCCCTCGGTTCCCAACTGACCCCATGAGTCGGGTTCAACTGTGCCCCAGGGGTTTCCCTCGCCCGGGCGACGACCGGCGCGCAGGTCCGCTTCCTGAGGATCGAGACCATGTATGACGAAGGCACTTTCGGATCCCAGAACGCGAAACCGCGGGCCAATTTGTGCGGCTACAGCACTCATCCATAAATGAGACCGGACGCCCGAGTCATGAGTGAGAGCAAGAAACGCGTCATCATCGGCGTTGACTCCGGCACGACGGCGGTCGCGTTCGCAATAGACATCGGTGACCGGACCGAACAGCACCAGCGCCTGATCGACAAGATGGCTGCCGAGGTCGTATAGATATCCGGCCCCATCGGCGGCTCCCCCGAGCTCGCGCCAGCCGCCCTTGCATACCGGCCGCCACCGTTCCATCCGCGACTCGAACCGCTGCACCTCTCCCAACTGCCCCTTAGCGATCAAGTTTCGGACAGTGAGGAAGTCGCCGTCCCATCGGCGGTTCTGGAACACCGACAAAACCACTCCACGCCGGTCAGCGGCGGCGATGACCTGCTCTGCCTCGGCCGAGGTGACCGCGAATGGCTTATCCACCACGACCGGAATCCCGGCCTCAATCGCCTGCAGCGCCAGCGAGGCATGGCTGCGATTGGGCGTGGCGATCACTATCAGATCGATTCCGGATGGATCAGCGAACAGCTCCTCGACTGTCGCGATGACCCGTACCCCGGGATGCTCCCGCTTCGCCTGCTCGGCGCGTTCGGCCGACGAGGTGACCACCACGTCCAAGCGCATCCGCGGTTCGGCGGCGATCAATGGTGCGTGAAAAACCGATCCGGCAAGCCCGAAGCCCACCAGCGCCACCCGAATTTCCGGCATCTCGCTCTCCCTTACACCGATGGTCCGGTCTTCTGCGGTCGCAGTTCGGCTACGCCGGGAACTGTGATTCACCCATGCAACGCGACGTGGATTTCGTCAGCCAGAGTGTAGTTCCCTGCGGAAAGGAATCTCTGACGTGCATGGACGGCTAGGTTGATGTCGCATCCACCCCTCAGGAAGGGCTACAGGTCCGATGCCCGAAAAGGTGTCCACGGAAAAGGTTTTGGCCTATATCGTGCGCGACGGACGATTGCTCGTCTTCCGCCACATCGATTACTCATGGGAAGATGTCGGCATCCAAGTACCTGCCGGAAGTCTGCAGGACGGGGAGACGCCCGAGGATGCCGTCCTGCGCGAGGCACGGGAAGAGACTGGGCTCACCGAATTCACGATCGTGCGCAAGCTCGGGGAAGACGCCTATGACATCAGCCCCTACCGGTTCGAGATCCAGCATCGGCACGTCTTCGAACTCGAGCTCGGTCAAGGAACTCCGGAGCGGTGGAACAGCCGGGAAGAACACGATGGCGAAGGTGAACCGACTCGATTCGAATGCTTCTGGATTCCGTTGGAAGTCGCGCACGTCCTGCAATCGGGGCAGGGCGCGCTACTTGGCCGACTGTTCGATTGAGCGATCGATGTCCGATCCGGTTTGGCGAGCGGTGCGTGAGCGGATGAATTGATCATGCAGCGCCATGGCCGGATACGGATGTCGGTCGACGATCCGCTGTGGCAGCGCTGGCGTAGAAGTCGAGGTGTGAGCGGGCGGCGCGGTCCCATCGAAATTGCGCGGCGAGGGTGCGGCCTGCATGGGCGCGTTGTGGGTTGTGGCGCAACGCTTCTCGGATGCCTGCGGCCATCTCGGCTGGGGATCGGGCATACTGCACGGCGTTCTGGAAGACTTCGCGCAGGACGGGTAGGTCGCGGGCTACGACGGGGGTGCCTGCTGCCAGGGCTTCCATGGCGGCGAGGCCGAAGCCTTCCTTGGTGGAGAAGAACGGCAGGACCTGTGCGGCGGCGACCAGGGCGGGTAGGTCGGCGTGCTCGACCGCACCCAGTACGGTGACGTCGATGCCGAGTTCGGTTGCACGGGTGTCGAATTGAGTTCGGTAGTCGCGGTAGTCGAAGAGGGTTTCTCCGCCTGCGATGACCAGGCGCAGGTCGGAGTGATCGCGGTGCACAAGAGCGAATGCCTCGAGTAGATCGAGGCTGCCTTTGCGGGGTTCGATGCCGCCGACCGCGAGGACGTAGTGGCCCAGGCGAGTGCGCCATGCGGATCGGCCTGCTGCTGCGGCGGGGTCGTTGCTTGCGGCGGTGGCGAAGCGGTCGTATTCGACGCCGTTCGGAATGACCGTGGGGGTCAGGCCCCAGCCGGTGTGGACTTCCTCGGCGACGGCGGATGAGACGCAGATGTGGGCGTAGGGGTTGATGATGGCGGCTTCGTGACAGCGGGCAAGTTCGGGGGTGGTGAAGTGGTCGAGGTGGTGGATGGTGCGGATGCAGGGGCCGACGGCGTTGGCGCTGATGCAGTCTTGGGCGTGCACGATGTCGAAATCGGTTGGGGTGAAGGCGGTTCGCAGGACCTCGATCGAGCGCATGATCCTGGTGCCGACGCTTTCACCGTCGAGAGCGGCGAAGGGGACAACGCGCACGCGCACTGCCGGGTCGACGGGGCGGAAGAAGGCGTGGTCACCGCCTCTGCCCAGGGTCCACACCGTGACGTCGGCTCCCTCGCGGACCAGCGCTTCGGCGAGGTTGAGGGTGTGTACGACGCCGCCACGCGGTTTGGTGGAGTAGGTCAGCAGGGCGATCCTCATCATTGAAATCCTTTGTCCTGCAGGAGGTTGACGTAGGTGTCGGTGCGGCGTTCGGTGAGGTGGTGCAGGACACGGCGGGCGCGCTGGACTTCGGCGGCGATATCGATGTCGGCGACCGCGAGGCCGCCCTTGGTCCAGGTTTTGGCGAGGATGTCCCCGCCGGGGCCGACGATTTTGGCTTGGCCGAGGAAGCGGAGGCTGCCGGTGGTGCCGGTTTGGTTGGAGGAGGCGAGCACGATTTGGTTCTCGGCGGCGCGGGCCTGGTCGTAGAGGTCGAACAGGCGTGATTGTCGGTCGTTGGGCATGCGGGAGGCGCGGTCGGTGGTGCTGGCAGGCCAGGCCGAGAGGGCCGCGATGGTGTGGGCGCCGTCGAGGGCGAGTTCGCGGGCGGATTCGGGGAAGGTTTTGTCGTAGTCGATGAGCATGCCCATGCGGCCGAGTGGAGTATCGAAGGCGGAGAAGCCTTGTCCGGCAGCGTAAGCGAGGTGCTCCCCCGCCGGTTGATGCACCTTGCGGTGGCGGCCCAGCACGCCGTCACCGCTGAGGCAGACTGCCGAGTTGTAGCGCAGGCCATCCGCGTGTTCGGCGTAGCCGACGCAGACAACCATGTCTCCGGCCAAGCGGCTCAGTAGCCGGATTTCGGGGCCGTCGCCGTCGATCGCTTCGGGACCGGTGGCCGGGTCGGGGTTGCGCAGATCGCCGATGTAGCCGCCCAGGCTCGCATCGGGCAGCACCAGCAGCTGGACGCCGTCGGCGGCCAGGCGCTCGATGATCCCGGCGATCTTCTCCAGCGCCCGGCCGATATCGGCGCCGAAATGCGCTGCGACCGCGGCGATTCGCGTGACGGGCATCGCCTAGGCCACCGCTGAGGTGTGGGCCGCGACGGTGATGCGGTCGGCCAGGTACTCCGCGTCGCGGGCGATCGCGGCGAAGCGGCCCGAACCCCAGGTGTGCAGCCAGGGCAGGCCCAGGAAGTACAGGCCGGATGTGGTTGTGACACCGCGGTTGTGGCAGGGGTGTCCTTCTCCGTCGAAGACTCCGGCGCGCAGCCATCGGTAGTCCGTGCGGAATCCGACCGACCACAGCACCGAGGTGATGCCGTGCGCGGCGAGATCGAGTTCGGTCGGCTCGGATTCGGGGTGCCACACCGGGGTGTAGCGCTCCTCGACCGGTGCGGTGAGGTGTTCGCGGGCGATGTAGGCGTCGATGGAATCCTTGATGCTCTCGGCGACGGCGTCGGCGTGATCGAGGGATTTCGCCAGCGACAAGTCGAAATACGCTGTGCCGCTATCGATATCGATCAGACGCCCGCAGAGCCCCATCCCTTGACGGGCGAATGCGCGCAGATCGATATCGCGACCGCCGCCACGGCCGGTGACATAGTGGTTGGTGTTCTCCCGCTTGCCCAGTCCGCCGGGCTGATCCTGAATCGGGATGTCGTAGTGGCCCATATCGTGCAGCCAGGCCACGCAATCGCGGCCGCGATAGAAGCGCGCCACCCGCGGGGCATTGCCGACCGCCAGATGCACCTGTCGCCCTGCCAGGTGCAGGTCCTCGGCGATCTGGGCACCCGATTGCCCGGTGCCCACGACCAGTACCGCGCCGTCGGGCAATTCGTCGGCATTGCGGTACTGCGCCGAATGCAGCTGGGTGATCGAGGCCGGGAGCTTCTCGGCGAAGCGCGGAATGGTGGGAATGTGATAGCCGCCGGCCGCGACCACCACCTGATCGGCGTGCATCGGCCCGGCGCTGGTGCCGAGTGCGAATCCGCCTGTGGGCGCGACGGTCAGATCGTTCACCTGCACGCCTTCCCGCACGGGTGGGTCGAACGTCCGCACATAGCCCTGCAGCCAGGCAAAGACCTCATCGCGCGCCATGAACCCGTGCGGGTCTGGGCCGTCGTACCGGTAGCCGGGCAGGACGCACTGCCAGTTCGGGGTGACGAGAGTGAAGTTGTCCCAGCGGGTGTCGGACCATTCGTGGGCGATGGTGTCACGTTCGAGCACGACATGGTCGATACCGTTACGCGTGAGATGCCAGCTGATCGACAGGCCCGCTTGGCCGCCGCCGATCACGATCACATCGTGATGTTCGGTGGAATAGGTTGTCATGACCGGCCTTTCGATGTCGCGGCGGCCAGCGATGGCGGAGTCATCGACAGCACTCGCACGGTGCCGGTTTCGGCGGACAAGAGTGCCTGTGCGGCAGCGGTTTCGATGCATTCGAGGGTGTGCGCCGCCGAGGTGCACGCGAATCCGTACTTGGCGCGCACCCGCTCGGAGGCGAGGGTGAGTGCGGTGCGGACGTGGGTGAGAAATTCGTCGATCGGGTAGTCGATGCCGACCGTGAGATGGTCGTGGATGACCAGCGAGGGTGAGTAGCAGTGCTGCACCGCCCCGTCGGGCCAGCGGACCAGGAAATGCATCTCAGGCATGTTCGACCACCAAACCCGCAGGCCGATCCGGTTGTCCGACAACGCCGTAGCGCTGAGTCACGCTGTGATACAGCTCAGGACGGCGATCACGCAGGTTGTACATGCCGCCGTCACGGGCGAGCGCCAGCACATGATCGAGATCCACTGTGGCGGTGGCCAGTCCGGCGTCGGTGCCGGTGGTGGCAAGCACGTCTCCGCCTGGGCCGACGATCTTGGCGCTGCACACGAAGCGCAGTGATCCGAAGGTTCCGGCCTGGTTGGAGGCGACCCACACCACCTGGTTCTCCACCGCGCGGGCACGATCGAAGATGTCGAAACGTTGTGTCCAGCGGTCATCTTCGAGCCGCTCGGCCGCACCTGTGCGAGCCGTCGGCCAGGCCGAAAGCGAGGTGATGATCTGCGCACCATCCAGAGCCAGTGCCCGGGCGGCCTCGGGGAAGGCTTTGTCGTAGCAGATCTGCATGCCCATCCGGCCGACCGGAGTGTCGAACGCTCGATACTCGAATCCCGCTTGGTAGCAGAGGTTTTCACCGAGCGGCTGATGAACCTTGCGGTATGAGCCCAGGATTCCGTCACCACTGAGGGTGACCGCGGCGTTGTAGCGGTCCTCGCCGTCGGCTTCGCAGAATCCGAGGGTCACCACCAGGTCCCCGGCCATGGCCGCGACGGTGCGCAGCTCGGGTCCGTCGAGAGTGAGAGCCGGTGGCAGACTGCGCAATCGGCGGGCTCGGGCTTCCTCGCTCTCTTCACCGCCGCCCAGGCTGGGCAGGTAGCCGCCCAGGCAGGCCTCGGGAAGGACCAACAATCGGCTCCCCCGTGCGCGGGCGGTGTCGATGAGTGTGCCGATGGTGCGGTAGCAGGTCTCCATATCGCGGCCGAATTCGGCGGCTGCCACGGAGATGGTCAGGTCGTTCATGAGATCCCCAATCCGGTAACGGATCCCGTCACCGCGGTGGTCGTGATGCCGTCCGGCCAGCGCAGCCGGACGCCGGGGGTGGTGGTCAATTCGCCGCAGATCGCCGAGGTCGCCGGGCTCGACGCAGAGCGGGCGGGGGCACCGGGGCGATCGGCGGTGAGCATGGCGAAACCGGGAAAGCAGGTGAGCCAGTCGGCCATTGCGGCGGTCTCGGGTTTGGGCAGGCGTGCCAGGTCGATTTCGACGCCGACGCCGCTGGATTCGGCGAGCATGCCGGCGGTGCCCGCGATACCGGCCATGCTGACGTCCTTGGCCGCGCGCGGGTGGGACTCGGCGACGACGCGGCCCAGGGCGCGCAGTTCTTCGCCTGATCGATGCGAGGACGAATCCCATTGCCGCCCGTGATATCCGGTGCGCCAGCCGCCGTCGAGATCGGCGGTGAGCGCGAGCTGGTCGCCTGCGCGGCCGCCACCGCTGTTGACCGGGCGATCGGTGCGGCCCAACGCGGTCACCGACAGCGCGGCCGGGACCCCGAGCTGGGTGTGACCGCCCAGGACCGGCACCTGCCATACCGCGCTCGCCTTACCCAGGCCCCGCAGGATCCGGGTCAGCAGTGAGCGTGTGGGGGCGGCTACCGCGTCGAGCATCGCGACGGGTTCGGCACCCATCGCGGCCAGATCGTTGAGGTTGACCAGGACCGCGCACCAGCCCGCCCATTCCGGATCGCGTTCGACCATCGAGGGCACGATGGCATCGCACGCCGCGAACAGATCTCCACTGGGGACGGGCGCTGCATCGTCGCCGCGAAAACCGCTCCCACCCAGGGACATCGGCAGTACATCCAGTGCCGCGAGTGTCGGTCCCAGCATCGATTTGGTGGCGTCGGCCAATCGCTGGATGCGTTCGATCGGCCACCGCATGACCACATGAGGCACACCAGCCAGGCTGCTCGGTCCCATCGCCGCCCAGCCCAGATCGGTGAATAGCGCGGCATGGCGGGCCTGCACGGTGGCGTCGAAGCGCAGCACATTGTTGTTCTCGGCATACGCGCACGCCGCACGAACCAGGGCTTTCCCGATCCGGTGTGTGCGCAGCGCGTGGTCGACCACCAGGCGACTGCCGGTCCACCAGCCGATATCGGTCGGCGTGGCCGGGGCCAGGCGCACACCCCCGAGCACCATGCCGTCGGAGGCGGTCGCGACGAGCACCCGGGTACGCGGGTCATCGTCGAGGTCATCGATATCGCTGCCTACGAACAAGCCCTGATCGAGGACGAAGGTCTCGCGGCGCAGTCGCCGGTAGGCCCGAAGTTCGATCGGCTCGGCCTCGCGAATCATGAAGTCGTCGTCGCGACCAGTGGGGGTTCCGGAGAGCACGCACGACCCGATGTCCTGGTTGTGCGGCCTGCGAGACAGCCGTGATCCGGCGCTGGGATTCGATGCCCCGCTCGATAACCCGATGCCGGGATTCGATGCTTCACCGGATAGCCACGATCCGATTCCGGGGTTTGGCGGCTCCCCTGAGGACGCCTGGGGTCGCAGGTCCTGGCGCACCGGCTCTGATGGCGCATCCAGCCGCGCGCGAGACGTCACCACCCTTTGTTGAGTAGCCATCTCATCCCCCGGCGCTCTGCAGGACCGAGCACGCTCCGCATGCCGCGCATCCGGCTTTCTGTGCGGCACCGAGCATTCCGGCCTGCTGCAAGTCGTGCGCGACGCGACGCGTGACCGATTCCAGGTATTCGGGTTCCGGTGCGCTCGCGTGATCGACATCGACCGCGAGCGTGCCCGCCAGTGGCCGGAACGGGACGATGAACGGATACACGCCCATCGCGATGAGTTCGCGTGCCCCGGAAACCAATTCGTCCGGGTCCTCGCCCAGTCCCGCGAGCAGATACGTCGAGACTTGGTTGCGACCGAACACGCGCACCGCCTCGGCCCATGCCGCGCGGTATTCGCTCAGCGGCACATTCGATTTGCCCGGCATCCACCGTGCGCGCACTCGATCATCGAGTGACTCCACATGAATGCCGATCGAATCGGCTCCGGCCGTGCGCAGCTCGCTCAGCGTCGACTGCTCGCCCGGGGGCTCGCACTGCACCTGGATCGGCAGGTCGGGCACAGCCTGTTTGACCGCCCGGACGCAGCGCGCCAAATGCCTTGCACCCCGGTCTTTTCCGGCGGAGGTGCCGGTGGTCATCACCATCTGACGCACCCCGTCCAACCGCACCGCCGCCGCGGCGACCTCGGCGAGCTGTTCGGGCCGTTTCACCGCGATCGTGGACCCCGCCTCGAGCGAGGCTTCGATGGCACAGAAGCGGCAACGCTGGTCCTCGTCGTAGCGAATGCACGTCTGCACCACCGTCGTGGCCAGCACATCGGCCCCGTGCAGTTTGGCGATCTTCTCGTACGAAATCCCGTCTGCGGTCACCAGATCGTAGAAGCGCGGCCGCTGGACCGGCTCGACCGTCACTCCCAGATCGGTGCCTTCGAACAGGAGCCGATTCCCGCGCACGCTGTACGGACTCGCGCGCCGGATGGGGATGGCAGCGCC
Source organism: Nocardia sp. NPDC056000 (assembly GCF_042269265.1). NCBI lineage: Bacteria > Bacillati > Actinomycetota > Actinomycetes > Mycobacteriales > Nocardiaceae > Nocardia > Nocardia sp. NPDC056000. The sequence continues at coordinate 107,989 of NZ_JBHJXS010000004.1, read as the reverse complement.
GGCACCCCCGATCAGGACATGACCGTCATCGCTGGGACCGGCACCGGATCGGCGCTGCACCGGCACATCGACGCGAATTCCGAGCAGCGCCAGGTCTACTCGAGTGGATACCTCGGTCATGGCAGGCCTACAGCTGGTAGGTCGAGTTGATGATGGCGCCCTTGCGGGCGTAGTGGATCAGCGCGTCCTGCACATCGAGCGGATGCGCGGGAATGACGCCCTCGATCAGGTCCTCTTCGCGCGCACCGTGCAGCGCGAGTCCGAACCGGCACGCGAACACCTTGCCGCCCTCCTTGATGAAGGTCGAGAGCGCGTCGTTGATGTTCTGCTCGCCGGGGAATCCGCTGTCGCCGGTGGTCGGAAACCCGCGTGTGGCAATGGCATTGATAGCGCCTGGGCCATAGAAGTAGATGGCGGACTCGAAGCCCTTGCGCAGCGCGCGGGTGGCTTGCAGGATCGCCACGAAGCTGACCGAGGACTCGTGGGCGATGCCGTGCACCAGCGTGAAGTAGGTTTCCCCGACCTCGGCCCGATAGTCGGGAAAGATCTTGGTGGCACCGTAGATATTGGTGCCCTTCGGCAATGCCGGATGCGGAATCTCCGCCAGCGACGCGGCGATGTTCTCCTCGATCGCCTTGTCGATATCGACCGTGGACTGGGTCAGTTCGGACATGAGGTTCTCCCTGGAATTCGCGTGGACCGATGAGCGAGGCGAACCGGCGCGGTTCGGTGTGGGCACTTTCATCGGTGAAACCAGTTGACGTCCGGTCGATTTCACAATGGTTACATCCGGAACATTTGCCGATGTCCAGAAACTCACCGAGGGGCTATTGCCGCGAATCACCAAACACGTTGTGTAGCAATCTCTTTAGTGTCAGATCGCGATCTGTGAATGCGCAGGCACGTCGCATCGACCTGGTGCGGGGTAATCGCTGTCCTCGCGTTTTCCCCGACTGTGTTAACCGCCGCCATCGACCAAAAGCGGCTGCCGTAACACACCGGAAATCGTCGGACCCGCAATCGCGCACAGATCAGGGAAGACTGGAGGCCATGAGCGACGTGAGGATCCGCACGGCCATCACCGACGACGAGCCCGCACTCTCGGAGCTCGTGCGGCGAACCTGGTCCCCGGCCACCGAGATCACCCCGCGGCCACCCGCTGGCGAACCGTTCTTCCACGAGGCCAGCCGCCCCGAGGACTACCTCATCGCCGAACTCGATGACCGTGTTGTCGCCTACCTGCGCCTGGTACAACCGATCCCGGTCGACAGCTGCGCCCACGTCCGCCAAATCCAGGGCCTCGCGGTCGACGACACCGCCCGGCACCGAGGGATTGCCACCGCGCTGATCGCCGCGGCGATCACCGAGTCCCGCCGTCAGCACGCTTCCCGCCTGACCCTGCGTGTGCTGTCCACCAACCTCGCCGCCCAACGCCTCTACGCCAGAACAGGTTTCACACTCGAAGGCACACTCCGGAACGAGTATTACCTCGAGGAGAAGTTCGTGGACGACCTGTTGATGGCGCAGCAGATCTGATCGCTCGCCATTGCTGTCCCTATCGGGCTCAGATCGCGCGGGTGCCCAGGTCGGTGACGACCCGCGCCAGGGCACGAACCGGTTCGGTGTCGCCGCCCGCGGCCCAGATCATCGCCCACTGCAAGCGCGGGGCATCCGAGACCGGGACGTACGCCAAGTCGGGGCGGGCGTGGAAGCGGGACGCGTGCTCGCCGAGCAGGTTCACCGAGCGGCCGAGGCCGATCAGGGTCGACAGCTCATCCATATTGGTGACCTGGCCCTCGCGTTCGACCCGGCGGCCGCGCGGTGTGGCGAAGGGATGAAAGGCGTCCTGCCAGTAGCCGGGTTGATCGGGGCCGGTGGCCACGCTGAAATCACCCAGCACCTCCAATGAGACCGAATCCCGCAGGGCCAGTGCGTGATCGGCCGCGACGGCGAGTACGCGGTCCTCAGTGAAGACAACCGGTCCGACGGTGAGATCGGGCTCCTGGACCGGGAGCCAGGAGATCAGCACGTCGATCTCGCCCCGGCGCAGTGGACCGAAGGCGTCGACGAACGGGTTGTGCCGCACGTCGAGCCGCCAGGACTGATGCCGGGTGGTGAACGTATCGAAGTACGGCCGCAGGTCGTGGGCGTTCGAGGCGATCACGCCCACGCGCAGCACCGCGTGTTCCTCGCGGGCGGCCCGCTTCGCCTCCGCCAGCACCTCGTTGAGGTTCCGGTAGACCGGCCGCAGGCCGTCGCGCAGCTGCTCGCCCGCGCGGGTCAAGCGCACCACCCGGCTCGTTCGCGTGAACAGCGCGGTGCCGATCGCGCGTTCCTGGGCTTTGATCGACTGACTGACTCGCGGTGAGGTCAGGTGCAATCGTTCGGCGGTGCGCCCGAAATGCAGCTCCTCGGCAAGGGTCAGGAAGATCTCGATGTCCCGGAGCTCCACACCCCATCCCTTCTACTGTTAAGCCGACCTTATCGTTCCATTCGAAAAGACCGCTTGATCGTTCTGACCAGCGAAATCACGATGAGATGTCACATTGTCGTCAGAAGAGGATTACCGATGAAGCAGCTCATCGTCATCTCCGCCCTCACCGCCGGTCTCATCGGCTCGGCGGGTTCCGCAGCGGCACAACCTGTTTCACCAACCGCAAGCGTGGTGTCGGCGCCGGTCGGCACGCAGGTGGCCGGTTCGTCCGAGGACGCGTTCTGCGCCATCATCCGATTCCTGAAGGGTGGCTGGGCGGGTCGTGCCACCGACTGCTCGTTCTGAGCGCGGAAGTCAACGGAATACGGTCGACAATAAGGGATTTCGAGAATGATCAGCAGGAGCGCCGGGTCGGCGACTGTGGCGTTGGCCGCCGCGGCACTGCTCGCGGGGTGTGGGACCACGACCGTGAACACCCAGCCGACCTCCGGCACTACGGCGGCGACAGTCACGACGCTCGCCCCGACGACGGCCGGGACCGGCGGCGAGCCGACTGCGACGCCGCCCACCCGGGACGATCCCACGATCACCACCAGTCCGGTCGCCACGGCATCGGCCACGCCCGCGGGTTCGGACTGGGATCCGTGTGTGTTCTCCGAATCCGAGCTCAGCGCAGCCGGTTTGAGCTCCACCGGTAAGCAGCGGGTCACCACCTCGAAATACCCGGCGTGCAAGTGGATCGCCGCCGACGGTAGCTTCGATCTCGTCGCGGTGGCCTCGGCGGATTCGCTGGACACCGTGCTGGCTCCGGGGACCTACACCGATCTGCGGCGCTCGTCGTACTACGGTCACGACTTCGCGCTGTTCCGCTCGGTACAGGACAGCAACAAGATCGGCTGCATTACCGCCTCCGTGGCGGCGTTCGGGACCGCCGTGCTCACCCTGCGGTATCTCGGCGCTCCCAGCGATCCGCGCGACCCCTGCCACGCGGTCCAGAAGGTCAGCGCCGCGCTGACCAAGAATCTCCCCTGATCGGACGGCGTCGACTCCGCAGCCGGAGTCGCTCGGTCAGGTGAGTTGCGGGAAAGCTCGCGTACCCCAGCACATTTCATCGCGATGTCGCTGGTGATCGTCTTGCCGAATCGCAGTGCGCGCAGGGTCGGATGGGTCAGAATCGAAGGGTGCTCTGTTGGGGCCCAAGCGATTTCGTATGACAACGGTGTCGCCGCTTGTCCCCGTCCGGCCCCGCCGCGTCGTCGCGCGTGGGCTCTCGATCGCGCGCGGGTTCTCCCCCGCGCCGACCCTCCGGCGCAAGGATGCGATCTCATGACTCTGTTGACCTACACCGTGCTCACCGACCCCGCAGCCTTGGAGGCGTCGAAGGCGGGGCAGCCCACGTCCTTCGGGACGGTGTATCTGATGGTCACCAATTCCAGCGGCACCGCGACACATTGGACCAAGAACGAGGTGAAGGTGCCCATCGGCAATGGCGCCGAACATCTGACGCCGGATATCAGCCTCGTCACGGCCAGCGCCGAATTCCACGGCCAGCAGACGGGCGTGCAGTCCCTCGATGTCCAAATCCAGTCCGCCGCAGGGTCTTTCCAGGTCACCAAATCTTCCGGTGGCAAGGTCCGTTTCGCTCCCGGTGACTACCTGGTGGTGAAATTGGAGGATGTCCCGATCGCCGAAACCGCCGGGCTCGCCGTGCTGAGCGTGCACGAGTCCGCCGCTAAAACGCAGACCGCGAAACCGAGCAACAGCGTCACCGCCGTTCCGCTGGTGAAGACCGCACCGAAGTTCGTGGCGCCCAGCAACTTCCGTCCCGATCAGGCCCTGGTGGACGATGGCGACGCGATCGTGTTGCGCTGGGATGGACCCGATGATCTGGCCTACACGATCGGATTGCCGGACGGCACCCTGGCCTCGGTCACCGCCACGGGTGAGTGGCGGCCCGACCCCAAGACCGGCCCCAAGCGCGACGCCACCTACACCCTGATCGCCACCGATCCCGCCACCACGCGGCAATACTTCCTGTCCACCACCGTCCAAGTGGTCGAACCCACCTTCGACAAGGGGATCCGAGCTGCCCGAGTCCATGGGCTCTCGGGAACGGGGAGACTCGAGTTCACTCCGGCCGGGGTACGGGTTACCGATCCGGTCGGGTCCGATGGCGAGGTCGCGGCCGCCAAGGTCGGAGCCACCCTGGTGACCACCCAAAAGGTCACCGGGCCATGGGCATCCACCGGCGCACTCACCTTCGGGGCGAACGGAATACTGGTCTCGAACAACTCCGGCAGCGAATCAACCGTCACCGCCGACAAGGTCGAGGCGAACAGGGTCGCGACCGAACTGGTGAACGCCGCGCGGGTGCAAGGGCCGGGCAGTCACGACGGATCGATCACTTTCCCCCAGAGCGGCATTCAGGTTTGCAATGGCGCGTTCGACAACACTCCCCGGTACGGCTACGTCTTCGCCGAGTCGGGCATCTATCAGAACCAATCCTTCACGGCGGGAAGCGAAAACCGCTGGATCGATCTGACCGACGGCGGCGAGGTGTCGGTGAAACAACGGCACGCCGATGGGACGACGACCTACGGAACCATCAAGGTATCCCGGGTGGACACCGATTACGCCCGCTGGTGAGCAGATGCCTCTGCTACCGATGGTAGCGGCCGCGCGTGGGCCGGATTGCGAAGGATCCCGATGAATGGGATCTCCGGTATTTGATTCGGGCAAGAGCTGCTTCTGTGAGACGCGACACCCCAAATGTCCGGTTTTCGGCAGAACTGAAGTGGCTTTCGCCACGATGAAAGGCCTTCCCACCCATGCGCATCCGATCTCTTCGATTGTCCCTCGCGGTGATGGCGACCGCGGTCGCGGCCGCCACCGCCACCACCGGCATCGCAACCGCCGGCCCCGATTTCGGCAGCTCCGGCAGTAGCTCCGGCAGCGGCGGCGCCAACGAAATGACCATCACCCTGGTGCGCCACGCCGAATCCCTCGGCAACACCTCGGGCCTGATCGACACCAAGGTGCCCGGACCCGACCTGTCCCCGCGCGGCCGGACCCAGGCGGACAACCTGGCCACCCTGCTGAACGACAAGAAGTTCGACTGCGCCTTCGCGTCCAACATGGTGCGCACCGAGCAGACCGCGGCACCGACCGTCGCCAAGAAGCACCTGAGCGTCAACGTGCAGCCCGGCTTCCGCGAGATCGAGGCGGGCCAGTACGAGGGCACCCCGGAGGCCCAGGCCATGGCCGGATACCTCCAGGCCCCGATCAAGTGGATCTCCGGCGACACCAGCGCACGGATCCCGGGCTCCATCGACGGCAAGGAGTTCGACGACCGCTTCGACCAGGCCCTGCTCGATGTACAGCGCCGCAACTGCGCCAACCCGGTGATCTTCTCGCACGGCGGCACCATCATGTTCTGGTCGATGATGAACGCCAGCAACGCCGATAAGAGCAAGCTCGGCACCGATCCGATGCGCAACGGCGGCCGCGTGGTCCTCAAGGGCAGCCCGCAGAAGGGCTGGACCATCGTCGAATGGGTCGGCAACCCTGACCTGGGCTAGGCAGTGCCTCCCAATAGTCGAAGCCATTCGATGATCAGCGCCAGGAACAGCCCGGCGCGATAGGCCAGAGCGAGTTCGTATCTGGTGGCGATGGCGCGTCACTGCCTCTCTGGTGGCAATGGCGCGCCACTGCTTGATTTCCTTCATCTCCCCGATGCCAGCCCACGGAAATCCAGCCGTCGAGACCAGTGGCTCACGGAACGGCGGTGAACAGCTCGTAGCTGTGGCCGTCGGGGGCGTGCACGTAGACCCCGCGCCCGCCGGCCAGGTGGTTGATCTGCCGGTCCCATCCGTGTTCGGGGCCGGAGCCGTACTCCACGGCAGGCCATGCCGCCAGCCTCCCCAGCACGGCATCGAAGGTGTCGTCATCGACGAGGAAGGCGTAATGACCGGGCTCGACCCGTCCGCGGTCGTCGAAGTCGAGCGTCAGATCGCCGTTGACCTGCACGGGCACGAACGGTCCGGCGGTAGCGAACACTGCCAGCCCCATCAGTTCGGCGAAAAACGTTGCCGCGGAGCGCTTGTCGGTCGACGGAACGATCGTGTGATTGAGAACGATAGACATTGCTTCCTCCTGTTTCGTGGACCCCGAACGCGTATTTGTATGCGATCCGCATACAAATATAGGTGCGTATCGCATACAATGTCGAGGGTGGGTACACATGAGGCTCGAAACACTTCGGCCACGGCCGACGGGAACGCTGTCGATGGTGGACCAGCCCTGTTTCGGCTGGTCCGTTTCTGGTCGCGCCGCTGGAGCAACCAGGCACTCACCCGAGTCACCCAGGAACCGGACACCGAGCAGCGACGGGTGCAGCACATTCAGGTCGTGGAGGCCGTCGCCGCCGCGCTACGGACAGGCGAACAGGCGGCAGTCACCGATGTTGCCGAGCAGCTCGGTCTCGACCACTCCGGCGCCAGCCGCATGGTGCGTGACGCCGTCGCGGCCGGATACCTGGCCCGTGGCGACTCCGCTCGCGACCGTCGCCGCGTCGTCGTTCAACTCACCGACCGCGGACGCGATCTACTGACCGCATCGCACGACTGGCAACGCAGTTGCTTCGACCAGCTCACCGCGGCATGGAACGAACAGGACCGGCGCCAATTCGCCAGCTACCTGCAACGCCTCGCCGACGAAACCATCCGGTGAACGATCGGCCGCGCGAGCACCGCGAAATTGGAGACACTGCCTAGAACAATGTCACTCGGTCGTCGCGAAGGGAAAACCATGGATGAACGCGGGCTCTTGGAGGACTACGTCTCCGGCGGCAAGTTGATGCAGCTGTCGACGATTGCCGAGGACGGCTCACCGCGGGTGTGCAGTGTCTGGTACCTGCCCCGATTCGGCCCCGACACATTGCATTTCATCTCACGCACGGACCGAGAGCACTCCCGGAACATCAGCCGCAACCCCGCGGTCGCCGGTGCGATCATCGATATCCCGATCGTCGAACTCGGCCAGGTCGCGCGGGGAGTGTCCTTCACCGGAGTGGCTCGCGAGCTCCCCGGCGTCGGAATAGAAGACCTGGCGAAGGATTTCGCCGCGCGATGGCCGAAAGCGACGGGGGTTCTTCGGGCGATGCCGAACGCCGCGTCCCGGTTGTACGAGATCGCGGTGATCGAGTGGGTCCTGTTCGATGAGGAGAACTTCCGGCCGAGCCCCCGGCGCATCATCAAGGGCCTATAGCTCTGGATTCAGGCGCAGTACGTTGCCCAGTTCGGTGCCCAGAACCAGCCTGCCGTCCGGGCCGACCGTCACCGAGGTCAGCGGCTCGCCATGGTATGCGTCGCAGGTGGCGCCGGTCGTCGGGTTCACCTGCACGAGGCGGCCGAGTGCTGTTGCGGCATAGAGCATTCCGTCCGGGGCGGCTTCGAGACCGTCCGGCAGGGCGGGCATCTGGTCGGGATTCAGCTGGGTGACGATGCTCCGCAGGCCAGGGTCGGCGACGCTCATCCGCCAGAGCTTTCCACCCAAACTCATTGTGGCGCTCACGTATAGGGTGTCGCCGATGATGGACAGGCCGTTCGCCCCGAAGAGGCGAGCCCGATCCGACCAGGCGCGGTCGATGACGCCGTCGGGCCGGATGCGGGTGATGCCCGCGAGGGTGTCGGTGATGTACAGGTTGCCCGCGCTGTCGAATGCGGAGCCGTTGGACATGCTCGCGCCGACCGCGAACAGCTCCGGGGAGGGCGACTCGGCGGCGGGGTCCAGGCGGACGACGCCGCTGAACCCCCATCCGGGAATCGGGCTGGTGGGGGCGTCACCGTAGTTGATGTACAGCAGGCCGTCCGGCCCCTGGCGGATTCCGGCGGGGAACGGAATCCACACGGTGGCGGTCAATTCGCCCGATGGGGAGTAGCGCTCGACATTGCCGGTGAAAAGGTGTGTGACCCAAAGGTTTCCCTGTCGGTCATAACCGATGTTCTCCACCCAGTCCCGCCCCGGAGCCGACCACGACATCAGCGTGGTGGTGGAGGCGATAGCGCATCCGGGCGTCTCTGCTGTGGCTTCGGCGGCCGGAATCGAAAGCGGCAACGCCGCCGCCAGTATTCCGACCCCGAAAACACCGACACCACAACGCAATCGCGCGGTGATCGATCGAGTTGCGCAGGTGCGTGCCATTCGAGTTCTCCGCTCTCCAGTGAACAAAGGTCTCGCGGCACCGCCGCGCCTCGCAGTGAAGTCTGCGGGACGGCGGTGGCCGGTTCCACGACCGCAGCGGACAGCACGCCGACAATTCCCGCCAGGTCCGCTTCGCGGAGAACAAGTGGATCAGACGTACCAGTGCGCAGCGCGCAGACCGCGATACAGCGCGCCGAATATCCGGGTGTGGCGATCGCGGAAGGCCGTGATGCTCGATTCGGGAACACCGAGACCCGATGCGGTGGTCAGCACGACGCGGTCGCGAACGCCGAAGTGCAACTTCTCGACCATCGTCAGCGCCCCGTCGGCGGTGTGATGCAGACCGTCGACGACCCGCCATACCTGGGGAACGGGGAAGGGTCTGCGGCCCATCCATGCGGTGATGCTGTGCCGGAACTGCGGTTTGGCCATGTGATCTCTCCTCATCGAGCGTCGATGACGCGGCGATTGAATGCCGCGATATCGGCGATGGCGCGGCGGGCGTCGGGCAGCAGGTCGGCGCCTGCCTGGTGAATGTGGATGGCCCGGTCCCAAAGTTGCAGGGTCAGTGGGATCTTGGCGTCGGCGTAGCGTCGCGCCAGCTGCTCGGCGTCGGCCAGTACGCATTCCTTGGAGCCGGTCTGGATCAGCGCCGGTGGCATTCCGGTGAAATCGTGGTTCACCGCCGAGAGCGCCGGGTCCACGATTCCATTGTGCGCGAATCCCATTCGCGCGACCGCCTCATATCCGATCGGGGGGATGAGCGGATCGAACGGGCCATTGGGGTGGGCGTTGCGATAGGTCCAGTCCAGGTCCGCCCACGGGGCGATCGCGGCAATGGCTCCCGGTGCCGGCAGTCCGCGTTCCCGGGTGGCGATGGCGAGCCGGAATGCCACTCCCCCACCGGCGGAATCGCCTGCCAGGATGATCTTTTCCGCCGGGAATCCCAGCCCGAGCAGATACCGGTACGACTCCACCGCATCATCGATGATGTCGTTATAGCTCGCCTTCGGCAGCTGCCGGAAATCCACGCTCAATGCGGGCAGTGCGCTCGCCTTGGCGATGCGGGCCACCAGCCTCCGATGGGTGCGCAACCGGCACACGATGAATCCACCGCCGTGGAAATACAGGATGGCACCGTGCTGATGCGCGGCAGGATCGGGAATGCTCTTGTCCCACAACCATTCCGCACCGAACTTCTCGAATGCGACCGACCGGCGGCGAGTGCCGCGCGGCGGCACCAACAGGGCGGCGGGCGCATCGGTGTAGCTGGTCACCGCGAAAACCTGTTTGGCGCGAACGACATTGATGCCCAGCCTGCCCAGTGCGCCGAGTAGTGGATGGACGCTGCGGCGACCGGCGTTGTAGACCAGCCTGGTGCGCCAGTCGGCTTCGTTGGCGAGTTCGACCGTCACGCTGGAGACGGGCGATACGGCAATCGACATGCGTGTTCTCCTGACGCCGTCATACGGTCCGGGCGCGCAGTGCGCGGCCGAATTCGGCTGCCGCGGCAGCGATTGTGGGCGGTTCGGACGTCAGCGCATGTTCCAACGCGTGCGCGGTGCGCTCGGGGATGAGCCGCGCGGTGATTCGCGACGCCGCGATGAGCCGGTCGGGGCGTATCTGCCCGGCGATCCAGCGCACGGTGCCGGGCGCGAGCCGCGAAAACCCGTATGCGAGCCAGGATTCCGGCCGCACGGGCAGCACCGCCCGATTGTGGCGCACCGCCCGCACGATGCCGCCGGCGATGACCTCCGGGCCGAATCCGAGCCGCGGACCGTACTCGATGACGAACGCGGTGATCAACCGCTGGATCCTGACGAATGTGTCGGCGTCCACACCGATATCGGTGGTCAGCTCACCGTCGATGAGGTGCGTGGCCGCCACTCCCGGGCACACCGCGGACACGCCCACCCCGTGCGGGGCCAGCTCGCCGCGCAGGCATTGGGAGAACATCAGCACCGCCGCTTTGGAGGTGTTGTAGCCCGCGGTCAGCGGTACGGGCGCGAAAGCCATCCCGGACGAGATATTGACGATGTGTCCGCGCCGCGCGGCCACCATGAGCGGGGCGATATGGCGACACCCGGTGACCACGCCGTCGATATTGACCGCCAGCTGTTTGTCCCACGCCGATTCGGGTTGCTCGAGAAAGCCACCCGCCAGGCCGATGCCCGCGTTGTTGACCAGCACGTCCGGAATGCCATGGGCCGCACGGATATCGGCGATCAACCGAACCCACTCGGCGTCGGAGGTGACATCGAGCCGGTAGTCGGTGGCGCGGCCGCCCGCTGCGCTGATCAGCTCCGCGGTCGCCCGCGCACCGTCCGGATCGATATCGGTGACCAGTACATGCGCACCGCCCTCGGCGAACAACCGCGCCGTTGCCCTGCCGATACCGCTCCCCGCGCCGGTGATCAGCACCAGATTCGGTTGACGCACAGTCGATTTCATAGCGAACTCGCCACGTCGGCGCGGCGCCCGCGCGACAGCAGCGGCGCGATGGCCGCGCCCAGCCGGTTCAAGCGATCGGGAGTGGCCTGCGCGAGCACACGACCGGTCAATGCGGGCGAGAGCCGGTAACAGGACTCGATCAGCCACGCCTCGGGCCGCACCGGCAGCACGCCGATGTCGTAGCGCGCGGCCCGCACGATCCCGCGCGCGATGACGTCCGGCCCGAAGCCCAGTTTCGGGCCCAGGTTGTGTACCAGCGACTGAATCGTGGCGGTCGCCGCGTCCTGGCGTTCGGCGTCGTCATCGAACGCGCTGGTCACCACTTCGGCATTGGCCACGATATTGGTGGCCACCGCACCCGGGCAGACACAGCTGACCCCGACCCGATGCGCCGCGAGCTCACCGCGCAGACTCTCGGAGAACATCCGCACCGCCACCTTCGAAGTGGCGTAGGACGGCCAGAACGGCGCGGGCATCCAGGACGCCACCGAGGCGACGTTGACGATATGACCCCGGCGTTCGCCGACCATGAGCGGTGCGATGGCACGGCAACCATGAACCACCCCACCGAGATTGACCGCGAGCTGCCGATCCCACATCGACCGGGTCTGTTCCAGGAACGGTGCGATCAAGCCGTATCCGGCATTGTTGACCAGCACATCCGGGACCCCGTGCCGTTCGAAGACCATATCGGCCACCCGGAACCAGGCCGCTTCGTCCGCGACGTCGAGCTGGTGCGCGGTGGCCCGGCCGCCGGAGTTCACGATCCGTTCGGCGGTGGCGGCCGCGGTGGCCTGGTCGATATCGGTGGCGATCACCGCCGCTCCCATACCGGCGAAGCGCAGCGCGGTCGCGCGTCCGATTCCACTGCCCGCACCGGTGATGAACACCAGGCGCGGATCTCGAATACCCCGAAACATCAGATGCCTTCCTCGTTGGAGACAGTCGGCCGATCGGCGTCGGCGCGACAGTCGAAGCATAGATTGTCTCAGACAATATTGGAAAGTTACCTGCCGAAATACCCCCGATGCTTGACAGTGCGGCCAACTGTCCTAGACAGTCAGAGCAGGCGTGGCGAACGGTCTCGGGACCGAAAACGCAATGGCACCAACAAGAAAGGGGTGGCGATGTCAACCCCAGACCATGAGGTAGTCGTCATCGGAGCGGGCTTCGGCGGTATCGCCACCGGGGTCGAACTGCGCAGGCAGGGCATCGAGGACTTCATCCTGCTGGAGAAGCACGACGGTATCGGCGGAACCTGGTGGGCCAACACCTATCCGGGCATAGCCGTGGACATTCCCGCCATCTACTACAGCTTCTCCTATGAGCCGTTCCGCTCGAGCCGGCTGTTTCCACCCGGCCACGAGGTGCAGGCCTACGCCGAACACATCGTCGACAAGTACGGCTTGCGTGACCGCATTCGGCTCGGGGTCACCTTCACCGGCGCGAAATGGGATGACAGCACCCATCTGTGGCAGCTGGATTTCGCCGACGGATCGCAGCTCACCTGCCGGTATCTCGTTCCCGCACTGGGGATTCTCGAACAGGCGAAGCTGCCGGAGATACCCGGCATAGAGAAGTTCGCGGGCAAGGTCGTGCACTCTTCGCAGTGGGATCACGAGTACGACTACACGGGTAAGCGAATCGGGGTGATCGGCACGGGAGCCAGCGGTTTGCAGATCATTCCCGAAATGGCGAAGATCGCAAGCCATCTCACGGTGTTCCAGCGCACCCCGATCTGGCTGGCCCCCAAACCCGATATTCGCATCGACTGGGGTCTGGACCGCGCGCTGAAGGGTCCGGTGCTGCGCAGGGCCGTCCGCTACACGATCGCGACCGCCCTGGACGCGGCGCTGGTCGTCGGGGTGCGGGCATTGGGCGCGACCCCGGCCGCCATCCCCTATGTCACCCGAGCAGCGCAATCGGCGACCCGAATATGGCTGCGAGACAAGGAATTGGCGGACAAGCTGGTTCCCAGCTACGCGCCGGGCTGCAAACGCCCCTCGATGTCCAACGAGTACTTCCGGACCTTCAAGCAGAAGGACCGGGTCGCACTGATCACCGAGAAGATGTCCGAGATCACCGACCGCGCGGTCATCACCGCGGACGGCACCGCCCACGAGCTCGATGTGCTGGTGTGCGCCACCGGATTCCGCGTCTGCGAGCGAGGGTTCGCGCCCGGTATGCCGATCCACGGCATGCACGACCGCGAGCTCGGGGACTACTGGCACGAGAACCACTACCACGCGTACGAAGGGGTGACGGTGCCCGGCTGGCCCAATCTGTTCCTGGTCTGCTGTGGCCCCAATACCATTGTGCCATCGTCGATTCTGACCACGGCGGAGAACAACGCCATCCTCACCAGTCGCGCGATAGCGGCGCCGCGCCGCCGGGGCGCCACCCGTGTCGAGGTCAAACAGCAGCCGTTCGACGATTTCGCGCGCATGTGCGTGGAGCGCGCCGAGGGTTCGATGTGGATGGCCGCGCCGTGCGCGGGATCGAATACCTACTACGTGAACTATCAGAACGAGCTGGCGATTCGGCCCACCACGGTGCTGAGCCAGTGGCGGGCGGCGCGGTTCCTGCGCACGCGGGACTTCACCTTCCACGCGCTGCCATCCACCGTGCTCGCGGCGTCTGCGGGCGCTGCGGCCGATCTGGCGGGAGCGGGATCGAAATGAAAACGGCGATTGTGACCGGTGCCGCGTCCGGCATCGGAATGGGTTATGCCACAGCGCTTGTCGAGCAGGGCTACTTCGTGCTCGTCACCGATATCAACGAGATCGGCGCGAAGCAGGTCGCCGAGCGGTTGACCGTCCGTGGTCCGGGCAAAGCCGAGGCGGCGCTGCTGGACGTCACCGATCCGAACGCGGTGGCCGCGGCCGTGCACGGGGTCAAGGACCGGTTCGGCCGCTTGGATCTGATGTTCAACAATGCCGGGTTGTTCATCGGCGGGCCAGTGGAGGAGCTCACGGTCGCGCACTGGCGCAAGGCGATCGACGTCATGATCGCCGGCGTCGCCTACGGGGTGGACGCCGCGTACAAGATCATGGTGGAGCAGGGGTTCGGTGGCATCGTCAATACCGCGTCCATGGCCGGGTTCACGCCGTTCTCCTATCTGGGCCCGTACAACACGGCGAAGTTCGCGGTGGTCGGAATGACGCTCTCGCTGCGCGGGGAGGCGTCCGCGCACGGCATTCACGTCACCGCCGTATGCCCGATCGCGGTGCATACCGATATCGTGGCGGGTGCCAATGCGGGACTCGACGGCAATGCGCCCGAATTCGGTTATCTCGCTGCGCTTTACCGCCGATTCGGCTATCTCGGGCACTACCTGCCCGACTTCATCCTCCAGGATCCCGTGGTGCACGGCCGCAAGGTGCTGCGCGCGGTACAGCGCAATCGCGCCATCGTCATTCAGCCCGGCTACGGGCGGGTGCTGTGGTGGCTGGGCCGGATCGCACCCACCCTGGCACCGGTGGTCGGGCACGGGGCGGCGCGCCTGGCGGACTCCATTCGGGCCTCGATTGCCGAGCGCTGGGAGCAGTTGCCCGAATCGGTCCGCAACGCATAGCGGTTGCCGTGCGCACGACAGCTGTCCCAGACAATCATTGACCGGATCGCGGCGCGACCGTACTGTCGAGAGTGTGACTGAGCAACGAAGCTATGCGTCGCGCCCGGAACGGCATTCGCGGACGGGTCATGACGCCCGCTTCGAGATCGGTCCGGCGCAGTACCCCGGCGTTCGAGTCGAGCGCGGAGCCGGGATCCGAATGTCCGATGGGGCAACACTTTCCGCCGATATCTTCCGCCCCGCTCGGCGGGGCGGGGACGTCGTGCGGGACCCGTTGCCCGCAGTGGTGACCTTCACGCCGTACAACAAGACCGCGATCGATCGTGCCGCACCGCTGCTGGGTCTGGGACACGCGCTGGGCACCCGGCTCAACCGCCGATTGCGGCCGTCGCCCGGAGGTCGTGCCGGAGCCCGGGAAGTAGTGCGCGCCTTGGGCGGTGGTGCCGTGGACGTCATCCGGCCCAGCCGCACGTTGATCTCGCGGGGATATGTGTACGTGCACGTGGACGTCCGAGGTACCGGCAGTTCCACCGGCGTGATGGGGATGCAGGACGAGCGCGAGCAGCAGGATTTCCAGGAGGTCCTGGCCTGGGTGCGCGAACAGCCCTGGTGCGATGGCACTTTGGGTCTGTCGGGCATCTCCTACTCCGCGATGGCCGCCCTGCTGGCCGCGGGGCGACGGCCACCGGGCCTGAAAGCGGTATTCGCGGTCGAGGGGTCCGCGGATTTCGCCAGGGATCTGATGTACACCGGCGGTGCGCACAGCATTTTCATCATGGGCTGGCTGGGCGTGGTCAATGCCGCCAAATGGGCTCCGACGGTGCCCGGTCTGATGAAATCCGGTGTGCTGCTGCGCTATCTGCGTGATCGCGCGGCCAGCCCCGCCACCAAGATCGGCGCTATCGCGGGTGCGGGACTGTGGGCCGGACATCCGGAGAACTTCTACAAGCAGGCCGAGCTGGACCGCCGCCCCGATATCACCGGAATCGATGTGCCGACCTGGGTGCACGGTGGCTGGCACGATCTGTTCGACCGATCGAATCCGCTGATCTATCAACAGCTTCGGCTCGAGCCGGGCGCCAAGCAGCTGGTGATGGACGATGCCTACCACGCGACGCCCGGTACCGGATTCGGTACGCCGGGGCATCCGCAGCGCCTGGATGAATTGCAGTGCGCGTGGTTCGACCGCTGGACCAAAGGGATCGACAACGGCATCGATCGGTACGGCCCGGTCACGCTGCGCCGACTCGGCGGCGAGTGGGTCACCCGCGACGAATTCGCCGATCCCGCTGCGTCCGTGCGCCGTTGGTATCTGTCCGCCGCACCGAGTCACACCGCCGCGCACGCGGGTGTCGACGGCAGTCTCACCGCCGAGCCCGGGGACCAATCCCGGCTGACCCTGCCGCGCACCCGCACCGGTCCGATCTCGCACAACACCACCTGGGTGGGTGCGGGTCTGCCCGCACTACTGGGGCGAAAATGGGTGCACGACAACCGAACCGCCGAATCCTCGGCTCTGGCGTTCACCAGCGCGCCGTTCGAGGCGGACATCCTGCTGCACGGCCCGGCGAACCTGCACCTGACCGTGCTGGCCACCGGCACCGAGGCGTTCTGGGCAGTCACCGTGTGCGATGTCGCTCCTGACGGCACCTCGACCGTGCTGACCCGCGGTGCGTTGAAATCCTCGCGTCGGGCCGTCGATGAGCTCGCCTCGACCCGTGTCGACGGCGAACTGCTGGTCGCGGTGCATCCGCTCACGGCCGAGGCGCTGCTGCCGGTCGTGCCCGGGGTCGAACACGAGCTCGATATCGATATCAACGCCACCGAGGCCGTGCTGCGCGCGGGACACCGCCTGCGGGTGACGGTGGCGCGAACCAGCTGGCCGCGCTATGTGCTCACCCCGGCGACCACGCGAGCGATCAAGGGGCAGCAGGTCGTGCTGGATCCCGAGCGGCCGAGTTTTCTGAGCTGCACGGTGAGCGACCTCGCATCGGAGGCCGTCCGCGTATCCCTCGGGACCGGCGACTCCGCGTAGCCGTGTCAGCTGTCCTGGTGCTCGGCCCGGGCGCAGATCGCGGCGAACTCCGGAAGGTGGTCGGCGACGATCTCGCCGACCGCGACGGTCGCTTCCAACTGTGCCAGCACCGCGACCAAGGTCAACAGCATCCGGCAGTACGACGACAGCTCCGGCGGCATGGCCAGCCGCCTGTGCACATTGCTCAAACGCAGGTTCAGACCCTCGGCCATCCTGGCGCGCAGCCAGGTCGAGGTGAAGGTCGTCGTGGGGTCCACGGCGACGCGGCGGAAGGGCTCCAGTATCCGGAGGAATTCGGCGGCGTCGAATTCCTGTTCGTCGCGCAGGAATTCGTATTTGCGCAGCATCGCCGAGAGTCCGTCGGGATCTCCGTTGAGCCCGGCTTCGAGCATGGCCGCGACCAAGACCTCGATCCCGGCGGGCGGACGCGGGCACGCACCGAAGTCGACCACGCCCAGGCGTCCGTCCGGCAGTACCAGGAAATTACCGGGGTGGGGGTCGCAGTAGATCAGGCCGACGCGTGGAAGGCTCCGCAGGCAGAAGCGAATGATCAATGCGCCCAGTCGATCTCGCGACTCCGCTCGCTCACCGCGCCCGAGTAGCGTGGTGAGTGGATCACCCTCAAGCCATTCGCTGATGAGCACACCACCGCGCTGATCGATGACCCGCGGCACCACGAATTCCGGGTCGTCCCGGTACTTTTCGGCGAACGCCCGCTGATTGTTCGCTTCACCCCGATAGTCGAGCTCGCGCCGGATACCCGCACACACCTCATCGGCCAGGGCTTCGATATCCATGCCTGGCAACAGCACCGAGACGAGGTAGGCCACCCGCCGCAGTTGGCGCATATCGGATTCGATGGATTCGGTCACTCCGGGATACCGGATCTTCACCGCCACCGGTGTGCCATCTCGCCAGATCGCCCGGTGCACCTGCCCTATCGAGGCGGCCGTCGAGTGCCGGTCGTCGAATTCCAGGAAGTCCGCGCGCCAGTCCGGGCCCAGGTACTCGGTCAGCGCGGCGTGCACCGCGGCGGGAAGCATTGGCGGCGCGGCATATTGCAGGCGTGCCAGCGCCTCACGATAGGGACCTGCGACATCCTCGGGGACGCCACCGGGATACAGCGCCAGGATCTGCCCGAGTTTGGCAGCGCAGCCGCGCAGGCTGCCCAGAACCTCGAATACGTGCTGGGCGGTGCGCTCCCGGATCTCGTCTCGCACCGTGTCCCCGGGGGTGCCGAGCAGGCGTTTGCCCATCCCCACCGTGTGGCGTCCGGCGTACGCGGCGGGCAGTGCGGCCAGTTGCAGATTGCGAGCGCCGGGCAGTCCCGCGCGCGGTAGTCCGAGTTTGCGCGACCATCGAGTCTCGTTGTGCGAATTCACGATCGAGCTCTCATCACGCCACGCTGCACAATCGGTACAGTACGCTGTCCTAGACAGTTGCGGACAGCATTGCCAAGAGGGGACATCGGGTGGGTAGCCAAACCGGAGCGTCCGAGGTGACCGACGAATTGGGCACCCGCGTCGTGACGGGACACTATCGACCGGGCACGCTGATGCCGTCCGTGCGCAAACTCGCCGATGAATTCGGAATCAGCAAATCCACCGCCCAGGTGGCGCTGAGCCGACTCGAGGCGTCACGCTTCGTCATCGCCGAGCGCGGGCGCGGATTCGTCGTTCAGGATGTGCGGCGGCGCGGCGGATTCGATGTGTACGGCACGGTGTTTCGCCTGTCGATGGGCGATCCCCCGCAGGCCGTCGCCATTTTCGCCGATATCGTGAACATCGGCCGGGACCTGGTCATCGATCTGCTCGGTAGTTACTTTCTGCTGTCGCCGCGGCCCGAGCCCGCGCAGCTCGTCGCGATCGTGGACGCGATGGAAGCCGCTGCGCGGCAACGCGATACCGATCTCACCGAATTCCTCGCGCGGGAGTTCGATCTATTGCGCGAGATAGCGATCGCGATCGGCCAATCGGCCTCGGTCGCGCTGCTCAATTCGCTGGCCGGGGTGATTCTCGATGTACCCGAGGCGGTGGAGGCGTACTACACGGCCGATCCTTCCGCGCACGTGCTGATTTGGCGGGCGCTGGTGAATGCGCTCAACCGCTCCGAACCTCCGCACGAGGCCGAATACGCCCTGGTGGGCGATATGCTCGCGCTCTATCACCAGCGGGTCATAGAGAAGTTCGCCGGACTCACCGCCCCGGCCGGGCACCACCTGCACGCATCGGCCGAATCTGCCTGAGATCGGCGTTGCGCGCCTCGTATCGGCGGATCACCTCGGCGAGCTCGGGCCACCAGGTCAGGAATTCCTCGCGGATCGGCCCCTCGGTGCGCAATTGACACAGCACGCCCATACAGGTCGCGGCGGCGCGAGCTACCACGGTGAACTCGGGCGGCAGGGTCATCTGCCGAAAGACGTTGGAGAGACGGATTTTCGCGATCTCGGCGACCTGTTCGCGCATCCACTCCGGTGAGAGGTCGAAGTCGTTCCGCAACAGCACATCCAGGAACGGGGCGACGATATCGGCGAATTCCCGGACATCGAACTCCTGGCCGGGACGCACGAAACCGTGTGTGCGCAAGGCGTTTTCGAGGTCCTCGTGGGTGCCGTTGTAGAGGGCGTCACCGATCTCGAAGACGATGCGGCGGAAGTTCGGCGGCATATCGGCGCACGCGCCGAAATCGACGACGCCCATTCGACCGTCCGGTAGCAGCAGGAAATTGCCGGGGTGGATATCGCTGTAGAGGAGTCCACAGCGTTCCTTGCCGGATTCGACGAATTCGATAATCGCGAGACCCGCGCGGCTGCGGTCATCCGGAGATCCGGAGTCGACCAGGTCGCCGAGCGGAACCCCGTCGATCCAATCGCTGATCAGCACCTCATCGGCGCATTCGACGACGTTCGGTACCGAGAACTTCGCATTCCCCGCGTAGCAGTCCGCGAAGACCTGCTGATGGGCGGCTTCGCGCCGATAATCCAGCTCATCGCCCACGATGGCGCACACCGTGTTCACGATGGCTCGCACATCCGCACCGGGCATGACCGCGCCGATAATGCCCGACACACTGCGCAGCATGTTGAGATCGGATTCGACCGCATCCCGCGCGCCCGGGTACATGACCTTCACGGCCACCTCGCGGCCGTCGTGCCAGACCGCGCGGTGTACCTGCCCGAGCGAGGCCGCCGCGGCCGGGCGGTCGTCGAATGTCCGGAATCGTGCGCGCCACTCGGGCCCGAAGTTCGCGGTCATCACCTGGTGCACCAGTGCGGGCATCATGGGCGGCACCGAATCCTGCAGGCGGCCCATCGCCTCCCCCACGGCTTCGGCCAGATTCGCCCATTCGGGCCCGGCCGCATCGAACGGCAGGATCGAACGGTAGACCGCCGCCATCTGACCGACCTTGGCCGCACAGCCCTTCAGTTCCCCGAGAACCTCGAAAATGTGCTCGGCGGTACGCAATTGGATATCCCGCTCGATATCACCGGCCGAGCCGCCCAGCATCCGCCGTCCGCGCCCCGCCATGCGCCGCCCCACATAGGCGATCGGAAGTTTGGCCAGCTTCGCCTCGCGAACCAGACGATTCGTCGACATCGACCGCTCAGCAGCCTGTGCCGTTCCCGGAAACGGGATCACCCGGCCCAGCCGCTCACCCGATCGCGTACCAGCCATGCCCAACCGCCTAGCGTCACGTCGTCCGCGGCCGGCATGTTCGGCCGTAACCGGCGAACGAGAACATTCACAGCTATCAGTCGGACACTCCACAGCCTCCGAATTCGGCGACCGCCGACAGGCTATCACTGGAGTTCAGCACCCGTACGGATCGCGGAGCTACTGTGCAGCACCTCCGCGCGGTACCCCTTGACGCACCATATTCATCAAGTTAGCTTGATTAAGTCTGCTTGATCATTTTCGGATTTCGTCAACCGGCCGGGATGCGGGAGGCACAGCATGGTCATTGGGGTCACGGGTGCCGGCGGGCGTCTGGGCAGGGCCGTTGTCGATGAGTTGCTTATTCGAGGAGTTCCGGCGGAGCGCATTGTCGCGATCGTGCGCAATCCGCAGGAGACGACGGATCTGTCGGACCGTGGAGTTCGGGTCGAATACGGCGACTACGACTGGCGTGACACCCTGACGGGGGCGCTGGCGGGGGTGAATCGGCTGCTGCTCATCTCGAGCAGCAGTCGGCAGCGGCGGGTTCGCCAGCACCGCAATGTGATCGATGCCGCGGTGCGCACCGGGGTCGAGTCGATTGCCTACACCAGTATGGTTCGCGCGCAAGGCAATCCGACAATGCTCGCCGAGGCGCATCGCGGCACCGAGGCCATGCTGCGCACCTCACCGATACCGTGGACGATGCTGCGGCACGATTGGTACTGGGAGAATTACACGGCCGGACTCGATGCGGTGATCGCTCGCGGAGAGTTGCTCGGCGCGGCGGGCGCGGGGCGGGTGTCCGGGGCGGCGATCGCCGATTACGCGGCCGCGGCGGCGACGGTCCTCACCACGGACGGGCATGCCGGAGTGGTCTATGAACTCGGCGGCGATTACGCACTGTCCGGTGTTCAGATCGCCGGATGCATTGCGGCGGTGGCACATCGGCCGGTCGCCTATCGCATGCTCGAACCCGATGCGTACGCGGAGGCGCTGGTCGAGACGGGCCTGCCGCGCAGCGTCGCCGCGGAGGCGGCCGACAATGAAATCGGCATCGCCGCGGGGTGGTTCGATATGCGCAGTGGGGATCTGCACCGGCTCATCGGCCGCGATACGACACCGCTGTCGTCGGTGGTGCGAACCGCGCTGCGGGAGAGCGGATCTCAGACCGCGGGGCAGTCCGAGACGGGGAACCCTGACCGAGGCGGACACTTATGAGCGCCCCGAGCACCGCGAAGACCGCGCTGTGGCCGGTGTTCACCGGACTCATGCTCGCGATGTTCATCGCCGCCCTCGACCAGACCGTCGTGTCCACCGCACTGCCGACCATCGTGGGGGATCTGGGCGGGCTGAGCCTGCTGTCATGGGTGCTGACGGCGTATCTGCTGGCGATGGCGGTCAGCACACCGCTGTGGGGCAAGCTCGGCGATCTGTTCGGCCGCAAGCCGATCTTCCTCATCGTGATCGCGGTGTTCCTCGCCGGTTCCGTATTGGCCGGGCTGTCGCGAAATATGGGAGAGCTCATCGCCTTTCGCGGGATACAGGGCCTGGGCGGGGGTGGGCTGATCGTGGTGTCGCAGGCGATCATCGCCGATGTGGTGTCCGCGCGCCAACGCGGCCGCTACATGGGGATCTTCGGGGCCGTCTTCGGACTGGCGAGTGTGGCGGGTCCACTGATCGGCGGATTCTTCACCGATGAGCTGTCGTGGCGGTGGGTCTTCTACATCAACCTGCCGATCGGCGCGCTCGCGCTCGCGGTCATCGCGGTATACCTGCGACTGCCGAAACCCGTTGCGGCCGAAGCGAGTATCGACTATCTCGGGATTGTGCTGCTCGGGGCCGCCATCACCTGCCTGCTGCTCGTGGTCACCCTGGGCGGGACCACCTACGGGTGGGATTCGGCACCGGTTCTCGGGCTGTGCGCTGGAACCGTCACGGCTGCACTCGGTTTCGTGTGGGCCGAGCGTCGCGCCGCGGAACCGGTACTCCCGCTGCACCTTTTCCGACGGCCGATATTCGTATTGGCCGCCGCGATCGGATTCCTCATCAGCCTGGCGCAATTCGGGGCGACCAGTTATATGCCCCTGTTCGAGCAGGTGGTCTACGGCGTCACCGCCACCGTCTCCGGCCTGCGGTTGCTGCCGTTGATGGGCGGGATGATCCTGATGTCGATCGTCAGCGGACAACTGTTGAGTCGCTGGGGGCGATACAAAGTGTTTCCGATCGTAGGCAGCGCACTGGTCGCGGTCGGGCTACTGCTGCTGTCGACCATGACCGGGCACACCTCAGCCTGGCTCTCCTCGGCGTATCTCCTGATACTGGGCCTCGGATTGGGCTGCGTCACACAGGTATTGACCACAGTCGTGCAGAACGACGCACCCCGTGCCGAACTCGGTGTCGCCACCTCGGGCGTGACCCTGTTCCGCACCATCGGCGGCTCGTTCGGCACCGCTGTCTTCGGCACCCTGTTCAGCGCCGAACTCGCCACCGAGATCACCTCGATGATCAACTCCGGCCGAATCGCCCTCGCCGACACCGGGATCGCGCATCAGGTGCAATCCGATCCCGGCGTCTTGAAGACGGTCTCGGCGCCTATTCGAGCGATTGTCGCCGGTGGGTACGCTGACGCCCTGACCTACGTATTTCTGCTCGCGGCTCCGACCGCGGTCCTCGCCTTCATACTGTCCTGGTTCCTGCGCGAGACCCCGCTGGCCGATAACACCGACGAAATAGACCGTCCTACAACCGATCTCGCAGTCGAGCCAGCAGCGGCAGCACATCGGCGATCCGCTCCACCTCAGCTGCGGTGAACTCCATCTCGAGCGCCTTCACCACCCGATCCGCTCCCCCGGTGCGCAGGGCGTTCATCGCGGTCCGCCCAGCAGCGGTCGTCTCCAGCAGCAGTCTGCGCTTATCGCGCTCATCTTTGGTCTTGCTGATCAGCCCGCGATCATGCAGGCTCGCCACCGTCAGCGCCATGGCCTGCGGCGTAACCTGTTCGGCCGCAGCCAATTCCACCGCGGTTACCGACCCATCGCGATCCAACCGCCCCAGCACCGACAGCTCCGGCACACTCAGCCCGCTGACGGTCATGTCATTGCGCAACTCCCGAAAGAGCTGCCCGACGAGCAGGCGCAACTCCACCCCGACCTCATCCGGGTTGCCAGAACCACATTTACCCATGTCATACAACCTAATGCCACCGGTTCACCGAGATCGGCAAGCTGATCAGGTTAATCCCTCCCAATTCCCAGCCGGTCGCGGATGTGGTGTCGCCAATCGCCAATGAACTGGCAGCTCTGGGCAAACGGCCGGGTGCCGACCGCAAATACAGTCCTGATCATGACGTTCAATGCGCTGAGCGGGTATCGGCGACGGGTGCCGCGGCGAGACGTCTGGGGGATCGCGGTTGCGACGGCATTGACACTTTCGCTGGTTCCCGGGAGCGCCCAGGCGGATTCGGACACCGGATCGGCGGCGAGTTCGGGAACCACGTTCGCTCCCGGGCGGCTGGTGCCGGTGACGCTGTGCGGAGTGTCGCCGACGGCCGAGGCCATCGCGCACGGGGATTTCGACGGCGACGGGCGGGTCGATCTCGTAGTCACCGACGAATGCGGGTTCGGCATACAGATGTTGCGCGGCAATGGAGACGGGACCTTCGCCGCGCCGCGCTACATCCCCACCGGTGTCGCGCCCGACGCGGTGACCGCGGTCGATCTCGATGGCGATGGGCATCTCGATCTGATCGTGTCGAATGCCATCGGCGAGATGGTGATTCTCTACGGGGACGGCCTCGGGGGCTTTGCCGATCAACGCAGGTACTTCGCACAAGGATTGGCTCCCGGTGCTATTCGAGCCGGGGATTTCGACCATGACGGGCACCTGGACTTCGCGGTGGCGGCAACGCCGTCGACGGTGTTCCTGGCCGACGGTGCGCGCGGGTTCATCGGACACACCGTGGCGGCCGGACTCGCGTCGGTCGGGCTGGAGACCGCGGATCTCGATGGCGACGGCAACCTCGACCTGATCGTCGCCTCGGGAGTCCCCGTCGTCCTGAACGCCCTGTACGGCGACGGTCACGGCGGATTCGGCCGAAACCAAACCCTTTTGGGCCCGGACCTGGTCCAAGAAGCCATCCGCAGCGCCGATGTCAACAATGACGGACACCCGGATGTGGTCGGGGTAACCAGTCTCGGCGGCCTCAACGTCTGGCTGAACGACGGCCACGGCACCCTACTGGCCTCGCGCTATTCCTACGCAAGCCCCGGAACCGCAGGCCTCGCACTCGCCGACCTCTACGGCACCGGCAACCTGGACATGATCACCGCCGACTCCGTCACCGCCTACGTAACCCTCTGGCGCGGCGACGGCCACGGCGGATTCACACGCACCGAGTGGTACCCCGCCCCCTTCACCCTCGAATCCACCGAACTGATAGACCTACGCGGCACCGGCCAACTCGACCTCGTCACCGCCCCGATGATCGGCCCGTACATCGCCGTCTACCTGCGCAATTGAACACCGACGCATCTCCGCACGGCATATTCGAATCATTTGCCGATCAGTTCGAGCAGATTTGGGGCACCACGACCCCGTTCAGGACGGAGGTAGACCATGGGTTCACGGCGTGACTACTACAACGATCCCGATGCACCCGAGCCCAACTCGCTGAAGCCGGGAGGTTCGGCGCTGGTGGTGGACGACTCCGGGCGTGTGCTGATGCAGCGGCGTGGCGATTCGGGGAACTGGTCGTTGCCCGGGGGAATCATGGAGGTGGGGGAAACGCTGGAGGAATGTGTCGTCCGCGAGACTCGCGAAGAGACGGGGCTCGACATCGAGATCACCGGACTGCTGGGTATCTATACCGACCCGGCACATGTCATCGAGTACGCCGATGGTGAAGTGCGCCAGGAGTTTGCGGTTGTCTACTACGGTCGTGTGATCGGCGGTGATATCCAGGTCTCGCACGAATCCACCGCGGTTCGGTTCCTATCGCTGGAGGAACTGGACGGGCTGCCGGTGCATCCGACGGTTCGGCTGAGGCTTCGGCACCATCGGGAGGGCTCGAATCTTCCGTGGTTGGGTTGATCGAGCCCGGTGAACCGGTGTACTGCGCGCTGTCGTTCTACTGAATCCCGGTCAAGATCTCGAACGGTTTCGTACCGGGTTGGTCGATGCCGCTTCCGCATTGGTATCCGGTGAGCGAAGTTCCAAGGGCGAGAATCGCATTGAAGTAGTCGGGGTCGTCGTAGTACTCGTTACCGGGCTCTCCTCTGGCGTCGCGTTCGACTGCGGCGCGGATCTGTGTGGGAAGGTCGCCCCGGACTTCGGGGTCGCCCTCGTCCAGCGGTGCCGCGATACCCCACACCCGCTGTCCGTCGCGCCACAGCACGACCTCGGCGCCACCGGCTCCGTCGACCTCCCCGACTCCGATCACCTCACCGCCGAGCGACAGCTTCGCGAGGTCCCACGTGTATTCCACGTCTTCTTCAGCGCGATCCTCGACCACCAGATATGAGCCATCCGGACGCACCGAGCCCGACAGCGGCGGCTCGGGGAAGTCGGTTCGAGTCCCGCTGGGCCGCACCCCAAGCGCCTCCCACACCTGCTCCGGCGTCATTCCCCGTACGAGCATCCAATTCGAGCTGAAGCCCATGTCAAATCCCTTCGTTCCGCTGAACGAACGCAGGCTACTCGAGCGGGCCGACACCACACGTATCAGTCGAACTCACCGCGTGGGGTGTTCAGGTAGCCAGGAAGGTTCGGATCGCTTCGTCCGCGCTCAGCGAGCTGGAGCCAACCGAGACATCGATATTCGGGTAGTTTCTGCGCACGGCGTCGGCCATATCGGTCAGGCGCGCCCTGACCGATATGGGGTCGCGCAGCGCTTGCGCGCTCATGCCCTCGAATCCGGGAAAACCGTCCGCTACCAAGGTGGCTCGGGGGTTGCTCATGATGTTGTCGTAGGACTCGAACTTCACGCTGACGATCTTCGAGGTGTCCACTCGGCCGGGGGTGGTGAAGACGCGGTCGCTGACGCCCGCGACGAAGTTGGCGGCCGAATGTCCTTCTTCCAGCATCGGATTCACCACGATCCGGTTGGCGTCGATACCCAGCACCATGCCTCCGGGATGGAACCGCATCGCACCGTCGCGGACATCGGTCCATTTGGTGATCGTCCCGTAGACGCCGGCGATATCGTCACCATCGGTCAAATAGACGACCTCTCCCGCGCTGCTGTGTGACGCGGAGCGGATATAGCCCTCTGCGGCGGCGTCCTCGCCCGTGCGAAAAGCCTTGGGGAACACTTGATCGACCTGCCATAGCCGCGCGCCGTTGTAGAAGCGATCCGGCGGTCCCGGCCCGCCGGTCAGTGGCGGATGCGGAATCGACGGATCCCCGACGCCGGGATCATGGTTGATGGGTCTGTCGGTGCTGATAACTCTTCCGGCTGAGCCCTTGGCCTCCACCGAGATCGGCCTGAGCCCGTGTTCGACCTGAGCGTCGGTCACCTTCAGAAGCCGGTTGCTCAGCTGCTCGGTGCATCGGAGAACTGCTTGTGCGATCGCCTCCGATTTGATCAACAAGGCGACGCCGCCACCGGTTGCCCGTACTTCGGCGGTCTCGGCGGCACCCGGCGAGTGTAATTCGCGCAATCTCACTCGCTGCCACCATATTTGGGAATCCGGACGAGCCACTGCCCGCCCGCTACGCCGGTTTGCCGAGCCCACGGCCCAGCCAGCCCGTCAAGCAAACTCGTAGCTTCAACGTTGGCGGACAGGCGATTCCGGCCGTGATTCAGTTTGTGACCCGGCTCGGCTTGACGCGGCTGAATCAAGATGATTCGATCTGAATCATCATGGTTCCAGTGAATCAACCCGCAGAGGGTGCGACGGACGCGGCGAGCATCGCCGCGAATTCCGTTGTGCGCCAGCCGCAGCCGCGCCAGCAACTGGCGACCGAGCTGCGGCGATTGCGGGATCTGTCTGGAATCTCCGGACGCGAGTTGGCGAAGCAGGTGGGAATCAGTCAGTCGACGTTGTCCCGGATCGAATCGGGGCAGGTGGTGCCGCCGCTGCCGCAGGTGCTCGATTGGGCCAAAGCGGTTGGGGCGGACGCGGATTGTCAGCAGTCGTTGCGCGGGCTCACCGAGGCCGCGCACGCGCCCGAGGTCGGAGATTGGGCGGCATCGCTCGCCGAGCGCCCGCATCTACAGGACGATGTGCGGGCATTCGAGGACGACGCGTATCTGGTGCGCAATTTCCAGCCCGCGCTGGTGCCCGGCTTACTCCAGACCGCCGATTACGCCCGCCGGGTGTTCGGCACCTTCGATCCGCCGTACCCGCCCGATGCTCTGACGGCCGCGCTCTCCGCGCGCCTGGAGCGCCAGCGCGTACTGTACGACCCCGCCAAGCGTTTCGAATTCCTGGTAACCGAAGCGGCCCTGAGGTTTCGGCCCGGGCCGCATCGTGTCCTACTCGCCCAATTGGACCGCATCATCTCCGTGGAGACCCTCGATACGGTCGGCATCGCGGTGATTCCACAGGACGTGGAAGCCACCGCGACGATTCCGCACGGTTTCGTCATCTATGAGAACGAGGACCACGCGATCGCCTCCAGCGAGCCCATTCCGGGCAGCATGGTGACCCGCGGTCCCGAACTCGTCGACGTTCATCGCCGCCATTGGGCGGCTTTGACTCGAATGGCTTTATCCGACAGCGATGCCCGCGCATTTCTTGCCGACTTGCGCGGCGAAATACATCACATCGCTATCCAATGACCATTTTCCAGCGGCCGTCGAGGGGTCGGTCGCATTTCCGGGGTGGGGCGGTGGTGTCGCAGCGAAATGGCTGCGACACCACCGGGGCTGTCACTCACCGAAATCGAATTCGCCGGCCCGCACGCCCGAGGTGAACGCACGCCATTCCGAGCTCGTGAACCACAGCGTCGGGCTGTGCCGATCCTTGGAGTCGCGCACCGCGATTCGGCCCTCATGGTATGCGACCTCGACACAGTCGCCGTTGTAGCTGAACGTGCTCTTGGCGAATCTCGGATCGCGCCGCGACCCGCGAATCATGTTGTGATTCATAGCTTTTGTTCCTTCCCCCGGAGGGTCACTCCCCATGACCCTGCTCCTGCAACACTTACGACGAACACACTGCATTCCGAACCACTGTTAACGCAACCGAATTCATCCGGCCCTGCGCGCCGGCACGTCGAAATGCTCATGTAAACGACCTTACGACCACCCACCGACAAATCGGCGCGGCCCAAAAGTCGCAGGTGCGCGACACCCTGTCGTAATCCCGCTCGCTGTCAACCTATTTAGCGATCCGGGCAACGCCGGTGGCGCTCGATTCCTCGTCGCAAGCCCCGAGGCACTAGCCCATGTGCGTCCGCGCAGCGGGTTCCGGACCATCCGGCACAGCGGGCTCGGACCGACCCGCGGAGAGGGCGAAATCCCGAACCGCGTCGGCGAATCGCTCGGGTTCCTCCAGATGCCCGAGGTGACCACTGCGCTCCAGGGTCACCAGGCTCGAATCGGGGATGAGTTCGGCCAGTTCCCGGCCCCAGCGGGGTCCGCAGATGACATCGAAGCGGCCGACTATGACCAAGGCGGGGATTGTCACCTTCGGCAGATCGGCGCGGTCGTCGATGAGATCGGGCGCGCCGAGTGCGTCCAGGCCCGAGATGTAGCTGGCGCGTAACGCATCCCGTAGCGGAGCCCACCGCTGCTCATCGCCCCAGTAGTCGGCGATATACGAGGGCAGGACGCCGCGGGCGACGGCCAGGGTCTGTTCATCGCTCGAAATTTCTTGCATACCAGCGAATGTCGCAAGGACATCGGCCAGGCCGGGCCGATCGGTGTGTGCGGCGGCGAACTCCTGTAGCCGCCGTGCGGCCTCCGCGCCGTGTTCGGGACCGGTGACCGGCGCGCCCTCGTACAGGATGATCCCGGCGAGCCGTTGGGGGCGATGAATGGCGTGATACGCCGCGACGAACGCGCCGTGCGAGTGGCCGAGCAAGAACACCTCGGACACACCGAGATGATCGATGATCCGTTGCAGCGCAACGCTATAGCGCTCACGGGTGTAGCCGTTCGGATGCGTCGGCAGTCGGCCGGAGGCACCGGTACCGAGTGCCTCGACGTACACCATCGTCAGGTGCTGTTCCAGTTCGGGCATGCGCATGTACTCCCAGTGGATGCCCGGTCCGCCCGGATGGGCCAGGCACACCGGGCCACTGCCGTACACGTGGTACCGCTGTAGGACACCGTCCGAGTCGAAGGCATGCACGCCGCGATCGAGAGCGCCGGAGTTCTGGTTCGACATCGCGATCACGCTGCTTTCAGAGGTGGGGTGAAGGAGGTGTGTGGCGTGGACTGATCGCGATAGGTCTCGAGCAGGCGCAGCCACACCTCGCTGATGGTCGGAAAGGCGGGTACGGCGTGCCAGAGGCGGGCCAGAGGGATCTCACCGGTGATGGCGAGGGTGGCCGAGTGCAGCAGTTCGGCAACACCTGGACCGGCGAAGGTGGCTCCAACGATCACCTGGCGCTCGGGGTCAATGAGGATGCGCGCGCGGCCGCGATAGTCCGGATCGTGCTGGAGTGCACCGGCGACCCGCCCGATGTCGTAGTCGACAATGTCGACCGCGCGGCCCGCCCGGGCGGCGTCCTCGGTGGTGAGGCCGACCGCGGCGATCTCCGGATCGGTGAAGACCACCTGCGGGACGGCCGCGAGATCCGCTGTGCCGGTGTGCTTTCCCCACACGGTGGTGTCCAGTGGTCGTCCCGCTGCCCGATCGGCGATGACCGTGCCCGCGATGCGCGCCTGATACTTGCCCTGATGGGTGAGCAGAGCCCGGTGATTGACATCGCCTACGGCATAGAGCCAGTCGCCGTCGACCGCGGTCACCGCGAAACTGTCATCGGTGGCGAGCCACTCCCCCGGGACCAAACCGACTGTCTCCAAACCGATGTCATCGGTGCGCGGTGCGCGCCCGGTGGCAAGCAGGAGTTCATCGGTGACAATGCGGGTCCCGTCGACCAGGGTCAGGTGAATACCGTCATCGGGGCCGCCCGCGGCGGTCGCGATACCCGATTCGAAGCGCAGATCGACGCCCGCAGCCCGGAGCCGATCGCTCACCAGGTCCGCCGCGAAAGATTCGACACGGCCGAGCAATCGCGACTCACGGGCGATGAGGGTGACCTCGGAGCCCAAAGCCCGCCAGGCCGTTGCCATTTCGACCGCGACGACCCCGGCACCCAGTATCGCCAGCCGACGCGGCACCTCGCGGGCGCTGGTGGCCTCGCGACTTGTCCACGGGCGCACCGTATCCAGTCCCGGTATGGGTGGCAGCGCCGCACGGGTGCCCGTGCAGACCACCACCGCGTGCCGAGCACGCAATCGCACGGTGCCACCGTCCGGAGTCCGGACGGTCACCTGCCGCACCCCATCGAGACTGCCGTGACCCCGAATGAGCGAAATCCCCGCCGAGTCAAGCCATTCGACTTGATCGCGATCGTTCCAGTCGGCGACCATACGGTCCCGATGTTTCAGCACCGAGGCTACGTCAAGCGGTCCGGTCACCGCGTTCGCGACGCCAGGAAAACGTGCGGCCTCGGCGTACAGCAACGCGGGACGCAGCAGCGCTTTGCTGGGTTCGCAGGCCCAGTAGGAACATTCGCCGCCGACGAGTTCGGATTCGATGATCACGGTGCTCAGACCGGCGGAGGCGGTGCGGTCGGCGACGTTCTCCCCGACCGGTCCGGCTCCGATGACGATGACGTCGTAGGACTGGATGTTGTTGTCAGACATGGTGTACGCTCTCCAATCCGTGGTCAGCGGCCGGGCGCGCGCTGCGTGATTTCCTGCAGGAACCAGCTATTGCCGTCCGGATCCTCGAAGGCGGCGAAGGATCCGTAGCTGCGGCGCTCCGGGTGCACACCCGCGAGGCGAGCGGTGGTTCCGACGTGATGGAATACGCCGGTCGCGTCCCGGAACGGCCCGTCCACCGCGACGCCGCGTTCGGCGAGGTCGGCGACGGCGTGCTCGATATCGGTGACGATCAGGTGCAGGCCATCGACCGAACCGGGTTCGGCGGCGGTGACGCCGGTTCCGAAGATGATGGAGCAGGCCGAGCCGGGCGGGGTCACCTGGACGACGCGGTAGCCCTGGTCCACGGTGAAGTCGGCATCGAGCCGGAATCCGAGCCGGTCGGCGTAGAACGCCTTCGCGCGATCGACATCCGCGACGGGCAGCACGATGACTTCGAGTTTCATATCCATGATCGTGTTCTCCTGTAGTGCTTGGGTTTTCGGTGTCAGCGGGTGGCTTTGGCGGCTTGTTCGATCACGTCGGCGACCACATCGGGATGGGAGACGGCGACCGAATGCGAGGCATCGACCTCGGTGACGTGCGCGTGGGCGCGCTCGGCCATGAAGCGCTGTGCCGCAACCGGAATATTCAGATCCTTGGTGGTGACGATGTCCCAGCTGGGCTTCTCGCTCCAGGCCGCGACCGTGGCCTTCTCCTCGAGTGCGGATTGCGCGATCGGCCGCTGCGACGCGGCCGCGAGCGCGGCGCGGTCCTCAGGCACATCGGCCGCGAACTGGTCGCGGAATTTGTCCTGCTGGATGTAGAGGTCGGTGCCGGTGCTGCCGTCGGTATTGGTGAACGGCACCGGATTCAAGGTGCCCGGCAGGGTGGAGCCGGGGTATTTATTGGTCAGCTCCAGTGCGGTCTCACCCGGCGCGGGCAGAAACGCCGCAACGTAGACGAGCCCCTTGACCTCGTCATTTCCGGCCGCGGCCGCACTGATGACCGAGCCGCCATACGAGTGCCCGACCAGGATGACGGGTCCGTCGATGTGGCTGATCACGCTGCGCAGCGCCGCGGCATCGGCGGCGGGACCGCGCAGCGGATTGGCCGCGGCCACCACGGGGTACCGGTCCCGGCGCAGCTTCTCGATCACATCGTTCCAGCTGGATCCGTCGGCGAAGGCGCCGTGCTCGAGCACGATGGTCGGCCGCGGCGCGTCCTCATCGGGACCGGCGTGGGTGACGGTGTTCGCGGAGCAGGCGACCGCGACACCGACGCCGGTGATACCGGCCGCGAGCGCCGCGGCGATCCGGGTAGCGCGTCGCCGGTTGCGGCCATATCCGTTGTCGACCATGGGATTTCGTCCTTCTAGCAGGTGGGTGCGAGTTGTACGATTCCACTGTCGTCGCCGAGGCCCGGGCGGCACATCCGTCAGGTGACGGTGAGCGCTACGTACGTCACCTCGCACCCCGATGACCTACGTAGCGCGGACCGTCAGTCGACGGATGCGGCGGCATCCGGCCCAGCGTGAGGGTGGTGTCCATGAACACCACAACCGCACTGCCCGTGACCAACTCCGAGCGCTCGTCCCTGATCCGCCTGTACCTGAGCCGTGGCGTACTCGCCATCGCCTGGGCGATAGCCTTCGCCGCGGTCCATAACACCCTGGATGCCATCGCGGTGACACTGCTGGTCCTCTATCCGCTAATCGATGCCGTCTCCTCTCTGATCGACTTTCTCGCGGTCCCGGAAGGCGCCGAACGTCGCGTGACGGCATTCAACGGCGTACTCAGTGCGGTCATCGCCGCTGCGCTCGGTATCGCCGGGACCACCGGCAGCATGGCCGCGGTACTGGGTGTATTCGGTGCCTGGGCAATCCTTTCCGGCGCGGCCCAACTAGCCGTCGGCGTATACCGGCGCGGTCCCGTCCTCGGCAAACAGTGGCCGACCCTGATCTCCGGCGGTCTGTCATTCCTGGTCGGCGCGACCTACATCGCCCAGGCCATCGGCGATTCCCCCGCCCTGGATGTCCTGGCCATCTACGCGACCGGCGGCGGTGTCTTCTTCATCGCGCAGGCCGCGCTGCTGGCCTGGAAACAAAGAACCCACTGACCCACGCAACCAGAATTCGCCGCGCTCTACACAAAGGACAATCGAGATGCCCGCACATGATTCCTACGATTTCGTCATCGTCGGCGGCGGTACCGCGGGCTGCGTGCTCGCGGCCCGGCTCACCGAGGACGAGAACCTCCGGGTGCTGCTGCTGGAGGCCGGTGCCGCGGACCTGCCCGACGCGGTCGCATATCCTCCGGCCTGGCCGACACTCGCCAACTCGCCTGCCGGATGGGGCGATCTCACAGTGCCACAGCGGTTTTCGAACGCACCGGTGCCGCTTCCGCGTGGCAGGGGGCTGGGTGGCTCGTCTGCCATCAATGCCATGGTGTTCGCGCGTGGGCATCACACCTCCTATGACGGCTGGAGCAATCGCGGCGCCAAGGGCTGGACCTACGATGATCTGCTGCCCTACTTCCAGCGCAGCGAGTCCGCCGTGAGCGGCGCGCTCGGTCGCGGCACCGCCGGGCCGCTGACCGTCGGCCCAACCACGCGACCCAACGAGATCCTGCTCGCCTGCCTGGACGGCGCGATCGAAGTCGGATTCCCGCGGGCCATCGACATCAGCGGCGGGCTCGAGGACGGTTTCGGTCCGGTCGACCTCAACATCGTTGCCGGACAACGCCAGAGCGCCGCGGATGCCTACCTCACACCCGCGCTCGCACGGCCCAATCTCACCGTGGTGACCGGCGCGCTCGCGCACAGGCTGCTGTTCGAGAGTCAGCGCTGCACCGGAGTCGAGTACCGCGTGGACGGCGAAATCCACCGCGCCACTGCCACTTCCGAGGTTGTACTGACCGCCGGAACCATCGGAAGCGCTCAACTGCTGATGCGCTCGGGCATCGGACCGGAGGCCGTGCTGCGGGAGGCGCATGTCGAGGTGGTGCATCCGCTGCCCGGGGTGGGCCGCAATCTCCATGACCATCCCCGGATCAACCTGGTGCACAGTTCCCAGCGCCCGGTACCCACACCGCAGGCCAATCACGGCGAGATCATCGGCCTGCTGCGCAGCGACCCGCACCTGACGGGACCGGATGTGCAGATCATCTTCATCGATATCCCACTGCCCAATCCTGTTGCCGCAGTGTCGAACGGCTTCACCATCGGCGTCTCCCCCATGCTTCCGGTGAGCCGGGGCTCCATGCGCATCACCTCGGCCGACCCCTCCGCGCCTCCGGTACTCGACCCCGGATACTTCACCGCCGCCGCTGATGTCGAGGTCGTAGTGGCCGGTATCGAGGCTGCCCGCGAGATCGCGGGTTCGGCTGCGCTGGCCCGCTGGGCCGTTGCCGAAGTCGCGCCCGGCGTCGACTTGACCGACAGGGCGATGCTCGGCGACTACGCACGAAGGAACTTCGGCTCCTACTGCCACCCGGTGGGCACCTGCGCCCTGGGTGAGGACGAGTTCTCCGTCGTGAATTCCGAACTGCGAGTGCACGGTGTGGAGGGCCTGCGGATTGCGGACGGATCGGTCATACCAGTCATTCCCTCGGCCAATACGAACGCGACGGTATACGCGATCGCCGAACGCGCCGCGGAGCTGCTGCGACCGTCCTAGCTCGAACCACACCTTCGGAAATCACCGTGAAACGGACCATCTCATGGCCAAGATCCGCGCGGTCGGCATCCACGCTCCGCGAAGGCATTCGATTGGACCAGCATCGACAAGCTCGCGATGTTCGATGCCTTCGCGGCGGTGCCGCTGATCGGCCAACGCCCGCTGCTCATGATCATGGGCACCCGCGCCATCTACGACAGGGAGCAGTACGTCGGTCCGGCGGTGGATCAGCTCAGCGGCTTCTTCGCCGAGCAGCTCCAGCGGACCGCGTGACGCATCGGATTACGTCGGCCGGGGCGTCAGGTGACTGATGTGGCGGTGCCGGTGCGCTGGCGACAGTAAGTAAGCAGTTCCAACCGAGGAGAGATCTTGAAACGACAAATACTGGCACTCGCGACCGTGGGCATCACAGTCGCAGGCGCCGCCGCCCTCTACGCAGTGGTGGACAGGTCGAACGATTCCGCGGCCACCCCCGCGAGCGCAAACGCCTTCAACTGCTCCACATTTCAGATCCCGGCGCCGGACGGCGCCACCGTGGAGTCCCTGACCGCCAAAGATGTCCCCGCGGGAGCGTTTCAGGTCCCCGGCAGCCCGCCGCTGGGCGGCTACCCCGTACCGGACGTCCCCGCACACTGCGAAGTAACCGTCACGCTCACCCACCCCGGCGCGAACGACCATGCCACGGTTCAGGTTTGGCTCCCGGAATCCGGCTGGAACGGGCGCTTCCAGGCGGTCGGTGGCGCCGCCTACGCCGCCGGGAACATCGGCGGCGTGGCCACGGCGGTCAAGCAGGGCTATGCGGCCGCCACCACCGACGCCGGTGTGGACACCACCGGCCTGGACACCAGTTGGGGGTTGAACTCGGCCGGTCAGGTCAACACGGCGCTACTGGAGAACTTCGCTTCCCGCTCGGTGCACGAGCTGGCGATCGTGGGCAAGCAGGTCGTGAACGACGTCTACGATCAAGCCGCGTCCTATGCCTACTGGAACGGCTGCTCGACGGGCGGTCGCCAGGGCTATATGGAGGCCCAGAAATATCCGTCCGACTTCAACGGCATCAATGCCGACGCACCGGCCATCAACTGGAACCAATTCGAGGTCGCCACGCTCTGGCCGCAAGTGGTGATGAGTGAGGCGCACACCTACCCGACCACGTGCGAGTTCAACGCCTTCAACCAGGCCGCGGTCAAGCAATGCGATCCGCAGGACGGCCTCGCGGATGGCCTGATCAGCGACCCGGGCCGATGCGATTTCGACCCGCGCCGTCTGATCGGCACCAAGGTGCAATGCGACGGAAAGGAATACACGATCAGCGAGACCGTCGCTGATGTGGTCCGCAAGATCTGGGACGGCCCGCGGGATGCGAACGGCAAGCAGCTGTGGTTCGGCCTGCCTACCGGTGCCGACTTCAGCGCGCTGACCGCCGGCGTCACCGACGCAAACGGCATCACCACGGGGGCACCGTTCACCGTTCCCGCACAATGGGTTTCGACGTTCGTCCAGAAGCAACGGTCGTTCGATTCCGCGAATCTCACCTACGCGCAGTTCGATCGGATCTTTCAGCAGGCCCGCTCCGAATACGACTCGATCATCGGCACCTCGGACCCGGACCTGTCGGCCTTCCGCGACGCGGGCGGCAAGCTGATCACCTGGCAGGGCGACGCCGACCAGCTCATCCCGACCGCGGGCACCGTCGACTACCGCAAGCGCGTGGACGCGCTGCTGGGCGGTACCACCCGGGTCGACGACTTCTACCGCGTGTTCCTGGCGCCGGGAGTTGCACACTGCGCCCTCACCGGCAGCAACGATATGACCGCGCTGACGGATTGGGTCGAGCATGGCAAGGCACCGGATGTCCTCCAGGCCACACTGACCACCGCAACCGGCCAGACGGTCTCGCGCGATATCTGCCGCCTGCCATTCGTCTCCCGCTATACCGGCGACGGAGACCCGGCCTCCCCGACCAGCTTCCGCTGTGTCGCGCCCTAGCCCTTGCCCGAGCCGGGCCCGCGCCCTACACGAGCTGGCCCAACTTCGGCGAATGTGCTTGCGGCGCGGGACTTGACCACCGAGGCCGGTCTCGAACCCCCGAGGTGACCATCGCTACATCGGCTCGCGCGGTGGCATCTCGATGCTTACGCTGCCACCAAACGTGGGGCATCTAGGGGGATGGCTAATGCAATCGTGTGTGACACAGTCATGTACGTGAAACTGAGTGGCGTGGAACAGCCAACAGACCTCGAAAGACTCGAAACCGCGTTCGCCGAACTGAGCGAGCGCGGTTTCGGCGCAGACTTCGACGTCGCCTGGCGATGCTTCACCAAAGGCGACGCAGCCCACGAAACCCCGCGCGGCCCAAAGGGATTCCTCTACAGCTACGCCCAGGCCTACGCCGACGCCTTCTTCGCCGAGGAGGGCTGGGGCGTGGCCGAACAGCCCGTCCCCGATTCGGTCAGACGCGAAATCGAAGCAATGAAGCCACAATTGATGGCGGCGGCAGGAATCGACCCGGCCGCCCACGCCGAAACGCTCGCCGCGATCGAACGCGGAAACCTAGATGCCGAAGACGCACACGACGACTACCGCGCGATCTTCGAAGCCTGGGAGAAGATCGGCAACAACCACTCCACAGCCTGGACCCTCATGCAAAACGAACGCCGCACCCGCTGGCACACCCTCCTGCGCCCCCTCATGATCGGCTGGTACAGCCCCGACCACCTCGACGAGATCATCGAGGTTCTTCAGCAGAACTCGCTGAATGTCACTGCGCCCCAAAATGAGCGGAAGGTGATCATCGTCAACCCCTCAGTCACAACGAGCTGACCGATCCAACCTGGCGGCGATATCGTCTACTCGGCGAGCGATTCGCCCAGCTCCATCTTCCCGCCCGGCAGCGCCCACATACCGTTGTCGACCCTGCGCTGCAGCAATATCTGGCCAAGGCCGTTGACGACGACCACGGAGGCCGCGGGTACCAGGCTGTTCGCTTTGGGTGCGTTCGGATCGTTCTGGTAGTCGCGTCTAGGCATAGTGCGGGTCCTCATCCGTATTCTGTACCCATGGGAGTCGTCTCCATCGAGGTTCTACAGGATGCACTGTGGCGATCGTGGTCCGCTGACACCAGCAAGAGCTCCGGATGGAGTGAGCGGGATCGCGCCAAAGGGCAGTGCGCAATGACCGCATGCGTGGTTCAGGACTACTTCGGCGGCGAGATCGTCAACACGATTGCCAGACTGCCCACGGGGGCGCAGGTATCACACTACTTCAACATCATCGATGGTGCGGTAGTCGATCTCACCAAGCAGCAATTTCCTCTCGGAACAGAATTCCCTGACCCTGCACCGAAGGCTAACGGGCACAGAACAACCCGTGACTATTGCCTCTCCAGCGAGGACACCAGGAAACGCTATCTTCTGCTCAGTGCGCGAGTTGTCGACGATATCAATGGGAACGAATGAACCAGTCAACGCGCCATCCATCGCCCTAGGAATTCGCGCACTTCGAGCACCGCAGCGTGCGGTTGCATGTCTACCACCAACTCCGCGACCGCCCGGCTCAACCGCATTGACGCAACGTTGCTGATGTTCTCGAAGTTGTCGTTCAAGAGAAGGCATCCTTCGGCTCGGCCATCCGTTTCTGTCGATCTGATGCGCCGATGCCCGGCTGGAACAGTAATGTTGGCCGGTGCCTTCGGTGATTCTGGCTAGTTCAGTGTGGGCAGCCCGACTGGTTGCCGCGACGGTGTTCGGGTGGGCTGGCACCGCAAAGCTGTTGGAGCCCAGCGGGACTCGTGAGGCGGTTGGTCAGTTCGGGGTGCCGGATCGGTGGGTCCCGACCGTGATCTGGGCGTTGCCCGCAGCCGAGCTGATGGTGGCGCTCGCATTACTTCCATCGTGGACTGCGGTACCGGCGGCGATTGTGGCGCTCGGTCTACTGGCGTCGTTCTCACTGTTGGTGGCGCGGCTGCTGCGCCGGGGAGAGCGGCCGTCGTGTTCGTGTTTCGGTTTGTTGAGCATCCAGGCGATCGGGCCGAAAACCCTGGTGCGCAACGCGATACTGGCCGCGTTGGTGCTTGCCGTGCTGGTCGGCTCGATGGCCGGCGATCCCGTGCCGCAGACGCTCCCGCTCGGGTATGCGGCCGGGTTGGTGGCGATCGTCGGGCTGGGCACTGTGCAACTGTGGCAGGGCAACACGATCCGGCGAATGCGCACGGAGATTGCTGAGATTCAGGCGGCCAGGGCTCCACGCAGGGGCTTGTCGGCCGGTACCCAGGCCCCGGAATTCGATCTGCCGGATACGGCGGGCGGGCGCGTAGCGCTGCGTGATGTGCTGACCGGCGGGCGGACGGTCGCGCTGCTGTTCCTGCACCCGGGATGCGGGCCGTGCGCGACGGTTGCCGCCGAGCTGGCACGCTGGCGAGCGGAGCTGGCCGATCAGTACAGCATCGTGGTGGTCGGCACTCATGACAGGGTGGCCAACACCGAGTGGGCCCGAATGCACGGTGCCGGAACCATGTTGGTGCAGCAGGAGGGCGAGGTGTACGCCCACTACCGGATACCCGGCACGCCGGCGGCCGTGCTGATCGATACGGAGGGGCGGGTGACCGCGCCGCCCGCGGTGGGTAGCCACGCCATCCGCGAGGTCTTCGACGGTGCCGGTCGCCCGCCGCTTGCGCAGCGGGCGACCGGTTGAGCCCTGGATCCGATCAGTTGCTGAAGCAGTCGGTCAGATCCGCCCACATGCACGCATCGGCTCGAACGTTGTAGACCATCCGGCCCACCGGTGTGCAACGGTCCGGTTCGTTCTCACACGACGGGCATTCGTACACAATCGCATCCGCCTGCGGAGTGCATGCGACGAACTTCGTACAATCATCGGGGTGCAGGTAGTTCCCCGGCTGCCTGCCCTTGCAGTCATCCAATGACGAGAGATGAACATCATCGCCGTCCGCGTTGGTATAGAGGTCGGCCTCCCGAGCCTCCCTGTTGCGATCCCACTCGGACAGCTTGCGTTCGATACGAATCTGATCCACTGCGGAGTACTGCGTGGTCAGGGTGAGTCCGCTCGACCCAGCGCCAGGACGTACATCGCCGTCACCCGCGGCCGCATATGCCTGCACCAACGGGGTTGTCGATTCCTTCGTACCCGTCATAACGACAATGTCGTAGGTGCCGTGATTGTCCACGGCCGGGCTCACCACCGTGATCTGAGAGTCGCTATCGATCGTATAGCTTTGTGCGCGATAGGTTTTCCCGTTCGGATCACGGAAGACGACGTCGGTCGCCCCGCCGAATCCGGACCCTTTGACTAATAGCGTCGTACCGCCGTCCGCTCTCGGCACCTCGGTCATACCTTCGATCCCCGTGACTATCGCCATGGCTGCTCCTCGGATGAGTTGGCAAAGTGCCAGCCAATTTTATTGCACCGCAGTGTTTTAGGATGCGATCTCGCCGTGTTCCCGCGGCATGGCAGACCTTCGTAACGCATCACACGCGCAATCTCTTCCCAACATTGGGAATATGCCTTCGCCGACAGATGCGCGTCCATTGGTAATCTCCGCAAACTTGATCTTGTAGGTTGCCGATCGGAAGAACATGACCCCGCTGGCCTCGCGCCACCCGCGAATCGAACGTGCTGCGCCGTATTCGATTGTGCCGCTTGCTGTTGCAGTCCTCTGGGTGGGATCGGCCTCGCCCGCCACGGCGGATGAGGTGCCGGATCGATCGCGGGTGGTGACCACCGAGGACGGGTGGGAACTGCGGGTTACCAAGGCGGCCGAAATCCTTGATCGTGTACCGAATCTCGCCGGTTCGCCGTTCACGCGCGAGGGGTTCGTGACCGTCAAGGGGGTCGCCGATATCGCGGGTGCGGGGCTGGTGGCGGTGGACTCCGGAAGTCTTACTGTCGGCTATCAGATCGGCTGCCAGATCGACGTCGGCAATGGGCTCTCGCTGGGGTCCTCCATGATGATGGGGCCCAATGTCGGTGTATCGGTCGCACCGGTGCCGGGACTGAATGTCGGGGGCAGCGCGATGGTGCTGCCGAGCATCTCCACGACATTGAAGCCGGGCACGATCACCTCGATCCCCTTCGGCACCAAAGCCCTTGCCGGAGCTCATGGTTCGATTGAGACCAGCGCGGTGCAGATCAAGATCGATGGATGCCTCGGACCAGTCAGCCTGCGGTCGTATGTCATCGCGAACATATCCACGCGCACCGCGGACAGCTCGGTCGCGGTTTACGGCGACCCGATCCAGCTGTGAATGCCATGCGTCCAACCCACCTGGCATCTTTGGCTCGCGCCATCGCGATCATCGCATCGTGCGCCGCACTCGGGCTGCCCGTCACAGCACACGCGGAACCGATCGTGTCGCCGCCGGCATGTCAGCCCGTCGACTCGGGCGCACCGTGCGAAAACGTCCCCGCACCACCCAGACCCGTAACTCCTCCCGCGAATGCCCCCGCGCCACTGCTGATGCCACCCACTCCACCGCCGAACAAACCCAACACCAATCCCCCGGCCGCAGCACTGATACCCCCGACACCCGGTCCCGCGCGCGGAAACCCCATCGTTCCCGACAAGGGTGACCACACCTGCCACGGGTAAGCGGTAGCGGCAGAAGTGCTCGCAGGCCGTGGTGACGGGATGGTTCAATCGCTCGATGCGTGGTGACGAGATCATCGGTCAGTGGAGTGTGGACGCTGGATACCACAGCGCGACAGAGGATGAGCAGTTCGTCTTCTGGGGTGACGGTGTGGGATTGGTGGAGTATGCGCGCCCGGGGACGAGCGAATGCGTGCTGTTCCGATGGACGCGGACGGCGATTCGGATGGTGCGGCTCG
Source organism: Nocardia sp. NPDC056000 (assembly GCF_042269265.1). Lineage (NCBI taxonomy): Bacteria > Bacillati > Actinomycetota > Actinomycetes > Mycobacteriales > Nocardiaceae > Nocardia > Nocardia sp. NPDC056000. Next base: position 66,303 of record NZ_JBHJXS010000004.1, on the reverse strand, counting down.
AGCCATATCGGTGCATCCGGCGTGACGGCGGTGCGGTTGTGGATGGTGACGTGCCCGAGGCGGTCGAGACCAGGTATCGGATCACACGTGAGCAGCGGCCGTTGATCGGTGAGGTGCTGCCGGTGCTGTACCTGCCTGCCCCGTTCGCGACGATTCCGGACCGCGGGTACGGGTTGATCACGCGGGAACCAGCGGCGCATTTTACGAACATGCGGCGCGCCAGTTCTTGAATCGAGGCATTTTCGTCGGCTGTCGAATGACCCTCATTCGAACCGAATGCCTTACAACACAACCATATTCAGTTCAGACGCCCGTAGGTATAAGCGTCGATAGGGAAGGTGTTCTGTTCACGGTAGGCGGTGCGGGTGGGCGTCGGGCGGAGCAGGGCGGCTTCACCGTGCTGGTTGAAGTAGTAGCTGCGCGAGCTCGCACAGTTGCCACGGTAGAAGACCGAGTCACCCAGTCGCCCGGTGACCTGGTCGAGGAATTCGGTGTTGGCCTGCTCAGTCACCTCGAATGTCTTCGCACCGTTGCGCCGGAGCTCACCGAAGAGCCGACGCAGGTGCTTCATCTGCGATTCGATGGTGTCGAAGTAGGACATACCGCTGTAGGCGTAGGGGCTGGCCAGGGTGAGGTAGTTGGGGAAGTACGGCACCGATAGCCCCTGGTACGCCTGAAAACGGTTCTCGCGCCACCACTTTCCGAGATCGCGGCCCTCGCGCCCGATCATCTCCAGGGCGGGGAAGTTGGTGTCCCAGATATTGAATCCGGTGGCCAGGACCAGGGTGTCGATCTCGGTCCGGACGCCGTCGGAGGTCACGATCGCACCGGGTTCGATGCGGGCGATCGGGGTCGTTTCCAGGTGGACGTGATCCTGGTTGAACGTCGGGTAGTAGGTGTTGGAGAAGGTGGGGCGTTTGCATCCGAAGCTGTACTCCGGCACCAGCTTCGCCCGCAACGACCGATCACGAACCTGGGCGAACAGGTGGGTGCGCGCGGCCGCGGTGGCGATCTTGTTGAGGAATCCGGCCTGCCGATAGTGCAGGACCGCTGTCACCATGATCGCTTCCAGCAAGGTCGTATAGGCCGACCGAGCCGCGCGCTGAGCCGCGGGGACTCTCGCGAACAAAGTTTGCACGGCGGCCGGGATGGCGAAGTCGACCTTCGGGACCACCCAGATCGGGGTGCGCTGAAAGACCGTGAGTGTCTCGGCTTTTCGCGCCAGCTGCGGGATCAACTGCACCCCGGTGGCGCCGGTGCCGATGATCGCTACCTTGCGGCCGGTCAGATCGGTGGTCTCCTCCCAGTCCGCCGAGTGCAGGATGGTGCCCGCGAAGGATCCGATGCCCGCGATGTCGGGCAGGTTGGGTTGGGACAGGAATCCGGTGGCGGACAACAGGTACCGGGCGGTGATCACCTCGCCGCCGCCGACGCCGATGATCCAGTGCTGTGCGTCCTGATCCCAGCGTGCGCCGTGCACCACCGTGTCGAAGCGCATATGCCTGCGCAGATCGTATTTGTCGGCGACGTGTTCGGCGTACTTCTTCAACTCCGCGCCGGGGGCGAAGACCCGCGACCAGTACGGATTCGGTTCGAAGGAGTAGGAGTAGGTGACCGAGGCGATGTCCACTGCCAGCCCGGGATAACGGTTCACGTGCCAGGTGCCACCGAGATCGTTCTCACGATCGAGGATCAGCAGATCCTCGATACCGAGTTCCTTGAGCTGGATCGCGGCACCCATGCCACCGAAACCCGCGCCGATGATGACTACTTCGTGCTGCGGTGTCATGGTCACACACCCTTGGTCGCGCGGACGAAGCGTTGGACCGCGGGTGGCCAGCCGCCCGGGGGTGGAGTACGCGTCGCCGAGCGGGCACCGAGGTTGATGGCCAGATCGAGCAGGCCACGCGGCATATGACGCATGACCGCGACCGACACGGTCTGCGGGACCGAGCTCGCCACATCGCGCCGGTAGCGACCGATCGCGGTGTCGGCGAGCCGTTTCGCCACGGCGTCCACCGGTTCGGCCGGTACCAGGCCGTCGAAACCGAAGCCCTTGTCGGCCGAATCCTGATGGATCGGAGTTTTGACGTAGCCCGGATAGAAGGTGCTGACCTCGATCGCGTCGCGGTGCTCATGGCGCAGCGCGTCGGAGTATCCGACCAGTCCACGTTTGCTCATCGTGTACGCGGGCGCGAACGGTGCGGCCATGAACGCCATCCCGGACGACACGTTCACCACCCGACCACGCGACTCCCGCAGTGCGTGCAGCGCAGCGGAAGTCACCCGCCACGGTCCCATCAGATTCACCGCGATGACCAATTCGGCGTCGGGGCCGGGGACTTCGCCCGCACTTTGACTGAACCCCACTCCGGCGCAATTGATCAGCACATCCAGGCCCCCGAGTTCGGTGATCGCGGCGGCCACGGCGGTATCGACCGAGTGCTGATCGGTGACGTCGCACGCCAGGGTGAGCGGACCGTCCGGATGCAGATCCAGCCCGACGACTCGATGGCCGTGCCGCCGCAGTCGTGCCGCGGTGGCCAGCCCGATCCCGCTGGCCGCACCGGTGATGATGACCCGTGAGGTCATACGACTTCTCCCTGTCCGAGGCATCGCCTCAGGTGATCCGAACACTAACTTTACATGTGTGTACCTACAGATATGTATCACACCCCCGGCCTGACGCTCAACGAGAAGTAATGCCCCGAGAACTCGGCCGCGAACGAATGGCATGTCATCGACCCGGCACAGCGCACGCGATACTGGTCCGAGCGAAGGAGGATCACGGTGACGGAGGCGGCAACCCGGCAGACGCGCTCGGCGGTGCGGCTGCAGCCCGAACAGCGCAGGCAACAGCTGCTGGATTCGGCGTCGGCGCTGGTCATTCGCTCGGGCTTCGCCAATGCCACGATGCAGGCCATCGCGCGCGAGGCGGGCGTGACCCGCCCGGTCGTCTACGAGTTCTATAGCGACCGCGCGGAATTGCTCGGGGATCTACTCGAGCGAGAGACCGAGAGGGCACTCGGATCGATGCTGGCGGCCGCCCCCGAGGTGCACCGCGGCACGGATATCGGCGAGCTCATGCGATCGGCGCTGACCGGGTTCCTGCACATCGTGATGTCGGACCCGCAGACCTGGCAGCTGATTCTGCTACCACCCTCCGGCGCTCCCGAAACAGTTCGCGCGGGCATGGAGGCAACGCGAGCAGCGATATTCGCCGCGCTGCGGTCCTCCCTCGAACCGTTGGCCGAACCGTTCGGATCGACCGAATCCGACTCGGAACTGATGGCGCTGGCGTTCCTCTCCGGGTGCGAATCCGCGGCTCGACTCGTCTTGAAGGATCCGAAACAGTTTCCCCCCGAACGGATTACCGCGGTCGTGACCTGGTTCATCGATCGCTTCGCCATCGGGCGGCCACGATGAGCGACGGGGTGGTGGTGAAGCGTTCCGCCGGACGGCGCATGACTCCCGAACGGCAGCAACGGATTCTGGACGCCGCGGTCGACATCGCGATCGACGACGGATTCCCCGCCATCACCATGCAGTCGGTCGCCAAGCGCACCGGCTTCACCCGTCCGGTGGTCTACGACTGCTTCGACGGCCCGGAGGCCATCATCATCGCCGTACTCGATCGGGAATCCGAGACGGTCGCTCGAGAGATCACAGCGGTTTCCGAAGCGTTGAACAGCTCAACCGCCTTGGCGGACAAGGGTTTCGTTCAAATCATCATCGACCGGCTCGACGTGATGCGCGCCCAACCGAGGACCTGGCTGCTACTCAGCGTGCCGACCGAAGGAACGACCGAGACCGTCCGAGCGCGAATGCACGAGATCCGCGAATCCCTCAGGCAGAGCTTCCAATACGCACTGAGCGACGCCGTCCGCGATATGCCGGACCCGCCGCTCGACACCGAAGTTGCGTCTTATCTGATCCAGGACATCGTGCACAGCTTCGCGCAGGAGATGATCGCGCGGCCGGAGCACTACCCGATCGAGCGCATACGAGGCTTGATCGACACTTTGATGACCAACGCGAGCCCACCGAGCTAGGGCCGACCGGGCGTGTCGGGCCGATTCAGTCGGCCGGTGTCCACGCGCGAATCAAGTTGAGCAGGCCCGGGAAGCGGGCGTCGAGGTCTTCGACGCGTACGCGGCTGCGGCGTTCCAGTCCGTACTGCTGCTGCCGGGTCACGCCTGCCTCGCGGAGTACGCGGAAGTGGTGTGTGAGGGTCGACTTCGGGCGGTCGCTGCCGAACCAGCCGCATGAGCGGTCGGTGTCGGGGGATTCGAGTAGCAGTTTGCGGACCATGGTCAGGCGCAGCGGATCGCTCAGCGCGGCCATGATGTGCTCGAGCCGCAGGTCCGCGCGTGCGGGCTCGGGCAGGTGGGTGGCGGCTTCGGTCGCCGATGACATGGGGTCTCCCGGGTGTGCGGCACTAGTACGTAATTTATCGTACTAGGTGCTAAGTTCGAACACTGTCGTACTAGTACGACAATTCTCGAACTAGTGGAGGATGGGATGACGACGCTCCTGGCACGATCGGAAACGCGAGACGGCAATGGCATCGTGTGGCTGGCGGCGTGGCCGGTATTCGCGGTCTTCGCGCTGTCGAACGCGGCCACACCGTTGTACGGGATCTGGCAGCGCGAGATGGGATTCTCCGCAGGCACCCTGACCGCGATCTTCGCCTGCTACATCGTCGGATTGCTCGGTGCACTGCTGGTCGCGGGCGTGGTCTCGGATCGAGTCGGCCGCAAGCCGGTACTGCTCCCCGCCATCGCCCTGGCCGTGCTCGCTGCGGCGTTGTTCGCCACCGCGAACTCGATCGCAATGCTGGCGGTGGCTCGGCTGCTGACCGGGATCGCCGTCGGCGCGACGGTATCGGCGGGGATGGCCGCGGTGACCGATCTAGGTGGACCGGCGCGCAAAAAGCTTGCTGCACTAGCAGCTTCGGCTGCCATGGTGCTCGGCGCGGGTTCCGGGCCGCTGCTGGCCGGGATCTTGTCCGAGACCTTGCCCGGCCCGACGGTGACCATCTTCGTGGTTGAAATCGTGCTGCTCGCTTCGGCTTTCGTCATGGTGGCACGCTGGGATCTGCCGGGAGGCACCGGCGGACGCGGGCCGTGGATCCGGATCCCGGCGGTACCGGCGAGCGGACGGATCGCGGTGGCGCTCGGCATCGCGGTATTCGCGCCGGGAATCACGGCCACGTCCTTCGTGCTGTCACTGGGCCCGTCGGTGCTCTCACACCTGCTCGGAGCCACGAACCGGGTGATCGCCGGTGGGCTGGCATTCGGAATGTTCCTGGCCGCCACCGCGATTCAGTTCGCCGTCCGGAGACTGTCGCTACGTGCGGTGCTGGTCGGTGGGGCGGTGGCGACGGCAACCAGCATGGCCGCGCTGATCGCCGCACTACACCTGTCGTCATTGCCCCTGTTCGGCGCGGCCGCGGTCTTCGCCGGAATCGGCCAGGGCCTGGGACAATTGGGCGGTCTCACCGCGATCAGCGCCTCCGTCACCGCCGACCGACTCGCGGAAACCAATGCCGCCCAGAACGTCGGCGGCTACCTGCCTGCCGCGGCGTTACCGACAATCACCGGATTCATCAGTGACGCGGTCGGTTTGACCGCGGGTGCCACCGCATTCGGCATTGTCGTGCTTATCGCCGCGAGCACGGGCGGCGCGTTCGCCGTCCTTCACACCCGGAGGGCGTAGCCCCAACTCCTCGAGTCAGGTGCGGATGAGGATTCTCGCGCCGAATTCGCCCACCGCGGCCGGGCGAATCTGCCTCACTAGAACGAGGGCTGAGCCAGTGAGAGATATGAGGGGACCTATGGACGCCGACCTTCAAACAGCATTCGCGGCCAGCGTGGCAAATGAGCAGGCCACCAAGAGATTACCCAGTCTGGCGGCGATGGTCGGCCGCAGCGGCGTACCTCTCGCGGCGGCTGCGGTGGGATTCGCCGATATCGAGAACCGAGCTCCCGCCACCCTCGGGCACCGATATCGGATCGGCTCGATCACCAAGACCTTCACCGCCGCAGTGACTTTGCTGCTGTGCCGACGCGGTGAGCTGGAACTCGATGCACCGGTGGGCCGGTATCTCACAGGCACGCCGTTCGGGCAGCTGCCGGTGCGAATGCTGCTCTCGCACAGCAGCGGTATGCAGCGCGAGGCTCCCGTCGACATGTGGGAATCCATGAAGGGTCCCTCCGGCCAGGAGCTTCGGGAAGCGTTCGGCCGGGTCGAATTGGTCGCCGAGCCCGGGGAGCGATGGCACTACTCGAACCTGGGTTACGCCGTCCTCGGCCAGATCATCGAGCGGGTCACCGCCGAGTCCTGCGAACTCTTGATCGATGAAATGCTGCTCGGGCCCTTGGAATTGACCGCCACCACCTGGTCGATGCCCAACGGCGCGGCGATCGGATATCGCCTGGATCCCTTCGCTGACGCCGTTCACCGAGAACCCGGCATAGAGCAGGGCGCGATCGGTGTGGGCGGTCAGTTATGGTCCACCGCAGAGGATTTGCTGCGGTGGGGCGATGCCCTGTGCGGCAACCGGCCCGACGTTATTCCGACCGCAGTCGTCGATGCCATGCACACCCTGCACGTCGTGGTCGATACCCGATCGTGGAAACAGGGCTGGGGGTTAGGGCTGCTCCTCGAGCGCCACGACGTTGGAATTCTCGCCGGGCACACCGGGGCCATGCCGGGATTCCAGGCGGCACTGACCTTGCATCGTGAGAGTTCCACTGTCGCAGTGGCTCTTTCGAACCTCACACACGGCACCGTGTTGAGCGACCTCACCACAAAGACCGTCGTTGACGCGATCGCCTCCGCAGCCGCAATTCCGACCTTGGCGTGGGAACCCGCGGCACCCTGCCCAGACCGCATACGACCGATTCTCGGCAGCTGGTGGTCCGAATCGGAGGAGACGGTGTTCGAATGGCGTCGTGACGGGCTGCACGCCCACCTAACCGCAAACCCCGCAGCAACCGATACCCACTTCGAGGAAGAAGGCCCCGGCCGATTCCGCGCCTCGCACGGTCGGCTCCGAGGTGAACTGCTGATCGTCTCGGGCACCGCTGAGAGCGTTCTGTTGCACTGGGCGACATATCCGTTCACACGTCACCCCAGATGAGATCAAGCCCTCTTGCGACGCGGAACGATTCGCGCGGCCCGCCGCATCCTTGATTACCTCGATCAGAAAACATTGATGTTTGTCACTTTTCGGGACGGCGCTCATACGGGGACAAGTTCACCGAAATAGCCCGCGACCACGACGGGAGCACCTGGGCCGCAGCGATTTTCGAACGCGTCCGCCATTCGGACGGATTGGCTACGCCTCCGGAGGCTCCGTATCTTACTCCTCAGTAAGTTACGACCAGGTTCACCGAGGAGTGCTCATGCCCCGCATTCAACAGCGCAGATCGCTGCGAGCCGCCGTGTCGACCGGACTGCTCATAATGCTCACGTCAGGGTTACCCGTGCCGATGGCCACCGCGGAACCCCTCGGCCAGCCCGTTGAGTCCTCGGTCATCTCCGCCGACGGGACGACGATTTCGGTCAAGGAGTACGGTCCCGCTTACGACCAGGCCCCGACCGTCGTGCTCGTGCACGGCTGGCCGGACAATTCCGATGTCTGGAGCAAGGTCATCCCGCTGCTCGCGGATCGCTATCACGTGGTCAACTACGATCCGCGTGGATCGGGGGCCAGCGACCATCCCGACGCGGTATCGGATTACGAACTGCCCAAGCTGTCACAGGATTTCGAGGCGGTCGTCGACCGAACCGCTCCCGGCGTGAAAGTGCATGTGCTGGCGCATGATTGGGGCGCGATCCAGACCTGGGAATCGGCGGCACGTATCCCGGAGAAGTTCTCGTCGTTCACCTTCATCTCCGGGCCCAGCCTGGATCTGCTGTCGGGTTCGCTGCAGCGGGAATTCGGGAACATCACCGCCTGGCCCGCGCTGTACTACCAAGCTATGGCCTCGAGCTACGTGCCGTTCAACTATCTGCCCGTACTGCCGGAGGCGTTCTGGAATTCGGGCCTCGGCGCGCAATTGATGCGAGCCTATGTCGGACTCGAAGGGGGACAGCACGAGGAGTACAGCGGGCGCGATGGCGCTGCGCAGACAAACCTGTACCGCGCCAATATGTTCCAGCGCCTGCTCAACCCTACCTACGACCATGTCGAGGTCCCCGTCGTGCAGCAGATTCGCCCGTCGATCGACCCCTTCGTCACCCCGGTCTACTTCAATGGCCTGGAGAATGCGGTGCCGTCGCTGTGGCGGCGCACGGTCGGCGTCGGCCATTGGACCCCGCTCACCAACCCCTGGGCCGTGGCGCAGTACACCTCCGAGCTGATCGAGTTCCGCGAACACGGCACACCCGCACCGGCGGGCACAGTCGTCAAGTGACCTGACGATCTCGTCAGGTCACCCGGCGGGGATCATCCGGTCTCGGACCCGGCGAAATCGAGCGCAAGACCGCGGTTTTCGATCAGATCGGACGGCTCGACGGGAGGTTGATGAAGCTGGGTGAACTGGGGTCGAGCACCAGTCGCTGCGGCTTCAGACCGGATTCGTTCAGCATCGGACCAAGCAGGAGGCCCCTCGGAAAGTTCGAGGCGTAGATGTCCACGCGCAAACGATGCCCGGGTTGCAGGATCGCGTCGGTCTGCTCGAGGCCGATATCGAGCACGGTCGGCTCTCCGGGCACGATCGGTTGGCGCGTGGCCAGGGACAGGATCGGGTACGGGTCGCTGTAGTCACCGTTGGCCGAGCGCTTACTCCTGGTCTCGTCATTGGCCCGCAGTGACGCGGTCGACTGCCCCGAAGTGAGTACGGTCGACTGTCCGTCGGGCGCAACATCATTGAGGGTCGCGGTCCAGTATCCGTCGGTGGCGTCCAGCACGGTGTTGAGATGTACGTTCACCGACCCCGAGATCAGCGTCGGCTCGGTGACCGGGTTTCCGGTGAACGTCAGCGCCGCGACTTCGGATATCCGGCTGTCCTTCGCACAGATGTCGAGGATTCCCAGCGCACCGGCGGTGCCCTGGGCGGCGTCGCGCGAGCACACCGTCGACAGGCCGGGCGAAACCGTCAGTGCCGTAGTCGATGTGGGAGGCGACGAGGACAGCGAACCATCATGTGCGACGGGGGTCGCGATTGAGCCGCTCGCATCCGCGGACAGGTACTGCCGGGCGTAAGTCATACCGGCACGAGGGAATTCGGTGTCGGTGGTCCAGCCGCCGCCCTGCTGGAACAGGGTCGCGGGGCTGTAGTTCTCGATGCCGTTGTCAATTCCCTTGAGCCAGTGGTCGAACCAGGCACGCTGCAACACATCCATGCGCGGTGGTGCTCCCGCAACGCCCAGACCGGCGCCGGGGGTGCTGTGGTACCAGTCGCCCATGAGGAGTTTCTTCTCGGTAGTGGGCAATGAGATGGCCTCGAAGATGCGCGGCTCGGAGTTGCTGAAGATGTCATGCCAGCCGCCGACCACGAACGTCGGCACCTTGATCCGGTCGGGATGCCCGAGCAAGCCGGAACGGAACGGCGTCCCCGGATCCAATACCGGGGCGATCGAGGGCGGCAGATTGTCGATCGAGGGCGTGGTGAGCGCGGCCAGGATGAGGTCGAACAGAGTCAGCGGGTTCTGGACCCGATCGGCCAGCCACTTCCAATCGAATCGACCGTTCAGGATCGACACCAGATCCGGGAGCAGTTTGGTGGCATCGACCGCGGTCGCGAGCAGCGGCGCGAAGCCGATTCCCAGCGCTCCCCCGGGGGCCGCGACATCGCGGACGATATCGCTGCCGGGCACGATCGGGAAGATCGCCTTGAGTGCGGGCGGATTCTCCTCGGCCGCATAGAGCTGGTTGATGCCCGAATAGGAGATACCGCTCATCCCCACGTTGCCGTCGGACCACGGCTGCTGAGCCGCCCAGTCGATCATCTCGACCGTGTCCTGATGTTCGCGCGGGCTGAACAGCCCCCAATCCCCCTGGGAGAATCCCGTTCCCCGCACATCGGCGACGATCTGGGTGTAGCCGCTGCGGATCAGGTTGGGATCGGCCGCGAAGGTTCGGCCCGCGCCGCCCGAGAGCAGCTTGATCTGATCCCCCAGTCCCGCCAGCCCCGTACCGGTGAGGTTGAACAGATCGAACCGGTTCATCAGCGTCACGATCGCGTCGTACAGCCCCGGAATCGCGATCGCCGAGGTTTCCAGCATCGAGACCAGCTTGGTGTACGGGGTCATATTCAGGATCGTCGGCAGCGGGGTGTCCACGATGTGGTTGTCCGCGTCCATCGGCCGGTACACATTGGCTTTGAGCACCACACCGTCGCTCATGGTGATCGGCACATCCCAATCAATGTGCACGCCAGGGTATTTCGGTGGCGCGTCCTGTGTGACGGTCCAGCCGGGGTCGCCGCCGACGCTGCCGTCCGGAGCGGCCTGCGCGACCGGCGTGGCCGCCGCCGCGGCCACCACCGCCGCCACGACGGCCAGGCCGCTGAACGACCTTCGCAACGACAACCCCATGAATAAACCGCCCTCCGTTGGACAGATGTGCCGGCATCGAGCCGGACGGCTCGGTACCCATGAGTACGGTACTGTAGTGTTTGTCACTATTGAGTACAAACAGTGCCTCGCAACACATGTCTCTTCCAGCGCGGCAAAGGTTTGATCTACCAGGCCGGATAAAGATGGTGATCACTTACTATCTTTGCTACGGTGACTCCGGACGACCTACCGGAAGGCATGCCACATGTTCGACACGATCGTGCGCGACGGACTCTGGTTCGACGGGACGGGAGCGCCTCCGCAGCGCCGCGACCTGGGGATCCGGAACGGCATCGTCGAAGTCGTATCCGCGGAATCGCTCGACGCGGGCGGCGATACCGAGGTGATCGACGCAGCGGGCAAGTGGGTGCTACCGGGGTTCGTGGATGTGCACACCCATTACGACGCCGAGGTGCTCGCCCAGCCGGGATTGCCCGAGTCGGTGCGGCACGGGGTGACAACGGTATTCATCGGAAACTGTTCGCTGTCAACGATTCTGGCGTCGAACGCCGATTGCGCGGACTTCTTCAGCCGGGTGGAGGCGGTGCCGCGCGATGCGGTGCACGATGTACTCGAAGAGCATCGGGACTGGCGCAGTCCGGCCGAATACGTCGCGGCGGTGGAGCGGCTTCCACTCGGGCCGAATGTGGCCGGGTTCCTAGGGCATTCGGACCTGCGGACCGCTGTGCTGGGGCTGGATCGGGCGGTGACTCGCGATACCAAGCCGTCGGCGGTCGAAATCGAGCGTATGCGAACGCTTTTGGAGGATGCTATCGATGCGGGCATGCTCGGCATGTCGTCGATGAGCAATACCCTCGACAAGATCGACGGGGAGATCTATCGCTCGCGGTCGCTGCCTTCGACATACGCGCGGGGCAAGGAATTTCGGGCGCTCAACGGGGTGCTGCGTCGGCGGCGGCGCATTCTGCAGAGTGCGCCGACCATCAATTTCCGGCCCAATGTGTGGAAGTACTTCGCCGCGAGTTCGGGGCTGTTCCGGCGGCCCGCGCTGCGAACTTCACTGCTGTCGGCGGCGGATTCGAAGGCCTATCCCCCGGTCGTGTACTTCATGATGTACGCCGCGCCGCTGCTGAATCGGTTCGCGCGCACCGACTTCCGCTGGCAGCATTTGCCGGTGCCGTTCACCGTCTACGCCGACGGCATCGATCTGGTGGTGTTCGAGGAGTTCGGGGCGGGGGCCGCGGCGCTGCATCTCAAGGATGAGGTCGAGCGCAATGAACTGTTGCGCGACAAGGAGTATCGGCGACAGTTCCGCAAGGACTACGACAACAAGTTCAGTCCGCGAATCTGGCATCGGAACTTCTTCGACGCCACCATCGTGGGATGCCCGGATGAGAGCGTGATCGGCAAGACCATCGGCCAGGTGGGCCGCGAGCGCGGATTGCATCCGGTGGACGCCTACCTGGATATGGTCATCGAGTACGGCCGGAAACTGCGCTGGCGCACCACCATTGCCAATGATCGACCCAAGTATCTGGACAAGCTGGCGACCAATTCCGGTGTGCAGATGGGGTTCGGGGATGCGGGCGCACATCTGCGCAATATGGCCTTCTACAACTATCACCTGCGACTGCTCGAACGGGTGAAAGCCGCGCAGGGCAAGCGCAATCCGTTCATGAGCTTGGAGCGCGCGGTGCACCGTCTCACCGGCGAGCTGGCGGAGTGGTACGGGCTCGACGCGGGCTACCTGCGTCAGGGCGATCGGGCCGATCTGGTGATCATCGATCCGGCCGGGCTCGATCAGTCCGTGCACGGGCTGCATGAGAACGCGATGCCGGAGTTCGGGCTGACCCGCATGGTCAACCGCAATGACGCTGCGGTGGCCGCCACCCTCATCAATGGCGTAACCGTCTATCGCGGTGGGGAATTCGCCACCGGATTCGGAGCCGAGTGGGGCACGGGACAGTTCTTGCGCACCGGTCAGTCCGCCCGTAAGCCCGCCGAGCGACGGCTACCGGTCGGTCGGTGAGTGAGCCGCTATGTCGGCAGCCCTAGGATCGGCGGCTGTGAGCCGCACACAACGCGAACGGCGCGAGACCACCATCGCCAAGCTGATCGACGCGGCGATGGTGACCATTGCCGAGAAGGGCTATGTCCGGGCCTCGGTCAAAACGATCGCGACCGAGGCGGGCATGTCCTACGGCGCGCTGTTCCGTCACTTCGAGACCACGACCGAATTCATGATCGCGGTGGCCGAGGACGCGTTCCGGCGGCAGCTCGAAGTCTTCGACGCGCGATTCCAGACGATCCCGGAATCCGAGCGCACCATCGAGGCGGTGCTGCGGCTGCAATACGAGATAGCGGGCAACAGCACCAACACCGTGATCTACGAATTGCAGCTCGCGGCCCGCACCGATGAGCAGCTCCGCGCGGGACTGCAGCCCGCACTGGTCGCCTACGGCTCGGCGATCCTGCAACTCGCGCTGAAGATCATCGATCCCCCAGAGGAACTCGATCCCGCCGACTTCATGACCGCCGTCTTCATGATCAGCGACATGTTCGACGCCGAACATCTTTTCCGCCACGTGCGCCCGTACCCCGAACTCACCGAACGCCGAATCCAGTTGCTGGCCACCATGATCGGGTCCCTCATCCCGCCCGAGGGATCGCGCTAGCGCACCCTCTCCGCTCGCCGCCGGACTGGCTGGGCCACCTCTTTCCCGCATCAGATTCGACGGGCCTGTCGATTCGGGCCGTGGGTGCGCGTCGAAGAGTTGAATGGTCCCGAAGGCGGACCGGCGGATGAAAGGATTACCCATGGCTGAGTACTTGGTCCTGATCTACCAGGACGAACGGCAAGAGCGCACCAACCTCAACGACCCCGAGATGATGCGCGACCACCAGGGCTTCCAGACGAACAATCAGGCCGCCCTGCGTGGCGGCAACGCGCTCGAGCACAGCCACGCCGCCACCAGCGTTCGTCCAGACGGCGCGGGCGGCTTCACGGTGACCGATGGGCCCTTCGCCGAAACCAAGGAACAGATCGGCGGGTACTACCTGCTCGAGGCCGCCGACCTGGACGAGGCGCTGACGCTCGCCAAGCAGGTTCCGATGGCCGAGGGCGGGGTCGAGGTCCGGCCGATCCACGTCTTCGGCTGAATCATGACCGCCGCCGCGGTCTCGGCCGCGGTCGCGCACGCGCATCGCCGCGAGTGGGCCTTCGTGCTCGCCGCGACGGTGCGCGTCACCCGCGACCTCGATCTTGCCGAGGAATGCGTCCAGGATGCCTATGCCCAGGCCCTCACCAGCTGGGCCGCAGGCGTTCCCGACCGTCCGGGTGCCTGGTTGACCACCGTCGCGCGCAATCGCGCCCTGGATCTGCTGCGCAGGCAGGCGACGATGACCCGCGCCCTGCCGCTGCTGATTTCCGACGAACCCACCGATGACATCGCCGACACCGTCGCCCGGAACCTCGACGAGGCCATCCCCGATGATCGGCTGCGCCTGATCACCACCTGCTGCCACCCCGCGCTCGCACGCGAAGCCCAGGTCGCGCTGACCCTGCGCCTGGTCTGCGGTTTGACCACGGGCGAGGTCGCGCGGGCCTTTCTGGTGCCCGAACCCACCATGGCGGCGCGCATCACCCGCGCCAAGAAGAAGATCGCCGCCGCCCGCATTCCGTACCGCGTTCCCGGCCCGGCGGACCTGCCCGAGCGTGTCGAATCAGTGCTGACCGTCGTGCATCTGCTCTACACGAGCGGCCACACCGCGCCGTACCACACCGATCTGATCCGGCAGGACCTCACCGAGCGCGCGGTCGATCTGGCCCGCATGATGCGCGCGCTGCTCCCCGAGAACGCTTCGGTCGCAGGACTTCTCGCGCTCCTGCTGCTGTCGGAGTCGCGACGCGACGCCCGCACCGACACGGCGGGCAATATGGTCGCGCTCTCGGACCAGGACCGCGACCGGTGGGACCGCGACCGCATCACCGAGGGCATCGCGTTGGTTCGGGAATCGTTGGGCCGCAACCCGAGTCGATACGGCCTTGAGGCCGCCATTGCCGCCGTGCACGCCGAATCGCGCACCTGGGCCGATACCGACTGGACCGAAATCGTCGGCCTCTACGACGTTCTGGGTCAACTCTGGCCCTCGCCGGTCGTCACGTTGAATCACGCCGTCGCCGTTGGCTTCGCCGAGGGTGACGCGGCGGGCCTGGCCGCGCTCGAACCCCTCACCGCCGAACCGCAACTCGCCGGATACGGCTACCTCGCCGCCGCCCGCGCCAACTTCCTGGCGGGCCTGGGCCGCACCGCGGAGGCCCGCATCGCCTACAACGAGGCAATCCTGCTCACCGGCAACGACGTCGAACGAGCGTTCCTGACTGCCCGTCTCGCCGCACTGGACCCTGAATAGCCCGCGTTTCGGCTACGGGATCTCCCCCGCGGGCTGGTGGTAGTCCTGACCGAGCATTCGCAAGTACATCGGCAGACCGGGCGATGCCGGAATCTTGGTGATGAGCTCGATCAGCTGTGTCACTTCGGGTTTGGTCAGCCGAGCGGCGAGTAATTCCATCACGTGCTTGGAGTGGGTCGCCTCGGCGGTGGCGAGGAAACTCAGTCCGAGCGGCGAAATGGCGACCTGGACGCCCCGGGCGTCGGCACCGGCGCTTTCGCGGGTGACATGGCCTTGGGCTTCGAGTTCGGTGACGCGCCCGGTCAGTCTGCTCGGCAGCAGCAGGGTGGCCTCGGCCAATTCACCCATGCGCATAGTGCCCGCGGTACGCAGGGCGAGCAGGATCAGGTAATCACTGGCGTGCAGCAGATGTGAGGATTTGAGGTCGGCGGCCGCGACCTGGTCGAGTTGTTCGCCGACGTGGCGCAGGAAATGCCAGGCGACCACGTAGGGACAGGCCGGTGTGGGCACCGGCGTCATCGAATGGTCGTAGCTCAAGGTATGGCCTTCGTATGGCTCGCCCATTGTGGTGAGAATACACGTGACCGCACCGGCGTACGCGGCTCACCACCCGAAGAAAAGCCTCTGACCAGGTCCTATCCCATTCTTCATTTCTGAACTATCGGCGACTTCCGAGGACTGCGGACACTGATCCGGCAGCACATATTCGGCGGTCCGACTATGAGGTGGTCTGTAGATGAAGAACTCGAATATCGGCGCTCGGGATCAACGAAATGAATCACCCTGCGCGCAAGAGCTTTTCGAAGTCACCGAGCATGTGTTCCAGGTGCGCAATTCCGAATGGTCGGGGATGTCACTCATCGAGGGCGATCGGGGCATCATCGTCGTCGACCCCCTGACCTCCGCGGATTCCACCCGGGACGTGGTGTCGCTGTATCGGCGATATCGCGGACAACGCCCGATCACCGGGCTCATTCATACCGGCGCGATCGACGAGACGCGACCGATTCCGGGCGACGAGTACCAGGATCCCGAGATTCCGGTGCTGACGTGGCAGGAACCACCGCTCACGACGGGGCCGACCATCACTGTCACCGGCGCGGCGCAGGAAGAGGAGATCGACGGCGTGCGCATACTGTGCCAACTGCCCACCGCTGCCGACGCACCACGCGGAATGAACTTCCTGCTGCCCGATTTTCGCGCTCTGCACCTGGCCGAGACCGCCACCACCGGGCCGTCGCACCGTACGCACGGCCATATCCTGACCGCCGACACACGCGGGCGAGTTCACGACCTCGACGAGGCGCTGACCCTGTTCGCCGATCGCACCGACGTGGCCTTCGCGGCCGGCATACGGCCGGTGTGGGGTGGCGATCGGATCAGCGATCTACTGGCCCAGTATCGCGACCTGCACGCGTACCTGCACGATCAGACGGTGCGGCTGATGGGTCAGGGGCTCAACGCCGCGCAGATCGCGGTGGAGTTGGCGTTGCCCGCGCCGCTGGCCGAAACCTGGTCGCGCCGTCTACATCACGGGACGCTCGCGGACACGGTCGAGGCGATCGTCCAGCGCTATCGATCGAGCCGGAACGATCCGGGGGAACTGGCCGATGGCGATGAATCACACTGGGCTGAAACCACATCCACGGACGCGATCGTGCACGCGCTCGCGATCCGGGTCGACGGTCCCCGTGCGGCCGAGTCCGGATTCACCATGGATTGGCGCCTCACCGACGAGAACCAGACAGTCCGGCTCACGCTGTGCCACGGCGCACTCACGCACCGGCACAGCGCAATCGACGCCCCGCCACCGGAAAAAGCCGACCTGACACTGACTTTGACCAAACATCTGCTGCTGACAATGTTGCGCGGTGAAGGGATCAACGGCGTCGATATCGACGGCGACCTCCAGGTCCTGGGTCGCCTACTGCGCGTACTCGCTCCTGCCGAACCGACTTTCGCCTCCGTGGGGCGCTGACACCGGGTCATCTGGACAGGTGACGGCCCACGGTTTGCACCACGACAACGGTGGGACTCCACGGCAGCAAATCGTCGACGGACTGCTGCAATTCCGCTATCGGCGGCAGTATGTCATCGGGTGCGAGGATGTCGATGGTGGCGGTGTTGCTGCCCAGGGTCACATCGGTGACCTGGGCGTCGGGGACGTCGCGCAGCCAATGCCGGGTCGCCTCGGCGATCTGCCCGGCCCACAGCGAGGACAGCGAATTCACCACCATGGGCACCGCGACCACGATCAGCGCGATGCCCAGTACGAGATAGGCACGGCCGCGGTGGGCGGTGTTCTCCCCCGCTTCGCGCGCGTATCCGGCGGCCACCAGGACCACGGTCGCGGTGATCATCATGGCGATCACGTTCGAGGCGAACAGCACGAACGCGCCGAGTGCCAGTGCGGGCGCATCCGAGCCCAAGCACACCCCGACCACCGCGAGCGGCGGCACCAGGGAGATCGCGATCGCCACGCCTGGTAGCACGTCGCCGACATCGCGCCGGGTGACCGCGATCGCTCCGACCAGTCCGGTGGCCAGCGCCGCGGTGAGATCCATCAGGGTCGGCGAGGTTCGCCCGAGCACTTGCGAATTGGCAAGCACATGGGTGGCATTGGGCAGGAACTGGGCGAACAAGAATCCCAACCCGACAATCAGCAACACCCCGGACAACACCAAAAGCAGGCTCTGCGCGACGAGGCGGCCGCGGCCGATGGCGATACCCAGCCCGACCCCGAGAATCGGGGTCGAGAGCGGAGCCACGATCATCGCGCCGATAACGGTCGCCGCGGAATTACCGACTACTCCGCTGATGGCGATCACCCCGGACAGGGCGAGCATGGTCCAGAAGGCCGAGCGCTTCGCACCGGTATCACCGGACGCGAGGTCGAGCCGATCGACGAGTTCGTCCACTGTACGACGCTGGCTCGCGGGTACGACTCGATGCATCCGGCGCTCTCCTGATCGGGTCGAGACAGATCGGGCGACGATACGAGCTAACTGTCAGCACGTGACCCTACCGCGCACGGCGACCCGTTCGGTGGAGCTGCGGCCGCACGATCTCTCAGGGGCGGTCGCCGCCCAGCCGCTCCGCGGCTATACGTTGCAGATCGGCGATCAGGGCGTTGGCGGATGGGCTCAGGGTGCGCCCCGCGGCGATGGTGATGCCGACGCTGTGCCCCACCGGTTCCAGCGACAGCGGTAGCGGGCGCAGGCGGGCGTCATCACGGCCGATCAGGCTCGGCAGCACCGCGACCAGGTCCGTTTCCAACAGCAACTGCCGCACGGTCAGGAACGTGGTGGCTTCGATTCGGTTGTCGGGCAGGGGCATCGCGTTCCGGGCGAAGAACTCCTCGAGTTCGCGCCGCAGCGCGGTCTCGGCGCCGGGCAGGATCCACGGGTACGCGGCGAGGTCATGCAGTTCCAGCTGCGGATATCCGGCCAGGGGGTGTTCGGCACGGGTGAAGATCTCCACGTACTCGTGGTAGAGCGGTACGCGCACAGCGGTTTCGGTGGTGGGCGCGGTCAGCCTGCCGACGATGAGATCGACTCGGCCCGCCTCCAATTCGACCAGCAGGGCCGCGGGCGAGCCTTCGCGCACGATGACCGTGAGCATCGGTCGTTCCTGTTTGAGCCGAGCGATCGCGCGCGGCAGCAACACATTCGACCCCGCCAGATGCGTGCCCACCACCACGGTGCCGCGATCGGCGTCCGAGAGTTCGACGATATGGCGTCCGGCCTGGCTGAGCTGGGCCAGCACGGCGCGTGCGTGCGCGGTGAACGCCTCGCCGAAGATGGTCGGGGTGACTCCGCGCGGGCCGCGATCGTAAAGCGAGACACCGAGAATGGCCTCGATATCGTGCAGGCTCCGGGTCGCGACCGGCTGGGTGATGTGCAATGCGGCGGCCGCGCCGACCACACTGCCGTGCTGGGTGAGCGCGTCGACCAGAACCAGATGCCGCAGTTTCAATCTGCCGTCCAGGAGACGGGGTTGATCCACCATCAGGCACCCGGTCTTCGCGAAGCTATACCCATACGCGGATACTAATCCCGCCGAACGATGTACTCCATGTATATCGGGCGTATTTCCAATACCTCACGCGCACGTTGCACCGGGTACCCCTATACCGCGACGAGCATTGGTGGGGCCCGAACAGGCATTGGCGCGCAATGGGTCCGCTGACTCACGATCGATCCCACCATTTCCAGCAGTTCGCGGAGGGAGCGCTCGCACATGAGCACCGACAAGACCGTCATCACAGGTGGACCCATCATCACCATGGACGGCACATATGGCGATCTGCCACAGGGCGCGATATTGATCGAGGGCGACTCGATCGTCGCCGTCACCGCCAACGCGGACGACTTCGCGGGTGTGGACGCGCAGCGAATCGACACCGCCGGCGGCTACATTCTGCCGGGCCTGATCGACAGCCACCGGTATACCTGGATGGCGCTGCTGCGCGCCATCTCCGCCGATCAGTCGCTCATGCAGTTCCTGGCGACCACCTTCTACGGCATCGGTTCGATCATGCGGCCCGAGGACGCGGCCGCCGCGTCGATGGTCGGCGCGCTCGAGGCGCTGGACGCCGGTGTCACAACGATTTTCGACTGCCACGACTGCGTCAACAGCCCGGACCACGCCCGCGCCGATGTGGAAGCGTTGCGCGCGAGTGGAATTCGGTCGGTGTACGCCTACGGTATGCAGGCGTACGACTATCAACCGCCCGCGTTCCACTCTCACGGCGAACGGCTGGCCGACGCAGCCCGCCTGCGCGCGGAGCATTTCGGCTCGGACAACGATCTGTCGCGAATGGCGATGCTGTACAGCGACTTCGGCATTCTGCCGTTCGAGGAGACGGCCGCGGAGATTCGCGCCGTGCGCGACCTCGGAATCGTGGGTGCTTCGCACACCGGCGCCGCCACCAGTTCGATTCTGTTGCGCGGCTTGCGGGAACTCAATGATCGCGAACTGCTGCTGCCCGGGCATCTGCATATCCACTGTCCGGCGCTGCACGATTGGGAGTGGCAGCTCATCGCCGATACCGGCGGCAAGGTCACCATCGCGCCGGAGACCGAGATGCAGATGGGCATGGGTCATCCGCCGTTCCGCGCCGCGCTCGATCACGGTCTCGCGCCCGGGATCAGCACCGATATCGTCTGCGTCGGTTCGGGAGATCTGTTCTCGCAGTTGCGAATCGGCTTGCAATTCCAGCGCTGCCTCGACCACGATGCCACGCACGCGCGGGGCACCATGCCCGCCACGGTCGGGCTCGGGGTCCGCGATGCGCTCACCTGGGCCACGCACAACAGCGCGGACGTCATCGGCTTGGGCGATGTCGTCGGTTCGCTGACGCCGGGTAAGAAGGCCGATGTCATCGTGGTGCGTCCGCGGATGGATCTGGTGCGCTCGAGCTATCCGCTGGGTTCGGTGGTGCTGCAGTCCACCGCCGCCGATGTCGACACCGTGCTGGTGAACGGTGTGGTGCGCAAGCGCCATGGTGCGCTCGTCGGCTACGACCTGGATGCGGTGCGCCGCAATGCCAATGCCGCGCTGGATCGAATCGAGAAAGCCGCGGCGGCGCTGCCCGCGTACACCGATCAGGAGGTCTACGGCTGGTTCACCCAGGCCGAACGTTCGGCCTCGGCGAACTTCGCCCGCGCCTACCAGCAGTAGGGCGCGCCGTGAGCACGCGGACACCGGTGGGGGTACCCACCTACTCCGAGGATCTGTATTCCGATGCGGCGATCCTGGATCCGTATCCGCACTACCGGGCCCTGCGTGCCCTCGGGCCGGTCGTCTGGTTGCCCGGCCTCGAGGTCTACGCGCTGCCGCGCTACGGCGAGGTCCGGGCGGTGCTGGCCGATGACGCGACTTTTCGCACCGGGGACGGAGTTTCGCTCAACGAGCGTTACAACACGCTGCTGCGCGGGTCCACCTTCGCCAGCGACGGGGAACGGCATGTGTTCCTGCGCGGCCTGGTCGCACATGAGTTGACCCCGAAGGCGCTGCGGCCCAGGCGGGCCGCGATAGAGACCGCCGCCGAGGCGCTGGTGGAGCGGGTGCTCAAGGCCGAATCCTTCGATACGGTAGGCGATCTCGCGCGCAGCCTGGTGCTCGCGGTGGTCCCGGACTTCCTGGGCATCCCTGTCGAGGGGCGCGAGCATCTGATCGATTGGGCCGCGGCGAACTTCAATTGCCATGGCCCGCTCAATGATCGGGCGCGCACCGCGCTGGAGACCGCGGGGAATATGGCCGCCTACGCCACGCGTCTGGTCGACGAGCGCTCCCCGCGCCCCGGTGGTATCGCGCACTGTGTGCTGGACGCGCTCGACGACGGGAAAGTCGATCGCGACCAGGCCATTTCGCTGATGCTGGACTATCTGGCTCCGTCGCTGGACACCACGGTCACCGGGTTGTCCACCGCCATCTGGCTTTTCGCTCGGCATCCCGAGCAGTGGGATCTGGTGCGAGCCGACCCCGCACGCATCCCGATGGCGTTCAACGAGGCGATCCGATACGAGACGCCGGTGCGCCAATTCGGCCGCCGCGTCGCGCACGACACCGAGATCGCGGGAGTCCCGATCGCGGCGGGGGCGCAGGTGCTGGTCATGTTCGCCTCGGCCAATCGCGATGAGCGCAAATGGGACCGGCCCGACACCTTCGACATCACTCGCAATCCGGTCGATCATCTCGGATTCGGTTACGGCGCGCACGGATGCGCCGGACAGGGGCTGGCCCGGATCGAAACCCACAGCGTGCTCGCCGCTCTGGCGCGGCACGTCACCCGCTTCGAGGTCGGCGGTGAGCGGCGGGCGGTGAACAACGTCATGCGCGGCTTCGACACCCTGCCGACCCGGGTGCGGCTGTCCTGATCTCGCTCCGAAGGAGACGACTATGCGAATCACCGTGGACTACAACCGTTGTGAAGGACACGGCATGTGCGAGGAACGGGCGGGCAGACTCTTCCGCCTCGATGACGACGGGAATCTGCACTTCGACTACGAGAATCGCGAGGTGCCAGAGCACGATGTCGCCGATGCCACGGCGGCGGTCGGGGTGTGCCCGGTGGCGGCGCTGCGGATCGACACATGAGCGCCCTGCGGGACATCGCCGTGGTCGGCGGTTCCATCGCCGCCGTCACCGCCGCCAATGCCTTGCGCGCCAGTGGGTTTCAAGGATCGATCACCCTATATTCGGCGGAATCGCATGCACCGTACACCCGTCCGCCGCTGTCGAAAGACATTCTGTGCGGACGCAATACGCCCGAATCCGCGCGTTTGCATCTGGCGGCGGATATCGAGGTCCGGTGCGGGGTGACCGCCACCGGCCTGGATGTGGCGGCGCGGCGGCTGCGATTGACCACGGGCGAGCGGATCGGATTCGACGGCCTTGTCATCGCCACCGGAGCCAGAGCGCGCACGCTGACCGCGGATCCCGCGGAGTGGCGACTGCGGTCGATGGATGACGCAGTGGCACTGCGGGATCGGCTGATCTCCAGCTCCCGGGTGGTCATTATCGGCGGCGGTCCGCTCGGCATGGAGATCGCCTCGGTGTGCCGGGAACTGGGTCGCGAGGTGACCGTGCTGGACCTGCTGCCGCCGATGCGCCGCCAGGTCGGCGGCTACCTCGCCGATCTCATCACCGAGGCTGCGGTCGATGCCGGGGTGCGGGTGGTGAGCACCCCCGACCCGGTTGAGATCGCCGGTCCCGGCCTGGTCCGAGCCGGTTCGCTGCGGTTCGAGGCCGATACGGTGATCACCGCCATCGGCGAGGTCCCCAATACCGAATGGCTGCGCGAATCGGGGTTGACCCTCGCGGGCGGAGTGCTGGTCGATCCGTGGTTGCGGGCCGCGCCGGGCATCGTCGCCGCCGGTGATGTGGCGGCTCGCCGTATTTTGGGCGCCGCTACGGCCGACGGCGTGCGAACGCCTTTGTGGGCCAATGCCGTCGACCAAGCCACCGCCGCGGCCGCCGCCCTGCTCGGCAAGGCCCTCGCGCCCTATCAGCCGCGACCCTACTTCTGGACCGAGCAATTCGGCCTGTCGATCAAGGTCTGCGGCGACATCCCTGGCGATCAGCCCCCGACCGTCCTGGAGGGCAGCCGCCGCGCGCGAAATCTGGTGTTGCGGTGGCATACCGAGGGCGCGGTGGTGGCCGCCGCCACCGTCAACCATCGCATGCCGATCGCGCGCCTGCGCCGGCTCGCCGCGCCCGCGAACTCCGAATACTTCTCCCTCCCAGCAGAATCGAGGTAACCCCATGACCCAACGCACCCTGGTCACCGGAAATCTGGTGATCACCATGGACCCCGCCCTGGGCGATATCCCGCACGGCGCGGTCCTGATCGAAAACGAGGCCATCGTGGGCATCGGCCCGGCCACTCAGTTCGCCGGAGTCGACGCGGAACGGATCGAGGCGCCCGACGGCATCGTGCTCCCCGGCATGATCGACAGCCATCGGCACACCTGGCTGGCACTGCTGCGCGGCATCTCCGGGGATCAGGCGCTCCTGGAATTCATCGCCAACACCTTCTACGGCATCGGTTCGATTCTCGGAGCCGAGGATATGGGCGTCGCGACCCTGGTCGGAGCGCTCGAGGCACTCGACGCCGGCGTGACCTCGATCTTCGACTGCTGCGACTGCGTCAACAGCCCGGCCCACGCCGATGCCAATATCGAAGGGCTGCGCACCGCCGGACTGCGCTCGGTGTACGCGTACGGCATGCAGCGCTACGACTTTCAGCCGCCGGCGTTCCATCACCACCGCGAGCGGCTGGCCGATGCCGCCCGGGTGCGCTCGGAGTACTTCTCCGCCGAGGATGACATGTACCAAATGGGCATGCTCTACAGCGATTTCGGCACCATCGCCTTCGACGCCACGGCCGCCGAGATCCGCCAGGCCCGAGAGTTGGGCGTACACGGCGCATCGCACACCGGCGCGGCCGCGGGTTCGGTGCTCCTGCGCGGGCTGCGTGAGCTCAACGATCACGGTCTGCTGCTGCCCGGGCATCTGCACGTGCACTGCAATGGGCTCGATGAACAGGAGTGGAAGCTGTTGGGAGACAGCGGAGCTCACGTGGTGACCTCGCCGGAGACCGAACTCCAGATGGGCATGGGCCTGCTGCCCATTCGCCCGGCGCTGCGGCACGGTATCGCGCCGGGTATCGGCACCGACAGCATTATCTGCGGATCGGGCGATCTGTTCGGTCAGATGCGCCTGGCGCTCCAGCATCAGCGCGCGATGGACAGTCTGCCGGTGCACGCGGAGGGCCGTTCACCGCTGTCCATCGAGCTGAGCGTGCGCGACGCACTGACCTGGGCCACGACCAATGGTGCGCGGATCATGGGATTGTCGTCCTCGATCGGATCGCTCACCGTCGGGAAGAAGGCCGATGTGATCGTGGTGCGGCCGCGCTGGAATCTGGTGCGCCCCAGCTATCCCGCGGCCAGCGTGGTGTTGCAGTCGAGCGCCGCCGATGTGGACACCGTGCTGGTGAACGGCGAGATCCGCAAGCGCGACGGTGTGCTGGTCGGCCACGATCTGGCCGCCCTGCCCGCTAAAGCCGATGCGGCGCTGAACAATATCGAGAAGGCCGCCGCCGATCTGCACGTGTTCGGCCCCGCCGAGCTCGCGGAGTTCATCGGCCAGGTCGAACGCGGTGCGAGCGTCAATTACGCACAGGCCTACCGGAATATGGCCGCGCCGAACTGAGCGGCCGCTCGCACTGAACAGCGCTCGAAGTAGCCCGGAGAGATACTCTCCGGGCTACTTCGAGGTCGTTCAGGCAGACCCTCGAGGTGGTTCAGGCGATACCGAGAAAGCGTTCGGCATTGCCCCGATACACCAGTTCGCGGGTGCGGTCGTCGAGAAATGCGCTCTTGCGCACCACTTCTCCCACCGGTCGCTCCCCCAGCGGATACGGATAGTCGCTGCCGACCAGCACCCGCTCCGCGCCGACGGTATCGACCAGCAGCCGCAGCGCCCGCTCATCGAAGACCACCGAGTCGACGTAGAACCGGCCCAGATAATGTGAGGGCGGATACTGCGAGGTGCCCACCACGTCGTTGCGCCGATGCCAGGCATTCTCGGTGCGACCCAGCCAGAACGCGAAAGATCCACCGCCGTGGGCGAATCCGATGCGCAATCGCTCGTCGATGCGATCGAAGACCCCGCCCAGAATGAGCGCCAGAATCGACAGGTGCGTCTCGGCGGGCATGGCGGTGAGCCACTGCGCCATCCAGCGACTCAGGCGCGGGGAGTCGTCCATATCCCACGGATGCACGAAGACCGGGACGTCCCGATCGGCGCAGTGCTGTAGGAACGTGACCACGCCCTCGCTGTCCAGATCGCGGTCCCCGACATGGTTTCCGATCTCCACACCGCGATGACCGTTGGCCAGGCAGCGGTCCAGCTCCGCACAGGCCAGATCGGTATCCTGCAGCGGCACTTGGCAGAACGGGATGAGCCGGTCCGGTGCCGCGGCCACGATATCGAGGGCGAGATCATTGAAGACCCGTGCGATCTTGGCCGCCTGCGGCCCGGTGCGCCCGTAGTTGAAGAAACCCGGTGTGGGAGAGACGACTTGGGTCCGCACCCCGTCGGCGTCCATATCGGCCAGTCGCACGTGCGCATCCCAGCAATCGGACTGAATGCGCCGGAATTCGCTGGTGCCCATCATGATCATAGCGTCGGATTCGGATTCGATGCGCAACCAGGGCGCGTGCGGGCCGCCCTCGGCCGCGAGATCGGGCCAGCCTTTGGGAACGTAATGGGTGTGGACATCGATGATGCCGGACATCATCAACCCTTCCCGGGGTGCTGCGCCCCGCATTCGCCGCAGACGCGGGCCTGCGCATCGGCGTAGAAGGCGGCGAAGACCGGCGGCAGGTCGGCGACGATATCGCGCACCTGCAATTCCACCTCGTGGATGAGCGCATGACACTGCGGGCAGTACCACTGGAACTTCTCCAGCGTGCCCTCCTGCCGGACGCGCTCGATGACCAGTCCGATCGAATCGGGGTCCGGCCGCTGCGGGGAGTGCGGGATATTGCCCGGCAACAACCACACCTGACCCTCGCGAATATGCACCGCGCGCGGACCTTCCGGGGTCATGAGGTCCACCCGGATATCGCCGCGGATCTGATAGAACCACTCCTCGTACGGATCGAGGTGGTAGTCGGTGCGCTGATTGGGGCCGCCGACGACCTGGACGATGAAGTCCTTGCCCATCGACATGGTGCGGTTGTTCACCGGCGGCGCGAGCAGATGCTCGTGCTCGGCGATCCAGCCGTGGAAGTCGATGACGTCAGGAATCTCGGTCATGGCGATGCCTTTCGGGTATAGCTGCGCCTGTCGGACGGTACGCGACAGCCTGAATCTCGATGAGCAGGTGCGGATGCGGCAACTGATGCACGGCCACGGTCGTACGGGTCGGGCCGGTCTCGTCGAAGTACTCGGCGTAGACCTGGTTGTAGCCGCCGAAGTCGTTCATCGATACGAGATAGGTGGTGAGCTGGGCGATATCGCTGAGCTCGGCACCGACCTCGCGCAGAATCGCGCCGATGTTCTCGATGACCGCACGGGTCTGGGCGCGTATGTCGAGGTCGGTGGTGCCGAATCGATCGACCGTGACGCCCTCGAAGGTGTTGTCGGGGCGGCGCGAGCTGGTGCCCGAGACGAAGATCAGGTCACCCACCACCTTCACGTGCGGGAAGCGGCCGCGCGGTGTGGCCAGCCCGGGGATGACGCCGCCGCGTTCGGAAAGCTCTGCCATCACACGCCTTTCGCCGTCACCGCGACCGTGCCCAGCCCGGTGATCTCGCATTCGGCGACGCCGGGGGTGAGCGGGATCGCCGCGGTGGCCGCGCCCGCGAGGATGACCTGCCCGGCGCGAAGTGGGATTCGTCGACGCCGGCACATATCCAGCAGGGCGTGCAATGCGCGGATCGGATCGCCGAGAATCGCGGCGGTAGAGCCGATGACCTCCGCATCACCGGCGATGAGCCGAACCGCGCTGTTGGGGACCGCGCGCAGGGGCTGCCACGGGCCGATGACGAACGCGGCGGCGGAGGTGTTGTCCGCGACCACATCGGTGTAGGTGAATCGGAAGTCCCGGAATCGGGAGTCGATGATCTCCAGCGCCGGGGCCATCGCGTCGACGCAGGATTCGATATCGACGAGCTGTTCGTCGATATCGATATCGCGGCACAGCCGGTAGGCGACTTCGGGCTCGATCTTGGGATGGATGAATCGCGAGAGCTCCACCGGTCCACCGTCCGCGATCCGCATGGCATCGGTGAGCCGCCCGACGATCACGTCCGTGACCCCCATCTGCGCCATCTTCGCGCGGCTGGTGAAACCGAGCTTGAGCCCGATGGCCCGCTCACCGCGCTGCACCCGGCGCGCGAGCAGCGCGGATTGGATGGCGTAGGCGTCGTCGATATCGAAATCGATGGTTTCGGCCAGGCTGAGCACATCGGCGCAATCACGTTGCGCGCCGTCGAGATGTTCTGCGAGCGTAGCGATTTCATTCGGTGTGATCATCGCGCCGCCACCGCCCGTCGGGTGCTGAGATCCAGCGCGATATCCACGATCATGTCCTCCTGGCCGCCGATCAGCTGTCGCCGCCCGACCTCGGTGAGAATCTCGCGAGTGTCGAGACCGTATCTGCGCGCGGCTCTTTCGGCGTGCAGGAGAAAGCTCGAATAGACCCCCGCGTAGCCCAGGGTCAGGGTCTCGCGATCGACCTGTACCGGTCGAGTTCGCATGGGGCGGATGAGATCATCGGCCGCGTCCTGGAGCGCGAACAGATCGCAACCGTGCTCCCAGCCGAGCAGATCGGCGACCGCGATGAACGGCTCGGCGGGGCAATTGCCCGCTCCCGCACCCTGACCGGCGAGCGCCACATCGACCCGGTATGCCCCGTGCTCGACGGCGGTGACGCTGTTGGCCACCGACAGCGAGAGGTTCTCGTGCGCGTGGATGCCGATCTCGGTGCCGTGGTCCAAGGTCTGCCGATAGGCGTCCACCCGGTCCGCGACATCGCGCATAGTAAGCCGACCACCGGAATCGGTGACGTAAACACAATGCGCCCCATACGATTCCATCAATTTCGCCTGGACGGCGAGCGCGGCCGGAGTGTTCAGATGGCTCATCATCAGAAAGCCCGAGACGTCCATGTCGTGCTCGCGCGCCCAGGCGATGTGCTGGGCGGCGACATCGGCCTCGGTGCAGTGCGTGGCGATGCGGACGCTGCGCACCCCGAGCCCGCGGGCGCGGCGCAGATCCTCGATGGTGCCGATACCGGGCAGCAGCAGGGTGGTCAGCGTCGCATGCTCGAGATCCTCGGCTGCGGCGGCGATCCACTCGAGATCGGTGTGCGCACCGAACCCGTAATTGGCGCTGCTACCGCCGAGTCCGTCACCGTGCGCCACTTCGACGGCGGCGACTCCGGCCGCGTCGAGCGCGCGCACGATGGTACGCACCTGTTCGACCGTGTAGCGGTGACCCATGGCGTGCATGCCGTCGCGCAGGGTCACATCCTGGACGTAGATTCTCACGCCCTCACCCATCCTCTCAGTGCGGCATTGCGTTCGGCCGCGGCCAGCGCCGCGGACGTCATGATGTCGAGGTTGCCCGCATATTCGGGCAGGTAGTGGCCCGCGCCGCGCACCTCCAGGAAGATCGATACCCGGGTGCCGGTCAGGGTGCGGCCCAGCGCGGGAACATACATATCGACGAAGGGGTCGAACTGCACCGGCTGGGCCAGCCGGTAGCCGGGCACATAGCCGCGCACGGTTTCGGCCATCTCCTGGACCGAGGCGGCGATCTTGTCCAGATCCGGACTCGGGCCCTCGACGAGGCAGAAAACGGTGTCGCGCATGATGACCGGCGGGTCGGCCGGATTCAGGATGATGATCGCCTTGCCGACCTCGGCCCGGCCGACCGCGCTGATGGCGGCGGCTGTGGTCTCGGTGAACTCGTCGATATTGGCGCGGGTGCCCGGCCCTGCCGAGCGCGAGGCGATAGCGGCCACTATCTCGCCGTAGGCGACCGGCGCGACCCGCGAGACCGCGGCGACCATCGGAATGGTGGCCTGCCCGCCACAGGTGACCATATTGATGTCCTCGGCGGCCAGATGTTCGTCGAGATTGACCGCGGGCACCACGAACGGGCCCGGTGCGGCGGGGGTCAGATCGATCATCAGCTTGCCGTGAGCACGGGCGATCTCGGCATTGCGCACGTGCGCTTTGGCGGAGGTGGCGTCGAAAACTATTCGTATGTCGGCGAACTCGGGCATGCGCGCCAGGCCGTCGATCCCGTCGGCCGTGGTGGGGATGCCTAGCCGAGCCGCGCGGGCCAAACCGTCAGAGCTCGAGTCGATTCCGGCCATCGCGCCCACGCGCAGCGTCGTGGACAGCCGCAGCACCTTGAACATGAGATCGGTGCCGATATTGCCGGATCCGATGATGGCGACCGGGATTCGATCATCCCCACTCACAGGTCCTCCTTCTGTTCGATGACGGCCTCGACACTGCCGAGCCCGTCCAGGCGCAGGCGGAATCGCCCGGCCCCCGCGATCGGGACCATCGGCCCCAGCGCCCCGGACATCACCACAGCGCCTGCGCGCAAAGGCTGTTCGCGCCGGACCAGTTCCCGCGCCAGCCATGCCACCGCGGTCACCGGTGAGCCCAGACAGGCGTGGCCCGCGCCGAAGGAGACTGGCTCGCCGTCGCGTTCGAGCACCATGCCGATCCGGGACAGATCTCGATCGCGCAGCGAGTAGGCGGCCGCGCCGAGCACGACGACTCCGCTGGAGGCGTTATCGGCGACAGTGTCGGTAATGCTCAAGTCCCAGCCGGTGATTCGCGAATCCACGACCTCGATGGCGGGCTGTACGAAATCGGTCGCGCGCAGTACATCGGCGACCGAGGCATTGGGGCGGTCCAGATCCCGGCCCAGTACGAAGGCGATCTCGCCTTCGGCGCGCGGTTGCAGCAGTCGTTCGCGCGGGATCGGCTCACCGTGGCCGTAGACCATATCGTCCAGCAGCACACCGAAATCCGGCTGGAACACCCCGAACTGCTCCTGCACCACGCGCGCGGTGAGGCCGATCTTGGCGCCCACCACGCGTGCGCCGGCGGCGATCCGATCGGCGATGACAGCTCGTTGAACGCGATACGCGCTGTCGATATCGGCCGGATCCGAGAGCAGATCCCGGATGGGGCCGCAGGTGACGCCGGTACGCTGTGCGGTCAGCAGGCGTTGCGCGGCGGTGATCGCGGTACTCTCCTCGAGTTCGATTGTCACAGCTGCACACACACATTCGTTGGTTCGGTGTAGAAGTGCAGGGAGGACTCCCCGCCCTCGCGGCCGATGCCCGAGAGGCCGACGCCGCCGAACGGCGAGCGCAGATCCCGCAGGAACCAGGTGTTCACCCAGGCCATCCCGACCCGCATGGATTGCGCGACCCGATGGCCGCGCCGCAGATCATTGGTCCATACCGCCGCGGCGAGACCGTAGTCGGTGTCATTGGCCAGCGCGATGGCCTCGGCCTCGGTGTCGAAGGGGATGAGCGCGGCGACCGGGCCGAAGATCTCCTCGCGCACAACGCGATCGGCATTGGTGAGGCCGGTCCACAGGGTTGGCGCGATCCACGATCCGTCGTCCAGTCCAGGTCCGAGTTCGGGGACGCGGCCACCGGCGATGATCGACGCGCCGGACTGCTCGGCGAGTTCGAAGTAGCTCAGTACTTTTTCGCGATGCGCCTGAGAAATCAGTGGGCCCGTAGTGGTTTCGGTATCGAGAGGGCTGCCCAGGCGCAGCGCTCGCGCACGCTCTGCCAGTCCGGCAGCGATATCGTCGAAGATGCTGCGCTGGATGTACACCCGCTCGGTGCACAGGCAGACCTGACCGGTATTTGTGAAGACCGAGCGGCTCAGCCCGTCCAGCGCCTCATCGAGGTCGACGTCATCGAACACCAGCGCGGCGTTCTTGCCGCCGAGCTCGAATGAGACCGGGCGTACCCGGGGCGCAACGGTTTTCATCACGTGCGCGCCAGTTGCCGAGGATCCGGTGAAGGTCACCCCGTCGATACTCGGATGCTCCACCAGGTACTGGCCCGCGGAATCGGGGCCGAAGCCGTGCACCACGTTGTAGACCCCGGCGGGCAGACCCACCTCCGCCAGAACCTCGGCGAGCAGTGTCGCGGTCGCCGGGGTTTCCTCGCTCGGCTTCACCACCACCGCATTGCCGCAGGCCAGGGCGGGGGCCACCTTCCAGGTAAGCAGCAGCAGCGGGAGATTCCACGGCACGATCACCGCCACCACCCCGAGCGGTTTGCGCACCGCGTAGTTCAAAGCCGTTCGCCCACCGGGCAATTCGGTCAGGAACGATTCCTGGCCCGCCGCGGCGACCACGTCGGCGAAGGTGCGGAAGTTGGTCAGGGCACGCGCGACATCCAGCTCACGCGCCTGGGTGACGGGCTTGCCGGTATCGGCGACCTCGGCCGCCACGAACTCCTCGAACCGCTCCTGGATGCGATCGGCCGCGCGCCGGAGCAGCGCCGCGCGTTCGCGCACCGGCGTCTGCGCCCAGCCGGTGTCCAAGGCCCGCCGAGCGCCCGTCACCGCTCGATCCACGAGCGCGCGATCGGCCTCGTGCACACGAGCGATGACGCTGCCGGTCGCGGGATCGACGGCGGGGAAGGAACGGTCCGGGTCGGGTTCGACGAATCGTCCCTCGACGAAATTTCGAATCCACAGTGGCGGAGGGGAATTCATGAGGTCCACTCTGCTGCGGTCAGACATGCTGAACAAATGCGCAATCTCTCGTTTGCTATACCCGAATGCGCATGGCTCCCCGACGGTCCCACCCGATGGGATATGACCGAATGAGCATGAGGAAACCCTGATTCAGTATTCGACAGACATCGATGCCCGGCTGATGATGATCCAGACGCAAGACAGTCAGGAGGTACACCACGTGGTGCAGCAGCACGCCGAGGTCATCGGCGGCGGTATCGGCGGATTGACCGCCGCGACCGCACTCGCCCAGCGCGGCTGGCAGGTCCGGCTTCATGAGCGCGACCATGAGATCCGCGCCATCGGCGCGGGAATCTACATGTGGGGCAATGGACTCGCCTCGCTCGAAGCGCTCGGGCTCTTCGACCGAGCGGTAGTCGGCGCGCACGTGGGCCAGACCCTCGAATCACGGGATCACCGCAATCGGACCGTCGAGGCCATCGAGATCAATCGGCCCGGGCGAGCGCGGGTCTACACCATCCTGCGTGAGCGGCTCATCGACACCCTGGTCAGCGGCGCGAAAGCCGCCGGGGTGGAGATCATCACCGATTCGGAGATCCTGCGCGCCGAACCGGATGGCACCATCGTGGCCGCCGATGGCAGGACCGCGAGGGCGGACCTGGTGGTCGCCGCGGACGGGGTCAACTCCCGAATTCGTGACCATCTCGGGCTGCTCGCCGAGCGGGCGCGCATGGATCAGGGCGCGATCCGGCTGACCGTGCCGCGTTCGGCCGAGTTCGTCGATCCTGCCGACGCGGGCAAGTACATCGAATACTTCCGGGGTCGTCGTCGACTGCTCTACACCCCGAGCAGTGCGCACGATCTCTACGTCGCACTGGTCACCGAAACCGGCGATGAGGCCGGGACCCGGGTGCCGATCGATGTGGACAGCTGGCGGCGCAGTTTCCCGCATCTGGGCGCGTTGATCGAGCGGCTCGACGGCTTGCCCGGGCGCTGGGACACATTCGAATTCGTCAAGCTCCGGTCGTGGTCGGCCGGGCGGGTGGCGGTCATCGGCGATGCCGCCCACGCTCAGCCGCCCTACCTGGGTCAAGGCGGCGGCTGCGCCATGATGAACGCCTTGGGCCTGGCCGACGCGGTGTCGACGCTCTCGGCCGGTGGCGATATCGCCGAACGGCTGCGGGAGTGGGAGTCCCGGGAACGTCCGGTCATCGAGCACACCCAGCGATGGTCCTACGGGCTGCGGCTGGTGAATCGGATTCCCGACGCAATGCGCTCGCCGGTGCTGACCGTATCGGGCCGGATCGAACGGCTCGGCCGCTCCCGCATGGCGGCGGCACTGTCCACGCCAACCGGATTCGACCGGTTCGCTGGGACTCGCGGCTGACGCGAAACCACCTCGACTTCCATCCAATTCGTAAGGAACCACCATGACAGCCGATACCCTGCGGACCGTACAGGTCGGCGCGAACGCCATCACCTACGACCGGCACGGCGATACCGCCAACCCGACGGTCGTACTGCTCAGCGGCTGGTGCCAGGACCATCGGCTCTTCGATCCGTTACTCCCGCATCTGATTTCGGACTTCGATGTGGTGCGAATCGACTGGCGCGGCCACGGCCTGGACCGCACGCCGGTGCCGGATTTCGGTCCGGCCGAACAAGCCACCGACACCCTCGCGGTCCTGGACGCTCTCGGCGTCGAGCGGTTCCTGCCGCTGTCCACCTCGCACGGCGGTTGGGCCAATATCGAGATCGCCGAGCGGGCTGGGCTGGCCCGGGTGGCGTCGGTGCTGGTGATCGACTGGATCATGACCGCGGCCTCGCCAGAATTCCTGGCCAGTCTGGACGCGGGGGCTGATCCCGACACCTGGCAGCAGGGCCGCGACGGACTCTTCGATATCTGGCTGGACGGCAGCGATAACGCCGCGGTGCGCAACCACGTGCGCAATGAGATGGCCGCTTTCGACTACGAGATGTGGGCGCGGTCGTGTCGCGTCATCAAAACCGCCTATCAGCACTGGGGCTCCCCGCTGGAGCGAATGGCAGCCATGTCTGAACAGCCGAGCATCAAACACCTGTTCTCACAGCCGACCACCGCGGACTACGCGCGGGCGCAGGAGGACTTCGAGTCGAGCCATCCATGGTTCTCGTACCGAAACCTGGGCGGCCCAACACATTTCCCGACCCTGGACTCTCCAGAGCCGGTGGCCGAGGAAATTCGTTCGGCCCACGCCAGGCTGGGCTGAGCATGTCCGATCCCGCGATCGATCTCGCCTACAACGTCCGAAACACGGTCTCGCCCAGCGTGTTTGATCGTGTCATCGCCGAATACCGCACTGCCTCGGACACAGCGGTAAGAGATCTGCCCGGACACCCCGGCATCGCCTACGACCCGCACAGCGACCAACTACTGGACGTGTGGGGCATCGGTGCGGGTCTGCGCCCGGTGCTCCTGGCCATCCACGGCGGCTATTGGCGACTGCTGTCGCGGCACGATACGGCGTTCATGGCGCGCACCCTCTCCGACCACGGAATCGCCACGGTGAGTGTGGATTACGGGCTCGCCCCGCACACACCGCTGGAGGAGATCATCCGTCAGGTGCGCGCGGCGGTCGCCTGGATCCACCACCGCGGCCGCGACTACGGTCTCGACCCCGATCGCATTGTGGTGGGTGGCAGTTCGGCGGGCGGACATCTCGCCGCGAGCACCATGATCGAGGGCTGGCACCGCGATTTCGACTTGCCCCGCAATGTAGTTCGCGCCGCACTGCCCATCAGCGGCCTGTTCGACATCCGTCCCCTGGTCGATTCCTTCGCCAACGAGTGGCTGACCCTCGATCCCGCTCGGGCCGCAGCCGCCAGCCCGCTGCTGTACGCCGACCGCCCCGGCCCGCCGTGCGTGGTCGCGGTCGCCGAACACGACGGTCAGGGGTTCCTGGACCAGAGCCGCGCCTTCCACGCCCGCTGGTCCGCCCACTCCCCCAGCCGCCTGCTGATCGTCCCGGAGCGCAATCACTACGACCTGTTCCTGGACCTCGCCGACCCGAACTCGCTGATGGCCAAGGCGCTGCTCGACCTCATCGCGGGAGCACGGTAGCGGGAGCCGCTAGCCGTGCGCGGGGCCGGATGAAAGTCGTTCGGCCAGTCGGCGATTGGTGACCATCAGTTGGTGCTCGGTACTGACTTGCAGAGCGTGCACCTGGGTGGGCTCGAGGCGGCCACAGAGCCGGTCCCAGTGGATGGCGACCTGATCGCCCGGCCGCACCGGGGGTACGGTGTCGAGGCCGTCGATCCCGGCGTGCCGGATCAACGGGTCCGAAAGCCACAGGGCACCCTGATCCCAGATCAGGGTGCGGGTGCGGATCGAGAGGTCGTCACCGTCGCGATGGGTGACGGTACCCCAATTGATACGGCAGTTGTCCAGCACGTGGACCGGATGCTCGTCCATGCCCCGACCGAGCAGTCGGGACCACGGGTAGACGCCGAAGACGTGGAAACAGTGATTGGCCGCTGTCTCGGAGGCCAGATCCGCTGTCAGGTGCGTCCAGTACTGTCCGGCCAGCGGGGTGATCATGGCGAGCAGCTTGGCCGTGAAGTCGTTCGGATCGAGCTGTGCGCCGATACCGCCTCCCAGCCAATAGGATTCGACGAGGCGGTAGTCCAGGGGATCGGCGATGCCGGTCATATCGGCCATCACCCGCAGGTAGGGCCAGGCGCCGGAGAAACGCCGGGCCAGGGCGCGCACCTGGTCGGGTGAGCCGGTGCGCAGGGCATCTGCTTCGGGTGGGCCGCAGTAGCCGAGGTGGTTGGGGGCGTGGGCGTAGCGGGCGAACATGTCGGTGCCTCGGGTGTCCATCAGTCTCACCGCTTCGGGGTGAGGTCGCGTTGCCAGCGGCCCTCGACGTCGCCGACGCGCCAGATGGTGATCGCGATGATCCAGGTCAGGGCGAACAGGGCGACGACGATGAAACCCATTGCGCCGAGGTCCAGGTTGCCGATCCAGGCGAGGGGGCCCGAGCCCACGTCGAGTTTGGTGGTGAGGATCGAGATGACTTCCTGCGCACCGATAAGCAGGGCCACCGCGACCGAGAGGCCCGTCACCACGATGTTGTAGTAGATCTTGCGGACCGGGTGGGCGAAGGCCCAGCCGTAGGCGTAGTTCATGAAAGCGCCGTCGAGGGCGTCGAAGAGGGACATACCCGCAGAGAACAGCACCGGGAGAACGAGAATCGAATACCAGGGCAGGTTGGTGGCGGCCGCGCCGCCCGCGATGACGAGCAAGCTCACCTCGGTGACGGTGTCGAAGCCGAGGCCGAACAGCACACCGACCGGGTACATCTGCCAGGGCTTGCGCACCGAACGCACCACCGGGCCGAAGATGCGGTTCGACGCGCCACGGGAATCCAGTTGGCGTTCGAGTTGAGCCTCGTCGTAGGCCCCGCGCCGCATTCGGCGGAATATGCGCCAGATCCCTATGAGGGATCCCAGATTCAGCAATCCGATCAGGATCAGGAAGGCACCCGAGACGCCGGTGCCGAATACGCCGGTCCAGCGTTGCAGGGCCGAGTCCTGATTCTCGATATTCGATGCGAGGGCCTTGACACCCATTGCGAGCAGGGCGACGAGAACGAAGACGACGGTGGAGTGACCCAGGGAGAACCAGAATCCGACGGTCAGCGGTTTCTGCTTGTCCGACAGCAGCTTTCGGGTCGTGTTGTCGATCGCTGCGATATGGTCGGCATCGAATGCGTGGCGCATGCCCAGGGTGTAGGCGGTGACGCCGAGACCGACGCCGAACACGGTGCCCTGTACCGCATAGTTGCCGGGCACTACCAGCAACAGCAGTGTTGCCCAACCGGCGATGTGCAGCGCGAGGATGGCGCAGCCCATTCCGGCGAGGCCAAGGCGCTGTCGCCGATCCAACCCCGCCCACGCGTCGCGCACCGAATCGCCGCCCGCCTCAACAGATCCGGGGCAGTTGCTCACCGGCGGGCAGCGCGACCACCCGCGTGCCGCCCAAGGCGGTGCGGGCCACCACCATGCCCGGATGCTCCGCGACGCAGACGCCGATCGCCTCGGCGCGGGCACCGAGGGGATGCGCGCGCATCGCGGCCAGCACGCGGTCGGCCTCCTCGGGTGCGACGAAGGCGATCAGTTTGCCCTCATTGGCCACGTACATCGGATCCAACCCGAGCAGCCCGCACGCGTCGCGCACCTCGGCGGGGACCGGAAGCTTCCTCTCATCCAGTGCGACACCGACTTTCGCGACTCCGGCGATCTCGTTGAGGGTGGCGGCCACGCCGCCGCGGGTCGGATCGCGCAGTACGTGCACATCCGCGCCGGTGGCGAGCATCGCGGCGACCAGACCGTTCAGCGGAGCGGTATCGCTGACCACCGTCGTGCCGAAATCCAGGCCCTCGCGGCAGCTCATGACTGCGACACCGTGCACGCCGATATCGCCGCTGACGATCACGACATCGCCCGGGGTGGCCCGCTGCGGGCGGATGTCAACACCGTCGTCGACGATTCCGATCCCTGCGGTATTGATGAAGATGCCGTCACCGTGACCCGAATCGACGACCTTGGTGTCACCGGTGACGAGTTTGACCCCGGCCGCGAGCGCGGCGGTGCCCAATGCCTTTGCGATATGGGCGATATCGGCCAGGGCAGTGCCCTCCTCCAGGATGAAGGCGGTGGAGAGCACCATCGGCCGCGCACCGGACATGGCCAGATCGTTGACCGTGCCGTTGACCGCGAGATCGCCGATGGAACCACCGGGGAACACCAGCGGCTTCACCACGAACGAATCGGTCGAGAACGCCAATCGTGCACCGCCCAAAGTGATTACGGCGGAGTCGCCCATTCCGGCCTCGGCGGCCGATCCGAAGGCGGGCAGGAACAGGTGCTCGATCAGCTCACCCGACATCGCGCCGCCGCCGCCATGTCCCATCACGATATTGGGTGAATCCCGCAGTGGCAGCGGGCAGACCCAGTTGCCCATGTCGACCGCCGGGATAGCGATCGGCATTGCCATATCGTCAGGCATGAGCCACCTCCGCCGGTTGATCCAGACGCCGATACAGGTAGTACGCGGCACACGCGCCTTCGGAGGACACCATGGTGGCGCCCAGCGGATTTCGCGGCGTGCACTCCTTGCCGAAGGCCGCGCACTCGTGCGGTTTGATCAGGCCCTGGAGTACCTCGCCGGATCGGCAGATCGAGGATTCCTCGGTGTGCATATCGCCCACCGCGAACCGCCGTTCCGCGTCGAATTGCCGGTAGCGCTCCGAGAGCCGCCATCCGCTCAGCGGTATCACGCCGATACCGCGCCAGGCCCGGTCGGTCACTTCGAAGACATCGCGCAGCATGGCTTTCGCGGCCGGATTGCCCTCGGTCATCACCGCGCGCGGATAGGCGTTCTCCAACTCGTGCCTGCCCGATTCGAGTTGAATGACGGTGCGGCGGATGCCTTCCAGGATGTCGAGCGGTTCGAAGCCGGTGACCACCATCGGCACCCGGTATTTCTCGGCCAGCGGCGGATACTCGTCGGTGCCCATCACGCTGCACACATGCCCGGCCGCGAGGAAACCCTGTACCCGGCAGGTCGGCGATTCCATGATGGCGGCGATGGCGGGCGGCACCAGCACATGCGAGACCAGCAGCGAGAAGTTCTCGATACCCAGCCTTTTCGCCTGATAGACGGTCATCGCGTTGGCCGGCGCGGTGGTCTCGAAGCCGATGCCGAAGAACACCACCTGCCGGTCCGGATTCTCCCGGGCGATGGTGAGCGCGTCGAGCGGTGAGTAGACCACCCGCACATCGCCGCCCTCGCTCTTGACGTGGAACAGATCCTTCTCGCTGCCGGGCACCCGCAGCATGTCACCGAAGGAGCAGAAGATCACCCCGGGTCGCGCGGCGATCGCCAAGGCTTTGTCGATCACCTCGAGCGGGGTGACGCAGACCGGGCAACCCGGTCCGTGGATCATCTCGATCTGATCGGGCAGCAGCTGGTCGATGCCGTGCCGGATGATCGAATGTGTCTGGCCGCCACAGACTTCCATGATCGCCCAGCGCCTGGTGGTGACGGCGCGGATCTGTTCGAGCAGTTTCCCCGCCAGATCCGGATTGCTGAACTCGTCGAGATACTTCATGGCGTCACCTCTGTATCGGTTTGTGGCCGTGCGGGATCGGCGGTGCTGGGATCGGCCAGGCCCGCCTGTTTGGCGGCCAGGGCGAATCCATCGCCGAATTCCTCCTTCAGCACACCCAGGTGCTCGAATTCGGCCAATGTCCGCAGCGCGGACTCCTCGTCGAGCCGCTGGATGGCGAACCCCACGTGCACCACCACGTAGTCGCCGATGGCGGCGTCCGGAATGTATTGCAGGCATACGTCTTTGCGCACTCCGCCGAAGTCGACGACGGACATCAGCGTGCCGTCGCGCTCCTGCAGGCTGAGCACCTTCCCTGGAACTGCCAGGCACATAATCGGCTCTCCTCTCGCTCAGCCCGCACTCGCGGCAAGGATCTGCCCGAACGCGAGTCCACCATCGTTCGGCGGCAGCCGCCGATGACTCAGGACATGAAATCCGTTCTCCTCCAGTAGTGCTCGTGACTGCGAGAGCAGTAGGGCGTTCTGGAAGACGCCGCCGGACAGGGCGACGGTTCGCGATTCACCGGCGCAGATGATCGCCAGCTCCAGCACGAGATGTGCGACAGCTCGATGGAAACGCGCACCGATCAGCCCGGGGTCCACGCTCGCGACGGCGTCGGCCACGACGGCCGCGAGCACCGGCGCGGGATCGATGGCGATCGGATCGGCGGCACGGTCGATTCCGAATCGATAGCCCGAGATATCCGGGCTGACTGCCGAATCGACAACGCGTGCCAGGCCCTCCAGTTCGATCGCCGCCTGGGCCTCGTAGTCGGCGATATGGCGCACACCGGCCAGTGCGGACACCGCGTCGAACAATCGGCCCATGCTCGAGGTCGGAACACAACCGAGTCCGGTCGCGAATTGATGTGCCAGCACTCGCCTTTCGCGCGGTGGGCAAGCCGCCACCGCGGGAATATCGGCCGACCATTCGATGCCCGCGGCCCATAGATGGGCCAGCGCCATGCGATAAGGCCGCTGCACACTGACATCGCCACCGGCCAGCGGTACGTACGCCAGGTGCGCGAGACGTCGGAAGCCCTTGTAGCCCGTCAACAGCACCTCACCGCCCCACACCGCACCGTCGGGGCCGAATCCTGTTCCGTCGAAAGCGAATCCGACCACGGTGGCCGATTCGCCGAGTCCGTGCTCCCCCATCACAGCCGCAATATGGGCGTGGTGATGCTGCACCGTGCGCACGGGCCGGTTTCCAGCGCGCTGACGCGCCCAGGCGGTGGAGCGGTAGAGCGGATGCGCGTCGGCCGCGAGATGTTCCGGGCGCACGCCGGTGAGCTCCTCCAGGTGCCGCTCGGCGTCATCGAAGGCGCGCAGGGTATCCAGATCGTCCATATCGCCGATGTGCTGACTCAGCCAGGCGTAGCGGCCGTCCGCGACCGCGCAGGTGTTCTTCAGGTCGCCGCCGACCGCGAGGGTGGGCGGCACCGCGAACGGAAGCGCCACGGGCAGGGGCGCGTAACCGCGCGATCGGCGGATCGGCAGTTCGGTCCCGTCCACCATGCGGACCACCGAGTCATCACACGGGACGAGGATGCGGCGATCGTGCGAGAGCCAGCCGTCGGCGAGTTCGGCCAGTCGGGTACGTGCGTCCGCGTCGTCGTAGCAGATCGGTTCGCCGCCGAGATTGCCCGAGGTCATGACGAGCACCCGCGGGCCGGGATCGTCACCGGCGCAGCCGAAGAGCAGTACGTGTAGCGGGGTGTAGGCGATCATGACGCCGAGATCCGGATTGCGGGGCGCGACCGAAGCGGCCAATGCCCGGTCCTTGCGGGCAAGTAGCACGATCGGGCGCTGCGGCCCGCTCAGTAGAGCGGCGCTCGAGTCATCGACCTCGACGATGCTGCGGGCGGTGGCCAGATCGGGCACCATGACGGCGAATGGCTTGTCCCCGCGCCGCTTTCGGCGGCGCAGCTCGGCTACCGCGGTCTCGTCGGCGGCGTCGCAGGCCAGGTGATAGCCGCCGATACCCTTGACAGCGAGAATCCCGCCGGCGCGCAATAGCTCTCGCGCCTGCCGCAGGGCCGCGGCGCCGGAGGGCGATGAGCCCGGCAGGGTGTGGTCGACCGGGCCACGGTGTCGGGCGCGCGCGGCCCCCGAACCCGGTGCGGGCACGCCCCCCGGATCCGGTGCGGGCACGGTTCTCGAAACCGTTTCGGGCACGGCGGCACTCGACGACCGCGCGACAAACATAAGGGTCGGCCCGCAGTCGGGGCACGCGATCGGCTGGGCGTGAAAACGCCGGTCCGTGGGATCGGCGTATTCGGCCGCGCACCGCTCGCACATGACGAAGTCGGCCATCGAGGTGCGGTCACGGTCGTACGGCAGGCTCGCGATAATGGTGAAGCGCGGACCACAGTTGGTGCAGTTGATGAACGGGTGGCGGTAGCGGCGATTGCCCGGATCCTGCAGTTCGCGAGCGCAATCCGCGCACATCGCGACATCCGGTGAGGCCAGGGTGCGGCCACCGCCGGTGCGCGAGGTGTCGCCGATATGGAATCCGGTGCCGCCGCGGACCGCGATATCGTTTTCGCGCACGGATTCGACGACGGCCAGCGGTGGCGGCTGCTCGCGTACGCGGCGCGCGAACTCGTCCAAATCCGCCGGCGCGCCCTCGACTTCGATGATTACGCCCGCACTGTCATTGGAGACGCTGCCCGACAACGCCAATTCGGCCGCGGTGGTGTAGACGAACGGCCGGAACCCGACGCCCTGCACCACGCCCGCGACCAGCAGTCGCCGCCGAGCGCGTGTCATGGTTCGTCACCGCTGCCGAGCAGGCGCAGTCCGGCCATGGCCGCGGTCGCGCCCGCCTCGTCGGTCTTCTCGATCACGAAGCCCATATGGATGATCACCCAGTCGCCGGGACGGGCCGGATCATCCTCCAGCAGACCGATATTGACCTTCCGCTTCTCCCCCGAGACATCGACCAGGGCGACCTGATTGTGGTACCCGTCCAGGATCTCGACGACGCGTCCGGGAATGCCGAGGCACATGATTCACTCCTGCTCTCGGGTGGCCAGCAGATCGCACAGCACCCGATCCACCGCCGCGACCGCGCGAATGACCGCCGCCGCGACCGGTTCGGACAAACCCATGCGCTCATCGACCGATTCGACCTGGCAGCCGATGACCACGGTGCGCGGCAGCTGGCCGCCGAGCGCCCGCACACCGGCGAATACGGCCTCCGGATTCATGGCGTGGGCGTCCATCCGCGCCACATCGGACTCGCTCGGTTCGGGGACGAAGATCGTGATCTCACCGGGCGCACCGCGATTCGGTATCGCGTCGATGAGCACCAGGGCCGCACACGGGTCCAGCAGGTCGTAGGCCAGGTGCATCCCGCGGATCCCGTAATCGACCACGCGCACCGCGCTATCGGGGTGCGGCGGCAATCGCCGCACCACTTCCGGTCCGAATCCGTCGTCGCCGAGGAAGATATTGCCGATCCCGGCGACCAGCACCCGTTCGGTCATCTCACATGTGGCGAATCTTCAAGTAGCGCCGCAGGTCCGGTATCGAGCGCACGCCGACGTACAGACCGGCCACCACGACCACTCCGACCACGACGGTGGCGATCACTCCCACTGCTTCCATGATGAAAACTTCCCTTCATTCCTCTGGGCTGTTGACGGGCTCGACCTCGTCCGGGGCGAAATACAGGTAGCGGCCATACCATTCGTGCAGATCCGCGGCCGGGTCGTTCTCGATGACAACACCGATGTGAGCCTGACCGTCAACGTCCTCGTGCACCGAGGTGACCCGGGCGAGCTGACCGGCGAAGAACAGGTCCTGCGCGTCGGCGCGCCGGGACGGATGCAGTCGTACCCGGGTGCCCCTGCTGACGCGAACGCCGTTGACCGACACCGCATCCGACTCCGGGGCGACCGCATTGTCCGCGAGCGGATCCCACCAGTCGATGCCGTCCGGGATCTCCGGGATCAGGCGTGGTTCGCCGAGGTGCGGATCGCGCAGCACCCCGTGCAGCTGTTGCATCGATTCCGGGGTCATGGCATCGCAGCGGTCGATGATCTGTGCCGCACGGGGATCGGTGGCGCGCGCCTGCGCCTTCTCCGCGTCGGTCATGGTCATCACGCGCAAGGTCAGGATCTCGTCGATCTCGGTGGAATCGAACAGCGCGCCCTCGCTCTGTTCGGCGATCTCGGGATAGTCGTAGAGGATGATCGGGGAGATCAGCAGGGTGCTGCGATCCCCGGGTGTGCCCGCAAGAACAGGGAAGCAGCGATGGTGCGCACAGCGCGATACGGCGGCAGCGGCGGCGGGTTCGGGTTCCAGCAGCGAAATGAACTGTGCTCCTTCGAGTTCGGCGATCACATGAGCGCCGATGAAGGAGCGGGCGATGGCATCTCGGGTGTCGGCCGCCGACCGGCCGGTGTTGCGAACCCGCACTGTCACTCGCAGATACGGACCGTCGGACTCGACACTGGTGCTGAGCTCCCCGGTCAAGGGAAGGCGCGTGCGCACCAACCGTCCGGCCGGATCTCCTTCGGCGTCCGGAATCTGCTCGGTCTCGGTGCTGCCGGACACGGTGAGCGGCTGGGTCGCATTGCTCAGGGGCATTGGCCCGAACGCGATTTCGGCCTCGACGGCTTCGTCCCAGGTGATCCAGGACCGCGCGCCGACGGTGAGTTCGTCAACCGGTATCCCAGCCGAGTCCTGTGCTTCGCGCCGCTGCAGATGCAGGAAGCGGACCGCCAGGCGAATGGACGCGCGCATGCCCGCCTCGATCACGCATTGCGCCGAGATCTCGGAGTCCTCGCCGAGCCCATCTCGTGCCGCGCCGTCGGGACCAAGCACCCCGAACTGCCACCGGGACTGGTTCTTTCGCGAACTGGCCCGATAGGGATAGAGCAGATAGCCCTCGTACAGCACCGCGTCCGCGACGGCGCGCACGGCGGCCGAGCCGGGGGCGCTCACGACGGCTCCTGAGCACCGGCGAGCAACGCGGTCACCGTGTCATCGAAGCCGAGTAGCCCGTGGCTGGATTTGTACGCGGCAAGCGCCGCCAGGGTCTCCGCGCCCAGGCGCACATATCCGGAGTTCGGGAAATGCGCCGCCACCACGTCTCGCCACACCGAGACCGGCATATCGAACTTGTCGTCGCGATCCCACGGAATCTGCTGCACCGCGAAACCGGTTGCGCCCTTGAAGAATACGGTCCCGCTGAACAGAAACAGCAGCGGCACCGTGCCCTCACGCAGAGCGTGCAGGTATTTGGATCCGGTCACTTCGAAGTCGTAGGTGACCGGCATCGGCAGATCGACCTCGG
The DNA here is from genome assembly GCF_042269265.1 of Nocardia sp. NPDC056000. Taxonomy (NCBI): domain Bacteria; kingdom Bacillati; phylum Actinomycetota; class Actinomycetes; order Mycobacteriales; family Nocardiaceae; genus Nocardia; species Nocardia sp. NPDC056000. Next base: position 22,130 of record NZ_JBHJXS010000004.1, on the reverse strand, counting down.
TGCCGCCGTTGAAGCCGGGAATCATAGTGGCGCAATGCATCCAGAGAAACGACCGCTGGGTGTCGCGCCAGCGTTCGCGCGGTCCGAACAGATCGACCAGGCCGCCGCTCTCGGCATCGGTGTAGGAGCGGCGATACGGTTCGATGCGCACCTGAGCCCGCAATGCGATGGCGTGCACCGGTTCCTCACCCAGAGCGGCGATTCCGACGCGCGCGGACAGAATCGGCGCGACCGCGTACGGCTCGGGCGCGATGTCCAGGACCGCGAAGGTGGTGGAGTAGACCGGGCTCATCACGCGCCGCCGGGGCGGGCGCGCGCGGATACCGCGGCGAAGAATTCGTCCATATAGCGGTGCACGTCCTGCCCGCCGTCGAAGCCGCGCCACAGCGTCCGCATTCGGCCAACGAATTCATAGCAGGCGTCGATCGGCAACAGCAGGCATGTGGCTGCGGCCGTACCGCGTTCGGGCACCCGGATGAGCAGTGCCTCGACATCGGCCGCGAGCACATCGATCTCGGGATGGCGCTCACGGACCGCACTCCATTCCTGCAGGGGCAGTTCGGATTCCGTCGCACCCGCGGGTCCGGGATAGAACGCGACGGTGCGATCGAGCGCGGAATTGTGGAAGAAGAACGCCAGCCCGACCGGAATATCGAGCGCGTCCCACTCCCCCTGGCTGATGGTGAAGTCCGGGAACGACAGGTAGCGATCGGGTACGGCCCGATAGCGCAGCGCGGCGTTGCCGTCGATGAACAGCAGATAGCAGGCGCGACATACGCACATGAGCTGTCTGCCTTCGACATTCACCACATGTTGGTGCGCGTCGGCGATCGTCTCCGCGCACATCTCACACCGCTCGCCCGCGGGTACGGCGGGCTTGCGATCGGCGGTGATGCGCCGCAATACCTGGAAGGGTGAACTCATCCGCTCACCCCCAGGGGCACCGCGACCGATAGCTCACCGGAACGAACCAGCACGGGCAGCGGTTCGAGGTGACCGTCGCCGTCGATGCGCGTACCGGCGTGCACGGCGTCGAAATGCGCACGGCACGTGGGACATCGCAGTACCGCGTCGCCGACCGGGTAGCCGGGGCGGCGGTGCAGGACCGCACCGGCCAGCGAGGTGTCGCAGGCCGGACACCGGTCACGGTAGGCGAACAGCTCCTCCCCGACCCGGCAGGCCAGGATGGGCAGTCCGGCAATCGCGAAACCGCCCACCTCACCCGGATTCAACTGCGCCAGTTCCGGTACGGCGATCCAGCTGCCCCCGGCCTGACCGTTCGCATGCACGCGCGAGAACAGCGAGTCGGCGGCGATCAATCCGCTCGTCGATTCCGCCTGTGCCGCGGCGACTTCGATGGATTCGATCTCCGGGGCCGCGGCGCGCACGGCATCCTCGACCGCCAGCTCCAGGGTGACCGACGAAGACGGGCAGGTGCGGCAGCTACCCGAAAGTTCCAGCCGCACCACGCCTTCGGCGACACCGAGCAGTGTGACATCGCCGCCGTGCGAGCCGAGGTACGGCCGCACGCTGTCGAGGGCCGTCTGCACCCGGCGATGCACATCGTGCGGGTGCAGACCGTGCACCAGCAGCAGGCTCGCCACCAGATCGTCCTCGGCGATCCGGTCGACACTGTGCGCGTCGATCAGGCCCAGCATCCGTTCCAGCGCCGCGCCGTACAGGTCGGCGACTTCGCGCACCAACTGTTCGGCCCGCTCGCGAGCGACCGCGCCGCCCGCGGAGCTGGCGTCCAGCAGCGTCTCGATGCGCTCACCCGCGGCGCGCCAATGGTTCTCGTCGAAGCCGCCGTCTCGGTCCCCCGGGCGATTCTCCACTTCAGCTCTCCCCTCGCCCGGCGCGCCGCTCACTCCGCGGTGAGCGTCTGTGTCGGTGAGTGCAGCTTCTCCAGCGTTTTGCCCTCGCCGAGATACATGTGCACACCGCAGGGCAGACAGGGATCGAAACTGCGCACCGTGCGCATGATGTCGATGCCCTTGAAATGCTCGCGATCGTTCTCCTCGAAGATCGGCTGACCCTGCACCGCGTCCTCGTACGGTCCCGGCGTGCCGAAACTGTCGCGCGGGTTGGCATTCCACGGCGTCGGCGGATACGGGTGATAGTTCGCGATCTTGCCATCCCGGATCACCATGTGATGCGAGAGCACCCCACGCACGGCCTCGGTGAAACCGCAGCCGATGGCCTCGTCCGGCACCTCGAACTTCTCCCAGGTCTTGGTGCGACCCGCGCGGATCTCCACCAGCGCCTGTTCGGCGAAATGCAGTGCGCACGCGGCCGCATACGCCTGGAAGTAGGTGCGCGCCCGATTGCGCTCGAGGGTATTGCTGCCGAATACCGGGATCTGCCATTCGAAACTGACCGGGCCCTTGAGCGCGGTCTTGGGCAGGTTGATCTGCACACTGTGCCCGGTGGACTTCACGTAGCCGATATCGACCAGACCGGCCAGCGCCGTCGACCACAGCCGGGCCAGTGGCCCGCCGCCGGTGTCGAGCGCCAGGTGATCCTGCCCGTCGTACCAGCGCGGTGACATCACCCAGCTGTACTTGTCGTCCATATCCCGCTTCTGCGGCTTGGGATTGGTGTGCTGGTTCCAGGGGTGCCGCCGGTCCACCGGATTGCCCAGCGGATCGGTCTTGACGAACATCTCCTGATCGGTCCAGTCGTCGTAATACGAACTGCCCAAAAGGATTCGGATGCCCAGGTTGATATCGACCAGCGAGGTGGTGACGAGTTTGCCGTCCACCACCACACCCGGGGTCACGAACATCCGGTTGCCCCAGTTCTCCATATCCTTGTAGGCGAAATTGCAGACCGCGGGATCCTGGAACGAACCCCAGCAGCCGAGCAGGGTGCGGCGCAGACCCACCTGGTCATAGCCCGGCAGGGCCTCGTAGAAGAAGTCGAACAGATCGTCGTGCATGGGCACGACCTTCTTCATGAACTCCACGTACCGCATCAGGCGGGACATATAGTCGGTCATCAACTGGATGGTCGCGACCGTGCCCACACCGCCGGGATACAGCGTCGAAGGATGCACGTGCCTGCCCTCCATGAGGCAGAACATCTCGCGCGTATATCGACTGACCTGCAACGCTTCTCGATAGAACTCGCCGGTGAACGGGTTCAGCGCGCGCATGATGTCGGCGATCTTGCGATAGCCGTGTTCGCCCGCGTGCGGGGCGTCGGTGTTCTCGGCCTTGGCCAGCACGCCGGGATTGGTCTCGGCGACCATCCGCTCGCAGAAGTCAACGCCGACAAGGTTTTCCTGGAAGATATTGTGATCGAACATGTACTCGGCGGCCTCGCCGAGATTGACGATCCATTCGCCCAGATGCGGGGGCTTCACCCCATACGCCATGTTCTGGCAATAGCAGGAGCAGGTGGCGTGATTGTCACCGCAGATCCCGCAAATGCGGCTGGTGATGAAATGCGCGTCGCGAGGATCCTTGCCGCGCATGAAGATCGAGTAACCGCGGAAGATCGACGAGGTGCTGTGACACTCGACCACCTCACGATTCTCGAAATCGATTTTCGTGTAAATGCCCAGGCTGCCGACGATTCGGGTGATCGGATCCCACGCCATTTCGACGAGACTGTCGGGGTCGATCTTTCGGTGCGACGGCTCCGGAATGATCTGTGTCATGGAGCTTCTCCTACCAGGTGCGCGACGCGCCGGTTTCCAGCTTTTCGCCCTTATGCCGCCAGCGCGGCTCTTTGTCGACCGTGCGACCGGTGATATGGCGCAGATTGCGGATCACCGATCCGTAGAGACCCGAGGCCGTGGACGACAATTTCCCGCCGGGCGGTTCGTCCATGAAAGGCATGAATTTGTCCGGGAATCCGGGCATGGTGCAGCCGATGCAGATACCGCCCACATTCGGGCAACCGCCGACGCCGTTGATCCAACCGCGTTTGGGCACATTGCATTTCACCACCGGACCCCAACAGCCCAGTTTCACAATGCATTTCGGCGATCCGTACTCGGTGGCGAATTCGCCCTGCTCGTAGTAGCCCGCCCGATCACAGCCCTCGTGCACGGTAGCGCCGAACAGCCACTTGGGCCGCAACGCTTCGTCCAGGGGGATCATCGGGGCCTGGCCCGTTGCCATATACAGCAGGTAGGTCAGGGTTTCGGACAGATTGTCGGGCTGGATCGGGCAGCCGGGCACACAGACGATCGGTATGCCCGCCTTGCTCTTCCACTCCCAGCCCAGGTAGTCCGGAACACCCATGGCGCCGGTGGGATTGCCCGCCATGGCGTGGATGCCGCCGTAGGTCGCACAGGTGCCGACCGCGACCACCGCGGTCGCTTTGGGCGCGAGCCGGTCCAGCCATTCGCTGGTGGTCATGGGCTGTCCGGTGGCCGGATCATTTCCGAATCCGCACCAGTAGCCCTCCTCGTGCAATTTCTCATTCGGTATAGAGCCCTCGACAACGAGGACGAACGGCTCCAATTCGCCGCGATCGGCTTTGAAGAACCATTCGAGGAAGTCATCGGCGCCGCCGGTGGGTCCGCATTCGAAATCGATGAGCGGCCAGTGCACGGCGATTTTCGGTAACCCCGGGAGCGCACCGAGTGCGATCTCTTCGATGCTCGGCTGCGTGGCGGCAGTCAACGCCACAGAGTCACCGTCACAACTGAGGCCGGCATTGATCCACAAAACGTGAATCAGCGTTTCTTCGGCTTTGACTGCTTCCTGAGTAGGCACGGAAGCCACCCTTCTGGAGCATGAACACGCGGGCGGTGACCTCTCGCTGCTTGGAAGATCATCACCGGACGTGACCCCGATCACACGAGTCTATGCCCGCGTGTCGGCGTGATCAAGGCCGGTCGGAGCAACTTATCCGCGCTCCTTCGCCAGCCACGCATACCAGGCCGAAATACCCTTTCCGGTGGTCACCGACATCGGCAGAATTTCTACACCGGGGTTCACCGAGAGCGCGTATTCGCGGCATTTCTCCAGGTCGAAGTCCACATAGGGAAGTAAATCAGTCTTGTTTACGATGACGAGTCCGGCGGCTGCGAACATGTGTGGATATTTCAGCGGTTTGTCGGTTCCCTCGGTCACCGAGATGACTACGACCTTGCTCCGCTCACCCAGGTCGAACAGCGCGGGGCACACCAGGTTCCCGACATTCTCCACGAACAGCAGTGTGCCGTCGGCGGGCGCGAGGGTGTCCAGGGCACGGTGCATCATCTCCGCGTCGAGGTGGCAGCCCGCACCGGTGTTGATCTGCACGACGGGGCACCCGGTCGCCTTGATCCGCTGCGCATCGAGCAGGGTCTCCTGATCGCCCTCGATCACCGCGATCGGTGCGGGACCGAACTCGCGGATGGTGCGCTCTAGCAGAGACGTCTTACCTGCCCCGGGCGAGCTGGTCATATTGAACGCCACGATATTTCGCTGTTCGAGCCATTGCCGATTACTTGCCGCGAGCAGGTCGTTCTTGGCCAGGATCTTCTGTTCCAGGGTGATCGTCTCGGTCACCGGCAGGTGCACGTGATCCGCCCCGTGTTCATGGCTGTGCCCACCGTGTTCATGATCGTGCCCGCCCTGTTCGTGATCATGATCGTGCCCCGCACCGTGCTCGTGCGGGATCGTGATCATGGCCGCGTTGTCGTTGCCGCATCCGCAGGTTGCACACATTCTTCGCTCACTTCCATCGACCGGATTCTGAGTTCCCGCCCGGAGGTCACCTCGAGATCGGCACTTCCACAGGGGCACAACAGAATCAGATCCGCCAGTGTGAAGTCCGCGCCGCAGGAACGGCAGTGCGCCGCGCCCGGAACCAGCTCGATCTCGAGCGTGGCTCCGGCGGCGACGGTGTCCTCGGTGGCGAGTTCGAAACAGAACCGCATGGCATCGGGAAGAACGGCGCAGAGGGCACCGACCGCGACGGTGACGCTGTACACCGTCCGGCCCGCCGCGTGCTCACACACCGCGGCAACAACGCTCTCGGTGATCGCCATCTCGTGCATCGCAGGCCTCGTCAGGTCGAAGGACCATCTCCGAGGCTACCGCCGCGCGTACCCGATCGGGTAGCCGTCGCTAGTTGACGCGGCTGCCGACGGACTGGGCCAGGAATGGCCAGGACTGCTTCAGATCGTCCTCCCAGTAGCCCCAGGAATGGGTGCCGACGGGCCGATCATCAAATGTCACAGGGATATTCAGCTCGTGCAGGCGGTTGGCGAGGTTCTCGGTGCAGTAGTGGATGGCGGCTTCGATGGGGCCTCCGAAGGCTACCTGCACGGGGAGTGGGATCAGGCCTTCGAGGACTCGGCGGTCGGTCGGGGTGTCGTGCGGGGCCGCCGGGATTCCGGTGCCCGAGCTCAGGTAGACGGCGGTGCCGCGCAGTCGATCCGCGTTCACGAAGGGGTCGTTGGCGCGCCACAGTGGGTTGTCGGCCGGGCCCCACATGTTCTCGACGCTTTTGCCGCCGCCCCAGTTCTCCACCGTGATCCGCACGAACTCGTGGCCGATGGGGTCCGAGGTTTGCGCGCAGCCGCTGTAGGAGGCGACGCTGTTCCAGTATCCGGGTTTGGCGATCGCGAGGTTCAACACCGATGTGCCGCTCATCGATACGCCGACCAGTGTGCGAGTTCCGTTGGCCCCCAAGAACTTCTCGATGACCGGGGGTAGTTCGTCGTTGAGGAAGCTCTGCCATTTGTTGTGGCCGAGCACCGCGTCATCGCGGATCCAGTCGGTGTAATAGGAATTGCTGCCGCCGTACGGGGTCACCACGTTGATGTCCTTGGCGCGCAGGAAGCTCACGACGTCGGTCTGGGCGTCCCAGCCGCTCTGATTCGGGCCGCCACCGGAACCGTTGAGCAGGTACATCGTGGGGCGGGAGGGTTCCGCCGCACGGATGACCTGCACCGGGATCGCCCTGCTCATGGCGGGTGAGAACACCATCACCGTCTGCTGCCGGTCGTTCACCTGTTCCACCGACACCACACCCGCGCCTTCCGGCTCGGCGGCGGCGGTCGTGGCCGCACCGGCCATACCGCCCGCCACCAGCGCACTCACGCACATCCAGCGCAGTATTGTCGTGGGTCTCAATCGCCGTGTTCTCAATCTCGGTCCCTCTCATGAGCTTTCATCAGGCACGTGTGGAACGAAGGCGCGCGATGCCTCGCGAACACGGCATCCTGAAGCAGCACCACAGGAGGTTCGCCATGCGGCGTCCGGCGGTTTGGTCCGGTGTCCGGTGAGTTGGCTCAGTCGAGGAAGTCACCGACGAGTTTGGCCAGCTCGGCGGGCTGTTCGGCCATGGTGATGTGGCCGGAATCGATTTCCGCGTAGGTGGCGTCCGGGATATCCGCGGTGATCTCGCGGGAGTACTGCGGGGAGATCAGTGCGTCATTGGTGCATCCGATCACCAGTGTGGACGCCTGGATCTGCGGGAGCAGATCGCGGACATCCAGACTGTTGGCCAGATCGATCTGGCGGAGCCTGCCGGGTGCGGGCTGGTAGGCGGCCGCGTGCCCTGCCAGGACCGGCGGGGCGAGGGCTTCCAGGTAGGCGCGGCTGAACGCGATCAGCATGGTGTAGCGGGCGAAAGTGTTCGCGTCATCGGCGAGATCCCGCCAGAGCGACATCTTCTCGCGCAGGAACGCGCCGCCCTGTCCGGTCCAGCCCGACACCAGTACGAGGCGAGTGACCAGATCGGGATGGACCGCCGCGACCCTGGAGGCCACCGCACCGCCCATGGAATGTCCGACCACGTCCGCGGGGCCCTGCCCGAGATCGTCGATGACGGCTGCCACCTGCTCTGCGAGCAGCTCGACCGTCAGTGCGCCGCCGTCGTCGTGCGCCGCGTCGCTGCCCGAAAGATCCGGCAGCACAACCGTTCTGGTTGCGGCCAAGGTCGCAGCCACACCATCCCACACCTGCGAGCCCGGGCTGCCGCCGTGCACCAGGACCACGGGTCGGCCCGTGCCCAATACCCGGTACGGAATCCGCGCCGCGCCCACTGTGATCTCTCTCATTTTCGTCTCCTCATGTCGAACTGCTTGCCCCACAGACGGTGCCAGCATCCGGTGGCAATGAGCAGTGGAGCGGTTGCCCTAGGATCGGCAGTCCTAGCCAACGCGGTTCGAAGCGCCGAAGAGGGGTGACATGACAGTGGACAGGGCCAAACTGGCGGAGTTCCTGCGCCGTTCGCGCGAGCGGCTGCGACCCGAGGAAGTCGGCCTGGTGGTCGGTCCGCGCCGTCGCACGCCCGGGTTGCGCCGCGAGGAACTGGCCCAATTGGCCGGGGTATCAGCCGACTACGTGATGCGCCTGGAACAGGCGCGCGGTCCCCAGCCCTCGACCCAACTGCTCGCCGCCCTCGCTCGCGCATTGCGGCTGTCCGAGGACGAACGTGATCACCTCTATCTGCTCGCGGGTCATCGTCCGCCCCCGGGCGCGCGGGCCGGCGAGCACGTCCGCCCCGCACTGCGCTACCTACTCGACCGCCTCGGCGACACCCCCGCTCAGCTCATCACCGACCTCGGCGATCTGCTCGCCCAGAACGCCCTCGCCGACGCACTCTTCGGTTGCGTGTGCGAGATCGAGGAAGGAGACCGAAACATCGTGTGGCGCTGGTTCACCGACCCGCGGATGCGCGCGATGTACCCCGCCGAAGACCACGATCAGCTCGGCGGCGAGCTGGTAGCCGACCTGCGTGCGGCCGCCGCACACCGCGGCTACGACCGTCCCGCGAACGCACTGATCGAACGGCTCGAAGCCGCCAGTGATGAATTCGCCGCACGGTGGCAACGACACGAGGTTGCCCTGCGCCAAGGCCATCGGGTGCGCGTCATCCATCCCACCGTCGGGCCCATCGAATTCGACTTCGAGATATTGCAGACCCGAGCCACCGACCAGCGCCTGCGCTTGTTCACCCCGCCACCGGAGTCGGCGGGCATCGAGGCTCTCGAGCTGCTGCGTGAGGTCGGGCCCGCGACCGCCCACCGCGATCATCGATAGGACCTGCCGGGCTCAGCGCTGGGCGGGATCTACCCAGCGGCGCAACGCGTCGATGGTGGTTTCCGGTGAGGTGTTGAAGCACAGGCGGATTCCGGGAGAGATCTCGGTGATCACGTTCACCAGTCGCTCGAATAGGAGAGTGTGCTCGGCCGCCATGCGGACACCCGCGCCGATCATCGCGACCCGGAACGATCCGGTCGACGCGCATTCGCGGAGTCTCGTTTCAGCGGCATCGGGGTCTGCGGGGAGCTGGCAGGAGACGAGGTCGAATCCGGCGGCGCGCAGCGCGCTTTCGCCTGCCTCGATGCGCGCGGTGAGTGTCGCCTCGTCCAGGCCCGGATAGCGGCTGTAGTCGATGGCGCTGGGGTGCAGGCCGATCGACAGGACGGCCGAGTTGCTCGAATCGTGTTGTTCCACTGGATGATTCTCCGATCGGAGGACGAAGTTCAACAGTGCCAGGCAGGGCACGGACAGGGCGAGGACGATCACCATAACCCTCACCACGGGACGGCCCCGTTCCGGTCGAAGAATCCGCCCGTGGGGCCGTCCGGGCCGATGCCCGCGAGTTCGACGATCGCGGCCGTGCCCTCGCTGACGCTCTGAAAACCGCTGTGGCCGTTGAGATCTGTGGCCGTATACCCGGGGTCGACCGCATTGACACGAATATCGGGCAGCGCTGCGGCATACACGGTGGTGAGCATGTTGAGGGCAGCTTTTGTCGTCGGGTAGCCCAGCGTGGGTCGCACCAGATCCTTCCACCTCGGATCGGTCAGGGTCGCGATCGAACCCATACCGCTGGAGACCATGACGACGCGAGGTTGGCCGGAGGCGCGCAACAGTGGCAGAAAGGCGTTCAGCACGCGGATCGGGCCGAAGACATTGGTCTCGAATATCTCGCGTAGATCCTCGGCCCGCGTCCGGGCGGGGTCCATCGAGGGTCCGGCGATCGCGGCGTTGTTGATCAGCACATCGAGGCGGCCGGCGATGGCCCGCACCGTTGCCGCTGCCGCGTCCACCGAATCCTGCGAAGTCACATCCAGGGCGAGGGGGTGAACCCTCAGCCCCTGCGCGGCGAGCTCGGTCACCGCCTTCGTTCCGCGGGCGCTGTCGCGTGCGGCGAGAAATACCTCCCATCCCGATTCGGCCAGTCGGCGCGCGGTTTCGCGGCCGAGTCCCTTGTTCGCGCCGGTGACCAGTGCGATTGTCGTTGTCCTCATGGGAACCAGCCTCGGAGTGCGCGCCCGGCGACTCCAGGACCTGGGCGGCCTGGGACCGCGGGTACCACCCCCGGTCGGCGATCCCACGGCACGATGGGAGGGGTGGACAGGGCTGAACTGGCTACGGTGCTGCGCACCGCGCGATCGCGAATCACACCCGCCGATGTGGGACTGCCGGGCGGGTTCCGCAGGCAGGTTCCCGGCTTGCGGCGCGAGGAAGTGGCCCAATTGGCCGGGCTCAGCGTCGATTATGTGGTCCGGCTTGAGCAGGGTCGTGGGCCCCGGCCGTCCGATCAGGTGCTGGGTGCGCTGACCCGGGCGCTGCGGGTCAGCGACTCCGATCGGGATCTGATTTTCCGGCTCGCGGGAGCCGAGCCCCCACAGGCCGGGCGGATCGCAATGACGATCAAACCGAGCGTCATGCGCCTGCTGGACCGGATGGCCGACCTGCCCGCACTGGTGATCTCCGCCAAATCCGATGTGCTGGCGTGGAATCCGCCTGCGGCGGCACTGCTCGGCGATTTCTCCCGACGCCCGCCCGCGCGGCGGAACATCATGTGGCAGCGCTTCCTCGGCGATGGACTCGACCGGGTCGTCATGACACCGGAGGCGGAAGCCGCCAACGCCCTCGACTGCGTGGGCTGCCTCCGCACGGTGCACGCGAAGTACCCGAGGGATCCCGACCTGGCCCGGCTGATCACCGAACTTCGCACGGGCAGTGCACAATTCGATGAACTATGGCGGGCCGGTCGCTCGGGACAGCTGAGCAGCCGCACGACCACCATCGCCCATCCCGAGCTGGGCGTGCTCGATCTCGACTGCGACGCCCTGCTGGTGCCGGAGGCCGATCAAACCGTCGTCGTGTACTCCGCCGCGCCCGGTACGCGCTCGGCCTCGGCACTCGAACTCCTCCGCGTCACCGGTGTCGAACAATTCAGTCCCGATGGAGCAGCAGGCGACTGACCGAGAGCACCGTGCGAACTCGGTTGGGGTGAGCCAGTTTTCCGACCTCTTCGAATCTCCTGAAAAATTCGTCCACCGCGCAACGTTTGGGCCGTTGCGTTCAGGGAACAGCGGTCCTGTCATCGCAACTCGCCCAAAGGAACTCACATGATCGTCCTGGGAATCATTCTCCTGCTCGCCGGAATCCTGATCGGCATTCCGCTCCTCACCACCCTTGGCATCATCGTGCTCGTTGTCGGGCTGGCTCTGATGCTGCTCGGATCCACCGGCCGTGCGGTCGGCGGCCGCCGACATTACTTCTGACGCCCCGGTTATTCGAGGAGCATTTGATGCAATCTGCCGAATCGCGGCTGGCGGCTTCGGCCCTGATCGCCGTCGAACTACTGCGCAGGGCCGTCGAACACGAGGCGGCGTGCGACTCGCGAGAACTGTTCGACGGCAAGGGGAATGGGGTGCATCCGCGCCTCATGCGCCTCAGCGGCGTCATGAATGACCTGCGGGTGCACTTCGATCTGAACCCCCAGGACATCGACCTGAACTTTCACGCGGACGTGCTGCCGAATCCACCGGTGGAACCGCCGGAACCCGCGCCCCCGATACCGCCACTCGAACCCGCGCCGTCACCGCTGCCGCCCGTTCCCGAACCCGCGGAGCCCTTCACGACGCCGCCGCCCGGCAGCCCTCCCGCAGAGCCCGGTCCGCAACCATCGCCTCAGATTTCGATACCGCTCAACTGAAGCGCTCGCGATGGCTATGGCGGGCAAGAGGTCCGTCAGCGAGGCCGGTGCCCAACGAAACGATCGAGAACGTCCGAGAGGACATCGAAACCATCAGGAGTCGGAGTCAGGGATGAATGACGCAACAGGGCCGCTCGAGTCCGACGCGGCAGAACAATTGCGGCGCGATCGGGAGCAAACCCGCCAGGAGCTCGGCCAGACCGTCGCGGAACTGGCCGACAAAGCCGATGTCCGGGCACGCGCCGAGGACAACCCTCATGAAACCGCTGAGGCCGCACGACTATCCGCCGCCAATGCGACTGAGCAGGCCCACGAAATCGCGGATCAGGCTCGGACGCAAGCCACACATGTGGCTGAGGCTGTCGCTGCCAAGACGCCTGCACCTGTCACCGATCGTGGCAGGCAGATCGCGGGTATCGCGCGGCGCTATCCGGTGCCCCTCGTTGCCGCAGTCGTTTCCGGCGCGGCGCTGATCTGGTGGACAGCGCGGCGGAGGCAGGCATGACCACGTTGTACAAACCCGTTGGCATGCTCGTGGGCGTGCTCGGCGGCATTGCGGCCAACGTGGTGTTCGCTCAGCTCTGGCGTCGCCTGAGCGGGGAGGACCAGGCCCCGAGCGCCACCGCACGGGATTACAGCTGGCGAGAGATCCTGATCGCAGCGGCTCTCCAGGGCGCGATCTTCGGGGTGGTCAAAGCCGGAATCGACCGCGCCGGCGCCTCGGGGTATCAGCGCCTGACCGGAAGCTGGCCGGACAAATAGGCCGTATCCCCACGATTCACCGGTAGCCCCGGTCCAGATGGACGGGGCTACCGGACTAGGTACGCCCGGTCCGCATTTCGCCACAACGGTGGGCGACGAACCGAGATCAGGAGCACGACAAGGACGGCTATGACAAGAATCTCGATGGTCAGGCGCATATCCTGCGATCAATTGGTTAATCAAGGGCACGATGGGAGTTGACGGCGTCTCGTAGCGCGGCACCACCGGGATGATCGCCGGAACTCCAGCCCATTCCAGGCAGGAAGAGACCTCGCAGTGACGCAGCGGCCCAGGCCACACACCGGAGCATCGGCGGCGATGCCGCTCGGAAGGTTGTTGTGGGCGGCGCATTCGGTGGACCCCACCGGTTGGTGGTGCGTCGGGGAGGTCGACTTCACCACTCGTGACGAGTGGAGCGCGGTGTTGGGAGAGCTGCCCCGCGCGAGCGATGTGCACCTGGATCTGTCCCAGGTGCGGTTCATCGACGCCCACGGCACGTCGTTGCTGGTGGCCGCCGCACAGGACGCCGGGGCCGACCGGCGGTTCGTTCTCCATCACCCACCCGCGGCGATGTTGCGTGTGCTGCAACAATTCTGGCCGTCGGTGCCGACGATCGAGGTTGCCCGCTGATGCTTGCCACAGTAACGGCCGATGACCGCACCGAGCCATTCGAGCACCCCGCGCTGTTCTACCGCGACGCCGACGAGTATCTCTCCGGCACACTCGCTTTCATCTACGAGGGTCTGGTCCGCGACGAGCCGGTCGCGGTAGCGGTGCCCACGGCCAATCTGGAACTCATCCGCACGGCGCTCGGCGCGAGCGCGAACGCGGTGCGGCTGATGGATATGACCGTCGAAGGCCGCAATCCCGGGCGCATCATTCCCGGGGTGCTACGCGCGTTCACCGATACCCATCCGGGCAAGCGGGTCCGCATAGTCGGCGAACCGGTCTGGGCCGATCGGTCCGAAGCCGAGTATCCGGCCTGCGCCCAGCACGAGGCATTGATCAACGCTGTGTTCGCCGGGCGCGAAGTCAGCATTCTGTGTCCGTACAACATGACTGAGTTGCCGGCGCACATGGTGGCCGACGCGCACGCCACCCATCCGATCCTGATCGACCATAGCGGCCGAAACCACAGCGGCGCATACGATCCCGACTCGATCGTGGCGTCGTACAATCGCCCGCTGCCCGCTCCCCCGGCCGATGCCATGGTGTTCGAGTTCGATGCGAACACCCTGACGCGGGTTCGGCATGCGGCCATGGCGTACGCGCGCGATATCGGAATGTCCGAGTACCGGCTGGTGGACGCGGAGCTGATCATCGCCGAGACCATCACCAATTCGGTCGTACACGGCGGCGGGCGGGGCACGCTGTCCACGTGGACCCGCGATGGTCAATTGTGCTTGCAGGTCCACGATGCAGGGCATATCACCAACCCGCTTGCGGGCCGACTGCCCGCACCGCCGCGCGTTCCGGGCGGTCGCGGGTTGCTGCTGGTGAATCAGCTGGCGGAACTGGTGCGCATCCATACCGGTCCCCAGGGCACGGTGCTGCACCTCCGGCAAGCACTGATCTGAGTCTCGATGGGCCGGACTCCGTTTCCCCCGCCCCTCGGCGGGTAGACCGAGTTCAGAGGCACTTGACGCTTCCATCGACAGATCGCGCAGATCGCTACAGATTTCGGGGGTGATCGAATGACCGGTCCACCACCAACCCATCGCGGCGTCGGCAATGACGGGCAACCGCATCACTCAGGGTCTTCCATCGAAAACCATGCGGCTGAATCTCTTTGGATCCAGACCGCGCCCGGTGACACGACCATCGTCGCGGTCCCGGCGGAGCCCGCACGCCTCTCGATGTTGCGGGCACTTTCTGAAACGCTGTGTCTTACGGCCGGTTTCGGCATCGGTGTGGCGAATGACATTCGCCTCGCTGTCGATGAGGCGGCCTCTGCGATGGTGCCGCATCGCACGCCCAGCACCAACATCACATGTGAGTTCGCCTACGACAAACAGTCGATAGTGGTCCGAGTCATCTCGATTTCCCGGGACGCAACAGCTTTCAGCGGTGCGGAGCTGGGCTGGCGACTGCTGCGGGCGGTGACGGACACGCTCGAAACGACGCGGAAAGCCTTCGATCCTCGCGTATCCGGCTATCCGGCGGAAGTGAAGTTCACCCGGAACCGGTAAGTGCGACCCTAATCGATGCGGAGCACGGCGTGGGCTGAGATAGTTCCACCGTGAGCAATGAAGTTGGTGAGCTGATCATCGGTACCCGTACCGTGGGGTCAGCAGTGGTTTTGTCCGTGGCCGGTGAGGTCGATGTGGTGTCGGCGCCGAAATTGGCGGCGGCGGTGGCCGACGCGGCTTCGTCGGCATCGACACTGCTCGTGGTCGATCTCTCGCAGGTGAAGTTCTTCGGTTCGGCGGGGCTCAGCGTTCTGGTCGGGGCGCGTGAGACGGCCCCGGATCTGGGATTGAAGGTGATCGCGTCGGCACAGGTCCGGCGCCCCATCGAGGTCACCGGCCTCGACATGGTGCTCGAGGTGTACGACACGCTGGAGCAGGCATTGGGCGGCGAGTGACGATCGGCCGAATCGCCTTCTCCGCGAAGATGTTCGGAGCAGTTACGACTGCGACGGGGACTCGCTGAGCGCCTCTCGGCGAAGGGTGTCCAGCGTGCGGGTCAGCAGGCGTGAGACCTGCATTTGCGAAATGCCCAGGCGCGCGGCGATTTCCCGCTGAGTCAATTGACCGTAGTAGCGCCACTCCAGTATTTGCCGTTCGCGCTCGGGCAGTGCGGCGAGTAAGGGACGGACCGCCATCGCGCCTTCGAGCAGCTCGTAGCACGGCTCGGGCTTGCCCAGGCGTTCGGCCACCGGGGAGGCATCCTGCTCCGGGTTGTCACCGCGCGGGTTGTCCAGGGATTCGGTGGTGTAGCAATTCGCCGCGACCAGCGCGAGCGTGACTTCGCCGAGCTCGACGTCCAGCTCCGTGGCGAGTTCACGTGCGGTGGGCATCCGCCCCAGTCGCTGCGCGAGCACTTCGGTCGCGGGTCCGATGCGGACGTGGAGTTCTTTGACGGTGCGACTGACGCGCACGGCCCAGGTGCGGTCGCGGAAGTACCTGCGCACCTCACCCATGACCGTCGGTATCGCGTAGCCGAGAAAGGTCGCGCCGTGCTGCGGATCGAAACCGTCGACGGCTTTGACCAGGCCGACCCGAGCGGTTTGCAGCAGATCGTCGTATTCCTGCCCGCGCCCGGTGAAACGGCGGGCTATGTGCTCAGCCAGCGGGAGCGCGCGGCACAGAATGTCCTCACGAAGTGCGGACCGGCGCGGATCGTCGGGAGCCAGTTCGGACAGAACCGTGAACAGCGGTTCCAGGTCTTCGTAACCTTCGTCGCGTCGCTGCGACCTGGTTCGGGCATCGAGGGGCGGAGTTGGAGCGGGTGCTACTGACGCGGCCATCATGGTCTCCTGCGTCCGAGTTCGCCGCGCAGGCACACTGCTGAACCCGACTCGACATGTCCAGTATGCCGCGATCCTCTCCGGTTAAACGTCGGCGGGTCCCGGTTACGGCGTACAGGTCCCCGTTGCCGCATCGTGCGCGCCGTTGATCGCCGCGTCCTGCTGCTCGGGAGAGAACACCGACCAATCCGCGGTACCGGGATAGCCGGCGATGGTGTCGGCCACGGCCCGATCGACTCCGTCCTGCCCGGACTTGTCCCTGATGTCCCGTAAGGTCGGTAGCAGATCCTCACATGTCTTGTGCCGCAGCTTCGCCGGAGAGATCGGCGAAGGCACCGACACCGACCGGGAATTGCCCGGCGGCACGATTACCGAAGCGCTGGAATGGGTTTCGGGGCCCGGGGTGGTGGGCGACGTCGCCGGAACACCGGGACCGGCCGTTCCGTCGCAGGCCGGGGCAGCCACCGCGGTGAGGCTGAGAAGTATGAGAAACACAGTGCGCCGCATGAGGTTTCGCCTCCACTATCGCTGCGGTTGGTCGGCTATAGGCTTGCTCTACCCCGTCAGCGGCCGCTCAAGCGGACTTCGCAACCACCGCATCGCTGCGAATTCGATTCCCGCGAGCGATCTTTCCCGGACGCGGGCGCGCTCGTTTCTCCTCGGCAAATCGTGTTTGAACGTGCGGAATCCGGGCATCGCGGCGATATAAAGTCCGCTTTTCTGAAGGAACTCTCATGATCGTCCTCGGGCTCATACTCCTGATCGCCGGATTCCTGCTCGGAATCCACATCCTGACGATCCTCGGCATAATTCTGCTCGTCATCGGCGCGGTGCTGATGCTGCTCGGCGCAACCGGCCGGTCCGTCGGCGGACGCCGCCACTACTACTGATATGGCCTGCCCGTGGAGTCGTGAGCAGCACCGGGCAAGCTCACGACCCTGCGGCGGTGTCAGTCGCCGATAGTGCGATAGCCCGAGGTGACGAGGTCGCGCAAACGCGCAAGCGATTCGCTGTTGCGCGGTTTCAACAGCACCGCCTGCAACGCGCCGGGAAGTAAGCGTCCCGGACCGTGGGAGACGGTTTCGAGCATGCGGACCTCAACGGTCGCCGCATCGATCTCGTTTATCTCCAACCGGATTCGAGCCTGACCGAAGGGCCACGCTCGCGCCCGCAGCTCCAGCATGTGGGGCGGATCCGCGGCGATCACCGCGGTGGAGTCCTGCACCATCAGCGGCCATGCCCCGATACTGTGCGCGATGGTGGCCCCGACCTGCGGCCAGGTCGGGCCACCATCGCGGATGTGGGTCGAGCCCACCACCCAGTGCCCGTACGACCAGCCGTCCGCGAGCACGGCGAAAACCTGTGCCGCCGTGGCGGGCATTCTCATGCTGACCTCGGTCATCGGGGCGGCACCCACGAGATGTCCGGTTACTGTCCGGGGCGCGGGATGTCGCCACGCCAGGCGCCGGTTTCGTGGGTGCGTTCTTCGATGAAGGTCTTGAAGCGGGCGAGGTCGCCCTTGACGCGGTGGTCCAGCACGCCCAGTTTGTCGCCGACGTTTTCGAGGAATCCCTCGGGGTCGACGTCCATTTGGGTGGTGACGCGGGTGGTGAGGTCGTCGATGCGGTGGAAGGTCACCACGCCGGCGTGTTCGGGGCCGCTGTCCGAGCGCCACGCGACGCGCTCGTCGGGATGCTGTTCGGTGATCGTGGCGTCGAACTCTCGTTGCACCGGACCGACTTTGATCTTCCAGTGCGTATGCGTGTCATCGATCTGCTGTACCTGCTCGACCCCGGACATGAATTCCGGGAACGATTCGAACTGTGTCCACTGGTTGTAGACGATGCGAATGGGTGCTTTGACATCGGTTGAAGCGGTAACTGTGCTCATCGGTCACTACCATTTCCCCGGTCCGAGACCGGATCATGAGGGCCGCGCTGCCCTGACTGCTGGGCGAAAGGCCGGCCTTGGTGCCGGCATGTTCAGCGGCTACCCGAGCGAATGACGCTCAAACAACCGGCGCGGTCGCCTGATTGGAATCGACCTGATCGGGTAGCCCACGGATACGAGGCGGAGCTCCGCCAGTTCCGCTCGCACGGTCGCATCTCGCTCGCGCCCACCCACCAGGCGAGAACCGCGGTATCCCAATGCATTCGACCGCAACACACCATCGGATCCGCTCCCGCGGTGTTCGCCCGTGAACCCGTCCGCCCGATCGGGTGACTCGGTCCGAACCGCCCGCGAGGCGTTGCTGTGCGCCCTGCGCGATAGCAGCGGCCGGAGCGACGCGATCGATCGGATCAGCCGCACATGTATGGAACTGCTGCCGATCGACGGGGTGTCGATCTCATTGATCGTCAACACCGATCGACGCGAAACCCTTTACGCCAGTGACGAAGTCGTCGCCGATATCGAGTCACTGCAATTCAGCCTCGGCGAAGGGCCGTGTTTCGAAGCCGCGAAGAGCAAACGCCCGGTGCTGGTCGCGGATCTGCGCGGGACCGTCATCCGAACCTGGCCGGTGTTCGCGACCGAGATCGGCGCCCACCCGGTCGGCGCGATCTTCGCGTTTCCCTTGATGAGCGGCCTCGACAGCGTTGGCGCACTGGATCTTTACCGCAGGACGCGGGGGCGGCTGTCCACCGCCCAGGTGGCAATAGCCATGCAGGTCGCGGACATCGTGACGCTGGCGGTGCTCCGGAGTTATCCGAACGATCCGACTGCCTCGTGGTGGACAGAGCTGCCCGTCAATCGCGCACGGGTGCATCAGGCGACCGGAATGATCATTGCCGCATCCCACATCTCGGAAAAGCACGCACTCGCCCGCCTGCGCGGTTATGCGTTCGCCGTCGGCCGCTTGGTCGACGATGTCGCCGACGATCTGGTCGCCCATCGCATGGATCCGGGCGTCCTGGATACACATTGACGCCCGCGACCTGATCGAACGAACTTGTAAGACAAGTCTTTTCGTCGATCAGGTCGCGGGCGGTGAATGGACGGTAGGCCCGAGCTCGCGGTGGGTCAGAGGCTGGTGGACACCGTGGCGAATTCGCCGGCGCTCGCCAAGGCGATGTCCTCTTCGACCTCGTGCTGAGTCAGGGGACGGCCGGTGTGGCGCAGGCCGAATCCGGCCAGTAGCGCCGCTACCGCGAAGAAGGCTGCGCCGGTGAGGAATGCGATGCGGTAGGCGCTTTCGGCGGGCAGGACGATTGACCCGCCGCCGGGGAGGGTGTGGCGGAGGGTGTCGCTGGTGAGGATGGTGACGACCAAGGCGCTGCCGATGGCGCCACCCACGGTGCGCATGATCGAGTTGATGGAGTTGGCGATCCCGGTTTCGTGCGGGGCGACATTGGCGACCAGCAGGGCGGGCATGGCGGAGTAGGCGATGGCGATGGCGGCATTCGCGATGACAAGGGCGACAACGACTTCCGCGCTGGTCGAATGCAGCAGGGCCAGGGCGGTCAGGGCGCACAGGCCGATGACGCTGGCGAGCAGCAGCACGTAGCGGGGGCCGATGCGGCCGACCAGGCGACCGGCGATCGGGCCCATCAGCACCGAGACGACCGCGCCGGGGAGCATGAAGGCCACGCTCGTGCGCAGGACCGAAGCGTCGAAT
The DNA here is from genome assembly GCF_042269265.1 of Nocardia sp. NPDC056000. NCBI lineage: Bacteria > Bacillati > Actinomycetota > Actinomycetes > Mycobacteriales > Nocardiaceae > Nocardia > Nocardia sp. NPDC056000. The sequence continues at coordinate 2,373 of NZ_JBHJXS010000004.1, read as the reverse complement.
CCGAAGCCCGCCAAGCCATGTGGGGTGGCCACGAAGTAGGTCGCGCCGAGGAAGACGCTGAACATGGCGAAACCGACGCAGAAGCTGGCCAGGTTGGTCACCGCGACGGGGCGGTGTGCCAGCAGTGAGGTCGCGACGAGCGGTTCACGCAGTTTGGATTGCAGCAGCAGGAATCCGGCGAGCACAACGACGGCGGCCACGAACAAGCCGATCACTTGTGCACTGTCCCAACCCCATTCATGTCCCTGGGAGATCGGCAGCAGCAGGCAGACCAGGCCCAGGCCCAGTACCGCGGCACCGATGTAGTCCACGCGACCGCCCTGGCCCGCGCGGCGCGGCAGGACGCGGAACGCCAGTACCAGCACGACGGCGGTCAGGATGACGGTCAGCCAGAAGATGCGGCGGTAGTCCGCGCCGCCCTGGGTCAGCAGACCGGTCGCCACCAGTGCGACACCGCTGCCCACACCGAGGGTCGATGCGGTGACGGCCAGCGCCCCGGTCAGGCGTTCGGTCGGAAGTTCATGGCGCAGCACGCTGATCGCCAGCGGGAACAGGCCGAAACTCGCGCCCTGCAAAGCCCTTCCGGCAATCAGTAGCTCGATGCTGCTCGCGGAAGCGGCGAGCACGCTGCCCGCCAGCGTCACGACCAGCGTCGCCAGTACCACCGGCTTATGGCCGTAGACATCGCCGAGGCGACCGAGCAGTGGGGTCAGCGCGGAGGCGGCCAGCATGGTCGCGGTCGTCACCCAGCCGACGGTCGTGGCCGAGACGCCGAGCTGGTGACCTATCTGCGGCAGTGCGGGCACGGGCAGGGTCTGAACCAATGCCAGAAGGAACACGGTGCTGGCCATGGTCAGCACGATCGCGGTCGGCGACGCGGTTCGCCGAAGCTCGAGCGGGGAGGTCATTGCCGGTACCCTACGCGGGAATCGACACAGTGTCGATTATGATAGACGCCACGTCCAGTATCGATAGGCAAATCGCTCTATGGTGTGGCCATGGCGCAGAAGGGCGGACCCCAGGTGAACCAGGTCCGAGACACGACCGAGGCGGTGCGACGGCGCGGCACCCTGTCCAAGGGCGATCAGCGCGAGGCCCAGATCCTGGACGCGACCCGCGAACTGCTGATGAACAAGCCGATGGCCAAACTGACCATCGACGACATCACCGGGGCCACCGGCATCTCCCGCACGAGTTTCTACTTCTATTTCCCTTCCAAGCAGGCCGTGCTCGCGCGCCTGATGGAGGACGTGAGTGACCGCTACGCCGAGACCCACGTCTGGCTGCCGTCCACCGGCCCACAGCGCGAACTGCTGCACGCCCAGCTCACCGGGGCCGCGGAGATCTGGCACGACAACAGCAAGATCCTGGTCTGCTCACTGGAGGGGTACGACAACAGCTATCCGCCGTTGAAGGAGTTCCTCCTCGGCATGCAAACCCGGTTCACCAGCGCACTCGCCGCCAAGATCGACCGCGACCGCGCGGCCGGGCTCGCTCCCACCGGAATCGATTCGGCGACCCTGGCCACCCTCGTCACCCTCATGCGGGACGGGCGACTCTCGCAATTGTCCGCCGCACCCCGAGCCGAAGTGACGCACGGCATCGACGATCTCACCGAGGCGATCCTGCGCCTTATCTATGGCCGACTGGAGTCCTGACACCGGATCGGCTGCGCCGCTGGCACAATCGCGGCATGGCACATGCGACGGCAACCGTGAACGGCGTCATCATCGCCGAAACCGACGACTACGAGACGGTCGAAGGCAATATCTACTTCCCGCCCGCAGCGATCAAACAGGAGTACTTCACGCCCACCGACACGCACACGGTGTGCGGATGGAAGGGCACCGCGAGCTACTACACCGTCGATATCGGCGACGGCACTCCCCTGACCGATGCCGCCTGGTACTACCCCGAACCCATGGACGCCGCAGCAAATATCAAGGGCTACGTCGCCTTCTACGCGAACAAGGTCGACATCAGCAGCTGACGGACATACCGCCCTTCGGAATCGCCTCCCCGCCAACGCAATCGGTGACAAGCGTGACCGGGCCCACAAACGGCCGGACGTGAAATCATTGCAGGGCAAACCATTTCACATCTCCTCCGTTTGAGCGCCCATGTACCGGGCATAGCCCTGGAGACAAGTCCGCTCTACCGAAGGACACACCATGATCGCCCTCGGGCTCATCCTCCTGATCGCCGGCTTCCTGCTCGGCATCAACATCCTGACCACGCTCGGGGTAATCCTGCTCGTCGTCGGCGCAGTACTGGCACTGCTCGGCGCGACCGGCCGCGCGGTCGGCGGGCGTAGCCACTACTACTGATAGACCGTGAGAACGGCGGGGCCGTGAGCAGCACCGCTGCTCACGC